>CAYFLK010000041.1:0-35915 GCA_964344035.1 uncultured Pseudomonadota bacterium
TATCAAATTAATCAAAGAGATATGACTGATCACTTAAGGGAACTTCGGATTAAACGGCAACCGGTTCAGGACGGGGGTTTAAAAAACTAAGGGGAGTGAAACTGTGTTTTAAAGTGGAACGGGTAATAGCTGAGGTTGCCGAACACAAGAGCAAAAGTGTCAGAAACGGGCGAAGACCACCAGGCTCAAGCCTCCCTGCAGTTTCACCGTTTCATACTGCTTTTGCACGGAGTTGATAACACCCAGGTTGCTTGAATCCTTGGTTTCGGCATCATCACTGCCGAAAAAAGTCTGTTTGGTGCTGAAATATTCAAAGCGGATTCCGGATGTTTCAAGGATGTATTCAACGCCGAATTTCATCAGTTCCACCGGCACGGTCAGTGTTGAACTCTGACTGGAATTAAAATTTGTCCAACTGTCAGTGCTGTCGTCGTCCCGTGAACCTCCGTCAGTGAATTCATGCTTGACAATCATTTCCCCGGTCATCAGGCCGATTGACCAGTTGAAACCTGGTTCTCCCGCGTCGGAGAAGAAGATGTTGCCGCCGTACAGGTAATTTGTGCTGAGACTTTCGGTGATGTCGCCGATTTTGGTTGTCTTCCCGTTTTTGCTGCCGGACTCTTCAAATGTATAGTTCCTTATCCCCGTGCTGGTCCCGTAATCGAATTCAACTCCGAACAACGCAGGCGATTTGCGCCCGCCAAAAATGTATTCGAAAACCAAAGATGAAGAGTATATCTGGCCGGTACTGGTTTTGTTAATGTCCGTGGAGATGTCCCCTCCGTCGCTGCTTCTGCGCTGGGTGTCATATCCATAATAGGTGTTGGTGATCAACCTCCCCAGGCCGATGCGCCAGTTGCGAGATTTTTTTGCTGCATAAAGCGGACTTTCTGCACAAAAAAACATTACCGCCAGGCAAAGCATGAGCGGCAAATGTTTGTGTATCAGGTTTCTCAGCATGTATTCTCGCATCAGGCGCCCTTATGTTCCGGTGGAAAAATGTCAAACTCTGAAATGCAGTAACCAAGCCATCATCAGAAAGTCAGGGTAAAGGGTCGACAATTCTATTCCGGTTGAATTTTGTTCTGAACCGTTTTCTGTTTCACGGGAAATGAAAATTCGATATCATGTTGCCGCGGACATTCCAGGGCCTCCCCAAAATATTGAATCCGGTTTGTCAAGAGATGCCTTTAGCGAAACCAACAGGCCTATGACTTTAAGCAATTGGTCATTTCAGGTTGCAATCAAACCGGTTCGAATTTTGATGAATTAAATTGATGCTTTTCCGTCTTGAACCTCAATTACTGATCATTCTGGCATTCTGCCTGATGTTTGCCTTGAGTTTCCATGAGTACGCACATGCCTACGTTGCGGACAAATGCGGAGACGCTACGGCGAGGATGGCAGGGAGGTTGAGCGTGAATCCATTGGCTCACCTGGATCTGTTCGGTACGCTGATGGTGCTCGTTGTTGGTTTTGGCTACGCAAAACCGGTCCCGGTCGATCCACGAAATTTTCGATTCCGCAACGCTGATGCGTATGTCGCCGCCGCGGGTCCGGCGATGAACTTTCTCCTCGGCATCCTTGGCGGGGTAATGGCAAACGTATCCGGAATCGCCGGATTGATGCAAGCAGGATCATTCCCGCTGGACCAGTTGATCTATCTTTTCATGCTGATCAACTTCAACCTCTGCCTTTTTAACCTGATTCCTCTGGGACCGCTTGACGGCAGCTATGTCTTACCGAACTTGCTGCCCCCACTGTGGCGGCAACGTTATCAGTACTGGAATATCCGTTACGGCGCCCAAACTCTTTTTGGCCTGGTTCTGCTCAGTTTCATGCTTCCGGGATTCAGCATCTTTTCATGGATTCCCCTTTTGAGCAGGAAACTGATGTTTGTTATCCTTTAGTCGTAACTGTTATTGCCGCAAATAAGCGCAAGAGACACATAATGGATACGCGGATTATATTGAAGCAGCAGTGAAATCCGGACGTCCGCGATACAAGCAACATTCCGCATTCGAACCTGCGTGTTCGCTCTTTATTGTGGGCAAAAACAGGGGTTTGCCCCTACAGTGTTTTCCGCATTCGAATCATTCCGTGTTTTTTGTAGGGGCGGACCTCTGTGTCCGCCCTTTACCTGCGTGTCCGCACTCCGCATTCGAATCATTCCGCATTCGAACCATTTCGCTACGCCTGTAAAGTTAAGATGCGGATGACCATTGCATGGTCTCAAATTCCTGGTCCTGTTTTACCGCGGAGGGTTTTTTGCGCGGAATCCGGTTGGATACCTGAACGGAGTATTTCCCCGCGGATGCTCCCAGCGGGCCTTGGAAGGAAGCTTCCCCGTTGATCGACAGGGTCACCTTGCCGTTGGTATCGACGGGCAGCACATCCCCTTCCTGTAGTCGCCCACCGGATTTCCGCAGGTCAACCGACCCCAATTCGGCGGTTACAGTGTGTTCTGTTTCACACAACCGCCGCAAAAGGGTTTGCTCCAGTCGCTCATGGTAATGTTCCAGCGATTCCGGGGCAAGCACCCGTTTGTCCTCCATAACGGTCAGTTGGGATTGAAGTTCTGAAAATGGCAGGCAGAGCGTCAATTCCGTGTTGATTTCCCCTACCCGAAGCTGCACCCGCACCAGCAGACAACGCTCAAAGGGGAGCATCACCTGTGCGCGTTTTGGATGGGTGGTGATGCGTTTCAACTCCAGTTGAAAACTTCCTATTTTCAACCAGCTTTTTTCGAAATCCTGCATCATCGGACGAACCAGAGACAGCAGCCGCTTCTGGTGATTTTTCATCAGTTCCTCAAGATGCACGTTTGAATGACTCCCTTCCTTGTCGCGAGGGCTGGTGATAAAGCGCACGAATCCTTTTTCGAACAGGAAAAGTCCCTTGCCCTGCCGGTTGATATCAAAAATGAAAATGGGCATTTCCTGAACTTCGCGCAACAGGTCCTCAAAGCGGATCCAGATCACCGGTTTTGCCTCAACTTCACACATCACCCGCAATTCCGCGTATAGTGTTTCCTGTACCAGCAGTGCCCAGCGCCGGGCAATGATATCCATCCAGCAGAATCGTCCGGTGTTCAAGTGCGCTTCCACCAGCGAATAATCTACAACTTTGATTTGAGCAGTTGGGGAATACAGCATGATTCTTATTCCTGGACAATACCAATGATGCGGATACCCAGTTTTTCATTGTTGATCAACACCACCTCTCCCTGGGCAATGGTCTTTCCATCAAGCACCAGATCCACCGGCTCGCCCGCAACCTTGTCCAGTTCGATGATGCTGCCATTGGTTATCTGTGTAATTTCTTCACCGGAGAGGCGTGTCCGCGCGACTTCCACGCGCACCTCGTGGTGAAAGTTAAGCAGCATTTCCGCCCCGCCTGCAGCGGAAGCGGTTGATGGGGGTAGAGTTTCGTTATCCATTACTTTCTCCGTTGGTTCCATGTCTTGTGCTATGTCTGTGACCTGTGAAGCTGTTTTCGCTTCAGATATCCCGTTAGCTTCATCCGCATCTCCTTCATCAAGCGCCAGGGCCGTTTCAGCTTCCTCAATCGCTGCAGGCGCTTCTTCGGCAACAGGGCTTTCGTCCACAATAGCCTGCTCCGGCTCTTCCGGTGGTTCGGACGGCTCTTCGGTGACGGCAGCCTCTTCCTCAGTGGAAGTCAAGGAAACACTCTCCGATTCATCCACTGGCTGTGAATCTTCGGCCCCACTCAGGTCACCTTCTTCCAAAGGCGGGAGTTCCTCCATTTCATCCGCATCTTCGGCTGTTTCTTCCGCTTCGGTCAAAGGTTCAGCCTGCAGTGTCTCCGAGTCGGGTTCCGCGGCTCGTCCGGGTGATTCAGACTCATCCAGCGGAGGAAGCTCATCCAGGGCCTCCGGTCCGGTCTCTGCCGGCGCCAGGTCTGATAATTTCAGTCCGGGTTCTTCGGTCTGCTCCTCTTCTTCAGGTCCGGATTCTGCAAATTCGTCGTTTCCCGTCGTTTCATCTCCGAGCAGGTCATCCGCGGAATCAAGCAAGTCATCCGTGGAGAGGAAATCGTCATCCCCGGCAAGGTTTTCCTCCGGTGCATCTTCTTCTCCAAAGAACATGTCGTCGTCCAGCTCCGCCTGGAGTTCCTCGCTGAGGCGTTCCTCCTGACCGTTCACCGCCGTTTCCTCAGTTGCCATGTAATTTCATCTCCAAGTAATGATCTCCGCAAATGAATCGTTTCGGCATGTCCTGCTTCCCTTATAATTGCATAAACCGCGGCTTTTCCCGAAAGTCCTGCAACAAACCGGGAAAACCCTGAAATCAACAAACCTCTGAAGGCACAGATGATTGTTTTTATTTGTTATTTTATATGAACGCAGTTTTCAACAGTGGAGTGTTTTTTAGAATGCGTCTTTCTTGAGATGCAGGGAAAATCATCACATTTAACATGTCTGCTGATTCACCATGCACACAGCATAAAACCATTCGTGCGTTGCTGCTTTTTCAGAATCCCGGTTTTCAGAATACAAGAGTCTTGTAAAGTTCCCTCGCTGTTTGATGAAGCACTCCGCCAGAAACCAAGGATGGAATAGCAGAAGTGATGCCAAGTTCGGCTTTTTTCAGACAAGCCTCAAGTGAATTCCTTGATATAGTATGATTTTCAAGATAAGTTACGGAAAAGGGAAGTTCAAAAACATAAGTCAGAGGCTATGTCAACGTGTTATACATGAATCACATACCCTCCCGGCAAACCAAATTTCAAGTTGATCCGGGTCGCTCGCTCGGCTGCGCGACCCGGATCAACCCCGAGTTGAGCGGTCCCCGCCCTCACGACTTGAATCGTGGCGCCGCGCTGCGCTCCCGCGCCCCGATAACAAGTCGTTCGAGAGGCATCTTTTCCTGATAATACCCCTCCCCAGGAGTCGATTATCCGGAAAATCCGCCGCTCAACTCGGGGTTCTTATCCTTGCAATTCGGATTGAAGGCATATTTGCATGATTTTCGCAGCAATAGAATAATACTTTTCTTTTCCACCATTCCAACAACTGAAACTACTCAGTCCAAGGCTGCAAGAAACAAAACCAGCATGGTTGATTGACAGATGAGTGTTCTTGACAGGTTCCTTGGTTTGGCCGAGGAAGACCGAAACGAAGTCGTTGCCATCCTTGAGCACGCTAAGAAGCTGATGGAGAACCGTTTCTATGACCGGGCATCAGTCGAAATCAACAAGGCGTTTTCGCTGGATGAGGAAATTGCTTCAGAGCTGATCAATGAACTCTATCAGGAAATGTCGGGAAGCAATCCGGATGCACTGATCAGTATCGGTGCGAACCTGTTGCAGAAAAACCCGGACAACCTGGAACTTGCAAACTTGCTTGGCAACACGTATCGCAAGAAAGGGGACTGGAACCAGGCCCGTAACATGTATCAGCACTGCCTGAAACGGGACCCCAGGAACAAGAATGCCGCATACAACATGGCTGCCACCATCGCCAGGGTTGAATTGTATGACGGGTCTGCTGCATCCGCGATTTCCGAATTTGAAAACATGTCGGAATACAAACTCCCGGACAACAGCGCCGGGGAAAAATTGCTCTGCAGGATCCAACCTGAAACTGCCTCTTATAAAAACGACAAGGACGAAGATGATATAAATGAACCCCTTCCCGATGCTGATGAAGAAATCACCGGAAAGGCAGCTGCGGAGCAACTTGAATCTGAGGACGCTATCATGGAGGAACCACCTGTGGTAACGGCGGCGCAGGAAGCTGAAGATTCCGGAGAAGGGGGAGAGGAAAAATCAGCCCTGGAAATAATCGATCCCGCTGCGACATTCAAATACATTATTAATGATGTCGAACCCGGCAGCGCAAAGGAGAGGCAGCTGTGCATGGCCCTGGGGCTCTTTTGCCTTTCACATCATGAAACAGGTATCGCCAAAAGAGTATTCGAGCGTCTACTGCGAAAGCAGCCGAACAATCCGGATTTCCGCTGCTTTCTGGTGCTCGCATTTGCCTTGCGTGGGGTGAGGGCAAATTCCATTGAATCCCTGCATGGAATACTGGCGAAAAACCCTTATCACCGTTACACAAATGTCAACCTCGGGTATCTTTACTTGCGTTCCGGCAAAACCATGAAAGCCCGTACATATTTCTTCATCACCCATAAACTGCTGGAACGCACCCAGGGTTCCTACAACCTTCAGGATCGACTGATGCAGGGAGAAGAACAATTTTCCAAGGGGCAAAAAAAGAAAGCGCTGGAAATTTATGAACCGCTTGTGGAGGAAATCCGCACCCCGAACCTGCTCAACCGGACAGCACAGCTGCAGCTGGAGAATCAGGAGCTGGAGGAGGCAACCCGGACGTTTCGCAGAGTGCTGAAGATTTCATCCACAAACAATGATGCCAGGGAGGGATTGAAACGCGTGTTTCAGAACTATGCTGTCCAAGTAGACAACGCCATGAAAAAGCAGGATTATGAAACATCCGCAAGGGTATTGGACAAGGCGCTTGATATCTACAAAACGCGGAAATTGCTCGAGATCGGCGTCAACATCCATACCATGCTTAAAAACAGCAACCAGGTAATGAAACTGGAGAGGATGCTGAACAAGATGATCATGAAGGAGACCGAAGAACTTGTGCAGGAAAAAATCGGGCTTGCCGAAGAAGCCGAAAAAAAAGGGAACCACAAAGCCGCTATCGGGTTTTACGAGGAAGCCATCCACATAGACCCACGGCACAGCATCATGGTGAAGATGTCCGATTTCTGCAAGCGTATCAATCGTCCTGAACTGGCGGAAAAGGTGGCCGACTGGTACCACAGACACGTAGAAGAACAGAAACAGCTGGCACTGCAGGAAATGGGTGATAGTACATCGGAACAATGATCAGTGATTTATATACAGGCATAGACACTGCGGGGGAGGAAAGTTAGAGATTGACTTGAGCAAACAGAAATGAATCCACGCAGGAATGCACCGGAAAAGACCATCGGAATGCTTAACCTCGACTCACTGGTGGACATAGTCTCCAACAGCGTGGGTATCCTGATCATTCTCGCGGTTTTCATGGCCCTGCTTTCGTACATCGAACATGTTCCTGAAACAACCCCTGAAACACGGGTAGTGGATGCAACGGAAAAAATACTGATTCCCTGGGCACACTATTCCCAAAAGTCAGGGCTGTTGTTTCTCTTGCGCGACAACCGCGTCATCCGGCTGGACCGTGCTGATTATTACCGCAAACTGAAGAAAACCCTTTCCGGAAGCAATGCTTCTCCACCGCGGAGACTGCGGTTTGATACCCATTCCGTGGTGCTGGAAACCGGAAGCGGTCATGCACACTGTATCGAATTCGAGACGCGTCCCGGCGCGGGCGAGTGGTGGCATCAGTTCATGCGCACAAACGGGATGCTTGATCAAACGATTTTGAATCATCGTCCAGAGGAAACGTATTTCTTTTTTTGGGTTGCTCCGGATAGTTTTGAATTGTTCCGGGAAGTCCGGGAAACCCTGTGGAACAGAAACTTCGAGGTTGGGTGGAAACCGGTGAACGAAGATTCTCCATTGCGTTATTGCACAGGATTCGCCCAGTCCCGAAGCTTTCGTCCCCAATGATTGAACCCTGACGGATTTTGCATGCCCGTGCCCGAACCGATATCCCTTGAAAAAGACCAAACCGCAAAAAAATCCTCCGCATCGTCCGGATTACGAACACTAAAACCCGGACGTAAATCCGGCCCGCCCCGTTTTAAAGCTAAAGACCAGTCCCTGATTGAAGACCTTCAGGATCAGATTCGTGCACGAGTTCGGCAATCGGGAACCAAGAAAGAACAGAGGCTGCTGGAAAAAGCGTTTGCTGAGATTTCCCGTTTCCATGCCAACCAGGTCAGGCGATCAGGTCAACCGGTGATTGTTCACCCGCTAAGAGTTTCGCTGCAAATTTGCAAATCTGGTCTGGAAGCATCCACCGCGATCGCGGCACTGCTCCATGACGCAATTGAAGACACTTCCATGACCCGGGAACATATCCGGGAAGAATACGGTGACTGGTATGCTGAAATCGTGGAGGGACTGACAAAAATAAAATACCCCTTTGACGCACTGCAGCGAAACCGATCAGAACTGGAAGCCACCTATCAGCGCATGCTGATTGCCATGACCAAGGATGTCAGGGCAATGTTCATCAAGATGTTTGATCGCCTGGACAACATGCGCGACATGGAGGCGATGCCCCGTGACAAGCAGCGGAGAATCAGTCGCGAGACCCTCGATGTGTATGTACCCATGGCAAGGAGACTAGGATTGACGAAAATCAGCCAGGAACATACCGAACTGTGTTTCCGATATCTGTATCCAAAACGTTACTTGAAAACAGTACAGGCGATCGAACAGATTAAAGGACAGCGCATGCCCGCGATAGAGGTGATGCGTGCAAGCCTGGAAAAAACCATGGAAGAACATCGGCTCGCCTTCTTTTCAGTGGCGCCTGTTCTTGTTCACCCCGCGGCCATGGTCTATGATTCCAGTCCGGTTGACCGGATACTGGAGAGCATCCGCATTGTTGTCGAGAGCAGGCTTGCATGCTACCAGGCGCTGGGCATTCTGCACACCTCCTTCAGCACCGTGCCGTTGCAGATCAGGGATTACATCAGCAACCCGCTTTGGAACGGTTACCAGGGGATCCAGACGGAGCTGTATCTTGAGGGCGAGAGGGTTGAAATCGAAATCATTTCACGAGGTATGGAGGAATCGAACCAGTATGGAATTCTGGCTCACTGGAAAGACCGTCCGGATGAACTGGCGGATTATTACCGCACATATCTGGAACAGCTGGATCAAATCGCGGATGCTGAAGAACTGAGGATGATCGATGTCCTCAGTTATGCGCAATCCGACCAGATCCAGGTTTTCAGCCCAAAAGGAGATGTTTTTGCCTTGCCCAAAGGCGCTACCGTGCTTGATTTCGCATACTCCATCCACACGGATTTGGGAAACCACTGTATCGGCGCGATTGTGAATCCCTCACAGGAACCCGGGATTAAAGCGAATCGACGGGTCCCGCGGGAACGGAAACTGTTCCATGGGGAGTGCCTGAATATCCTCACCGATCCGGGAGTTCGTCCCTCCCGGGAGTGGCTCAAGCAAATCGTGATGGCCAAAAGCCGGATTGAAATAAAACGCGCGGTCAGCCAGCAAAACGCCAGCAAAGCACGCCGTTTGGGACGCGAAGTGCTGGCCCGTGAGCTGGAGCAGTTTGGAGAGCACATGGAGGAATGGGTGAAAAAACCTGAAGTTCAAACTGCACTGGAATACGAAAAACTGGAATTCGACAAGTTTCTGCAGGAAATCGGTTTACGAAAACGCGCTGTGGGACCCTTTCTGAAAAAACACCTGTTGGTGGATTATGAAAAAATCGGCAGGCTGAGAGAATTGCTGCGCTCACGTCCCTGGAACCTGTTCGGCAGCCAAAGCACACGTTTTCTGATTGAAAGCCCCGAAGACCCCTTGCTGAAGATGGCGGAATGCTGCCGTCCGATACCCGGTGACAAAATCGTTGGATTTGTAAACAGGGAAATGGAGCTTGAAATACACCGCAACAACTGTGAAGAGTTCAGCGAAATCCGCCAGGTTCAGGCAAGGGAAGACATGCCCCTGGTTGTGGAATGGCATCTGCCGAGAAACGAAACACGTCCGCACAACCTGAAACTGAATGTGGTGGATGGCACCGGCGTACTGTATCAGATCACCAAAATCATTAAAGCCGCAAACGTTGCCATTGAACTTTCCGAGAGCAAAATCCTTCCCAATAATGAGGCCTCGATCCATATCCAGCTGGAACCCATCACCTGGAACACCTATCACAAAATCATGGTTGGCTTGAGGACCCTGAAATTCGTAAACCGGATTTCATGAGCGGATAATTGTTTCTTCAAAGAAGAACCTGCTTCAAAATCAGCAATCCTCGTCGTTTCCAATGGCTTTTATTCCCTGGCTTGAAGCGGTTTTGATGCGTGCCTGCGATGGGTTCTACGCATTGTGTCCGCAGGCGGAGCCCGTCCCCGAACAGGTCCGGAAGTGCCGGATCATATCCCACAGGGGCATCCATGACAACCGGGAGATAAAGGAAAACACCCTCGAGGCGTTTGACAGGGTCCTGGCATGCGAAGGGGTTTGGGGCATCGAACTGGATTTCCGCTGGACACAAGATTTAACTCCCGTTGTCATTCATGATCCGGACTTGATCAGGGTCTTTGGAGAATCATTGCGTGTGGGGGAAATTGATTTTTCGGTTCTGCGTCGTGAAATCCCGGATGTTCCCACACTTGATGAAGTTGTCCGCCGATATGGAGGGAAACTGCATCTGATGGTTGAAGCCAAAGAAGAGCATTACCCTGACCCTTTGCGGCAGAACGAAATACTACGCAGTGTGTGTTCTCCGCTGACCCCCAAACAGGATTTTCATCTGCTTTCTTTGACCCCCAAGATGCTTAAACTGCTCGATTTTATTGAACCGTCCGCGAAGCTGCTGGTTGCGGAATTCAACCAGTTTGAATACAGCAGAACTGTCCTGGAACATAAATATGCCGGATTAGAGGGGCATTACCTGCTTATCAATCGGCGGCTGGTGGATGAGCACAAACAGGCAGGGCAGCAATTGGGAACAGGCTATTCAAATTCAAGAAACTGCCTCTACCGGGAACTGAACCGGGGCATTGACTGGATTTTCTCTGAAAGGGCCGAGGAAATGGCGGCCATCCGGAACTCAATTCTGCTTCGGAATGAAATGGAAAGAAACCCGGGCATCAGTGCCCTGTAAAAAATTCTTTATGAATGGTTTATCCCGCAACAAACCATTCCGGTAGTTGAAAAGAGGATTGCTTGAGCGGAACAAATACCATCAGGATCCTGCTGACCGGTGGAGGGTCCGGAGGGCCAACCGCGCCTCTGCTGGCGTTAGCCGAAGAGATCAGGAAAAAAAATACCCCTCGATCGGCATCTTTTCGTTTGCTTGGCGCAGGCTCCGGAGCGGAAAGAAAAATGGCCGCGGAATCAGGAATTGCATATTATGCCATACCCGCGGGAAAACTGCGCCGGTACTGGCACTGGCGCAATCTGATTGACCCTCTTCTTGTATTTGCCGGGGGCTTGGCGGGGTTGCTACATCTGCTTGTATTCCGTCCACATCTGGCCGTCTCAGCGGGCAGTTATGTCAGTGTTCCGGTTGCCTGGTTGTGTGGGCTTTTTCAAATTCCCCACATGATTTTGCAGATGGATGTTCATCCCGGACTTGCCAACCGCCTGATGGCGCCGGTCAGCCGGATTCTGGTTTGCCATTTTGAAGAAACCTGCCATGCATTTCCCCGGGTTCCACGTAAACATGTCATCGGTCCGGTAGTCAGAGACGGGATATTGGATGCGGCCCCAGAAAATGCAGACTGCCTTTTCAATCTAGACCCATTGCGACCGGTGCTTACGGTCACCGGTGGAGGTCAAGGTGCGGTATCCATAAACAAGGCTGTTGAAGGCCTGCTCGAACTGTGGCTTCCGCGCTGGCAGGTGGTGCACCTGACCGGGAATCGAAACCCGGGTTGGAGTTCAAACCACCCGGAATACCATCGGGTGGAATTTGTATCAGCAGGAATGGGAGACCTGCTTACACGTAGTGAACTGGTAGTGACACGAGCGGGGATGGGAATACTAGGAGAGTTGGCGGCGCTCGGTGGGGATGCTCTCGTAATCCCGCTGAAAAATACGCACCAGGAATATAATGCCCGGTTGCTTGCGGAAAAAGGAGCCATCATGGTTTTGAGTCAGGATCAGTTTGCCGCCGTCGATGCTGCCTGGTGGGAAACATTCATCATTGAATATGAACCTGGAAGACTGGGAGCAAAACTGCGTTCAGTCTGGCAGACGACAGGAAACAGCACCTTTGCCGAATTGGCGCTTGGCTGCGTCATTGAAAAGGAAAATTGATGAAACGCAGGGCAACCGCGGTGCTGAGCGCAAAATTTTTTTTGCTCCTTCTGTTTTCGCTCATTATGTTATCCTGCCGCGGTGGAAGCGGTAAATTTTATGCCTGGTGCAAAAAAAGGGACTTCCCCAGGATTTGTGAAAAATATTTCTGATGCACTGGAAAAACCATCATTTCTGAATAGCAGGAATCTCAAGGTAAGAGGCTGAAATCCAGAGGCTGGAATTAGAACCACAAGCAAAAAAACTTTATGCGAATCGGCGTTCTTACCGCTATCCCTCAGGAACTCAGGCCGTTTCTTAACAAGAAGACACCTGCCCGGTTGATTGCCGGGAAGCGATTTTACCAGGGTATTCATCCATTGCATGAACTTTGGCTGGCCGAGGGAGGTATAGGAAAGGTCAACTCCGCGCTCTGTACCACTTTGCTGATCAGGGAATTCGCATGTGAACTCATCGTTGTATCCGGAACAGGAGGAGCATTGGACCCCGGGGTGCATACCGGAGAAGTCTTTGTTGGTAAGCGCCTTATTCAGTACGATTACGGGAGCCTTGTCAATGGAAGGATGCGTCGCTTTCGCGTCGGGTCCATTCCCCTGGGCAATGATCCGCAATCTTTAGCTTTTGAAATGGACAGCGGCATCCTGGGCATGATTCGCGAGAAAATGCCCGAGGCCAGGTTGGGTTCCTTCCTCACCGCCGACCTGTTTCTTCAATGCGCAAAAACGCGGGACAGGCTTTTCCGTGAGTTTGGAGCGCAAGTGGTTGACATGGAAAGCGCAGCGGTCGCACAGGTTGCGAGCCTTTTTGAAATTCCCATGGTCGCCATCCGTGCAGTCAGTGATTCCGCGGCGAATTCTCAGGGTAATATAACCCCGGCGATGATAAAAACCGCATCACGGTCGGCGTGTGAAGAAGTTTGCTCATTACTTGACCTGCTGGGTTCAGAAGAAACAGCGGAAACGCAGGAAAGGTGAATTAACGGGGTCTTCGAGTTCAAACATAATTGTAGCCGGCCGGGGTACGGGATAGAGTTCCAGCCAACGATTGTAAAGGCGTCCTCCACGGTTATCACGGCAGATCAGAGGGGACGTCCATTTTTTTCCATCTTTTGTGCATGCCAGAGTTTTTCCCTCGATGGTCAATTCGGATTCCATCCTGGTCCAGGATTGTTCAACGGAGCATTCTCCTCCTTTTCCCCAGCGGAAAATCACGCCGTCATTAAGCACGGGAACAATATCTTTGGATGTTCCCGGTCCTTCCAGATAGACTTCCAGTTCCCATTTAAAATAATCCGCGTATATAAAACCTGCCGGGGAAGCAGTGAGCGCTACAAAAAGAACCAATAATCCCAACCACCCGTTTTTCATAACTGACAGCACCCTCACATCCGTTCAGGTGGTGTGATGCCCAGCAGTCCCAGTCCTTCATGCAACACTTCCGCAACGCAGTGAAAAAGCAGCAGCCTTGCTGCCTGCAGTTCGTCCGACCCGGCATGTTTCACGGAACAAGTGCTGTAGGTCTTGCTGAAAACCTTGCTGAGTTCATAAAGAAACCTGGCAACTAATGAAGGGCGGAACTGTTCCCCGGCTTTCCATGCCACCCTGTTGAAATCCATTATCCTGCGCAGGAGCAATTTTTCGTTTGGATGGGAAAGCAGGGAAAAATCGACTGAATCGCACACGTCACGGGAAACACGGCGGCCGATGCTGCGAATACGGACATACGCATAAACCAGGTAAGTCCCGGTGTTCCCTTCGGAAACCAGCCAGTCTTCCATCGAAAACACAATTGGTTTGTTAGGGTCTTGATTGAGCATGCCGTACTTGATGGCCGCGACTGCTACCCGGTGGGCGGTTTCTTCGATTTCCTCCCGCCTCCAATCGTCACGATGGTCCGACAAATGCCTGTTCCGGATGTATTCCATCATCTCCCGACGCATTTGTGAAAACAGGATCACGTTGCCTGCACGGGAACTCATTTTCCCGGAGGGGAGCATTACCAGGGCATAAGGAAGGTGGTAACATTTATCAGCCTGTGCATACCCCATGCGTTTGAGGGTCGCAAATACCTGTTTAAAATGCAGGGTCTGCTCCGCACCCACCACATAAACTGAACGGTTGATTGCGAATTGTTCAAATTTACGCTTAGCCAACGCGAGGTCTTTGGTGGAATAAAGCGTGTTTCCGTCGGACTTGAGCAGCATGAAAAAACCCAGTCCTTCGTCTTCCAGGTCGATTCCGAGGGCCCCGTCGGAGCGAACGAATGTCCCGGCTCGTTCTCCATCAAGCACGATCTGCCGCCCTTCATCATCGACCTCGGATTCATAAAAATAATGGTCAAACTTGACGTCCAGCCACTGATAGATTTCATAAAAATCCTCCATTGACCACTGCCTGGTCTGTTCCCAGACTGCATGCATCTCCGGATCGCCCTGTTCCAGTAGTTGGAGCAGTTTACTGACTTCCTGTTCAGCCTCCTGAACCGCGCTTCCCTGCAACTGCTCCAGGGTTTGTACAGCACGGGTGTAGAGTTCACCCAGCCATTTTCCTTTCAGTGTTCTGGGAGGGGAGTCATCGTTGCGGTTGAGGTAGTACCAGAGGCATTTGGCAATGTGGGCGCCGACGTCACCAAGGTAATTGGCGCCAATCACTTCGTATCCGTTGTAACGATATATGCGACACAGGCTGTCTCCCAGCGCGACGTTTCGCAAGTGCCCGACATGGAACCCCTTGTGTGTGTTTGGCTGGGAATACTCGATCATCACCCTTTCCGGAGTCATGTTTTCCGGAGCGCTAAAAAAAGTTCCCTGGAAAATCCGTGGGAGTAATTCAAGTGCCAGCGATCTCGCTGATACGGTAAAATTAAGATAGGGGCCGTTGGATTGTATCCGTATGAAAGGTGATGATTCCGGATTGCGTTGCAGCAGGATTTCAGCAAGTTCCGCCGCAATCTGCTTCGGAGCACGCCGCAAGGTTTTGGAAAACCCGAAACAGGGCAAGGCAAAATCCCCCATTTCCGGGTTTGGTGGTTGTTCAATCAGGACTGCCAGCGAGTCAACCTCCCAATGTTGTGAAGGATCAATTTCAGCAAGCGCTTCAATGGTCAGGATGCACAGTTCTTGTTCAAAACGTGTTGAAGGAAATGTCATGAAAAATGGGAAGTGAATGGAGGGAAAAAATTCTGAAAACGATTGATGATTAGAGGGTTGTTCCCCCCTTCCCCTTGCAGAACACCGCTGCTGCGGCATTGCCAAGGTTTAAAGTCATCTCCTTCGATTTCGGGATTGTCAAAGGCCTAAGCGCTGTAGCATTTATTGAAAGCGCTTAAGCCCAAGTTATAATCAACTGACGTTTTTTTCGCGGCGTACGATGCGTCCGCGATTTAGATCATACGGTGAAATTTCCACTGTCACGGTATCCCCGGGGAGGACCCGTATTTTGTACATTTTCATTTTACCGGAAAGATGCCCGATGACTACATGATTATTTTCTAACTGTACACGGAAAATGCCTTTGGACGATTCAATGACCGTTCCCTGTACTTCCAACTTGTCTTGGCTCAAATGTTAACTCCATTAAATTAATGAAAACCTGGGTTTTGCCCACCACGTGGACTTAACCATGAAACTGATATGCCGGTTCAGGAAAAAAACAGTATATTTTTGAACAACTGGATCGGACTTCTAATTGTGCAAAATTTGGAAGCTATGTTATAGCTATCTGTAGTGGCAGACCCTTGTGTCTGCCCAAAATCAAGTTTGTACACGCCTGCATGCGCTAAGCGAAGCGCGGCTGGCAGGCATCTTTTGACCACCCTGCTAATGGCAACCACGGGGGGTTGCCCCTACGGGATCGCCCCTCTTTTCCGGAAAAAACGTCATTTGTTACGTGGAGGATACATACATGAGATGACCCTCGGCTTCAGAACTGTGTTGGGGACTTTCATCATTCAGACTCAGGGGTCCTGGCAGCAGCATTCTGTTGAGTATGAGATCCATACTGGAGCCTTTGCTGGAGGGAGTTATAATCTAAGGACTTGGTGTTTTTGGGGGCCCGGGTTGATTTCATCTGCTTGCGGGCAATGATGTCGAGGTTCCTGGAATCCCTGGGATCAAATATTTTTCTGCTGCAATAATCAACGGTGGGTTTAACTTTGATGCAAAGATAATATTCTTTGGATTTGCTGCGAGGATCCACACCCTCATCCGTGGATTCCGCGGAGTGCAGGGTAAAACTCACACTCATCAGGAAGCTGAGCAGAATAATAAGTTTCACTTGCATCATGTTGAGGCAATCATCATTTAAAGGCCAGGCAAAGAAACCGGGTATGCAAGTCCAATTCCGGGTGATCGGGTGAAACATCCAAACTAATTTCAATGATCTCGGCCCAAACCATCTTGACTTCCTGGATTTGATGTTTCAGGCGTAAATCTAATGTTTCAGAATTATCATGCCACGTTGATTCCGCTTTGTGATTCATGTAATACGAAACTGTGTTCTGCCGACAGATCTGACTTCCAGCTTGTTTTTTCACTAGTATATTGACTTATAATTATCAGTTTTTTGAATCGATATTTCAACCCAAACAACGGAACCACATGATCCGCACAAATAAAAATCCACTACAGCACCGATTCCAAACCAAAATGTCAGAATGGTTGATCAGAGTTCCAGTATTCGGCAAACTTTTGACAAAGACGATTTTTACTTTCCTCGTGCTTCTGCTTTGTCCACTGAGCATGTTTGCCCAGCAAGTTGAAACTGCTGCCCCACAACAGGGCCAAGAGGATCCCGCACCCGTGGAGACTCAGCACTTTTACTCTATTCCTCAATCTGCTTCCGCGGACAAGAAATCCAGGACGATGTTCCTGAAATCCGTGACTGAGCACATCATCCGCAATCAAGGCATTCAAAACTTCTATACGATCCCGGAAGAAGAGAAACGATGGCTGCAAACTATCACGCAATCCGATCGCGGATGGCATGAGGAACTTGAGCATTTTGAAAAGCAATACCGCTCTGCATTCGGCACTTTCGTCCATGAAAAGTCCGGACAGAACAGCAATGCGATTCTGGAAAAACAGTATTCCAAGGCGATTGCCAAGCTGCAGTCTGAGATTGATTTAATTCGCAGGCAAATTGTCCAGATCAATGTCGACCAGCAAGTCTACATCAGCAACCTGCGTAACTTGCCTCTCAACACACTGGTTGCAGTAAAAACTCCGTTCACGGATGACCTTGCCGGTTCCGGAAAATCAGAAAACCTGAGCAAGGCGATTTTCCGTTTCATTGAGGAACCCGTGCTTGCGCATGTGACAAATCGCTACAGCAGCAAACTGAACATCCCCTTCCAAAACGGTAAGATACAGGTCACTTTCCTCTACCCTGAAAACATAACGCGTTTTGACAATGAAGCAAATGAATACGTGTATCTCTTTCAGCACGTAGCAGCGTACCCTTTTGCTCCGGGAGTGACCAGTGTCGATTCTGGAAGCAAGAGAAATGTGCAGGTGCAGATTTTAACCAGCGAACAGGAAATTCAGGCATTCCTCAAATCAGAATCTGTCGGAGATAAACGTCTGCAGGACTGGCTGAGGAAAGAACTAGCATACCAGCAGGTGAACAATGATTACACACTGCAGACGATCAACATGAAGCTGTCGTACTTCACCATGTTCCGCAATGGTTTGAAGGAAGACATAAAAAAAATCATGGAATCCATCCGTGCATTCGAAAAAAAGCGTGACGCACTCAACGGAGAAATTCAGGGGGACTCACCGCTTCAAGCGTTGCGTTCCGCAAGGCAGAATTACCAAAAACATTACCGGCAGCGGAAAGTCTTAACCTTTGAAAAATACACGCTGGAACATGATGTGATGTTCAGCAGTCTTACCGCGGGGAAAGCCTCGAAGAAAAAGGGGGAAGGCCGGGCCCGGCAGTTGATCCTCGATTCAAGAATCGCCGATAACATCCCGATCAGCGGTCGTCCGGTCAAGGATATTTTTGCGGATATGCTGCAGTCGGCCAGTCAAAACCGGTCTCTCAACCTTGAATCATACCGTGAACGTGTTTACCAGGAAAATGAAGAGCAAACCCATTTTGTTCAAGGTGAACTTGAATGGAAAATTGACCGTGAAGAATACCGCATTCTCAAATTGGCGCGAGGGAGCGTTGGTTCCCGCAGCCAGTTTGTGATACATCTTGCCAAACAGGTTTACCTGAATTCCAATCCCAGTTTCCCTTCACCGAAATCAGGAATCTGCGATTTCAGCATCACTTTCAACCAGGGCAAATCCACCCTGAACAAAGCAGCTCGCAATCAACTGCAGAATATAGCACGCTGTCTGAGAAAATACCCCACCCAGCCGATTGTCATCACCGGACATACCGATCCGTTAAAACCTCAATTTGGAGAAGGTTCAAAACTTAATAATGTTCAGTTGGGCATGAGACGCGCGGAAGAAGTAATGAACACTCTCACCGGGGAAGGGTTTGATCCGGGCCGTTTCACCCTGATCAGTGTTGGGGCACAGGAACCAATTGCCACCGGCACAAGTAAGAAGGCGTTGCAAAAAAACCGGCGAGCGCATATCCTCTCACAGCCACAACTCAGGTAGCCTTATCGTACTACCTGTAACCCCATTGGCGGCAGCCCTGTTTTTAAGTGGAATTCATCCAGGGCTGCTGTCTTCATTACAACCCAATTCCCAATCAAATGACATCCGGATCAGGTTTTAAGCAGGCTGAAAAGTCCGCGGTGAAACTGATTGCCTGGATGTGTTTTGCCGAGGTGTTGACAATGCAGGGGGTCTTCACCTTTTCAGCACTGATCCCGGTATTTTTTACGGAATGGTCGCTGGACGGCACCGAAGTGGGATGGATCAGCGGGATCTATTATGGCGGTTATGTATGCGCCGTTGCGGTTCTGGTCACGCTGACCGACTGGCTGGATGCAAGGCGCATTTACATAGGCGGTGTTTGCATGACTATTATCAGCTCAGTCGGGTTTGCCCTTTTGGCGGAGGGATTCTGGTCTGCCGTGGTTTTTCGCACCCTGGGGGGGATCGGCCTGGCTGGGACCTACATGCCGGGGTTGAAAGCGCTCACCGACCGCCTCGAAGGAAAGGCCCAGGCACGGGCCACCTCTTTCTACACCGCGTCATTTGGGATCGGCAGCTCCCTTTCTTTCCTGGTCGGAGGTTATGTCGGAGAACTGTTTCATTGGCGTATTGCTTTCTGGGTTGCGGTGATCTGTGCCGTTTCGGCACTGCTGCTGGTCAACTGGGTCCTTGAACCGAAGATTTCAACCCTGAGAGCACCGATTGGACTCCATATGCTCGATTTCCGCCCGGTGCTGAGAAATCGCTTCTCAATGGGATGGGTGGCCTGTTACACCACCCACAATTACGAATTATTTGCCTTCCGTTCCTGGATTGTTGCCTTTCTTGTGTTTGCCTTCAGCAACCAGCCTGATTCGACATTCAACATTCAGCCCACCGTTGTTGCCTTCATAGGCATCCTTCTCGGCATGCCCTCCAGCGTTTTTGGAAATGAACTCGCGTTGCGTTTCGGACGCAAGCTGACTGTTGCCGCAGTGATGACAGTTTCGGCCTTGATCTCAATGGTCCTCGGATTCAATGCTGACCTGCCGATTCCCCTGTTGTGTGTGCTGGTATTGATTTATGGATGTTTTGTCACCGGGGATTCAGCATCCATTACCAATGGAGTGATCGAGAGTTCGTCCAATGAAAACCTCGGTAGAACCCTGTCAGTATATTCCAGTGTAGGGTTTATCGGCTCATTTCTCGGACCAATTGGATTTGGAATGGTTTTAGATGCATTCGGCGGACCGGGCGCCCCGCTAGGGTGGGGTTTGGCTTTCGCTTCCGTGGGAGCGGTGCTGGTCCTCGGACCTGCCCTGATGGGGGTGTTGAACCGGAATTAACACCCCGGGTTTAAGTTTCCGCGGCTCATTCTGTTTTTACACGCACTTCGTCTCCACGCCGCAGGTTTAGCAGGGTTTGTGCGGACGCATTGTAAACCGCTACTTCCAGCAAACCATCGCTGTTGACCAAGGCAAAAACCTGCGCGGATTCTTCCGCTGATTGAGAATAATGATTCTGCACTTGCAGTCGGTGCTGTCCGCAATAGACCCACGGTCTATCATTATGCAGGCTTGCCAGGTGTTCCGCGCCAATGTTGCTGATGGCATTGCCGAAGCGGTCAAAATCGAGGATTTCTCCGGTTATAACATTCCCTCCCGGTACTGGTTGGGGAATGGGAATTCGGACATAATCACCCATTTCTTCCCCGATTTCCGCTGGGTCCATCCCCTGGGCCAGATGAGCTGCCACCGGGGCAAACAGCGACAATCCATCAAAACTGCTGTGTTTTTTCCAGCGGCTTGTTTCAGAATGAATACGCAACAGTCTTCCGGGCGGCATTTCCTCAAACACCAGTGACAGGAGCCCGTTGTCAGGAGCAACGAATGCAGCTGTTTCACACTCTGCCAGCAGTCCGGCACGTCCGGACCCGACACCCGGGTCAACCACCGCGATGTGAATCGTTCCTTCAGGGAAACAAGGTGCTGAGCGCATCACTGTGAGCGCGCCTGAGAGCAAATCCTGGGGGGGAATGTCATGGCTGATATCGACAATGTGCGCGTGCGGACAGATCGACAGTATGCGGCCTTTCATCGCTCCTACATAACCGTCCTCCGTGCCGAAATCGGTGGTGAGGGTAATTACCTGTGTCCGGTGAGTACGGGTATTCATGAGCGCCGCAACTGATTTCGAAAGTCGATAAGCAAAGACTTGGGAAAAACGAACTGAGAATTATCTCGTAAAATATACAACATCCTAAGTAACATCAATACAGACTATGATGGTTTAGTACAAAGTGCGGCATGGAGCACAGTTGAGGCGGTGCAGGAAATTTCACTTCTGAAAAAGAAGATGATGAATGCATTGACGGTTATTCACTGAACTTAGACTGAGACTATAACAGATGGTGTGGCTGAAGAGGCTTCCGCTCTGCCTTACAGGTTTCTTTATCAGCATTGTGGTTTACGCGGGAGAAGACGCAAGTTCACTGCTGGAAAGGGTGGACAAGCTTTATCGCAGCGATTCCAGCTATGCGGAAATGGAGATGCGTATAGTCACCGAAAACTGGGAACGGACGATGACGATGGAAGTCTGGACCCGCGGCATGGACGACACCTTGATCCATTTGCTCTCTCCCCGCAAGGACAGGGGGATCAAAACCCTCAAGCTGGGAAACCAGATGTGGAATTATTTCCCGAAAATCAACAAAGTTCTCAAGGTCCCGCCATCGATGATGATGAACTCATGGATGGGTTCGGATTTCACCAACGATGACCTGGTCAAGGAGAATACCCTTGTCGATGATCACCACGCCCGGCTCGTAGACCACCCTGAAGACCCTGAAAAGTTCTTTCTCATCGAACTGGTTCCAAAAGAATACACAGTGACGGTATGGGGAAAAATATCCATCAGCATCCGGCGCGATGATTTAATGCCGACCGAATACATTTATTTCGACGAAGACGGTGAGAAAAAACGTGTCATGGAACTGCGGGAGGTAAAACAAATGGGAGGTAAACGTATACCCGCGGTAATGGAAATGCGCACCTTGAACAAAAACAGCAGCACGTTGATACGGTACCGCAAAATCGATTTCCGTCCCGAACTTTCAGAAAAGCTGTTTTCTTTCAGCAGGCTTAGACGACGCGGCTGACACACCGAGCAGGGGCTCAAATTTCAGGAAAACACGCATGCTTGTCTGGAAAATTGCTTTCCGCAACCTGTTTCGTCAGAAAAGCCGTTCATTTCTGTGCGGACTCAGCATAACCGGAAGTTACATCCTGTTTTCAATCTCACTTGGGTTTGCGGACGGGAGTTACGGAAACCTGATACGTCTGCTGACCGAAAACCATTCCGGACATGTTCAGATACACCATCAGGGTTACCTGGAAAACCCCTCGCTTCACCGCAATTTCAAAATCACTCCGGAACTCCTTCAGGTGCTGGCCGGCTCGCGGGAAATACAGGCATGGTCAGGAAGGGTCTATTCCGCCGCATTGATCTTCGGAGAAGAAAAATCAAGCTTCACCCGCATCGTCGGTATCGACCCCGACCAGGAAGCACGGGTAACGCGAATCCGGAACAAGCTGGCCCGGGGTTCTTATTTCAGTGGAAACCCGCGGGCGCCGGAAGTGCTGTTGAGTGCGCGTCTGCAAAAACTGCTGGAAGTGAAGGTTGGAGAAGAAGTGATATTCATTGGTCAGGGCGCGGACGGTTCCATTGCCAATGACATTTTCACCGTAGCCGGTGTCCTAAAACCCAATGCGGAAATGCAGGACGGCAACCTGGCCTACCTGCCTCTGAAAACCGCCCAGGACTTTCTTACTCTGCAAACCAGGGTGCATGAAATAGCATTGCGCCTTGATGACTACAACGAAGCAAGGGAACAGGCGCAAATCCTGGGAAACAGGATGCCGGATGAAACATTGACAGCGGAACCCTGGCAGGTGGTGGAAGAGCAATTCTATAAAGCCATGAGAGCGGATATGGAAGGCAACTGGATCACACAGTTTGTGATCCTCTTCATCGTCGCCCTGCTGATTCTGATTACCGTGCTGATGAACACCCTGGAACGCCAGCATGAGTTTGGCATATTGCTGGCTCTCGGTACCAAGCCATGGTTTATCTTTGCCGCGATACAACTGGAAATGATGATGCTTGGCCTGTACAGCGTATTGGCCGGTTCAGCGCCTGCATACGGACTCAACTGGTATTTTTCTGAACATGGCATCCGCATGGAGGAGGCGATTGAATATGGAGGAATGGTTTTTGAGCAACTGCTGACAGCCCCGACTTTGCAGGCGATGGTGCTCCCCGCTGTAGCCGCGGTTGCAACCGCGACGATTGTCGCCTTGTTCCCGGCGGTGAAAGCTGCGCGTGCGGTGCCTGTGGAAATCCTGCGTAAACCCTGAACAACGGCGCCCATGTTCTGGAAACTCGCCTGGCGCAACCTCTGGCGCAACCGCACACGCACCCTGCTCTCAGGGTTGGTGATTGCTTTCGGACTGGCGTCTCTGGTGTTCGTTGACGGCATCATGGTCGGCATGAGTACGAACATGATAAAAAACGCCACCGACACCTTGCTCGGTCAGGCACAACTGCATCGCAGGGGGTTCCGGGATGAAATGGACGTCAAGCTATCCATTTCCGGGCTCGGCGCCATTTTGGATACAATAAAGCGTCATCCTGACATGGATCACTGGAGTGCCCGTGTAGTTACTCAGGCCATACTTTCCTCGTCCGAAGGCGCCGAACCAGTGATGGTGCTGGGAGTGGACCCTTCGCGGGAAAAACCACTCTCTAAATTTGACGACGGGCTTGTCAAGGGCAACTATCTCAGTGCCGCGGATTCGCGGGAGATGATCCTCGGCGATAAACTCGCGGAGAAGCTCGAGCTGGATTTGGGAGAACGCCTGGTCCTCACCGCGATTGACGCGGAATCCGGAGAGATGGTCCAGGAACTGTTCCGTCTTTCCGGAGTTTTTTACATCGGGACCAGGGAAATGGATGCCTCAGTGGTTGTAGCTCCGCTGCAGACAGTGCAAAAAATGCTGGTCATGGGAAGCAACGTCCATGAAATCGCCCTGCGTTTTGCCAGTCTGGACAGAGACGGCAACATCGAGCATCCACTGAAACTGCCGAAAGCCGATATTGAAAACGAACTGCTTACCTGGTCGGAACTGATGCCCGCATTGAAAATTATGATGCAATGGTCTGACCTGACAATGGTGATCGTTGGGCTGGTCCTCTTTTTCATCATCGGGCTTGGCATTACCAACACCCTGCTGATGGGGCTTTATGAACGCATGTTTGAACTGGGCGTGATCAAATCCCTCGGGACCACTCCTTTGCAGGCATCGCGGCTGATGATTTACGAGGCAGCGTGTCTGGGGGTTTTCAGCACTATTCTCGGCATTCTGATTTCCGTGATTGTCATGACCCTGTCACACAAGTACGGAATTGATTACACCGGAATCGAGTTTTCAGGGGTCACATTCCAGGAAAAAATCTATCCGGAACTGCGCTGGGACCGCCTGGTTCAATATCCATTCTGGACCATGGGGTTCACATTGGTCGCATCGCTCTATCCGGCATGGAAACTGTTGCGCATGCTCCCGGTAGAGGCGATGCGGAAAAGGAAATTCTAACCATGAATTTTTTGGAGTGATGCCATGACCGCGGTGATTGCCACGGATAAAATATCAAAAAACTTTGGAGAAGGAGACCTGCAGGTCAAGGCGCTCAAGGGAGTGGACCTCACCATCGAACGGGGAGATTTCACGGCCATTGTCGGCCCGTCCGGGTCGGGAAAAACCACCCTGCTGAATATCCTCTGCGGTCTCGACCTGCCCAGTTCAGGTGAAATCCGTGTTTCCGGACGGCCTCTCAGCGAACTCAGCGGAAGCGAGCTGGCCGCTTTCCGCAGAGACCACATCGGGCTTGTCTTCCAGGCCTACAACCTGATCCCCGTGCTGACTGTGCTGGAAAACATCGAGTACGTGATGCTGCTTCAAGGTGTGGGCGCCCGCGAGAGAAAGGATCGGGTCAACCGGTTTTTGAAAAAGATCGGGCTGGAAGGAAAAGAAAATCGCTTTCCAGCGGAACTTTCCGGGGGGCAGCAGCAGCGGGTCGCCATTGCCCGGGCAATGGTATCCAAACCGGACATTATCCTCGCGGACGAACCGACCGCGAACCTTGATTCGGAAACCGGAGGACAACTGCTGGACATGATGCTGAGGTTCAACGAGGAACAGCAGGCGACCTTTGTCTTTTCCACTCATGATCCGCAAATCATGGCCCGCGCGAAACGATTGGTCACACTCACCGATGGCAGGGTGGTTGCGGACGAATCACGAAACTGAAACGCCGCTCAATGGGATCTTCGATTTCGAATTTAGAATATCGGATTTATACCACATTTCGCATTCCGCACCCACCCCGCCTGTTGCGGGTCCACCCCACCGGGGGAGGGGATAACCCACCCCGGATCATTTCGGATTTGCTCCACATTCCACATTCCGCGGTCGCTCAAAGGCATATCCAAATCGCCATGCGGTTTGCTGTCTTCGCATTCTTGTTTGCGCAGATTGTAGTCGCGGATACTGCTTGTGCCGGCGAATGGACGATCAGCACAAACACGCAATACGTACTCCAAAATTCCGGCTCTTCCCCATCACGTTCACTGTGGAACAGGATCCGTTTTGACTGGGAGCAGGAATTTTACGATTCTTGCCTGGCCGAAATCTCTTATGAGTTGATGCCGATCTGGATGGAACACGCCGGTTTACACCAAAACACTGTTTCCATGAAAAACAAAACAACCCGCATCTACCGTCTCAGCAACCTCCCTGTTCGGCTTTTCGGAAACGATGATTCATCAACGGATGCGCGAACCATGCTGGAACAAAACCTGGACCGCGCTTATGTTTCATGCCGTGCTGGTAATTGGGACTTTCAGCTAGGCAGGCAGGCTGTCTCGTTCGGCGCATCGCATTCTGTCAGCCCCACCGATGTTTTTGCTCCGGTCAGTTTCAAGAAAATGGACGGGGAATTCCGTCCGGGCGTTGATGCTGCACGGGCGATGGCCTGGATTTCTGATACCGCGGAACTGGAACTCGGCGCACTCTCGGGTTTTGAAGAGAAGCCCGGAAACAACGGCGCATACCTGAGACTGCATTTCTTGTCCGGGATGCTGGACTTGGCCCCCATGCTCGCGGTTTTCGGGAAAAGCCAATTGGCCGGGTTGAGCATACAGACCAGCGCCGGTCCATTCGGATTGACGTTCGACGGCGCGTGGGTCCGTTTGGGAGAAGCGCACAATTCGGAAAGGATTCTACAGGATATCAAAACCGAATGGCTGCCATGGACTACCGGTATTAACCAGCAGTTGTCGGCGGATCTCTTTGTCTCCCTCGACTACCATTTTAACGCGATGGGAGCGAAAAACCCGGAGGCTTATCTGACAAATTCCGCCTCCGGCATCTACTCGAATTATCCTGTCACTCTGTTCGGCAGAGATTACCTGATGCCGCTGCTGCAGTACCAGTTGCACCCTTTGTTGTTTTTCAATCTTTCCCTTTGGGGTAATCTGAACGACGGGTCATACCTTGCTTCCCCCTTGCTTGAATGGAATATCCAGGAAGACTGGTGGCTTAGCTGCTCAGGCAGCAGGGGATACGGGAAACCCGCGGGTTCCCCATTGTCAATGCAGTCCGAATTTGGAGATGTTCCCGGCAGCATCCGGTTGATTGTCCGGCATTACCGTTAGAGTTTTAAGGACCCTCAGCAATATTCGAAATCGATATTCGATCCCGACCTGCCTGCCGCCTGCCTGTGCGCCAGCCTGTCGCGAGCGCTACACAGACAGGTAGCACGCAGACAGGCGCTACGCTTGGCGCAGGCAAGTAGCAATCCCGTTTGTTTGGGATCCCGGGGGCATGCCATGGATGGCGAAGCCAGCGTTATGTTTTGAAACTGATCAACAGGGAGGGAACGGGGAGCTTTGCGCTCCCCGGTAGTTTTGATTACTTGAAAGTGGTGATGTAACTGACAACATTGTTGATGGCTGCGTCATCCGGGAGGGTCATCGACATCGGACGCATCTGCATGCCGTAAACATCTTTCGCGTTCGCTCCTCTAAGTCCTTTTTTGAATCCCTTAACCTGGCGAACAAGATACCAGTCATGCTGTCCGGCAAGTTTCGGGGCGTTGAGGGCCTGGTTGCCCTCCCCTTTTGGCCCGTGACAAGTCTGGCAAACCATGTATGCCGATTTCCCGGCATTTACGTCCCCTTTGATCGTCTTCGGCGGGTTTTTCGTTTTCAACCCGGTGATGTATGCGATTACGTCCGCAATGGCCTGGTCGTCCACAAGAGTCATGGCCATCGGGCGCATCTGCATTCCAAAGATGTCTTCGCTGTGAGTGCCGCGAATTCCGGATTTAAAATTCTTCAACTGTCTTTCCAGATACCAGGTTTCCTGTCCGGCAATACGCGGGGAATTGAGATCTTTGTTTCCTGCTCCGTCCACTCCATGGCATGCGACACAAACCGCATAATATGTTTTCCCCTTGTCCGCGTTGCCCGCGGCGCCAGCCGGGATTGTCAATACCAGGGCAGAGGCCAGCATAAGACCGAAGCCGATCCATTTGTTCATTGTTTCTCCTTTTTGGTTATGAATTATTGGCAGCGATAGTGATTTCACTCATGAGTGGGCGTGCATATTAAAATATCGTGAATTGCGAAAAATCACAACTGTCCATGTTAGTGCTCACAATGAGCCCTCTTTGTAGATGAAAAGATATAAGGCAAACCTTGTTCCAAGGTATGTTATGTGCAAATTACATTTATATATCAGTTTGTTCACCGTTGGTAAAGGGTGTAACCAAGAACCAAGATTAAAGCAGTTAGGGAAAACCGGCGTCATTTTGGGTGAATTTATGGGGAAATTAGCGGGTTTTCCGGAAGCCTATCATATACGTTACGATCATGAATTGGATGAACCCGGGTTCGTATAAACCCGGGATAAGATCGTTAACGCAGCGATATGATGTAGGCGGCCACGTTTTTTATCGCGTTTTCATCCGGAAGTGTTAAGGCCATCGGCCGCATCTGCTGACCGAATGTATCATCCAGATGAACGCCGCGCACTCCTTCTTTGAAGTTTTTCAACTGTCTCACGATGTACCAGTCCTGCAATCCGGTCAGATTCGGCGCATTGAGGGCTGGGTTGCCGCGGCCGTCCGCTCCGTGGCAGGCAACGCAGACAGTGTATAACGGCTTGCCCGCATCAGCGTTCCCGTCTAAGGCGGGGGGAGATGGTTCGCCTTGCAGCGTGCCGATATAAGCCACAACGTCTTCGATATCCAGGTCGTCCGCGAGGGCCATCGCCATCGGGCGCATTTGCTGACCGAAGGCGTCCTTGGCGTTAGCACCCCGGTATCCCGCACGGAAGTTCTTCAGCTGTCTTCTCAGGTACCAATCTTCTTGTCCGGCGATCCTTGGAGAATTCAAAGCCTGGTTTCCGGCGCCATCGATACCATGACAGGCGAGGCAGGTGGCAAACAAGTCCTTCCCGGCATCCGCATCACCTTCACCTGGAGAGACGCCGGATGTGTCCGTAACCGCTGGTTCGGTTGCCGCGGTTTCCACTGCCGCGGAGGGTTCCTGTGCAGCCGGGGATTCGACGCTCTCTTCCTCCTCTTTCGCCACAGCGGTTTCAACCTCGGTTTCCGGCTCCTGGGTAACAGCGGCGGCAACCGCGGGGGCCGAGGGCTGATCGCTTAAAGTGGCAATGTATGCGGCCACATTATTTACTGCTTCCTCATCGGCCAGCCCAAGTGCCATCGGACGCATCTGCAGTCCGAAGAGGTCCCGCGGGTTTTCACCGCGCAAGCCTTTTTTGAACCCTTGCAATTGACGGACAACATACCAATCGGGGAGCCCGGCGATTTTGGGAGCGTTGAGCGCCTGGTTGCCCTGCCCGTCAGGTCCGTGACACGCGACACAGACCGCGAACAGCGTTTTCCCCGCTGCTGAGTCTCCTTTTACAGTGGGCGCCGGGGTTGGGGATTCCAATCCGCTGATATATGCAGCCACCTTGGCAACGGCATCCTCGTCAGGCAGTGTCATCGACATCGGCCTCATCTGCATTCCGTAAAGGTCTTCCGGGTGAGTCCCGCGAATCCCGTTTTGCCAGTTTTTCAACTGCCTTTCAACATACCATGCGTGCTGCCCGGAAATCCTTGGCGCCCCCAGGCGCTGACTGCCTCCGCCATTTGCGCCATGACATGCTGCGCAGGGCGCATACAGGGGTTCTTCCACCTCCAGTGAAATCGGCTCAACGCCTGCCTGAACCGCGGCGCCGGAAACAGTTTCCGCTGGAGTTTCAGTTTCGGCAGTTGCTACCGGAACTTCAGTTATGCCCCCTCCCAGGGAAGCCACGTAGACAGCCAGGTTGTTGATCGTTGCATCATCAATCGGCAAAGCCATTGGACGCATCTGTTGTCCGGTTAGGTCTTTTTGAAGTCCCCCGCGAATTCCCTGTCGGAAATTCTTCAACTGCCTTGCCACATACCAATCAGCCAAACCCGCGATGTTCGGTGCATTCAATTGCTGATTACCGCGGCCATCGGCACCATGGCAGGCCACACAGGTCTGAAAGGACAGCTTCCCCGCATTCATGTCTCCCTGCAGGGTGGTCCCGGGAATATCACTCCGCAACGTGGATATGTATGCCACAACGTCCGCGATATCCTTTTCTGCCTTCAAGACAAGGGCCATGGGCCTCATGGTTAAACCATTGATGTCATCAAAGTGATATCCGCGGAGACCCTCGCGAAAATTATTCAGCTGCCGTTCCAGGTACCAGTCATGTTGGCCTGAAATTCTTGGGGCATTGACAGTTTTGTTTCCCTCACCGTTTTCTTCATGACAAGCTACACAAATATTGAAGATAACCTTGCCTTTCTGTATGTTTCCATCAGCAAAAACCTGTGTAGTCCAACCCTGCAACAGCCAAGCCGCTATGCAAATAGCAATCAGCTTTTTCATTTCTCAAACTCCATTGAATTGCACCTCTCTTCAAAAAATCCCGTAGGAATGAAAACCCCCTGCAATCAGGGATAAAAGTAAAACCCAAAAAATATATCAATTCCTCCGCCAAGAGGCAATGTCTATTCGCTATTCAAGCAAGTGTGAGGGTATAGGATGTCCTGAAGAGCAAGATATTAATCTGCATCCGGTGTGTAGTGTGCCGGAGCACGGCACTCCTGAAACTCACTGGCGGGGTAACTGAAATCCTGCCTGATGCGCGCTTCGCGTCTTTCTTTTTCCAGCAGGGGGAGGCATTGCCGGTAATTGGCGATGTTTGCTGAAACTCCGCATCCTGCAATCATGCCCAGCATACAGCAAGTGAAAATGCCTGCAACCACCTGCCTGGTTATCACGCCGACTCCTCCTGTTGCACTTGCCCGGAAACAGGCTTGTTTCTAATCCTCTGGACGTGATGTACCAGTCTTGCCGTAAAAAACTTGATGCCTTCCAGGCTTGTATCCCAGCCCATGCTCACACGCAGTGAAGCTTTGGCGTCATCATGGGAAATGCCCATTGCCTGCAGCACATGACTGGCTTCCATGGCGCCTGAGGAACATGCTGAACCGGTGGAAACAGCGACCCCGTCCAGGTCCAGTGAAATCAAAAGACTTTCAGCGCTCAAACCTTTGAACCCCAAGTTGAGTGTGTGTGGCAGGCTTTCATCCAAAGGGGTGTTGATGAACATGCCCTCGATCCCTGCCAGGTCATTCAGAACCATGCTTCGGAAATCCGCGAATCGCGCATTCAGGACTTGCCGATTTCCCTCGTACCACTCCATGGCCCCGGCTAATGCACAGGCCTGCGCAACGCTTTCAGTCCCTGCACGGCGCGTACGTTCCTGACTGCCTCCGCTGATCAAAGGCTGGAAGGCGACGCCTTCCCGCACATAGAGCGCCCCCACTCCTTTTGGCCCTCCCATTTTATGTGCGCTGATGGTTGCATATGCCAGCCCTGAATCATCCAGGCGTAAATCTTGTTTCCCCGCACTCTGAACGCAATCCGCATGCAAAGGCACACCATGCAGGTTGCATATTTCCAGCAGTTCCTGCAACGGCTGCAGTACACCGGTTTCGTTGTTTGCGCTCATCACTGAAACAAGTATTGTTTCCGGACGCATCGCCTGTTTCAATGTTTCCGGCTGCACTCTTCCGGAGGAATCGACTGGGAGGATGGTCACTTTCAAACCAGGGGACTGTGATAGAATGCGGGATGTTACAAGCACGGATGGATGTTCGACAGCAGTGGTGACCAAGTGCTTGGGGCCCGGGATAAGAAGCAATTGACGCAGCACCGTGTTGTTGCCTTCACTGCCGCCGCTGGTGAAAACCAGTTCCCCGGTTTTTACACCCAGTATGGCGGCAATACGGCCACGCGAATCCTCGAGCAAGTGCCTGGCTTCCCTGCCGCTCCAATGAGGACTGGAGGGGTTTCCGAGTCGCATCCTGAATACCTCATTCATCCGTTTTTCAACAACCGGAAGCAGAGGTGAAGTGGCATTATGATCCAGGTAAACGTTGGACTCAGTGTTTCTGTCCATGGTAGAATTCGAGTGCTGTTTTATGAAGGGCTTTTGCGAGAAACGTGTTGATTGGTTTAAACTCGTCCCCGAGCCGGGCTGCATATTGAAACATGCTAGGAGAACATTCCCGGAATGGACAAAACATGCCTGCCGGATATGTGAATATGATCTTCATGTATCATAAATTGGACAAACTATGAGCCGCGTAAAAAAAGTCTGCACATTGCTGTTGCTGGGTGCATTTACCGGGTTATACGCAGTCTCAACCAATACGTTTGGCCAGGGTACCGATTTCTTCGGGTTCCCCACGAAAAAGAAGGTAGCACCCAAAAAGCAAGTTTCCAAACCAAAACCCCTTCCCAGAACTGTCCCGACACCAAAACCCGTCCCTAAACCAGAGGTTCCAACCAAACAAAAAACACCCTCGAGACAATCCCTCACCGATGTGATCTTCCTGCTGGACACCTCGGGTTCAATGGATTCACCCTTTCAGGGTCAGGATCACAGCAAGCTGGATGCGGCAAAGGAGGCTTTAAGCTTTTTTGCCAGGAACATGGATGCGGGCACGAGGTTTCAGTTGTGGAGTTTCAATTTCCGGCTGACCCAACATCCTCACAAAGCAAAGGCAGGAAAAACAAATGGGGCGGTGGTGTTTAAACCAATCGGAGTTCCCGGTTCAGAAGCGCGCGGGAATCTGCTCAAAACCATCAGCTCGCTGGAAACCAGTGGCGGTACAAATCTCTACCAGTCGGTTTTCAAGGCAATCAGATATTTTCAATCTTCCTTGTACCAGGTCCCCGGTGGAGGCCGGCGCTATAAAGTCCTGGTTGTGCTGGCGGACGGACAGGATGACGGAATTTCCGGAATTTCCCTGAATCATGTGCTTGCGGCAAAATCCGCAGCGCCCAAGGTGAAAATCCGCACCATCGGGTTTGGCATAACCCCTTCTGACCCTTTGCACCAGATCCTCTGCAGGATGGCCTCCGGCCCGGAAAGCTGCACCATTTCCAGAGACGCAGGGGACCTGCGGGAAATTATCACTTCATTTTCGCGGGGATGAAAGAGGGGACACGCCGGACAAACGACGTGTCCTGTAGATTATTCAGATGAGAAAAGGCACCAGCAGCAGGGCAACCACGTTGAGGATTTTAATCATCGGGTTGACGGCTGGTCCGGCAGTGTCCTTGTATGGATCTCCAACGGTGTCTCCGGTGACCGCGGCTTTGTGAGCGTCACTGCCTTTGCCGCCGAGGTTGCCGTCCTCGATGTATTTTTTAGCGTTGTCCCAGGCCGCGCCGCCGGTGGTCATGGAAAGCGCGACGAAGAGCCCGGTGACGATGCTGCCGATGAGCAGACCCCCGAGGGCGACTTTACCCAGCAGCAGACCCACCAGAATGGGCGCAAAAACCGGGAGCAATGCCGGGAGGATCATCTCCTTGAGGGCAAATTTGGTGACAATGTCTACTATCGCGCGGTAGTCGGGTTTTGCTTTCCCCTCCATGATCCCCGGGATTTCACGGAATTGTCGCCGCACCTCTTCGACAACCTCTCCTCCCGCTCGACCGACTGCTTTCATTGCCACCGAGGCAAACAGGTACGGCAGCAGCCCGCCAATGAACAGCCCGATAATGACGTTCACATCCGAAAGCTCAAAACTGATTGCTTCTCCGGCGCCCTTGATTTTGAATTCATAGACATACGATGCAAAAAGAACCAGGGCCGCAAGTCCGGCGGAACCGATTGCGTAACCCTTGGTGACAGCCTTGGTGGTGTTCCCAACAGCGTCCAGCGGGTCAGTGACTGCACGCACGGATTCATCCATTTCCGCCATTTCCGCGATGCCACCGGCATTGTCGGTGATTGGTCCGTATGCATCTATGGCAATCACCATGCCAGTCATTGAAAGCATTGACATCGCGGCCATGGCAATTCCGTACAAACCAGCGAATTCAAAGGCCACGAAGATGCCGACGCAGATTGCGATGACCGGCGCAGCTGTTGCCTGCATGCTCACCGCAAGCCCGGCAATAATGTTGGTCGCATGCCCCGTCTTTGAAGCATCGGCCACAGATTTTACAGGACCGTATATTCCCGTGTAATACTCCGTGATGACCACAATCAGCACCGTCAGCACGAGTCCTACCAATGTTGACAGATAAAGGGACATGGCACTGAGATTTGGCAGCCCGCCAATCATGGCGTCAGTGACGAAATAAAAGGCGATGGCGGCCAGTATGGCTGCGCCGAACATGCCCTTGTAGAGGGCGCCCATGATATATTCACTGGCGCCAAGGCGGACGAAGAAAACCGCGATCATCGATGCAACAATCGAAACCGCTCCGAGCACTAGAGGGAATTCAGTGGCAATCGGATGTTCCGGAAAAAGCAGGTTTCCGAGCAGCATTGCCGCCACAGCGGTAATCGCATAGGTTTCAAAGAGGTCTGCGGCCATGCCGGCACAATCCCCCACGTTGTCTCCAACGTTGTCGGCTATCACCGCCGGATTGCGTGGATCGTCTTCCGGAATACCGGCCTCTACCTTGCCCACCAGGTCGGCGCCGACATCGGCCCCTTTGGTGAAAATCCCGCCGCCCAGCCTCGCGAAAATGGAGATCAGACTGCCGCCGAAACCAAGCGCGACCAGGGCAATCACATCATGAGTGAAGTGGTAAAAACCCGCCACCGCGGTCAAGGCAAGTCCGGCGACCATCATACCGGTGACCGCGCCTCCTTTGAATGCAAGGGCAAGCCCCGCGGACAATCCATGCTTCGCGGCTTCCGCGGTGCGCACGTTGGCCAAGACCGAAACACGCATGCCGATGTACCCCGCAATGAAGGATGCCACTGCGCCCACCAGGAAACCGATGGCGGTTTTGGTCCCGAGCGTAAACAGAATTATCAGGAAGATAACAAGACCTGTGATGGACATGGTCTTCAACTGCCGGTTGAGGTATGCAATCGCTCCTTCCCGGATTGCATCGGCAATTTCACGCATTTTTTCGTTGCCGGACGGGGCTTTCTTCACAATCCCGGCGAGAATGCCTGCGAAGACCACTCCGGCAATGCCTACCAATGCACTGATTAACGGAAGATTTTCCATTATTGACTCCTTTTATCAAATAAGTTCAAATATCGACTCGGTCGAATTTTATCGGAATCCGTCAGAGTCATGTCCAAATCAAACGGAACATTTCCAAATTCAGAATGAGGTTAGGGCGCATCTCGAATCCGGCTTTTTCCCCGCGTGATCATTTCCGCTGGCCCTGCGTTTTTCAGGAAATGGGTAAGGCATGTCTCCCTGTCTGTTAATTTGTAATCATTGAAAAAATCCCCGGAGGATAAGATTGCACTCTTTGAGAGTCCCGGTTTGCCGTCTAGTCCCCCCGACAGCGGGCGAATCATTAACCAATTGAAACTAAAGAAATTTCACCTAAACATCAAGTCCTGATCAACATGATGCTTCCCTGGGTTCGATGAATCTGACGCTGATCCATCTTTCTGATCTGCATTTCCATGCATTGCCACGGAAGTGGCGGCAGTGGCGCAGCAAGCGTTTTGCGGGGGCATTGAATCTGATGCTGCGCCGTGCGCGTCAACATCCGCTTTCACTTGCAAAATCGCTGGTGGTGAAGGTCCGTGAAATGCATTGGGACCACCTGGTAATCAGCGGGGATTTGACGCAACTGGGTCTTCCGCATGAGTTTGAAGTGGCGCGCAAGGTTCTTGACCCGCTGCTGACAGACCCGGAAAGGGTAACCATCATCCCCGGAAACCACGACCGTTATGTATCAAACTTGGAAGAGAAAGAAGGATTTGAATATTTTTTCGGAGAATATTTCGGAACCGGGATCATCCATCACCGGGAGTTGAAAAACGGATGGCGGATCATTGGCTGGGACAGTTCCCATCCTAATCCCTGGTGGAGTGCATCGGGGACAGTGCGACGATCAACCTTGCTTGCAAGCGAAGACCTGATCCGTAAAGATGCCGCAAAAAAAACAATCCTCGTCAACCACTTTCCGTTGACCTTCCCGGAACAATGGCGGATCGATCCTCACCATGAACTATACAACCTGGCGCCTGTCCGGGACTGGGTCATGTCGAATGGCTCCATTCGACTATACCTGCACGGACACATACACCAAAACTGGCTGCATCGCAATTACCGAGAAAATGGCACTCCGTTGTTGTGTGTCAATTCCGCGTCTTCCACACAGGTTCCACAAACAGAAACACAATCTGCTTTTCACCGGATCAGCATTTCAGATGAACAAATACACGTGGAACCGATGCGACTGAAATGGGGATGAAAGCCCCCGGGGTTGTCCTGTCTCTGAGCCTTGCTGTGGGGTTCCTGTACTGCACGGCCGGAGAAGGAATCGGCGAAGAAATCTCCAGGAACAAATGCGCTGAAGCGGTGAATCAGTTCACCGAGTTTCGCGTCAGCGGAGTTTATGGGAGTCCCTTGGAATCCGAATCAAGCGCAGCTTCCGCATACAGGCTGTTTCAACGGATGAAACGCTTTCAGGTGCTCCGCCGCAGGTTCAGTGACACCAACTCAGACTGGTTGTTCGAATATGCTGAAATGTCCGGTGGGCTGACAGTCGTGTTTGTCTTTCACCAGAAAAACCCTCACCATCCCTGCGGCGGCCCGAACTCCTTTTTTGTCCGCAAGAAGGACTAAACCGAAGTTCCCTTAAGTGATCAGTCATATCTCTTTGATTAATTTGATA
>CAYFLK010000042.1:0-35561 GCA_964344035.1 uncultured Pseudomonadota bacterium
ACACCCTCGACCTGGAACCGGACACGCCGCTGCTCTGGGCCATCCGGGACACCATCGGCCTGACCGGTACCAAGTACGGTTGCGGCATCCAGCAGTGCGGCGCCTGCACGGTGCTGGTCGGAAAACTCCCCGTCCGCTCCTGCGGTATGACCGTGGCCGAGGCCGCCGGCAAGGACATTACCACCATCGAAGGACTCTCCCCGGAGAGTGTCCATCCAGTGCAAAAGGCCTGGGTTGCGGAACAGGTTCCGCAGTGCGGCTACTGCCAATCCGGGCAGATCATGGCGGCGGTCTCGCTGCTGGAGCGCAACCCCGACCCCAGCGATCAGGAGATAGACCGGGGCATGCTCAACCTTTGCCGCTGTGGGACCTACCCACGCATCAGGAAGGCCATCCGCCGCGCGGCCGAACTGCGGAAGGAGGTTGCATGAAAACAGCAACCATGAACCGGCGCACCTTCCTGAAGGTCTCCACCGTCGCCGGAAGTGGATTACTGGTGGGTTGCACGTTTTCTTCACCGAAGCTGCTCAGCACACCCAAAGCCACAGAGGAAGAACTTGGACTCTGGGTGCGCATCAGCACGGACGATCAAATCACCCTCATCCTGCCCGCCTCGGAAATGGGACAGCATTCTCACACCGGGCAAGCCATGATCCTTGCGGAGGAACTCGAGGCCGACTGGAATAGAATCCAGGTGGTCACAGCGCCAAGGAATCCGGAATACGGGAATCCGCAACAATTCAATATGCAGAGGACCGACGGAAGCACCAGCATCGTCGGCTTCTGGGACAAGCTCCGTCAGGTCGGGGCGGGCACACGTATGATGCTGACCGAAGCTGCAGCCCAACGGTGGGGCGTTCCGGTCTTAGAATGCAAGGCAAGCCAGGGTCGTGTCCATTATTCCGCAAGCGGTCGCAGCCTCAGCTACGGGCAGTTGGCCGGCGCCGCGGCCAAGCTGAGTCCTCCGGATGATCCGGTGCTCAAGGCACCGCAGCAGTACCGGCTGATCGGCAAGTCCATGCCCAAGCTGCACATCCCAGCCAAGGTCAATGGCAGAGCACAGTTCGGCATTGACGTGCGCCGTCCCGGAATGCTCTTTGCCTCCGTCAGCCAGTCCCCGGTCTTCGGCGGGCAGGTCAAGTCCTACGACGAGGCTGCCGCCAAATCAGTCAAGGGAGTCGAGGCCGTGGTGCCCATCCCCAACGGAGTCGCGGTGGTTGCGGACACGACCTGGCACGCGAAGCAGGGACTCGAAGCCCTCAAGCCGCAGTTCGAGGGTGGCGAGAGCGCGGGGCTGGACAGCGCCAAGGTCACGGCGAAACTGCGGGCCGCGCTCGACGGGATGGGCAAGGCGGAGATTTCCGCCGAGAAGGTGCTGGACGTGGAGTACGAGATGCCCTACCTGCACCATGCCACGATGGAGCCCATGAACTGCACCGCACACGTCACCGCCGACTCCTGCGAGGTCTGGGCGCCCACCCAGAATCAGGAGGACAGCATGAAGGCTGCGGTGGAAGTGACGGGCCTCTCGGAAGAACAAATCCAGATTCACACCACGCTGCTGGGCGGGGGCTTCGGGAGACGCGGCTTGCCGGATTATGTCACGCAGGCGGTGACGGTCTCCAAGGCGCTGCAAAGGCCCGTGCAGGTGGTCTGGAGCCGGGAGGAAGACACGCGACACGGCTTCTACCGCCCTGCCAGCATGAGTCGCTATCAGGTCGGACTCGGCGGGGACGGCCTGCCCGTCCGGTGGGAAAGCCAGATTGCCCAGCCTAACCTCTTTGCCCAGTTTCTTCCTCCGCTGGGCTGGCTCAATTTTGATCCGGCTGCCGTGGCCGCAGGAGTCCACGACTACGGACTGTTCCCCGATCACTTCTACAAGGTTGAGGGGGTGGAAACGAATCATACCGGTGTTGAGTTGGGAGTGCCAATAGGGCCATGGAGAGCACCCCCAAACAGCCTGAACGTCTTCTACACCGAAAGCGTGATGGACGAGCTTGCTCATCTGACGCAAAACGACCCATTTGAATACCGCTTGAAATTCATGACGGAGAGTCCAAGGCACAAGGCCGTTTTGGAGCAGGTGGCCAAGCAGGCAGGCTGGGGTACTCCACTTCCGGAAGGGCATGCGCGAGGCATCGCCATTAACGACTGGTTTCCTCTGATGGAGGACACAACGGTGGTCGCGCAGGTGGCCGAGGTATCTGTCTCCAGCCGCAGGAAGCTGAAGGTACATCGCGTGGACTGCGTGGTGGACTGCGGACTGGCCGTCAATCCGGACAGCGTGAAGGCGCAGATGGAGGGAAGCATCATCATGGGCATGTCCGCCGCGCTCTTTGAGCAAATCACGCTGGAGGACGGGCGGGTCGCGCAGGGCAACTTCGACGACTACCGCATCGCCCGCATGAGGGACACCCCGGAGATCCGCGTCACTATCGTCCAGAGCGACGCAGCCCCCACCGGAACGGGCGAGCCGGGCACCTCGCCCATCGTCCCGGCGATCACCAACGCCATCTTCGCCGCCACGGGCAAGCGTATCCGCAAGCTGCCTATCCGCAGGAAGGATTTGGCCTGATCCAACAGGGCCACGTATGGTGCGGATCAAAATGTAGGTTGGGCAAAGCGAAGTGTGCCCAACAGATGCGGCTGTGTCAAGCCCTCTCCGTTCATCCTGAAGCTCTGTCGAAGGAGGTGGCGGTTGATAAAAGCCACCACCCACTTGGGAAGGTGATCGCCGATGTGTTGCTGAAATCCTGAAAATGAACTACAATCCCCAACAGAACCAACTCAAACTAAGAATGCCATGCAAGCGATACAAATGGAAGGGGGCCAAGTGCGGGTGGAGTTTGAAATCGGCAACCTGGATGAGGATCTGATTTCATTCTTGAGCTTGGCAGAAATCTGCGGAAAAAGCACTGCTTGCGATCAGGACATCCAAGAGTTGTCACAAACCATCACATCCCAATGGTGGCAGGAGAACAAAGAACGGTTGGTTGAATGAAGCTGGTGCTTGACAGCAATATCGTCTTTTCCGCGCTGCTCAGCCCCAAAAACCGAAGTCGACTGATCCTGTTCAACACAGATTTTGAGCTGTAAAGCTGTCATTTTCTGTTCGTTGAGTTGTTCAAGCACAAGCAGAAGCTTCAAAAGTTGTCCCGGTTGAACGAGGAGGAACTGCTGGCGGCGTTGCAACTGGTTTTAAACAGGATTCTTTTTGTCAGCACGGACCTGATTCCCAAGGAAACGTTCCAGCAAGCGTTTGCTTACTGTGAAAATGTAGATAAAAAGGACACGCCTTTTGTCGCCTTGAGCTTGTTCCTCAAGGCCCAGCTCCTGACGGGAGATCAGCGTCTTGTTGCCGGGCTTCGCAAGAGGGGATTTGAAGAGGTGCGTCTGCTGAAGGATTTGGGATAGCTTACGCACTAGTGTCGCATTTCCAAGGCGGATATGCCTGCTTCATCCGCCCTGCCTAGAACCAACCCAACACCGAACGTAGGAGGGCAAATGACCACCCTGACGATCAACGGTAAACAACACACCCTCGACTTGGAACCGGACACGCCGTTGCTCTGGGCCATCCGCAACACCATCGGCCTGACAGGTACCAAGTACGGTTGCGGCATCCAGCAGTGCGGCGCCTGCACGGTCCATGTCAACGGACGCACCGTGCGCTCCTGCGGCATGCCGCGCGTCGCGGCAGAAAGCGGCGCAGTAGATGAAGTGTTAAATCCGGAACAGATCGCCAGGCGGCTGATTGAATTAAGCTGATTCATATACGGTTCGCAGCAGTTTATGCTGACCATCTGCATTAAATGATGACGAAACCGGCGGATACCCTTTTTTCAGCTTACAATGTTCACCCCCAAAACCGTTCATGCCGCGTTGAAGTAAACATGGCTCCCCAGATACTTCAGCCCGCTATCGCAGGCGAAAGTCACCACCCGTTTTCCAGAATTCATTTCTTGGGCAAGCTCGATGGCTCCCACCACGTTCAAGCCCGTGGAGGCTCCACAAAAAACCCCTTCCTCCTCGGCCAGCCGTTTGCACATGGCAAAACCCCGCTCCTGATCAATGGCTCGGATGTCGTTGAGCACCGACCGATCCAAAAAGGGCGGCTCAAAGCCAACACCGATCCCTTCAACCTGATGCGCCCCGCCTTTTCCTGTGGTCAAGAGCGGCGACTGTAGCGGTTCAAAGGCAACAACCTTTGTCTTTGTACCTGATTCGAGGAGTCCCTGTCTGGTTCCCATCAGTGCGCCTCCTGTACCGACCGAAGCACAAAGCATGTCTATTCTGCGGTCCAACTGTTCAGCGATTTCATGGCCCATGGGAACATAGCCCCGTGTCACATCAGGAGAGCCAAATTGATCCGCGTAATATGTGTTGTCTTGCTCCGACAACTCGTAGGCTCTTTTTTTCATTCGCTGAATCAGCTCCGGGGTGATGCCTTTCCCATGGCTTTTTTCCACAAGCACCTCTGCGCCAAAGCCTCCATTGTTTGCTGCTTGCTCTTTGAAAAAGCATCCGAGAAGACCGCAAGAAACTTGAGGCTCAGCGCGGCTGAGACAAACGCGAGTGCGGAACCTGTGCTGCCTCCGGTGTACTCCACAACCATGTCCCCCGGAGAAACATCGCCCCGCTTCAAAGCATTGCCCAGAACCGACTTGGCCATGCGGTCTTTGTAGGAGCCGGTCGGGTTCCCCGCTTCAATTTTCAGCCAAACCTCGGCGGCATCTTGCGGGACCACCCTTTCGAGTTTGAGGATTGGGGTGTCCCCAATCAAATCCAATGCGTTTCTTGCAATCTTTTTCATTTTCCCCCTAGGCAAACACCACCTGATACGCGAGCGTCAACTGGACAAAGAAGCCCGCGAAGAAGGCGAGGGTCCGCAGGGCCGGGAGGTTGGCCGTGTACACGAGCCAGTGGGCCAGTCGGGCGTAGAAGAAGATCATTGCCGCCATGGCCGTGGTTTCGTTCTGCTTTCCCAGCAGGACCACCGCCAACACCAAGGGGCAGAAGATCACGAGGTTGATCCGGGTCGCTCGCTCGGCTGCGCGACCCGGATCAACCCCGAGTTGAGCGGTCCCCGCCCTCACGACTTGAATCGTGGCGCCGCGCTGCGCTCCCGCGCCCCGATAACAAGTCGTTCGAGAGGCATCTTTTCCTGATAATACCCCTCCCCAGGAGTCGATTATCCGGAAAATCCGCCGCTCAACTCGGGGTTCTCGACCGCGTTGTAGTGCGCCCGTTTGGCACGAGAGACCCATTCCGCCTTGGGGCGATACTCCGGATTGGGAGTTTTCAACACATCCCACAAGCCGATTTCGAGAATCTTGTAAACGACGTACGGCACATAGAAAATCGCCGTCATGGCGACCGTCATCGTCATCCAGTACAGTTCAGCAGGGATACTCGGTTCCATCATCATCTCCGTTGTTGAAGGTTGGGTGGATTAGTAGGTGAACATGCGGTCATGGTCCAGCGAGAGCCGCACCAGCACGTTGGGCATGGCGAACTCCGCAGGCTTGTCCCGCAAGTCCTCGTCCGTGACACCGCGCCCTTTGCTCGACATGCCGGACAGGTAGAAGCGTCCCCCGCCGGAAACAATCGCGTCAAAGTGTGATCGTAATGCTCCGGTGCCCAATCCAACCATGTTGTCCAGCACGGCGTTGCGCAGGAGCTGCACGGCGTCTCCGGCAAGAAACATGGAGACGCTGTGGCCTTCGTCAATCGCGCTCTTGGCTACCAGAAAGGCAAGCGCCGCTCTTGTGGGGTGTTCCGGCCCGTGGGTGACATGCACCAGTATCTTTGCCATTGTATTCTCCTGTGTTGGGTTTAAAATCAATGAAATGACCATGATAATTCATACAGAGTCAGTTCAATATGTGAACTATATTTCGTATAGTTCAAAAAGTAAACTAAAAAAACAACCAAGAACATGACAACACGTAATTATGAACAAATTCCCTGTCCGATTGCACGCTCGCTGAGTGTGTTGGGGGATCAATGGACATTAATGATAGTTCGCGATGCGCTGATGGGAGTTAGCCGTTTCGAAGGATTCCAAAAGAGTTTGTGTCTCTCGAGAAACCTGCTCACCCGGCGTTTAAGACACCTTGTAGACAAGGGATTTCTTAACAGGGTAATAATTGTGGATTCCCGGCGATATGAGTATCAGCCAACACAAAAATGCCGGGACCTGCTTCCGGTGCTTGTAGCTTTTTCGGAATGGGGCGAACACTGGCTGCCCGATCCTGATGGCCCTCTGGTGCAGATACGACATGCCGTAAGCGGAGAACCGGTGGGGGTGCGACCGGTACTTCTGCATAATAAGACCGAAATCGATCCAAGCGAAATTGAGCTGATTCAACTCAGAGAGGAACAGGAACAGCTGGATTGATCATTACCATTTTCTATTGTTTCCTGACCCTAACTTTGCTCCGGGCTGCAAACACAATCAGCCGGTTCGATCGGGCTTGAGGAAATCGAAGTCACAGCCTTCATCGGCTTGCAGGACATGCTGCTGGTACAACCTGGCATAACCCCGGGTCGCTTCTGTAACATGGGGAGCCGATGCTTGGGAATTTTCCGCCCGGCGACGGGACAGTTCCTCCTCCGACACCAGCAGATCGAGTTTGCGCCCCTTCACGCTCAGTTCGATTTCGTCGCCGTTTCTGACCAGCCACAGCGGACCTCCCCCGGCTGCTTCCGGGGCGACATGCAGGATCACAGTGCCGAAGGCCGTCCCGCTCATCCGCGCATCGGAAATCCGCACCATGTCCCGCACTCCCGCCCGGGATAGCTTTGCGGGGATCGGCAGGTAGCCCGATTCCGGCATGCCCGTGCCGCTTTTTGGCCCGGCGTTTTGAAGCACCAGGAAGTCCTCCGCGCGGACATCCAGTTCGGGATCGTCGATCCGGTTCGACAGGTCTTCGAGCGAAGAAAAAACCACTGCTCGTCCCCTGCGTTCAAAGAGGCTCGGATCCGCCGCCGAACGCTTCAAGATGGCGCCCTTTGGCGCAAGCGAACCGAAAAGCGCCACCAATCCTCCGACCGGCTCTACCGGATTGTCTATCTTCCTGATGACCACGCGATCCACGTAACCAGGGCCTTCTTCCAACCGTTCACCCAGGGTCTGCCCTGTGACGCTCGGACAGTCCAGATGAAGCAGGGGCTTGAGTTCCCGTAACACGGCGCCCACCCCTCCAGCCGCAAAGAAATCCTCCATGTAATGTGTGCCGGTCGGTTTGAGATTAACCAACACCGGGGTGGTGTCGCTGAGCCGATTCAGCTCCCGCAGGGAAACCTCAACACCGAGGCGCCCAGCGATTGCAGTCAGGTGGATTATGGCATTAGTCGAGCCACCCAGGGCGAGCAGCACCCGCAACGCGTTTTCGACAGAGTCGGGGGTGATCAGATGTTCCGGGATGATGCCGCTTCTGGTAAGACGCACCGCAAGTTCCCCGGACGCTTCCGCTGCACGCAGCCGGTCGGCGTATACAGCAGGTATCACCGCTGTCCCAGGCAAGGTCATTCCCAGCGTTTCGGCAATGCAGGCCATCGTGCCGGCCGTGCCCATCACAGGGCATGTTCCCGCGGTAACGGCCAGCCGTTCCTCGATGCCGTCTATCTCGGGTTTCTTGAGCTTGCCCGCACGGAAGTCGGCCCAGAAACGGCGGCAGTCGGTGCAGGCGCCCAGGCGTTGCCCCCGGAATGACCCGGTCATCATCGGGCCGGCCACGAGCTGTATTGCTGGCAAACCTGCGGAAGCCGCGCCCATAAGTTGTGCGGGAACAGTCTTGTCGCATCCCCCCATCAGCACCACCGAGTCCATGGGCTGGGCGCGTATCATCTCTTCCACGTCCATCGACAGGCTGGTGGGATTCAGAAAGACTTCACCGAGAGAAATTGTGGGAAACTCCAGGGGCAGTCCGCCGGAAACCAGCACCCCGCGCTTGACTGCTTCAAGCAGTTCCGGAAAGTGCCTGTGGCAGTTGTTGAAACCGCTTGGGGGATAGGCGATGCCGACCACCGGGCGGTCCAGCATTTTCCCGGAATAACCCATGGACCTGGCAAAGGAAAAACGCAGGTAACGGGAAAAATCCGGGTCACCGTAATGCGTCAATCCGCGTTTCAAACCATGATTGGTTCCTTCTTCACTCATGATTCAATTCCCTACATGTCCTGCGCGTGGTATCTGGCCTGCACCTCCTCACACCAGTTGCCCACGTTCCAGGAACCGTACGCGCCCATGCCTCCTCTGGGATCGCTTCCGTAATAAACCGGAACATGCACCACTGAAAGGCCGTTGTGAGCATAAGCCGCGGAGAGCGCCTGTTTCAAATTCTCAACGGTGTCCCCGCCGTAAACCGCATGAACGCCCCCCACAGATTGGGCCATACGCACATAATCCACCGGAACGGAATCGCTGGTGCGGAAACCCGCGCCGTACTGGGCCTCCTGCAGGCCGGTGATCGCCCCCATCCTGCGGTTGTCGAAAATAACTGTCATGCCCTGCGCGCCCATTTCCGCCGCGTCGATGAGGACTTGCGGGTTCATCATGAAGGAACCGTCCCCGCAGAAGCAGATGCCGTATTGCGGATGATCCGCAAGGGCCGCGGCACACAGCGCGCTGGGGGCAAATCCCATGTAGGAAGCGCCTGCTTCCGTGAAGGTCTGGAAGGGTTGGTCGTCTTCGACGATCTGAAAACCGTTGGCCTGCACGTCTCCCGCGTCAAAATACTTGACGGCGTTGACTGATTGTGCAAAATCCGCGACCACCTTGATTGCCGCGGGCTGGGTCAACACCGGACGTCCCCACGCATCATCCATCAGCGGAGAGGTTTGGAAGCGTTCCTGCCTGAAACGCGACCATTCTTTTTTCTTCTCCGCGCATTCCTGAAGCCATTCCTGTTTTAAGGATATATCCACCCCTCCCGTTTCTATCAGGGTCGCAGTCAGTTTGTCCAGCGTGGCACCGATATCGCCGGGGAGAAAAGTCGTCCGGTTGTAATGGGCGACGTCGTCTAAGTCGCCGTTGAGGTTTATCACTGTTTTCGCCTTTTCATATCCGATCCCGGAACAGTCTGCCTGGCACACCGCACGAGAGCCGATCGCGATGAGCAGTTCCGCGTTGGCCATCGCAAAGTTACCGCTGATCGAGCCCTTGCTGCCGCCGACGTGCATGTTCAGCGGGTGGACGTCCGGAAGCACCCCGGTTGAACCGGGAGAGAGCGCCACCGCGGCGCCACAGGTTTCGGCCAGTCTGCGCACACCCTCAGCAAACCCGCGGCATCCCCCACCGGCCTTGATGACGATGCTCCGCGCCTTGCGTATCAAATGGGCGGCTTCCTCAAATACGATGTTCCGCGCTACGCTGACTTCATGAAATTCCGGACATGACGGAAGCGCGGCCAGGTTCAAGGACTGGATAATTGCGGGTTGAGTGTTTATCGGCAGCAACAGGTAAAAGGGACCGGCCTTGTACGGGTGGTTGACCCGCATCGCGCCCCTACGCATTGCATCGCGCAACGCTTCCGGTGTGTGCAAAACGTAGGATTCCCCCATCAGCGAGGTTACGCGTCCAAACAGCTGCTGTTGCTGCTTGGGTACCTGCTGCATGTTGTAACCTTCACCGTGGGTCGTCTCGTCGCCGTAAATGTGGTACACCCCCACACCGTTGGACGCGCTTGCGAGCGACCCGGCCAGGGCCTGCATGGCGCCGGGGCCGATGGAAGTGACCAGGGCCGCTGTTTCCCCGTATTGCCAGCGCAACGCGGTAGCGGCATGTGCCATGGCGACCTCGTTGCGGAAATTATACGTGCGTGTTACTCCTGATTCCTCGTACACCCTCAGGACTTCCGCTAAATCGGTGGAACCGTGGCCAAAGACGGCGAGGTATTTCCAGACCCCCTGTTTCAGCAATCCGAGCACGATCCCCTCGGAAAGGGTGCAGTCGATCCGCCGTGGGACCATGCCCGCATCCAGCGCTTCCTGGAGACCACCCGCCGCGTTGATGGCCCGGGCGCGTTCCGTCATGGTTCCCTTCCCGGAGTTTCCTGTTTTCTGGTTCATCGCCTCTCCATTTAAGAAATCTCGATTCCGGCTCCGGTTAACCCTGCCTTGTTTCTTCAGAATCGTTACGTGCGATATAGAACGACCAGATGACGGAAACGACGGAAAGACAGATGAACAGCAAACTCACCGGCGAGGTGAAGAATATACTGACATCGCCCCGGGAACCGGTCAGGGCCACGCGCAGGTGTTCTTCCAACTGCCCGCCCAGCACCAGGGCCAGCAAAAGCGGGACCACCGGCATGTTGAGCCAGCGCATGGCCAGTCCGATCAACCCGAAAAAAAACATCACGTAAACATCGAAAAAACTGTTGCGCAGGGAGTAACTGCCCACCACGCAGAGCAGGGCAATGGCCGGCATCAGCAGCGCCTTCGGAGTGGCAAGCAATTTCACCAACACTCTCAGGGCGGAAAGCGCGATGATCAGGTTGAAAATATTGGCCCAGAAGAAGGCGAAGATAACGCTGTAGGCAAAATCCGCGCGTTCCATGAAAAGCAGTGGCCCCGGGGCAAGACCATGAATCAGCAACGCCCCGATGAGAATCGCCGTGACCGGATCACCCGGAATGCCCAACGTCATCATGGGAATCAGCGCGCCTCCGGTCACCGCGTTGTTTGCCGATTCCGGGGCGGCGATTCCTTCAACACAGCCTTTGCCAAACTCTTCCGGGGTCTTGCTGGCTTTTCTGCTGTAGTCGTAACTGATGAAGGCGGCGATAGGACCGCCTACTCCGGGAAGGATGCCGAGAAACGATCCTGTCGCAGACCCGATGGAAACCGGGACAGCCATCGTCTTCAACTGTTTCCACCCGGGCCAGAGGTTTGAAATGCGTGCCTGGGACCTTCCCGGGCCACGGCCGCCTTTCAAGGACTTCAGGTTTTCGGCAAGCTGCGGGATCGCAAACAGCCCGATCATGGCTGTCAGGAAGTGTATGCCCGCGAGCATGTTTACTTCTCCAAAAGTGAAACGGGCGGTCCCCATTACCGGGTCCTGACCGACTGTCACAAAAACCAGGCCGATCACCGCGGAAAGCAGCCCCTTGACCAGTGACTTGGCCGCGAAGCTGCAGATGATCGTCAGGCCGAAAAAAACAAGGCTGAACAGGTCCGGCGCACGGAAACTCAGGGCCACCTCGGCAAGCAGCGGCGCAATAAAGTAGAGACATCCGAAGCTGAAAAGCCCCCAGCCCGGTAGCTGATGCCGCCGGTGAACCGGGGATGTTCAGGAGGATAGCGGCAAAACTGCCGCCCATCATACCCCCTACGTAAAGTCCCAGCAGCAGCGAAACCGAAATCACCGGGTCCATTATGAAGGTGAGCGGCAGTACGATGATGATTCCGGTGCTGATGGTCATGCCCGGGATCATCCCCACTACCAGTCCCAGCAGCGACCCCACCCCGGTGGACAACAGGCTGGCGGGCAGGCTTGCCTGGGTTAATCCCAGCAGGATGTCCGCGTTCATCATATATACCCGCCGAGCAAACCACGCGGCAGCAGCACGGTGAACCCATAACGGAAGAGGGCGTACAGAAACAGCGGCACACCGACGGCCCCAGCTATTATGTGAAACTTGCGGCGTTCACCATACAGCAACATGAAAGACGCGAAAAATGGGACGCTTGCCAAAATGAATCCAAGATAAGGCAAAACCAGCAAGTACACCAGGAAACATCCCAGCGCCATGCCCATGTTCCGCGACACTGCGCCACCTTCATCCTTTGTCCCGTCGGCTGACCTCCGCAACACCCCCTGCGCCAGCAGCGCAGCCGACAACACGCCCAGCAGGACCGTGTTTATCCAGGGAAAAAAAGAGGGGTCCGGAGTATTCGGCAGAGTTCGGGCTGGGAGTTGCGAGGTCAGGTAACCGTATCCGGAGGTCACCACAAGCAATACCGCGGCAGCTAAAATATTTCTTCGATTCATGATGACCCGGATGAAGCATACCTGCCGCGAGACACCCATCCTTTCTCCTCAACAGGTCGTCCCGCGGATTGCAAATATGAAGAGCTACTTGGATTTGTAGAGTCCGGCGCCTTTGAAGATGTCCTGCACCTTCTTGTTTTCCCGGCCAAGGTAAGCCGAGAAATCATCAGGACCCATGGGGTCAACGGTAAACCCCTTTTTACTGGCCAACCCCATGAATGCCTCCGAAGTAGCAGCCTGACTCATGGCGGCATAGAGTTTGGCCTTTACCGCAACGGCGGTGCCGGGAGGCACGGAAAGTCCGCGGAAAAGGTCCAGCTCAGCTTCGTAACCCAGTTCCAGGGTGGTAGGCACGTCCGGGATCACCGCATTGCGTTTCGCCGAAGGTATGGCGAGGATCCTCAGTTTCCCTGCTTTTGAAAGCCGGACAGCACCCGTCAGCGGAGCCACCATCGCATCAGCTTCCCCGCTCAACACCGAAGCATTGCGGCCCTTGATGCCTTTTGGCAGGTGGATCACCCGGCAGCCGATTGCATTCATGATGGCAATTGCCGCGGTGTGGGTGGAACTGCCGGTTCCGGAATTCGCGACTTTGAACTTGCTGGGATTGGCCCGGCAATCATTGACAAAATCCTGGAAGGAGCCCCAGATGGAATCGGACCTGACGACAAAGGGCTGCGGCTGAAACTCCACCCGGCCGATGTGGTCGAGCGCATCGTATTCAAAGTCCGTGTTGCCGAGGTTTGTGGTAGTCAGCACTGATGTCGAGTTCCACGCGAGCGTATGACCATCCGGTTTCGCGTTTTTCAGATAAGTGTACGTGATGGCGCCTCCGGCCCCGGGCTTGTTGACCGGCGCAATCGGGACCCCGAGCACATTGCTCATTTCTTTGGCGAGCAGCCGTCCTTCTATGTCCGCACCCCCGCCTGCTCCAAAGGGAATTACGAACTCGATTGGTCCGCTGGGAAACTCGGCGAACGCGAGAGTTGCCAGGAAAATCCCGGTTACTGCTCCCAGCAGTTTGGCAAGTGTTTTGTTGATTGAACGCATCATACCTCCTAATTGATGATTAGTTTAATTCTGCTCCGTTTCCTTCCTCGCGTTTGCGCCGGAGGGCGGAGAGTACTTTTTCCGGCGTGGCCGGAAGGGATGTGATCCGCACGCCCACTGCATCATGGATGGCATTGATGATGGCCGGGACGGTGGGGATCATGGCGGGTTCCCCAATGCCCTTTACTCCAAGCGGACTCAAGGGATCGGGGTCCTCGATGATAACAGAGTTGACTCGTGGCACATCTAGAGCAGTAGGCAGGATGTACTTGGCAAGATTGATGGTGGAAGGGCGGCCCTCCTGAAGCTTATACTCCTCCATTAGGGCCTGCCCCACCCCCATCACCACTCCCCCCTCGATCTGCCCTTCCACTCCTTTAGGGTTGACGGCCCTGCCCACGTCATGCGCGGCCCAGACCCCCAGGACCTGCACCTCTCCGGTTTCAGTGTCGACTTCGACTTCCGCGACCTGAGCGCCATAGACATAAGCCTGCCACGGTCGCCCGCTGCCGTCTTCCGGATCCAGTCCGGTGTGATTCGCGGTGAATGACGCACTGCCGACGGGGACCACCCCGCGTTTTTTCACCAGTTCAACCGCTTCGCTGATGGGCATGCTCAGGCGTCGGTCACCGGTACGGATTTCTCTTTCCTCGCATTCAAGTTCCTCGACGCACGTTTCCCAGAATCCGGCGATTTCCTGCTCCAGTAGACGGCGGGCCTCCCGGCAGGCAAGGGCGACCGCGTTTCCGATCATGTACGTCTGGCGGGTGGCCCCGGCATGCGCGGCTTCCGGAGAACGCGCGGTGTCGTTGTCTCCGATGGTCACATCCTCAGGACGCACCCCCAGTTCGTCAGCGGCAATCTGTGCCAGCACCGTGAGGATGCCTTCGCCGATTTCGGTGACGCCGGTGACGATCTTGGCCGTCCCGCCGTCATCCAGTTCCGCCCATGCCCCCGCCCTGTCTACCGTAGCGGTGCGGGCAATGCCGTACCACCCGGCCGCCACTCCACGGCCCCGGATTTTCGCGTGTGAGGACTGAAGATTAGGACTCATGCGGCTTTCCCGGTTGAGGTTTTCACCTGCGCAGGACGGCGCGCTCCCAGTGTGCAGGGCTGCCGGTTTCCCGGCTGCCCGAGATCGGAACGTGTGCCCCCGCGCGAGTTCGGGATTCCCGGTTCCCACCCTGAGAGTTCTGCGGCGGCATTCAGGGTTTCCAGCATGCTGATCGACCCGAGTTTCTGCTTAGTGTGTGTTTCGTCACCGTCCCTCATGCAGTTGATGCGTCGCATCTCGACCGGGTCCATGCCCAGCTTTTCTGCGCACAGGTCGAGGTGACACTCGGTGGCAAACTGAGACTGCATTGCCCCAAACGTACGCATGGCCCCGCTCGGGGTGTTGTTGGTGTAGACCCCGACCGCGTTCACCCTGACGTTTTCTATCGCGTACGGACCCGCCGCGAGGATCGCCGCCTTGCGCATGACGCCCTCCGTGGAGCAGTTGTAGGCCCCGCCATCTGCCAGCATGTGGATTTCGAAGGCACAGATGCGACCATCCCGTTTCAGTCCCATGCGGCAGCGGATACGGAATGGGTGGCGCTTGGCGGAGGCAATGATCGATTCCTCCCGGGTGAACAGGCAGCGCACAGGGCGACGGCACTTCAATGCCGCCAGCGCGAGAATGCCCTGGTAGTGCATGTCTTCCTTACCGCCGAACCCCCCACCCACCGGAGACATGATCATCCGCACCTTGTTGACGGGAAGGGCGAGGATCTTGGCCAGTTTGAGGCGGTGGTGGGTGATATTCTGGCTGGGAGAATGGATCACAACCGTGCCGTCATCGTCCAGGTAAGCCAGGCCTGCTTCCGGTTCGAGGTAGGCGTGTTCCACGGGCTGAGTATGGTAGGTTTCCTCCACCATCACGTCTGCTTTGGCCATGCCCCTTTCCACATCCCCCGTGCGTATCGGAATGTGTATTACTGAATTATCCCGAACATTTTCGTGAATGACAGGGGCGCCGGGTTTTAGCGCCTCTTCAGGGTTCGTGACTGCATGCAGTTTCCGGTAGTTCACCTTGATCTTGGCAAGGGCCTGTATCGCGGTGACCTGGTCTTCCGCGGCTACCGCCGCCACGGCCTCACCGGCAAAGCGCACTTTCCCCCTTGCCAGCACCGGCTGGTCATCGGTGAAGACCCCGAAACCGTCCACCCCCGGGACGTCCTTGCACGTCACCACCGCCTCCACTCCGGGCATGGCTTCAGCGGCGGATACGTCTAGCCATGTGATCTCGGCATGGGGATAAGGGCTGCGGAGCACCTGCATGTGCAGCATCCGCGGCATGACCATGTCCCCCGCATATTTTAATCCGCCGGTCACCTTGCCCATGGTGTCCACACGCACAGTATTGGCGCCGATGTAGGAACCTTTATTCGGTTCGTCATCCAAAACCGAGGACGGCAGAGACCCGTTGATGACGTCCCGCGCCATTTCCACGGCCTCGAAGATTTTCTGGTAGCCGGTGCAGCGGCAGATGTTTCCGCCCAGCCGTTCCTTAATCTCCTCCGCTTCCGCGAACGGATTGGCCCGCAGGGCCGCGGTCGCGGTCATCATCATCCCGGGCATGCAGTACCCGCATTGGCTGGCCCCGGTTTTCTGAAACGCACGCAGCAGTGTCGTGAGTTCTCCCCGCTCTGAAAGCCCCTCGATGGTATCGATATTCCTGCCCTGCGCCTTGGCTACGGGTACGAGGCAGCTTTTCATCAGCACGCCGTCCACGAAAACCGAACAGGTACCACACTCACCCGCGCCGCAGCCCTCCTTGCTGCCCGTCAGGTACAGTTCGTCCCGCAGGAAATCGAGCAGCCGCAAATGAGGGGCCACCGCCTTGCTGACGGCACGGCCGTTTACTTTCATCCGCAGTTCGAGGCTAGGCATGGCTCTCCAATGGATACTGAAACAACTGATGATCGGGGAGGTTGACTCCCAATTCACTCAGCGCATTCAGTATTCCGCGTTTCACGAAATTGAAAACCACCTCCCGGCGGTATGCCTGCCGGGTCCGGGACATCACCCGCTTGACCGAAAGACGGGAAGCACGGGCAATAATTTTACCACTGATAAGCTTCCCGGTCAGGAAGTCTTCGCACTCGTGCAGCCTGACCGGCGCCGGACCCACCGCACCCAGCGCGAGCCTCACGTCCTTGAAACTCTGCCTGTCCTTACTCAGCTGTATCGCCGCCGCCACGCACACGGTGGAAAGCACCAGCGAACGGCGATGCCCCACCTTCTCGAATGCCGTGCCGTGGCCGATCATTGAATCGCACTCGATGTCGGTCAGAAGTTCCCCGGGTTTCAGTTGAGTTATTCCCGGACCTACGACAAACTCCTCAAGGGGCAGGTCCCGTTCAACCCGCTGACCATTTTCCCGCCGCTGAAGGGTCAGGACGGCGTTCATGGCCAGCATCGGAGGAGCGCCGTCCGCGGCTGGAGACGCGTTGACGAGATTCCCCCCCAGCGTGGCCAGTTCACGAATCTGGTCATCGGCAAACCAGACGGCTGTCTGAGTCATCAACGGGATGTGTCTGCGCAGAAAGGGGTCATTGAGAAACCGGGAGAAGGTGACATTCGCTCCCAGTCGTAATCGGCTCCCATTGAGTTCCCATCCAGAAAGTTCCGGGATTTTGCTGATGTCAATCAGCGTGTCATAATTCACATCTCCAGCGCGGCCTTCACGGGCCCACGGAAGCAGGTCCGTGGCGCCTGCGACGATACGGTAACTGCTTCCGCAACTTTCCATGAGTTCGAATGCCTCATCCATCGTTTTCGGAACAAGATACCGATCGCAGTAAAGCATCGTCTGATTCCTTCAATGATCGATCTTGACCACCACCTTGATTGCATCCTCGACGCGTTCGCGCGCATACCTGATCGCGGTGGGGAGGTCTTCAAGGCTGAATGTGTGCGTGTGTATCAGGCTTGCGTCGAAGCGCTTTTGCGCCATGAATGCAGCGGCACGATGGGTTGCGCTCCTGCCCTCTCCACGGATGCCGTACAGGTAAATGTTGTTGCGCACGAGGTGTGCGAGGTCCACCGGGACCGGGTCGCTCGGAAATGCCGCCAGGCAGATACGCCCCCCGCGGTTGACCATCCGCGAAGCCTCGTTGACCGCGTCGGGGGCGCCTGAGCACTCCAAGACGTAATGCACCCCCCTGCCCCCGGTAATTCCCCGGACCGCTTCCACGGGGTTTTCTTTACGCACGTTGACGACATGATCCGCCCCGAGTTTCCTGCCGATTTCCAGGCGGGAATCACGCGTGCCGGTGAGGATCACCGGCTGCGCCCCCATTGCTTTTGCCACCCCGACTCCCATCAGGCCGATCGGTCCCGGCCCGGTAATGACCACCCCCTCGCCGGCAATTAAACCGCCCATCACATCAAGCCCATACATTGCAGTTCCCGCCGTCACCACCAACGTGGCTTCCTCATCGCTCATTCCTACAGGCACGTGGACAAGGGTGTTGATGTTGTTGACCGCGTACTGGGTGAACCCGCCGTCAGTGGTGAACCCGTTGGCCCGGTGTCCCTTCTCCGGATGTCCGTAATTTAGGCAGGAGGTGTACATCCCTTCGCGGCACCGCGAGCAGCGTCCGCAGCCGGCGTGGATTTCCACCGTGACCCGGTCTCCGGACTGAAACTCGTCCACGTTCGGCCCGGTCCGAACCACAGTCCCCATGTACTCGTGTCCGGGGGTGAAATCCTGGTTGAACGGGTCCCCCCCGTTAATTATTGCGGGCAGGCCGTTGCTGATGATTTCCAGATCGGTGGCGCACACCGCGATCGCGTCGATGCGCACCAGCGCCTCTGCCGGTCCCGGCACGGGCACCGGTTTTTGTGTGAGGTGCAGCTGGTCCGGACTACCAAGCACCCACGCCTTCATGGTCTCCGGAACCGGGATGTTTGCCGTGTTTGTTGTTTCCGTCATTTCCTTTTCAAGTGGGTTGCGCCGACAAGTTAAATTTGATGCAATCGTAAAATGTTCAAAAATCTTTATGAACTCACTACGGAGATCACTAAGGACACGGAGAAAAAATACAAAAAAATCCTCCTTGTTTTCTGTGACAGGTTGAGCGCTTGGGATTCCCGGCTTTTTGTGAAACCTTCAACTATGGCCCCGTGAGCCGAGTTCCTCGGAAAGTTCAGTCGCGGCGGTCATCACCTGTACACGAATACCGGACAATGCCGGCTCGGTGGCGCGCATAGTCGGAATAGAACAGCTCAGTGAAGCGATTACCGCACCGGTGTAATCCCGGATGGCCGCACCAATGCAGATCACTCCGGGCTGGAATTCCTCGCGGTCAACCGCAAAACCATGGCGGCGAACCTGGCGCAGCTGGTTTTTGAGCACTTCCAAATCACAGATGGTTTTCTCGGTGAAACGCTGCATGCCTTTCAACAGGATGATCGCGCGCATTTCGCTTTCCGGCAGCCATGCCAGTATGGCCTTACCCAGCGCGGTTGCATGGGCCGCGTTTGATTTGCCTATGATCCCGCTGTCTACCTTCACCGCATGCATCGATTCCAGCGTCATCACCGGGACCAGTTCACGCGCCTGCAACACCGCGAGATGCACGGCTTCCCCTGTTTCACGGTTGAGGGATTTGAGCTTGGGCTGGGCGGACCCAAGCAAATTAAACTGACGCGTCCGCGCGTCGCTCAGTTCAAGTATCTTGTTGCCCAGTGAATAATCCTTGGTTTGATGGTCCTGAATTGCGCACCCGCGAGCGCACAGGGTTGCCAGAAGATGATGACAAGTGCTCGGATTCAACTCGGTCTTGCTGCTCAGTTCCATGAGCGAAAGATTGCCCCCGGCTTGGGAAAGCTCCTCCAGGAGGTCTATTGCCCGATCCACGGACTGGATCACCGTGGCTTTATTTTTCGAGCGCTGCTTCAGTGAATTCGGGGACTTTCCCGATTGCTTCCGTTCCGCGGTGTTATATTTCAACATGTTGTTCCTTCGTCAATGTGTGTTGAATATTGTGTGAATTTCATAATGTGAAATATGTTTTTGAAAGATTACTTGTAAACTAATCCATGAAGACAGTCAAGGGAAAAAACCTCATTTCAAGAATCTATTCAATTTAAGCATCTCGGGAATTGACTCATTTTCATTGAATGGACATTCCCCGGATAAAGATTCGACAGATGGAAGTGATTGGGATCAAACAGCACAAATTTGACTGCGAACCCGGTTATGAAAGAAATTGGGGTAGCAGTAATAATGGTTCCACAACAAGTACTGATTGAGCGCCTTGCCGCTTTCCCATTTGTCATTCCGTGCGGAGTGAAACGGAGACACGGAATCCAGAAGCAACTGATTGTATAATTGGATTCCCGCTTTCGCGGGAATGACAGCAAAACTGGGGTTCTCCATTTTTTCGGTGATTCGATCACATTTCGACTTTTTACCAGTTCATCAGTAATGGTAATTACAAATATGAGGTTGCTTTTTAGTTTGTGGTTTTTTTGAGGGTTGCTGATTCAGCCGAGGAATGCGAGCAATCTGCTGTTGAACTCACGGGCCTTTTCCATCTGGACCATGTGTCCGGCGCCGCCTATCACCACCACTTTTGCCCCGGTTACTTTCCAGGCGTGCGCAACGGGAACTATAAAGTCCCGGTCCCCCCAGATCACCAGCACCGGCTTCCCGCACGCAGACACTTCATTTGCCAGCAGCGGCTGCTGCACACCCTGGAAATTCGATTCTGAGAGTGCCAGCAGGGCCTCTCCCACTCCCGTGTTTTTTTTGTAAGCAAGCAGGTCATCCACAAGCCTGTCGTTGACCAGCGATTTATCAGCAAACAAGAACCGCAGCACTGGTTTGAGTTCACTTCTCGACTGCGCACGCACAAATCCCTTCAGGTATTCGCCATTTATTTCAGGACCGAGCAATGTACTGCTGACGAGTCCAAGCGATTTCACCATGCACGGACGCGCCTGCATAAGCCTGATGGCGATGGCGCCGCCCATTGAGTGACCGACTACATGCGCCGATTCGACACCGAGGCGTTCGAGAAATTTCGCCACAAACGCAGACATTCCGCTGATGGATGAATCCGGAAGTGATTTATCGGAAAGCCCGTGTCCCGGCAGATCCAGCGCAAGCACACGGTGGTTTTCCGCAATTGCGGCAAGATTGAAAATCCAGTTGTCAAGGCTTCCACCAAAACCATGCAGCAGCAATACAACCGAATCTCCGCTGCCTTGGTCTAAGTAGTGAACACGAAATCCATCAACCAAGACAAACCCGCGCCTGGGACCACTGTTTTCAACATCGTTTTTGCCGCGCTCCGAGTTGTCCAGGGTTGCAGTTTCCACAGATTGCTTCACAAGCGGTTGATCAAAACGGGAAAACCGGTTCTTTCATCCGTCATTCCCGAGGGATTATTCTTACCCTTACAGTTTGCCATTAGAACCGAAGAATTCCGTTTTTCAAACCCCGTGCAAGCGTCTTCTCCACGTCCAGTACCCACGGACCTTCCCGGAGCAGGGTGACCGTGACCGTCTGATTACGCAGTTCACGGAGCCGTTCGCCGTCCGCCAGCATCGTTCCTGCTCTTATATTTACTGTGCGTGTATCGTTTATGTTCATGCGTTCCACGGAATCGAGGCCGACCTGCCGGACACTGCCCGCTGTGAGGACCGCCTGTACCTTGAACCGACTGCCGAATAAAACAGCCGCCCCATACGGCGCCTGTGGAGGGATGTCGAGCACGGCCCCTGGAATGCCGCAGAGTCCCGACACTGCCGGTGAACAGCGGGTGACATACAAAGCCTGCAGCATGTCCGTGCTCCAAACTGCCCGTCCACCCACGCTGGCCTGGTGAGAAAATGCCAGGTCAACAAGCGCGGATTCCCTCCATGCATCGATATGCGCAACCAGCAGCTTGTGTCGCCAGCAGAGTGCAGAGACGTATCTTCCCTCGGCCCGCAGCTTGAGGTAGATTCCGGCGGCGATTCCCGCACGGGTACCCTCGCAGTTTAAAGGAAAAATATTGTTCGTTCCCGCCGACAGCGGCAGCAGGGGCACATCCCCGGCAGTCATGGCGGCGAGGCGGTTGGTGCCGTCACCGCCAAAGGTTACGATCAGTCCGCAGCCTGCATCCTTCATTGTTCGTACACCTGCAAGCGTGTCTTCCGGAGTGCCGAGGGCTTTAATGGGCGCCGCCTGAACGCTCAAACCATCCAGGCGCTCCAGGGATTCCAGGGCACCGGGAACCAGCCCGAGGCGTTCCGGCATGTACAAAACACGACACGGCCCGATCGCCTGCAGACCTGCCAGCACGCGCGAGATGCCATTTGTTTTGGTCCAGTGGGTGACTGTCTCAGCGCGGGAGACGAGCCGCCGCACGTCATGACCTGAAGACGGGTTGGCAATGATTCCCAGACAGGGCAGAGCATCATCTTCCCGTGCAGGTTCAGCCGGCTTCAACCCTAATTCTCGATGACCGCAAGAACCGTCCCGGGCCGGAAGAGATTCCCTTTCTCCACGCACAGAGACCCCACCATGCCATCTTCCGGAACGGTGACTTCCAGCGTCGTTTTGACGATGACCACTTCCGCCAGCGTGTCTCCCTGCCGGACCCTGTCTCCAACCTTCACCCACCACCCCATTACCAGGCCGTCCGTGTCCTTCCCCTCGGAAGGCCAGTCCTCTTCATTTAACACTACTTCAATCATCCATTCTTTCGTCAAGCCCCCATCGAGCGAATTGCGCTCTCGATGTGATGCACCTGCGGTATCGCCGTTCGTTCCAAGGGACGGCTATAGGGGATGGGGATATCCGGGACCGCCAGCCTTTTCACCGGACCGGCCAACTCTACCGAGTCCAGGTTTTCGGCAACGATTGCGGCAATTTCCCCGGAAAGCCCGAAGCTCAGGTAATCCTCGTCGGCGACGCAGAGCCTGCCTGTTTTACGCACGGAATTCAGCACAGTTTTCTTGTCCAGCGGCACAAGGGTGCGCAGGTCGATGACCTCGACGCTGATCCCGTCCTGTGCCAGTGATTCCGCGGCCGCCATGCTTTTGTGTACCATCTGGCTCAGGGTGACCACCGTCACATCCGTGCCCTCGCGCACAACGCTTGCCCGGCCGAATGGCACGGTATAGGATTCCTCGGGAACCTGTGTCGTGCTGCCGGTGTAATAGGCCATCCACGGGAGGCCCATGATCCCCTTGTGGAAAAAATACATCACCGGGTTGTTGTCCCGGATGGCCTCGATCATCAGTCCCTTGGCGTCATATGCATTGGCAGGGACAACGATTTTCAATCCCGGTGTGTGTGCGAAGAGGCCGTAGAGACACTGCGAGTGCTGGGCAGCGTCGTTGTAGCCGCCGCCGATGGCGGTGGTCAGCACCACCGGCAGGCGCACATTGCCTCCCGACATGTAGGTGTTCTTTGCCATGTGGTTGTAAATCTGGTCCATGCAGACGCCAAAGAAATCCACGAACATCAACTCAACTATCGGCCGCATGCCCTCCGCGGCAGCACCGGTGGCAGCGCCGATGAATGCGGTTTCGGAAATCGGGGTGTCCATCACGCGCTCGGCGCCAAACTTGTCCAGCAGGCCCCCGGTTGCCCCGAAAATGCCACCATATTTCGCCACATCCTCGCCCATCACAAATACATTGCTATCACGCTCCATCTCCTGGGCAATTCCCTCGGAGATTGCAGCTGCCATTGTCAGTTCTCGATCCGCCATAAGTCATCTCCTTGTAGATTGGGGTTTCAGCGTCAGACAAACACATGCATTGTTGTTTCCGCGGGATCAGGGTCCTCGCTGTTGCGGGCAAACTGGTAGGCCTCCTGCACTGCGGCTTTCGCGCGCTCCCGGATCCGGTTATCTTCCGCTTCCGTCATGCCGTCCTGCAACAGCTGCTTCCGCAGCCGCTCAATCGGGTCGTTGCGCCTCAGTTCCTCCACTTCACCCTGCGGACGATAAGCCTCCGCATCCCCCTGGAAATGCCCCAGGTAGCGATCCGTGCTGACCTCAATCAGCGATGGTCCTTCCCCTCGACGGGCGCGGGCGATGGCTTCGCCGACAACATCGTAAACCTCCAAAGCATCATTGTTCTCAACCCTCACTCCCGGGATGCCATAGCCGATGGCCCGGTCGGCATTGTTGGCAATGGCCGTTGATTCCTCGCGTGTGACGGAAATTGCATACTTGTTGTCCTCACAGATGAAAACCACCGGGAGCTTCCAGATTGACGCGAGATTGAGGGATTCATGAAATGACCCCTGGTTTGCCGCGCCTTCCCCGAAAAAGGAAACGGCCACCCAGTCCCTGCCTTTCTTCTTGGCCGCCAATGCCGCGCCGCAGGCCGGTGGCATGCCCGCGCCGATGATGCCGCTGCAGCTGAATTTCTTCTCGACACTGAAAAGGTGCATGTGGCCGCCCTTGCCGCGTCCGAGACCGCTGACCTTGCCGAACATTTCCGCGGCCAGCTTGGTGAGCGGAATGCCTTTGGCGATGGCGAAATGATGCGGACGGTGCGTGCCGGTGACTGTGTCATTGTCGTTCAGGTGAACACAGGTGCCCACCGCTACAGGTTCCTGCCCGGCAGCCAGGTGCATCTCTCCCGGGACCGGACCGCTGCCGATGTCAAAAGCCAGACCTTCCTGAATATCCGGAGGCAATTTGCCCTCTAAATAGATGTTCACCATTGTTTCTTCAAAATCCCGGATGACCAGCATCTGCTCGTACATCCACAACCGGTGCTCTCTTGTTGCTTCCATCTTTTTCTCCAATCAAGGTTGTGAACCGACGGCGCGGCATGGCCGCCGGTCAGGTAGCAGAGTGAACCCACGCCCCCATGGCAAAAAGGGGCAATCAGATGTTCTGCTTGTTCATCTGATCGGCGATGAATTCTGCTTGCCGGATGGCCATGGAGACAATCGTCAGGGTGGGATTCTCAGCCGCACCTGTTGTGAACTGACTGCCGTCTGACACAAACAGGTTCCGGATGTCATGCGTCTGTCCCCACCGGTTTACCACCCCGTCGCGAGAGTTTGCGCTCATGCGGTTGGTGCCAAGGTTGTGGGTTGAAGGGTAGGGTGGCACATGGAAAGTTCTCACCGCTCCCACCGCTTCGTAAATAGCTGACGCCTGCTTGTAGGCATGGTTGCGCATGGCTATGTCGTTTTCATGGTCATCGAAATGTACATTTGGAATTGGCATGTCATACTCGTCCTTTTCGCTGGCATGCAGGGTGACACCGTTCTTTGCCTGGGGCATGTCCTCACCGACGATCCACAGACCTGCCATATGATTGTACATCTCGAGGGCAGAGGTGAAAGAACGACCCCAGTCTCCCGGATTGAGGAAAGCCGTCATGAAGGGGAATCCCAGAGAAAGGGTTTCAAGTTCGTAACCTCCTGCGAAACCGCGAGATGGGTTGTGAACAGATTCATCCGTGATAATACCTGCCATGGTCGTACCCCGATGCATGTTCACCGGTTTGTCGAAGATCGCGTACACCGAACCCGTAGTGTGACGCATATAGTTTTTACCTACCTGCCCGGAGGAGTTGGCCAGTCCATTCGGAAACATGTTGGACTCGGAATTAAGCAAGAGCCTCGGACTCTCAATTGAGTTGCCGGCCACGGCAACTATCCTGGCTTTCTGTTGCTGCAGTTTCTTGTCTTTGTCGGCATATAACACCGCATTTACCTTCCCGGATGAATCGTGTTCGATCCGCAGCACCTGGCTGTTTGGCCTCACTTCCATGTTGCCGGTGGATTCCCCCTTGGGGATTTCAGTGTAAAGCGTGGACCACTTCGCCCCGATTTTGCAGCCCTGGAAACAGAACCCGATCTGCTGACACGCGGGCCGTCCATCTCGGGGTTGGGAATTAATGCCCATTCTGCCAGTGTGTACATGCTTGTAGCCCAGCTTCTTTGCCCCGGCCTCTAACACTTTGAAATTGTTGTTGCCCGGCAGTCCCGGAATACTATGTGTTCTAGTCACCCCGATCTTATCTTCCGCCTTGGAATAGTAGGGCGCCATTTCCTGCAATTCCAGCGGCCAGTCCATCAAAGTAGCTCCTGCAATTTTGCCGTAGTGTGTTTTGACCTTGAACTCATGCTCCTGAAAGCGCAGGGATGCACCAGCCCAGTGAACTGTGGAACCTCCCACGCCCTTGACTATCCATGCAGGTAGATTGGGAAAGTCTTTGGAGACCCGCCAGTCTCCGGACGTCGTGCGTTTGTCCAGCCAGCCTGTTTTCAGGAACATCGGCCATTCATCATTCACAAAATCATCGGTTTCATGACGAGAACCGGCTTCGAGCACCACCACACGGACTCCTTTCTGCGCCAGTTCGTTAGCCAATGTGCCTCCTCCTGCGCCGGATCCAATCACAGCAACCACGCTTTCATCGTTCAAACTAAACTTAGCAGCCATAATTCCTCCATATATTTGTGGTAATAAATCATCCTGTTACACCCAGTCGATGTCATTGAACCCCCTTTCGAGGTAACCCCCCTGTTCCCAGGATGACCCCTCATAGCCAAACTTCGGCCAGAGTTCCATTTGGTTGTACAAAGTACCCAGCATATCACCGCGCAGTTTCTGAAAAAGTGGCCCTTTTTCCAAATGAACCAGTACTCTTAAGCGGTCTGATTCAAGGTTGACCTCCAAATACCGCTTTCGGTGGTGCTGGAGGGAACTGGCATCAAGTTTACTGATGCCTTCCACAATCATTTTTTTGAGTGATGCATCGTCCCCGGCAGCCTTGTCATAAGGTTTAATGGCGCGCACATAGTATTCGTCCCCAAGGATATCATGAGGATATATATCTCTGGCCATTTGCAACAGGGTACGGGCCGTGTCGGTCGACAGAGTATTCAACTGCATTGCCCATGCTCCACGTTGATCGGCCAAAATATAGCTTGGAGCCACTGCCGTTCCCACCATGGTTACAGTAGTGGTGAAAAGAAATTGCCTACGATTTGTGGAAAACAGTTTTGCTGCTTTCATAGGACCTCCTCGAGTGAAAGTAATGGAATGCGACCGCAGTTCACTTATAGCGGCCATAACTTTGCAGCACCTCGATCTTATACCCGTCGGGGTCCTGCAAAAAGAAGAACCGGGCCATCATTTCCCCTTTTCGGTCAAACTGTTTGACCGGGTTGGGGTTGAGGCCCAATTCTTGAAAACGGGCATGTTCCTTCTCGAGATCTTTGACAGACACTGCAATATGACCATAACCGTCACCGTGTGTGTATGGTTCTTGCTGTCCATGATTGACGGTCAATTCGATCTCAAAGTAGTTCTCTTCATTCCGAAGATATACCAAGGTAAAGTCATCGAAGGGGAACCGATCCGCCACCTTCAGTCCGAAAGCTTTGTGGTAGAAGTCCACAGATCGTTCTTCATTGAGTACCCGGATCATTGTGTGAATTGCTTTGGCCATATGTTGCTTCTGGGGAACTAAGATAGAGAGTCAACAAGTAGCAAACCTTTCATTTTACAAGTGCTACGGTATGCCCTGCACTGCCCTTGTAAAGCGTCGAACCACACCAACAGCAAACACCCTGCCAGGGATCATCCCGGAAGAGCCGATGAAATAATTGTCGTTTATATTACTGATTTATTTATAACAATTTGAAATTATTGACAAACCTGAGGGCCTTCTCGAAGAGGAAACCTTTATATTTTCAGAGTATATGCGCGACAGGTGTCGCACCTTATTGAAACACCTGTCTCAAGAATGAGATTGATTTTGGAACAAGAACACACTTGCTGTTCTTCAGCGTAGAGAGGAACAAACCCGGGAAGGATTATAATGCTACGTTCGGCGGAATGTGGCGCCGGATGTCTGCAATCGCTAAAGGGTGTTACCCCCCTGGCGAAGGGTTGAAGAAGGAAGGAGTCGGATGCAACACGTTGCCGAGCGTTTTATTCTTCCGGCAAGGCGATTGTAACTTTTTTATGCGCGAATACCACTCGGCGACGTTTTCAATGCCCTCGTAGGTCAGCGCCTTGGCGCTAATGCTCAACTGCCGTTGCAGCATCATCATTCAGGATAGGAAACGCTTAAGCAGCTACCTGGGCATCGGATCCCCACGGAGGACCATCACTGTGCCGGGATGCAGGTTGGGCAAGGTCGCAACTTCTTTGGGGGGAAGGGCATCCGGAAGCAGGTCGCGGGCCTTCTGAATGGCATTTGTCAGGAGCCACACATGATTGTCCGGGAACTCCGGCTGGACCAAGAGCAACAGCTCCCCAAAGGCGTATAGCGTCTTGGCAGCGGTGGGACCGTAGGCTGAAAAGGGTCCGCTGCCCTCCACCAGCGCCTTTGCGTTTTCCTTGGACAACAGAACCAGGTTGATTTGCTTCGACTTGAGGAGATTGTGGACCCGCTCGAAGTCTTTTGCCCGGGCAGGCCGCGCCTGTGCTTCCGGAAGCACCGCATTGATGGCGGCAACCAGTTTCTTGGAGTAGGGGTAGGTTGGTGCGTCAGGGATGGCGCTCATAATGAGCAGGTGTTTCTGCCGATAGACTTGATACTGCCCCCACGGCGAATGGGCCTGGGCGGGAAAGGCGATCAGGAGAACAAGCAGAAGTCGCGCAATCACTGATTGGAGAGCTATATAATATTTGCGAATTACTTTTGGACACTCCTGCGTCATGGCCCACACCCACCACAAACGGTCCCCCTCCTCCCAAGGGAGAGGGCGGGGGTGAAGGTTGAACGAAGAGTGTACAATTAGAAAATCACTTTAGTGGAAAACAAAGGGGAGTGCTTCTGCACTCCCCTTGAATTTGCCAAATGGTATCAGTTCCGGTACTTGTCAAACACGTCCATGTTCAACACCGCCGTCACGACGTAGTTTGGCACGTCCACTACCTGGCCAACCCGCAAGTCAACCGCCACCGAACACAGGATGTAGGCTTGCTCGCGGGTGAGACCATGCTCAGCCACGAGGTAGTCAATCATTTGCAGCAGGGCGTGACGTGCCGCAACGGTGAGGTCTTCGTTGAGGTTCTCAAGGTTGGTGATCTTTTCGCCTCCGAGATAGGCGTGGGAGGGCGGGATTTCCCCCTTGCCCTTGCGTGGGATGCCGATCGTCTGGTAGAACCGCGTGGGTTCCATGTCAATGATCTGGTCATTGCCGACCGTGACCGGCATGTCCATCTTGGCCCCCATGCCTTTGTGGATTTTGGTCACCCGCAGCGTGGTGACCGTTCCCATCTCAATGGCGGTTCCGGAAACCTCCCCGTCCCCCTGGGCGTAGTGGATATCTCCGGCAAACAAGCCGCAGCCGTCAATGAAGCAGGGGAAGATCACCCGTGTGCCGACCTGCATTTGCTGGACGTCCATGTTCCCTCCGTTCTCTCTCGGAGGGATCGTCCTCAAGCAGTCATCCTTGTGTGTCCCGTTCTCGCCACAAACGGACGCAGGGAGCGCCCCTCCCTCCGAGGGCCCCAGCACCACGCCTCCGGCCCCGGCAAGGTCCGCCTCACGCGCCTTGAACAGGGAAATTACCGGCAAGCCGGGCATGACCCCGATTGATCCAGGAAACGCCTCGTAGGGCACCGTGATTCCCGGCATTTCGGGGGAGACCGCCCCGACCCGGGTCAGGTACCAGTTGACGATGTAGGGTTCGGTGAACACGTCGCGCAGGAACCCGAATCCCGGAGCAATGACCGTGTAGCCGTACTCGTCCGGGACAATGTCCACAATCTCCACCTCGATGGCGTCTCCCCGCTTCGCGCCCTTGATGTGCACCGGACCCGTCATTGGATGCACCAGCCCCAAATCCACCGTGGCCAGATCATCAGGCACCGAGTGCAGGGTGAATTCAGAATCCAGAGCATCCCGGGTGTGCAGGATAATCATGTCCCCCGGTTCGGCCTCAGCCGCCGCCGGTATCGCGGGATGATACCGGTTGAAGCAGTTCTTGTCGTCCACACAATGAGGACCGGTCTTCTTGAGTTCGACTTTTGTCATCCATCTCAGACTCGTTGTGTCCCCCATTGCATTGAGCGGCAGAAGAATGACCAAGCATGACAGTATTGAGACAAGCATTGTTTTCTGCATTTTATTCTCCAGTTGAAAAGTTTTTGTGATCAAGATTTGCACGGTTTTATTCATTATTTCTCCTGACATGTTAAGAGTTCAGCAGGATGCACCAGCATGGAAGTTCCAATCCAATGGTATCAAGCATGTACTCCGGGGCCGGTGTACATTCTGTTCTCCAGCATTCGACCCTTTTACCAGGAGGGACTTGAATTCGGAGTTTGACCGACAGGACGGGGAGCGTTTTATGCTTTGCTTGCACATGTCATTCTTCCGGCAAGGCGATTGTTATTTTTATGCGCGAATACCACTCGGCGACGTTTTCAATGTCCTCGAAAGACAACGCCTGGGCGACGATGCTCATCTGCGGATGATGCATCTTCCCGGATTTGTAAGCGGTCAGTCTTGCGATAATATATTCTTTCTCCTGGGCCGTGATGTTCGGAGTGATTGCCGAGTTTCCGGCGGTTTCAGCTTGTCCGTCCAAGCCATGACAGGTGATGCAAACGGTTTGTGCTTTCTTTTTTCCCGCCCCCAGATTTCCGGCAAAAGCCGGGTGCTGGAACAAGAACAGAGCGATGATCAGATAATTGATTGATTTCATGGAGATAAAGAGGGCCGGACGGGGTCCGGCCCTGAGAAGAGTAAGGTTGTTTAGATGTGATTATTTGTTGTAACTGATCCGGTAGACCACCCCTGCCTTATCGTCTGAAACAAGCAGGGAGCCGTCGACATACTGCTGCACGTCCACGGGCCGTCCGAGGTAAGTCCCCAGTTCCGTCAACCACCCGGTAGCGAACGCTTCCGTGTTGGCGGCATTGCCCGCGTCGTCAAGAAAGGTGACCATCACCTGGGCGCCCCTGGGCACAACCGCATTCCACGAGCCATGCTGCGCGCTGAAAATGGCGTTGTGGTACTTCGCGGGGAACATTTTCCCAGTGTAGAACATCATGCCCAAGTCGGCTGCGTGGGCCTTCATCTCAACTTGTGGAGGCACATAGTTGTCGGCATACGCCTTGGGAATATCCTGATTCGCATACTCATTGGTACGGACATCTCCGCCACCATAATAAGGAAAGCCGTACCAGACGTCCGATCCGAGCCGCGGCGCCTTATTAAGCTCTCCGGGAGGCGTCTCGTCTCCCATGCCGTCCACCTGGTTGTCCGTGAACCAAAGCGAACCGTCTTTGGGGTTGAAGGCGTGGCCGACGGAATTGCGGATGCCGATGGCAACAACTTCACGGTCCAACTTGCCAGGGAAGCGGTTGAAACGAATGATCCCGCCGATTCCGACCTGATCATAGAGAGGGTACTTGTCCGGCCCGGCCACATTGAAGGGCTGTCCCATGCTGACGTAGAGCTTGTTGTCTGGACCTATCGCGCAGATCCGCGCCGTATGGTTGTAGGACTCCTCGGCTTCAGGAATGAGCTGTCCCTGATCAATGATCGGGATGGCCACCGTGTCCGGGCTTTCCATAAAATACTCTGCCGCCGGGAACCAGAGGACACGATTCCTTTCCGCGATGTAGAGATGCCCGTCATCGCTGTAGCAGGGTCCGTTGGGGATATCGAAGTTCACACTGGGACTGAACTGTTCCACTGTGTCTGCAATGTTGTCCATGTCACGGTCCGTCGCCTGCCAGACCCTGGTTTTGCGGGTACCGATCCAGACAGTGCCCTTGTTGCGGCTGACCGCCATGTGCCTGGCATCAGGCACCACCGCGAACAGCTCAATGCTGAAACCCGTAGGCAGCTTGATATGAGGAAGGATGTTCTTCTTGATGTTGGCCGCAAACTTGGTGTCTTGGGGAATAACATCCCCGCTTACCGTGTCCGTTCTCTTGAAACTGCTGAGCTTTTGGATATTCTCAGCATCGCCCTTACCATATCCTGTTCCGATAAACAGTGTTGCCGACAAGAAAACGGCAGTGATGATGGCTATCGTTTTTCTCATAGTATGCCCCTTTATTAAAGGTTGAAAGATGCTTGAATTAAAGAAATGGTTTTTTCGATACGCCCTCCTCTGGTTATGGAATTATTTTGACTCCTCCCATTTAAGGATATGCCGCGCAGGGAAAACCCGAATCCGACCCTCCTTGCACGCATTGTACGGAGACAAAACCAAGAAACAGCAAACACCTTGCCAGGGAAGCGGTCGATTTCCGAACAAAAATCATCCCTGAGTAAACACCGGAAAAGGATGCTGATTTTTCCCTGGATCAGATTTTTGCGAGCATAATCTCAAAATGGAATCAGCGGGTTGTGCCGTGAAAGTGCGACAGGTGTCGCATTCATGGTGATACACCTGTCTCAAAAAATTAGAGCAAAATCAGCGCTGATTCGGGGCAATGATGCCTTGACGCTTCATGTGTCGATAAACCGTGGCGCGGGAGAGTCCCAGGTCCCGTGCAGCCGCACTGACATTCCAGTGGCGCCGTTTGAGCACCGATTCCAGTTGCGGGGAATCAGTTTCCATGAGGCCGTCCATCGATTGCGGATGGAGGTCGATGAGCCGCTTGGAGGGCAGCCGGAGGAAGAAATCGGGTAGGTCCGTGGTCTGGATCATGCCGTTTCCGCAAACCGCAATGGCGTATTCAAGAATGTTGACCAGTTCCCGGATGTTTCCGGGCCAGGTGTGTCGACGCAGCAGCTGCAGCGTATCTGACGACACTCCGGGGGCCCTTTCACCTTCCGTCCTCTCGTGCAAAATGCTTTTAACAAGCCATTCGAAATCCCTGCGCAGACGCAGTGGAGGCAGGGAAAAAACCGCGCCGTTTATACGGTAATAGAGGTCGTCTCTGAAACTTCCCTGCTGCACCAGTTCCACCAGGTCATGATGCGTCGCGGAGATGAGGCGAATGTCGATGGCAACAGTGTTTACCGCTCCCACGGGCAGCACCTCCCGTTCGGCCAGCACGCGCAGCAGCCTGGCCTGAAGGGACAACGGCATGTCGCCTATCTCGTCAAGAAACAGGGTCCCGCCATCGGCTTCCAGGATCAGCCCTTTTTTGCCACTGGTCCTGGCCCCGGTAAAAGCCCCGGGAGTGTATCCAAACAGTTCGCTTTCAATCAGGGTTTCCGGAATGGCCGCACAGTTCACCGCAACAAACGGTTTGCGTGAGCGCGTGCTTTCGCTGTGCATGGCCTTGGCGAAATGCTCCTTGCCTGTCCCTGTTTCACCACACAGCAGTATGCTCACATTGGAGTTGACCAGCCTGGCAGCTTTGGCCAGTTGGCGTGAGAAAAACGGGTCCCCTCCGCAGAGCTGTGTCAGCGAGGGCGGAAGTGGTGCAGCCCGAGGCGCCGGGTTCGCGTTCCCCGGCTGTCTCGGTCTCGACTGCGGGGATGAGGCTTGGGCGAACAGCGTCCGCTGCTTCGAGGCCGTGCGGATAGAACGCTGGTCCGGAGGCCGCGACAGCACAAAATCATCCAGATTGTCCAGCTCACAATCAAAGAATTCTTCAAAATTCCTGCCTATCGGCGAACCGGAAGTTTCCCCTGAAAGCGAGCCTTCATCGTCAAGCAGCTGTTGCGCGCGATGGTTGAAGCCGATTATTTCCCCTGTCGAGTTGAGTGCCAGCAGAAATTCCGGATCAACATCGGCAAACTCCTGTGAAGTCCCGAACTTGACAATCCACTCCCGCCCGAATTCGCGCAGGAAATTAGCTTTTTCAATGCGATGAGCGTTTATCTGCACGAGCTTGAGGGCCAGGTGTTGGCTGCGCTTGGGCTGCGGGGATTGCAGGGCGGCGATCGTCAGCACCGCCAGCAGCTCTCCATAAGGATTGAAAACAGGCGCCGAGGTGCAGGTGAGCGAGGTGTGGGGGAAGAAGAAATGATCCGTCTGGTGCACTGTGAGTGAACGCCGGGTACTCAGGCAGGTGCCGACTGCGCAAGTGCCGGCATGCGACTCGTTCCAGTCCGCACCAAGCGAAAGACCGGCAGCATTCAAGTGGTTGCCGAAGGTCGGGTCGCCAATGAAATCGACCGTGATGCCCTGGGCGTCTGTCAGCAGCAACACGTAATTCATCCCCGCTACCTGGCGGTAAAGCGTCTCTACTCCGAAACGGGCATTGTGCAAAAAATCCTCAATGCGCTCCTGATGCTCACGAAGCCGCTGCTGGGGCAAAATGCTCGCTTCCTTCATCTCCGCCGGGTCAAGACGGTGCTGGTGCATGCAGCGCATCCACGATTCCAGGATGAGGGGGTCGCGAGACGATTTTGTTGCCGGTGTGGCGCCCTCTGCCAGGCAGAGGATTTCTTCTATGTGCCTGCGGGTCTCAAGATTCATGGGGCCTCCTGGTTCGCAAAACAAGTGCTGAAATTGCAAGACAAATCGATACTAAATGTCAAGCTTTTTTTAGCGCGTTGCCTGAAAATTAACTTTAATTTCTCTATAAGTTTGTCTTATATCATTATTTTATGAGTATTCTCAACCGAGAATTCGCGTGCGGCAAAAACAGCAGGCTTAGAAAATAAGTCAACCCCTGAGCACAAATTCCCATCCGGGGTTGAAGACGCTTCCACCGCGTTTGAGTGGGTCCTGGAAAATGCCGCGAACCTTGGGGGGCTCCCTTCCCGGGTCGGCATCGGAGGTGACAGCGCGGGGGGCAACTTCTCGGCGGTAATCTGCCAGCAGCGGGCAAAAAACGGTCTCACACCTCCGGCACTGCAGGTGCTCATTTATCCGGGCCTGGACGCGCGCATGACGACTCTATCCCACCCCACGCTGGAGGAAGCATACATACTTCCACGCACCCGCATGGACTGGTTTCTCAACCATTATCTCAACGACCTGTCGGAAATAGAGGATATCCGCGTTTCCCCCGCACTGAACCCGGACCTTTCCGGACAGCCGAAAACCCTGATCGCCACCGGCGGTTTTGACCCGCTCAGAGACGAGGGGATGGAGTATGGGAAACGGCTGCGGGAAAACGGTGTTGATGTAACGTAGCTTCACTATCCCGGACAAATCCATGCATTTGTCAATCTGTGCAAGGTAATCCCTCAGGGGAATCGGTGCATCCGTGAAATCGCAGACTGGCTGAAGGGATTTAGCCTGGATTCCTCACCGGGAAACTGAAGTATCGAAGGACTTTAAGGTTGCATAACAAACAGGATCACCAAGGGTACCACAAAGAAAAAAATCACCCGCAGGATTTTCTCCACAACCGCGCTTCGCGTTTCACCCCGCCTGGGCCAAATGCTGACAAGCATCATCACTAAAAGCAGCATAAAAGCGAGAAAATCCATCGCCACCCAAACCCAATCTCCGGCAGGAACATAAAACCACTGACAAGACCATGCTGGACCCCCAGCGCAGGTATCAAAGTGCTGCTGAGACTGTAATCCCCGGAAGACCCCTGCTCCCATCAAAAGCGTAAGGCCGAGGAGTATGTTTTTGTTTCTCATGCAATCCTGCCATGCAAATTCGCTTACAGTTTTTCAGTTCGAAGCCGGTCAGCGTCTCATGTTCCGCTTGCCGTACGACGGTTCAGGATGCGGAAATGGAGGCAGCACCCAGGTCCCGACAGACGGCGCTTTCGCGTCACGATCAACAACGACGTCGATTACTTACGGTCGGTTTGATGCAAGTGCATGATGAAAGACATCCCTGAAATCGGTTGGTTTCTCCACCCTTGATCCGTCGGCCCCGCAGGCTTTTGCCAGCGCGGCGAAATCCGGATTGTAAAACTGACCCGTCGCTTCCCGTTTGAAGGAAGTGATAATCTCCCGATCAGGCCAGGCTCCGTTTGCCTGATGACGGACGTGTTCCCGGGGATGTTGATACCATTTGCTCGATGATCTTTCTCCGCGAGCGTTTCCGGTTCACCGGGGTAGTAAATCTCTTCTGCTCCGGCCGCCCAGAAGGTCCGCAGTACGCCATGGGACTGATGCCCCCACAAATCGGCCTGGACAAGAGAATCCGCGAGCAGTTCCGCGTCAGTGCCGGGAAGCCCCAACGTCAGATAGACCCCCGTACAAAACTACGCAAGGACTTCTGCTTTTATCCGTGCATCAGGCATAAAAAAGTTTGTATGAGTGTGCATGACGCACACCTCATCGGGTCTTGCCATGTGGACCGAGCTGTGGACAGTGAAGCCGGCGGGATTTATACCATAATCCGAATCGGTAAGGACACTCCCCTCCACGTCCACGCGCAGCAGAGATGAAGCATTTATTTCATCGAAGAGCATGCCAATGGGGTTGATCAGGAACTGGTTTTCACTTCCTGGCACACGCGCGGAAAGATGAGTGGCCAACAAATCCGACCAGCCGAAATGATCGACCAGCCTGTAGGCCGCCGCCAGGTTTACACGCATTTCCCATTCCGCGGGGGGCATCGAATTCAAACTCATAACAGTTTAGAATAATTGAATCCTAAATTGAGCGATTCTTAAAAAAGTAACGGAACATTACGATTATATTTTCT
>CAYFLK010000043.1:0-35560 GCA_964344035.1 uncultured Pseudomonadota bacterium
AAAAAGCCCTTGCCCTCGGGGCATTGTAACAAAATTTGAAACCCGAAATGTGAGTTATGTAACTGCATAGCTTGTTCTGGTGTACTTTTTTTACGAACTTCCCTAATTCGCAATCCTCTCAATTGATGGACCTGCAGGTCCTTACCCTTTTTTCTCCATGGTATCCGGGCCGATGTGATTCGAACGCACTATGGGCATTCTTTTGCTCAACCCGACAACGATTAAAACCAGAAATGCGAACAAAATAGTTGATGGGCGGATAACCTCGCTGAAAAACAGGAATGAAAACATGATTGTGAGAAACGGCTGTGCCAATTGTGTTTGGCTGACACGGGCAATTCCTCCGAGCGCGAGACCCTTGTTCCAGAGGAAAAACCCCAGCAGCTGGCTGACCAGGGCAAGGTAGAGAAAACTGAGCCAGGCCTCCACTGGCAAACCGGACATCTCGACAGGCGCATGAAGAAAAGCCGGAACCGCAATGAATGGTAACGAAAGAACCAGCGTCCAGCAAATTACCTGCCAGCCTCCAAGCGTTTTTGAAAGTTTCCCTCCCACCGCATAACCAATTGCTGCCGCAAACACAGCCGCCGCGAGCGCCATGTCCCCAATAACTAACTCGCCTCCACCTTCCTGCAACGAGTAAACAGCCACCACGGCGCTGCCAAAGATCCCCGTTGCCCAAAACCTGGCTGAGGGTTTTTCCCTGGCAACCAAAGTTCCTACAATTGCAGTCAGCAACGGTAGTATGCCAAGGACTACACCTCCGTGTGATGCAGGAACTGTCTGCATCGCAATGGCCGAAAACACCGGGAAACCGATCACCACTCCCATCGCAACCACTGACAACTGCTGTAGCTGGGCACGGTTCGGGAGTGGCTGTCTGGTGATCAGCAGAATCCCCGCCGCGAAGAACGAGGCCAGCACAGCCCGTCCAAGCCCGATGAAAACGGGTTCAAAATAAGGGACCACCGAGCGGGTAAATGGCAGTGTCAGGCTGAAAGCCGAAACCCCAAGGAACCCCAGCAGCATGCCCCTGGTTTCGCTGTTCATCCTGCCCAAACCTGCGTTGGTTTGCATAATTCCGGATCTATTTCCTAAATTTTCGTTCAGTGTATTTTCCTTCTGAGGTGATGGCGGGTGTTTGTTCATTTACGAGGGTCATTCATGTGCCGAATATCGACAAGGTCCCACTCTCCGCTGTTGCGAAAAAGGCGCTTGCCAGCATCAGGGTAATCCGAGACATCCTGTTTAAGCCGCTGGCCTATAACAAGACAAATCAAAGTTTCATTGCCGTCATTGACAATACTGTGGGCGGCTGTGTTAGCGGGGAAACCCGCGAAATCGCCTTTTTCAAATGGAAGGGAATCCCCTTCAATGATGATTGTTCCCTTCCCTGACAGCACGAAGACGCATTCTTCTTCATACAGGTGTTTGTGATATTCCGTCGTCTCTTTTCCTGGTTCAACATGTATCATATGCACCCCGATATTTTTCAACCCAACCGCATCACCCAGCGATTTGTTCAGACGCACAGCATTTAGGTTCAGAAAATGTGTTATCTGTTTGCCTTTCATATTGTGGATGTCAGTATTACTGAGCAGCAGTTTTGTTGTTTCCATAAAAACATTCCTGGTAAATCGGAAATTGCAGCGCAAGGTGCCTTGTTTCACTCCGTACCCGTTGAATAACACGTTTCTGTTCCGCTGGGTCGAGTTTCATTGCCTGCAGGACTTGAGCGATCCACTCTCCCGTAAGTTTCATTTCAGGAGTTCTGAAACCTCGTGTTGTTACCGCGGAAGCTCCAAAGCGGGGTCCGGAGGTGACAGATGGAGGTTCCAGGTCTCCCGGAACCACGTTTTTGTTGCAAGTAATCCCCGCTTCATCTAACACGTCGGATACCGCATTCCCCTTCAAACCAAAAGGGCGCAAATCGAGCAGCATCAATGGCGTCTCCGTTCCGCCGCCGACCAGTTTCATCCCACAATCCATCAGTGTATCCGCCAGCGTTTGCGCGTTCTCATGTACTTGCCGCGCGTATTCCGCAAATTCCGGCAACAGCGCCTCTCCCAGGGAAACAGCCTTTCCGGCCACTGAGTGGAGCATGACGCTGCCTTGCACTCCAGGGAAAACCGCCGCGTTAATCCTGCCTGCCAATTCCGGGTCATTTGTGAGGATAATGCCCCCTCTTGCGCCGCGCATGGATTTATATGTCGTAGTCGTTACTACATCCGCGCTGTGCACCGGGTTCGCAAGCACGTTCCCCACTACAAGTCCGGCGAAATGGGCCATGTCGACCAGCAGTTTCGCATTGGTCAATTTGGAAATGTCACGCAGACGATCAAGGTCAAGGGCCAGCGGATAAGAAGAACCTCCGGCAATAATCAGTTTCGGGCCATGCTCCCAGGCAAGCCTCTCTATTTGGTCATAATCAATGCGACCGTCTTGCTCTCTGACCCCGTAGTGAACGGCGCGGTAAATCTGTCCGCTGACATTCGCGGGGGCGCCGTGCGAAAGATGCCCCCCGGACTTGAGGTCCATGGCCAGCATGGTGTCGCCGGGTTTGAGGATGGCTTTCAGAACTGCCTGGTTAGCATGGCTGCCGGAATGTGGCTGCACATTCGCAAAGCGACAGCCGAAAAGCTTGCAAGCTCGTTCAATGGCCAGCCGTTCCACCTGGTCCACGGCATGAGCGCCGCCATGATAACAAGCGCCTGGATATCCCTCGACAGTCTTGTTGGTAAGCACAGAACCCTGGGCTTCAAGCACAGCGCGGCTGACGAAGTTTTCAGAAGCAATCAGCTCTATCACTTCCTGCTGACGACGAAATTCATTTTCGAGTGCTGCAAATACCGCTTCGTCCTGTCCGGCCAGACCGGATGTGAAGTAACCTGAAGCCATTGTGTATTACTTCCTTGTCCCGGCGGAGTTCATGCCGTCTTCGATTGGAGAAACACCGGGACCAGTGAATTCTTGACAATCTTTCCGCCACTGGTACGATTTATGCGTAACACAGCACCGATTAACTGTGTTCAACCCATTCTCACGGAGTTACAGGATGACATGGCTAGGCATGGCAGTTGGTCTGCTGGTTCTCATGGTTGTATACCGCATGCGCCGCCCCCCGGATGAAAAAATGGACCCGCCGTCAAATTTCGTGATGTTCTTCCATCCGGTCCATGGCGAAGGGGACCTGTTTCTTGGGGGTTTTCTGGTCCTTTATTTCATGTCACGGTTTTTTCTGGAAGCATTTCAGAATATCCGCGCAACTTTTGGCTGAGAATTTCTCGGCGGATTTCATTCGGGTTGACTTTGCAATCATGGTCATACCCGAACGGCATGCCTGAGTTGGGGGTTCCGGGATCCCCAGGAAACCCCCTGAGTATGCTCCGGGCGGGTTCTGCCCCGGCTTAATAATCCTCCAACATTTTCCCTTGCCACCCGTTCAGTAAGTAAGCAAAGAGTTTGAAGAACCTCTGGCAACCGGGCCGCCGCCCCGGAGTTTTCAGTAGCTGAGCGGACCAGCCACGATAACCCAGCGATCCCCTTGGATTTGGGCCAGCATGGAGGCATTGGTTGCCTGATGATTGGTAGCGCTCAAACTCAACGGCGGACCACCCATCGGGTTGTTGAAGTTGCGCACACTCTCCATTGCATCCACGAAACTGTCGAGGGTCAGATTTCTCCCGGCCTTTTCCAGCGCATGGGTGAAGGTGCTAGCAAAAGAGAATGCAAGCTGCGCGGCCATGCTTGCGGGGGCGTTGTACTTTTCACGGTACTTTTGCAAAAACGATTTTGCTTCCCCGCTCGCCGTGTCTTCGTACTGGGCCACGAACGAGGTCATTGCATAATATCCGTTGGTGACACCCGCCGGCGCCTTGGCGATGACAATCTGATCGTAGGAGGCTATGTTGCCCATGAACTCAACCCCCCAGCCAAGTTTCCTGGCGGTGGCAACGATACGAATAGTGTCTCCCAGGATGCTGCCCAACACCACCAGGTCGCACCCCGCTTTTTTCATTTTCATCACCCCGGTGACAAATTCGGTATCAGTCGGTTTGTAGGAAAAACTGTCCGTTATCTTCATCCCCATCGACGCCAGCTGGTCATTCACAGCGTCCACCGATTCCTGTCCAAAATCAGTCCCCTGGTACATCACGCATATCGATTCTTTTCCTTTTTCAGAAATGAAATACTTGAGTCCCGACCGGGTCTGGTCGTAATAGGTTGAGCCGCCGGCAAATTTAAGCCGGTGGAAGGGTTCACCCATCGAGCGGGCGGCGGTGTAAGGGAACACGTTTGGAACGTTGCGGGAAAGCTGCTGCTGCAGCACTGCATTGTTGGTCGGAGTTCCCAATGCCGACAGCATCGCAAACACTTTATCGCGGTTAATAAGCTTATTAGCCGCCTGAATTGCCCGCGGCACCTGGTACCCATGATCTTCCGCAATCAACTGCAGTTTTCGTCCGTGTATGCCTCCCGCGCTGTTAACGGTTTCAAAATGCAGGCGGATGGCGTTTACTGCGCTCACTCCCCACACTGCCGCCGGCCCGCTTAATGCGGTGTGCGAGCCGACAAGAATTTTGTCCTCCGTGACTCCCTGTGTGGCGAAAGCCGCGGTACCTGAAGTGAATGACGCTATCAGCACGAAAAACGTCACCATGAATTGTCTGCCTCTCATTGGGATCTCCTATACAAGAGGTTTCTGAATTCGCGTCCATTCCATTAAGGATGAACGCCGTGAAGAGAACTCACGGTTCTCCATACATCGATTCGATCAGGCTCCGGTATTTTTTATTGATCAGCGAACGTTTAAGTTTCATTGTCGGGGTCAGTTCTTCATCTTCAGCCACCAGTTGCTGATCTATCAGGCGGAATCTCTTGATGGTTTCAACTCGTGCGAAATTTCGATTGACCCGCTCAATTTCAATTCCTATCAGGTCCTGCACTTCCTGTGCATGACAGAGGCTGGCATAATTGGTAAAGGGGACGTTTTTATCCTGGGCAAATTTGACTACGTTGTCATGGTCTATCATCACCAGGCAGCTGAGGTATCGGCGCCGGTCGCCAATGACAACCGCATCTGAAATGAAGGGTGAAAATTTGAGCTGGTTTTCAATTTCACTGGGAGAGATGTTTTTCCCCCCCGCGGTGATGATGATATCCTTCATACGGTCGGTGATGCGGTAAAACCCGTCCGAGTCAACCTCGCCCACATCTCCTGTGTACAGCCAGCCGTCCTGCAAAACTTCTTTTGTTTTGTCCTCCAGGTTCAGATAACCCTTAAAAATGTGGGGGCCACGGGTGAGGATTTCACCCTCCTCCGAGAGACGGATTTCCGTTCCGGCAATAGGCTTTCCAATCGACCCCACACGGAAACAACCAGGATGATTGGTAGTGATTAAAGCGGAGCTTTCAGTTTGTCCATACACTTCATACATCGGCACGCCCAGCACGTGATACCAGCGGATCAGGTCCGGCGCGATAGGTGCGGCCCCGGAAATGGTCCAGCGCACACGGTGCAGTCCCAGCAGACGCCTGATGTTTCCGAGTACGAGCCGGTTGGCCAGGAAATGCAACATCTTCAATCCCGGTGGTATTGGGCGTGATTCGAAAACATGGTCCACAACTTGATGGCCGATCCGGATCGCGCGTTCATAAACCCACCTGCCGAACATGGTGGCCTCACCCAGCTTGATTTCGATTCCGGAATGCAGCTTCTCCCATACTCTGGGGACGGCAAAAAAAATGGTTGGCGCGACTTCCCTCAGGTTTTCGCCAACGGTTTCCATGCTTTCGGCAAAGTTGACGGTGGTTTTGAATTTCAGCGACCAGAAAATGGAAACCGTACGCTCAGCGATGTGACTGAGGGGCAGGAAGCACAACTGTTCATCTGTTTCACGGAGAGGAAGGGTGGCGGAATTTGCTTGCATCATGAACAAGGCATTTCGGTGGGTAATCATTGAACCTTTGGGCGGACCGGTGGTTCCGGAAGTGTAGATAAGCACCAGCACATCATCCGGCCTTGAATCGTCAATGCTCCGTTCCCATTTTTCTGCACAGTCTTTCTTCCCCGAGCGTCCGTATTCATAAAAGTCTTCCAGAAGGAAAACCATTGAATCGGAAAAACCCCTGAGCCCCTTTGGGTCAAAGACGATGACCTTTTTCAGCAAAGGCACTTCTTCACGGATTTGCAGGACCTTGTCAAGCTGTTCTTCGTTTTCCACAAAAAGGAAGCGGCTTCGGGAATCCTGGAGCAAATGTGAAACCTGTGCGGGAGCATCAGTGGCATAAATCCCGTTGGTAATACCGCTTGCACCAACAACCCCCTTGTCCGCGATCATCCATTCCGGGCAATCTTCACTGAGAATGGAGCATACGTCTCCGTGCTCAAGACCCGACGCCAGCAGACCCATACCGATTGCCTTTGCCCGTTTTCCATATTGATTCCAGGTGATTGCCTGCCAGATGCCCAGTTTTTTTTCGCGCATTGCAACCTTGTTCCCGAGCTCCTGCACACGGAGCCGAAACAGTTTGGAAACCGTGTCGCAACCGTCGGCGGAGAAATCATATGCGGATGAAGATGAATACGAGGGGATATCATTCATTGGATTCGCCGTGGTTCAAGCATTTACCTTTCTACTAAGGAAGGAATTCCGATTCGATGATGCATTTTCCTTTCAGACAAATTTGCATGTTGGTCCAAAATAATGGCATCCTCAGGTAATTTCAATTTCTCTTTGACATTTTCTGTTCAACGGGTTTGATCGTTTCCAGAGTTTAAGCTGATTTTGATCATCATACATTCAACCAAGGAGGTGCTGTGAGTATCGGAATTTTTATTCGCATACAATTCAACAATAATGACCGTGATGAATATGAATCCGTTCTCGAGGAATTCCGCAATGAATGTCTGATGAGCGAACCGGGGATGGAAGAGTTTTATATTTTTCTTGACCGGCAGGATGACTCGGCGGTAAACCTCCTGGAAATATTTACGGACGAAAAAGCACACGAAGAACATATCCGTTCATCCCAGGTCCAGAGGATAATTGAAACCCTGCAAGAGGCAAACGCGGTAGCGTTTCTCACTATTGGCGACTCACTGGAAGGAGATATACCGAAAACTCTGAACTGAATGTAATGGGATGATATTAATGCGTGAAAAAACCGAATATCACGCGCAAGGCAATGAGGATCAGCAGTCCCCCAATCGCACGGTCCAACCAAATCGCATTCCTGCGCAGAAAATTAAGTAGCAATGTTTGCGAAATCAAAACGGCCATCAGGCTGTACCAGGCGCCGTCTATAAACATGGGTGTGATCACCATCACTGCTGAGCTGGCGATATCTGTTGCGTTTCCCAAAAACTGGCTGAAAAGCGCAACGAAAAAAGCAAAGATCTTAGGGTTCAGCAAAGAGATCATAAAGCCGTCCTGAACCGCTTTCCTGTATCCGATGGGATTCCCCCGGCCCTCCAATTGAACGGCCATTCCTGCCTTTGCGGTCAGACCCTGCCAGCCCAGCCAGGCAATGTATGCCGCACCGGCCCAGGTTAGTCCCTGATAAAAAATGGGGGCTTTGTTGAGCAGGAAAACCAGTCCAGTGACGCTGAAAAGCGCATAACAGCCGATACCGAGCGCATGTGAAACCGCGGTAGCGATACCGTGCAACCTTGTGCCGATGACGGTGTTGCGCATCACCATTGCCAGGCTCGGTCCCGGGGACATCGCTCCCAGCAAACACACGAGAGTAAGAGAAATCCAGGCTGAAGGAGTCAATGTGAACTACTACCACCTAGAAGGTGGTAGCTTCAGGGATGGGCTGTAAGCCCACTAAAGAATCAAGGCACAAGGGCAGAAGCCAGAAGGTATTTGGAGCACACATTCCATTTTTCTTCTGCCTTCTGCCTCTGCGGAGTATAGGATTAAACTGAAGTCTTCGCCTGAAGGCGAGGGTTTTTCTCCCAATCCCCGAATGGGACAATAAACTGCATCCGTTAATCAGTTTGTAAACGGTGTTGCCGTATAAAAATGAGGGACGGACTTAAGAAATACACCAAGGTTCCCGTGCACTCAACAGGGTTTTGCAATTCTAGTGAAATCCCTGTCTCTGATAACTGGCCCTGCGATTATGCGAGTGAGTTCAGTTTTTTTGGATGTAGAGTTTCCAGCCGTTTGGTTCTTTTAGTGTATCCAAATGGGTGGCCCCGATTTCAGGGCAAAGTTGCGGCAAAGTTTCCAGCGAGGGCGGGTTGTTGATAACTACCTCAACAATTTCACCGGGGGAAAGTTTTTTGACGGCCATTTTGGTTTTCAATTGTGGCCTGGGACAGACGTCCCCCATGCAATCGACACGGTGGACCACCTCGTAACGGTTCCCGTCATTAAGGGTGACTTCCCATTTTTGCATGATTATTTCATCAGACGGGTTTTTGACTGCGCCGAAGAGTCCCATAATTTTTTCAATTATTGTGTGTGGTGGTTTTATTTTCCATGCTTTATACAGCGGACATCAGACAGTGACAACTTGATCCGCTTTTAGTATTTCTGCAAGCGCCTCGTCCCATTGTTTGTCACTCACAAGCTCTTCCGGATTTATGTGGCTTACAAAATACTGTTTTTCCAGCGTTTCCAGGGCTTCATTCATTTGACTATCCTGCGCCACGCAGTTTGCGTGAAACACCAGCAGCTTTGGGAGGTTCATATACTTATCACGTGATCAGAGGTTTTGACTGCTTCGCCCAGTCCTTGCGTGTTTAGCAGTTCCAATTCGTCTCCCATTTCATCAATCATTGTTTTTGGCACGATGCCGGTAAGATCCAGCAATTCTGCTTGATTGGCAGTCTCTTCGGATTCCACTTGCGGCGCTTTCAGAAAAATCAGGTTCACCTCATGCTCATGGATGGTCAACCCCGCGGCGACACGCATGGCTTCTATCGGATCACGTCTGGCAAGCACAAGAATGTTTTTCGAAACCATCTATTGCTCTATAAGCTGATAACAGATTTTGCCTGTGACATCAAATCACTGTTATTGGTTTGACTGCCCATTTGCACAGGGCACTCCTGTCCCTGCATATGAATTTTCCACATGTGGGAGCACACAACAACCGGTTTTGCGGAAACAAGGGTCTCCAAAACCGAAGAGTCGTTCAGGATTTTTACACCGTCATTGGTGATGAAACAACCCCAGTGGATTCCCGCCCGGGCGCATGCCTGCCCGAGTGGTTTCAACCATTTGGCTGCATTCGGTGTGCTCACGTGGATTAGCAGTTCCAATGATCCTGACTTTACTCAGAAGGTTATGTATTGGTAGAAAGACGCCTGAATTCCGGAAGCGCGTCCGGAAGGCAAAAGACCTGAAGGGATTGCAACAGGAATGCATCCCCTATCAGAGTACCTATTCTTACCTTTCACATTTATCAAAGTCAAGCACAGTAAAGACCGGGTTATTCCTACATGGATGTCGAAAACGCTTGAGTGTATCTGCTTCATTCCCCATGGTTTCTGCATGCCGTATTTAGATTCGGCAAACTGTTTTCCAATCTGAAATCACCCGCGGTTTATACCCGATGGCTGCAGGCCGCACATCCACTCCGAGCAGCAGCGCTTCCAAATTGTCAAGGATCGTGCTTTATGCGGGAGCAGGCGTGTTGTTGGTGGGGATCGTGATCGCAATCCTCAATACGTATACCGATGTTTTTGAGGAAACACTCAAACCAAAACCTCGAAAAAAACCAGTAAAATCGCTGGACTACGCTGATCCGAAAAAGGAAAGTGAAGATACTCCTGCCAAGCTCTTTACCGCTGAGGTGATGGAGGAATACCCTAACCTGCTTAAAGTCTCCGCTCAAATCACTCTTGGCTCAACCTGTACCGCACAGATATCTGTCTCGGCCTCCACCTATGCCCAGTATCTTGCAAATGTTGACCGTACGCGTAAAATACTGAACAATATACGCGGACTTGCTGTGAAGCATGCTCACAGCCCCGGATGTAAAATCGATGTGATCCATAAACAAAATACCGTGATGCGGGCCGTCCCGAAAAACGGTAAAACCTCAATACAGAAAATAAAACGCTGAAACAAGGACACTTTTTTTGCGCGGGTTCCTCCCTCGAACCTTTTATCCGCAAGACAAGTTTTTTCATCTACGTAAATTCCCCAATAGACAAAACTCGTTATTTCGTCTATATTTGTATATTGTAATGTTCTGCCCGACATTATAATAGTCTGTGGGTCCAGGGAACATCGCCCCTGCTTCATTCCTGAACCACGTGCAGTGATCTGCATTCGATCAATTCGTAAACAGGTCCGCTATTTACTCCGGTAAAAGGGACCGGGAATGAAAAAGATGAACCCTGGGAGAGGCTGTATCCGTACAGACGCTTTGATGCCGTACTTAATATTCCCCGTTTATCGGTTGCTTATGACTTTTCCCAAAGGCGGCCTGTAATGAACATGACATTACGGTTTTCAGATGTTTCAATTTGCAGTTTTCTTGATATGGCACCCTGTATCCGAGGGGAGTGCCCTTGCAGAGACACCATGTTAACTTAAGAAGGAGAGAAATGTTGCGGACCATTGACAAGCAATCTGATGATTTCAGCGATGCCATTCACCACGAGGAAAGCGAGGCATCGATTCACCGCGAGACGATTACGGAGCACATTATTGAGATTGTCAGTGATTCAGGAGAAGGGGCCCAGAAAGCCGGGCAGAGTTTTGGCTCGGTTTCGGCAAAGATGGGCAACGGTGTCTGGACGGTGGAAATCATACCCGCGGAGATAAAGCCGCCTTCCCGTTCGCGCGCTGGAGTATCGGGCAACCGCATCCGGGTGGGGACCGAAGTGGTAACCAACATGGGAGACGAGGCAGACCTGGTGGTGGCGTTTAATGAACAAGTCCTATATGGTCGCATTGATCAGGCTGCTTACCGAGAAGGGACAATCATCCTGCTGGAAAGCAAATGGGCGGAGAGCAAGCAGGAAGAAATCCGCGAACAATATGCCGCTGCAATGGAAGATTTTGAAGAGCGCGGGTATGACGTTCGTGAAATACCAATGGAACAGGAATGTCTGAAATTCGTGGAAAATCCATCCTTGGGGAAAAACATGTGGGTGCTGGGGATGCTCTGCTTCGTTTACGACAGGGACCTGGAAAGAGCCGAAGCTCAGATTCGGCACACATTCCGTAACAAGAAGCAGACGGTAATTTACAGCAATCTGTCGCTGCTCAACGCCGGTTATGAATGGTCCAGAAGTAATCTCGGGTTTCAGTACCATATTCCTTTGCGCAAACTGGAACACTCGATGGTGGTGATGAACGGCAACGAAGCGGTTGGCATGGGGGTTATGGCCGCGGGGATCGAGGTTTGTGCCATGTACCCGATCACCCCGGCTACCTCGGTCACCCATTATCTTTCGGAAGTTTTTGAATCCGCCGGCGGCATGGTGCATCAGGCCGAGGATGAGATTGCCGCAATCGGCTTTGCTCTGGGCGCCTCCTATGCAGGTAAGACGGCGGTCACCATTACCTCGGGACCGGGCATGGCGCTCAAGTCTGAATTTCTGGGTTTGGGGGTAATGGCGGAGATTCCATTAGTAGTGGTCGACGTCCAGCGTGGTGGACCTTCAACCGGGCTCCCCACCAAGGTTGAGCAGGGAGACCTGCTCTTTTCACTGTTTGGGCAGCCCGGAGACACCCCAAACATAGTCATGGCCCCGGCGACCATAGAGGAATGTTTTCATTTCATCATCATTGCCCGGCAGCTTGCCGAGTCGTTTCAAATGCCTATTATAGTGCTCACTGACGCAAACCTGGCCACGGGAGTACAACCTTTTCCTCGTCCTGAAATAAATTCCGACTGGTTTTCCGCCCCGGTTGACCAAAGTCCCTGGAAAAAAGGGAAGAAACCGTATGACTGGGATGAGGAAACCGGGTTGTCCCCACGTCCGATTCCCGGTCAACCTGACGGGATGTACGTCCTCACCGGACTCGCCCATGACGAAGAAAGCCATGTTGCATACGAGGCACACATCAACCAGCTTGGCTGCAATCGACGCAGCAGAAAAATGGCCGCTTTCCAGCAGACGCTGACACCCCCGGAAATAAACGGTCCGGAAGAAGGAGATTTGCTGGTGGTAGGCTGGGGTTCAACAAAGGGGGCCATAGAAGAAGCGGTGGCTAAAGCACACAAAATGGGCGGCAGTGTTTCTTCGTTGCACCTGCGATTTCTTGCACCCATAGAACCTGGTTTAAAAGAAATCTTCAGCCGTTTCAACAAGGTGATGACGGTGGAAATCAACTATGGCGATGATCCATCAGACCCGCTGATCACCCCGGAAAACAGGCGTTATTCCCAACTCGCATGGTATCTGCGGGCACACACTTTGACGGAAGTTGATTTCCTTTCTCATGTACACGGGCAGCCAATGCGCCCGGGATTTATTTTTAAACGACTGAAGCAGGAATTGTCCCTGCCGAATTAACAGTGGAGTGAGTGATGTTCGGATTACGCTCAGATTGTGTGCTCAATGTTCCAGAGCAATATTACACGCTTGAAGACTACGAAAGCAACGTCCCGAGATGGTGCCCAAGCTGCGGGGATTTTTCAGTATTAACCGCGGTTCAGAAAGTCTGTCGCGAAAAACAACTGCCCCCGGAAAAAACTGTGTTTACTTCCGGCATCGGCTGTTCAAGCCGTTTTCCCCACTACATGCGCACATACGGATTTCACGGGCTTCACGGGCGCCCTCTTCCGGTTGCCTGTGGCATCAAGTTTCGCCGTCCGGACCTGCACGTGGTCGTGGTGACCGGTGACGGGGACTGCTGTTCCATCGGGACCGCGCACTGGATACACGCAGTGCGGTACAATATGAACATCACCATGCTGCTTCTGGACAATGAAATCTACGGGTTGACCAAAAAGCAAACATCCCCCACTACCCGCCTGGGAACTCCGACTTACACCCACCCAAGGGGGGCCTGGCTAAATCCGCTTAACATAGTCATGACCACTCTTGGAATCGCCAATGTTTCATTTGTCGCGCAAACGGTGGATTGGAACCCACAACACCTGTATGCGACCACCCTGGCGGCTTTCGAACATAAGGGGTTTTCCTTTGTCCGCATCATGCAGCGTTGCCCGCATTTCACTCCTGATAATTTTTCTGAAGAAGCAGCCAACCCCGATTTGTCAATGATGATGGTCCATGAAAACGGGATTCAGGTTCCCGAGGAAGTGGCGAAGATGTTCCGCAATACCATTGAACACGACCCGTGCGACATCAACCAGGCCAGGGAAATCGCGGGAATGGAGGATAAACTGCCGATCGGTTTGTTTTACCAGAATGCCGAAGTCCCGCTTTACGATGAATTCGGCAGTTATAACCTGGGGTTCACTCCGGACCAGAAAACCCAGGCCCTGGAAAGCGAATTTGACAAGTACGCGGTTTGAGCATCAGGAAGGCTCCCGCGGCTGACATACAGCACCGGAATTAAAATGCCAGCATCGTCTTCAAATGCGGCTCTATCCCAGCCGCTCGCAGAAAATTCATCAGAAGCAGCTGATACCGTGCAGCAATCCGCTAAAGGTGGAAACAAAAAAAACGCTGAAGGGGGATCCAAGCCTGAACTGGTTCTTGTTCAGCCGGATTTCCGCCCACCCCGAACCGAACCTCTTCTCCGTCAAACGGAACCGTTTGAGGATGAGGAGGCCCAGGCCATGGTGCAAAAATGCCGGGAATTCTACAATTCCGGTGCAGGCAGCGTTACTGGAGATGGGGCCGGCATGCATGGAGTTCCAGCCCTGTTGGCGCCATACCTCGAAAGCGAGCACCTGCGCACTGATTATCCGCTGTGGATAGCACCTGAACCTGACAAAATTCCAGATTCTCTGTTCTGCCCGGTGACTGATCTGCTTTCCGGCGCGGTTGAGGAAATGGCTCCGGAAGAAGGCCAGGCACGGATCCTCAAAGACAGTCTTTCGGCTATCGAGGAAACTGTCCGGCAACAGGTTAAAACAACCTCTCGGCCAGTCGATTTTGATCCAGTTCTCAATCAGGCATTTGAATCCGCAAAGGAACTGTTCGCGCTTGAAGGCGAAGACAGGATTCAGTTTGAAACCGACCTTAACGGGCTGAGGAACAAAATCCCGGCAGGCGGCCAGTTGTTGCCTCTGACCGAATTCACTCCTTTCCAACTATTGTCCGCAACCCTTAAAGGCCTGCACCGAAAAAAACTGGAATCGTTTACCAACGAGGTAAACCGACTGCGTCAATATCTGCGGGAACTGCTCAGGGTGGAGCGAAGCAAACTCCCGCAAATGCGAGAAAGCAAACACCTGCAATCTTCACTCGGACAGGGTGTGCGATACATCGACACGACCTCTCTTTCAGGCGTTTTGCCGGAGCCTGCAAATATCACGATGAGTGAAGAACGGCGGAAAAGAATCGAGAAAACCCTGAGCGTGTTGGAAACCTATGAATCGGAAATTCTGGAACGGCAGGCGCTGCTTCTGATACAGGAGACCTGGCACCGGCACCCGGGAATATCCTGGAAGGACCAGTTTCCAGATACTAGCATCCGTGGGGTCAGTCAAGAAAAAGGCGGTTTGGAAGCAAAGCAGCAAATGGAAGCATTGTTGTCTGAAATGGCCGGGTTCTTTGCCGAAATGAGAATCGGGAGACTCGAGGCGGCAGATGAATACCATCCGGAAAGCCACGATGCTTTTTTCAGGTATTTCGACTGGAAGCGGCTCACCGAGGAGGAACTTGCTCTGGCGCCTCCGGTCATTTTTATTGCCGATGAAACATTCATTGCCGGTGACGGCGGTGCTTCTCTAGCAGAACTGCTCCGGTCGGCAAAACCGTTGAAAATCCTGGTGCTCAAACAAAGCGGTCCGGTATTGACCGAAGCAGAGCAGAATCCCAGGGAACGTCCTGAAATACTGGATGACGAGGTTTTCGGGTTCCGTCCTGAACCCGCACACCAGGCAGTATCACAACGCAGGGCTTTCGTCCTGCAGTCCACTCCGGCCCGGCTCGAGCATTTTATTACAGGACTGGTGGATGGTCTGCAGGCTCCACTTCCGGCATTTTTTCACGTGCTTTCTCCGCAAACAGAAAAGATGTCCGGAATAGATCCTTTCCTCTGGGCGGGAGCGGCAGTGGAAAGCCGGGAATTCCCGCTGTTTTCCTACAACCCGAATCTGGGTGAGGAGTGGGGCAGCAGATTTTCCGTGGAAAAAAACCCGAATGCAGACATGGACTGGTCTAACCGTCAGCTGCAGGCGGTTGATGAATCAGAGGAAGAGAAACCGCTGGAACTCGCATTCACACCAGCAGATTTTGCCGCGCTCCATGGTGCGTGGCTGAACCATTTCATGATGCTCCCCGCGGAACTGGATGCCCATGATGAATTCCTTCCCCTGGCGGAGTACCTGCGCCTGGATCCGGATGAGGCATTTGACAAGCTGCCATACGTGTGGCTGGTGATTGAGGATAACGTGCTTCAACGTGCGCTTGTAAGCTTGACCCTTGTGCAATCGTGCAGAGAACGTCTCGATTTCTGGCGCCTTGTTCAGGAGATGGGTGGAACGAACAGTTTTCATGCGAAACAAGCCGCGGAAGAATCGCGGCGGCAGGCCCAGGAAGAAATGGAAGCCACAATTTCCACACTCAGGGAAGAGCACTCGCAGGAACTTGAGCAGGCACGCAGGGAAACGGCGGCAAACGCGATGGAGCAGCTTGCTTCGATGCTCCTGGATATGGATTATTCCGGCATGCCGGTTTCCGTACCCCCTCCAGGTGAACTCCCTCCCCCCACGCTTCCTCCCGAAGTCCCGGAGACACCGGAAGAAATCGCCGAGGTGATTGAGGAGGAGGAAGAGGAAGTATCATTTGATGAACCGTGGATTGAAACACTGCGCTGCACCACTTGCAATGAATGCCTGGAAATCAACCCCCTCGTTTTTCAGTACAATGCCGACAAGCAGGCCTTTCTTGCGGATGTCTCCGCGGGTACATTCAAAGAGATGGTACAGGCCGCTGAGTGTTGCCCCGCCAAATGCATACATCCCGGAAAACCCCTAAACCAGGATGAGCCGGGACTGGACGGACTGGTCGAACGGGCCGCAAAATTCAACTGAAACCCCTGAGGCGTAAATGTGGGCTGACATCATCGACGCAGTGACCGTGCTGACGGGCCTCGGGCTGACCTTTGCCGCCATCCTAGCGCTTGCGAACAAGAAGCTGAAAGTCTTCGAAGATCCGCGCATCGACGAAGTGGAAGAGATGCTTCCAGGCACAAATTGCGGCGCCTGCGGAGAACCCGGATGCCGTGCGTTTTCTGAAGCGCTGGTTTCGCAGCAGACCAAACCGGGCAAATGTACTGTCAGCTCCGCGGACAAGATTGATGAAATTGCTGAGTATCTCGGCGTAGATGCAGGCAAGGAAGAAAAGCGCGTCGCCCGACTCCTCTGCGCGGGTGGAAGAATGGAGGACCGGGAAAAAATCGCATATCAGGGCAACCAGAGTTGCCGGGGGCTTTCGGTGGTTGGCGGGGGGAACCGCGGCTGCAGCTGGGGTTGCCTGGGACTCGGCGACTGCGAGGATGCCTGCACGTTTGACGCGATTTCAATGAATGCGAACGGACTTCCGGTTGTCGATATCGATGCCTGCACTGCATGTGAGGACTGCGTGGAAATATGTCCTCTTGATCTTTTCACCATCATGCCCATCAGCAGGCAGTTGATAGTTCAATGCAAATCAGAACTGGAAGGAGAAACAGCGACAATGATCTGCAGCGTTGCCTGTGATGCGTGCGGAAGATGCGCTCTGGACTCGGCGCCCGGATTGATAGAAATGCGAAACAATCTCCCCGTGATTGATTATACGAGAAATTCCGAAACAAGTCCGGAAGCGACCTGGCGTTGTCCGACCGGGGCCATCGAGTGGATAGAAGGACGCCAGCATCAGCCTGCTTCTCCCCCAGTTTTTCCACTCGGACGCGTTGAAGTGGTGATGCATGAAAAGAGTGAAGCATGAGCAATATTGAAGTTGAACAGGAAGGTAGCGGGGGAGTCAAATATTCCTCAGGCGATAACGCATCTCAAGACGCACTCATTGCCTGGAATCCTATTCTCGAACGTCTCGAAGAGAGGGTCAGCGAAGCCTGGTTGCAAAACCTTCAGGGCAATCAATCCCCTCCTGTCAATGTTTTCGGACGCCAAGTCAACACTCCCGATGTGAGCGGGGACACAGTTGATTATCTTTCCGGAATGTCCCTGAATGGTTTACGCGTAGCTGCGCTGGTGGATGCTGACGAGGCGCTGCGTCAACACGCGGGGATAACGCATGCGGCAACGAAGATGCTCAGTTGGGTGCAGTACCTTCAAATTGCCCCTGATCAGGGTTCCGCATTGCTTTCAGTTCTTAAGGCCGGGAACGGGCTTTCTGAAACAGGAGTTTTCCAGCTGGTTTCCGGAAGCGTGCAGGAAGCGCTGGATTTTGGTGTCATCGCGCATCGTGTCGCCGAACTTGCGCTGCTGCCGGGATTGGTAATGCTTGACGGGATGCCGGACGCAGTCGGCATTGACTCTTCGCAAATCCCTGGTCCGGAGAAGCTGAGACAGTACCTGGGTGATCCGGATGACCGCATCGATTGCGTGACCCCCTTTCAGCGGATTGTCTTCGGAAAAACACGAAGACGGATCCCCAACTGGTTTAATTTTGATCACCCTACATTTCACGGCCCCTTAAAATCATCTCACACTTCAGCCCTGGAAGCGGCGGCGCGGGGGCCGTTTCTGCTGGATCATATGCAACTCGTGGTCATGCAGGCGCTGGAGGAATTCGCGCGTGTTTGCGGCAGGCAATACAATCCGGTTGAGGAAATATACGCAGAGGACGCGGAATTCCTCGTTGTGCTTCATGGTGCCGTTGATGAGTCCGCAAGGGAGGTGCTGGAGGAGTTGCGGAGCATGTCGGGTGCTAAAGTAGGGCTGCTGCGCGTCCGCTTGATTCGTCCTTTCCCGGGACCGACGCTGGCACGTATGCTGTCAGGGATGAAAGCCGTGACGGTGCTTGAACGAACGGCGCCGTCTCTTTCTGAAAATCCCCCTTTGCTCCGGGACATCACCTCCGCGCTGAACAAGGCGGAGGAAAACTCCAGGTTCGGCCATGATATTCATCAAGAGTATCCGCGGCTGGCGCCGGATCAAAAACCTTTGCTGCTCAGCGGGGTTTTCGGACCCGGAGGTGGAGCATTAACCGCCGATGAGCTGAAGGCGGTATACGAAAACATGCGCAATGCTATTCCAGGAAAATCTTCTTTTTTCGGTGCGCGCCAGGAAATAAAACCTTCTTTCCGGACTCGCTTTACACTTGGGGTGGATTTTTGTCGGCATGTATCAACCTACCCCAAGCTCGAAGTTGAAGCTAACGAGTTGCGCAAACAATACCCCGGCCTTGAAAAGTGGACGCTTCCGGAATCACCGGGGCCTGATAAGGAACGCAAGCAAGTTGCGGAAACAAAAGAAGACACTGCATTCTCTGTTCCGGAACTGCCTTTATCGACCAGACGCTACCGTGACGAAGGTCCCCAATACAGCCGGGTTTCCCGTTTCTACAACCATACAGCGCTTCTTTATCAAAACTGTGATGAGGATCAGCAGACCGCGTCTCCATGGCAATGTGTGCCGTCGGTTCCAGTTGCAACCGCGGGTCTGATCAATCACAGCATGAAGCGGGAAATGCTGCCAATGTTCGATCCGGAATCATGCACCGGATGCGGACAGTGCTTCATCCATTGCCCTCACTCAGCCATTCCCCCGCTGGTTGCTTCACCGGAAACCCTGCTGCGCACCGCGGCCGAAGAAGCGACAGCGCGCGGAACGAACATCTCGCAAATCACGCCGGCATTAAAAGGGCTGGGACAAACCCTTGGCAAAGAACTGCGTGACCGCAAGGAGCCCCTAAGTGACCTTGCGGAGGTCATGCCTCATGCATTTGAAAAACTGCTGGCGCAGATGAAACCCGAGGGAGACCGCAAATCCACGCTCGAGCAGGAATTCCAGGAGGTTCTGGACATCCTCAAGGGGTTTCCATTGGCACTAACTGAACCGTTTTTTAGGAACGCGGAAAAACAGAAGCGCGGCTCGGGTGAATTGTTTGGGCTTGCCGTGGACCCTCTCCTTTGCACCGGATGCGGAATTTGCGTTCAGAATTGCGGGGAAGAAGCCTTGCGGATGGAAACGCAGACGGATGATATCCTTGATTCCCTGAAAACACGGTTCCGTTTCTGGGAAGCATCGCCGGACACTTCCGCCGAAACTTTGAAAAGGGTGCTGGATGATCAGGACTATCCATCTTTTGGCGCGCTGCTTCTCTCACGGCATTTTTCGATGAGCATCCGCGGCGGTGATTCCTCCGGAACGGGTGCATCGGAACAGACGCTTCTTCACTTGATCTCTTCCGTTGTGGAATCACTGGTGCAGCCCGCGGTGCTGGGGCTGGCTGATGAAGTGGAGAAACTGAAGAAACAACTTGCCGAGTCGATCCGGAATTATCTGAGCGATTGCCTCGGAGAAGACCACTTCGCGGCGCTGTCCAAAACCCTTTCCGCGGAACACGGCTCGCGCCTGCCCTATGACGAACTGATTGCAATAGCGAGTGATGAAACCCCGTCTTCACTGGTGGATTTGGAATCGCTGCGCCGTAAAATTGAACTGGAGCAGGCCCTGCAAAACCTGAAATGGGTTTTTCATGAAGGCCCCAGCGGGGTTGGACGCTCCCGTTTAAGCATGATGCTGCAGGGTGGTAATTCGATGGACTGGGCTAAGTATTTCCCATTTCACCCATTTGGTTTTCCCGTCGTGCTGCAATGGAGCAAGGGTGTTTCGGAAATGGCACTGGGGTTGCTGCATGGGCATTTAAGGCACTATCTGGACAACATCCGTCTGATCCGCCGCGCAGCCCTGGAGAGCAAGGGGAAGTATGAACCTCGGCGTGATGATCCGTCAATTGGTTCACTGGGCTGGGATGATTTGAGTGAAGAGGAAAAACTCGCATTTCCCCCTCTGCTCATTGCCGCGACATACGACAACATCGATGAACGAAACGTTTCCGAGCTGAACGCTCTGCTTTCCTGCGAATTGCCGGTCAAGCTCTTTCTTTTTGATACACTCAGGGCCCCGGCGAACCGCACGCCGGAACAATGCGCGTGGTTGCGTTCCAAGCTGCTTGTAGGCGCCATGACAAACAAGAATGCCTTTATCCTGCAGTCCTCGCTTGCCAAACCGGAACACCTATATACCGGAGTTGTGGATGGAATCATGAAACACGGCCCCGCATTGTTTCACCTGCATGCGCCTAACCCGGATGAAAATCCAATGACTGCACTGGAATCCCGTGTTTTTCCTTTATTGCGGTTCAATCCTGATAAGGAAGGGGTTTTCGGCGTGCTGCTGGACTTGGACGGGAACCCCTGTCTAAAACAGACCTGGGCGGTGGAGCAACAGCAAGAAACCGTGCAGGATGAGGAAGATAAAACCTGCCCGGCACTTACCTTTGCCGACTGGGTGTTTTCTAAAAACGAATACCGCGATCATTACATTCCCGTTGAAGAAGACTCTCCCGGACTGATTCCCCTGCACGAATATCTGGCAATGCAGGAGAGTGAAAGACAGAACAAAACTCCTTTCATATCTGGCAACAACGAGGAAGGGGAACGCCCCAGCTACCGTGTTTCCGAGTCGATGATCAACGCTTCCAGGATCATCATGGAACACTGGCTGCTGCTTCAGGAACTGAATGGTACACGCACACCTTTCACCGAGAAAATCCGCGGCGAACTCAAGCTGTCCCTCGAAGAACAACATCAGGCTGAATTGAACCAGCTGCGTGACGAATATGAACAGAGGCTGGTCAGTCAGGAATCAGAGATGCTACAAAAAACCCGTGAAAAAATCCGTGAACGGTTGATGCAGCTTTCAAATAAACGTGTCGAACCCGTCGGTTAATTGGATTTAAAACTTGGAAACTGGTGCGGAGAAAAAAACCATCCTCGTTGTAGGCGCCACCGGCATGCTGGGAGGACCTGTCGCACACAGGCTTCTTGCGGATGGATACAAAGTCAGAGTGCTGGCCAGAAACCCGGAAACCGCACGCGCACATTTTAAAGGCATATTTGAAATAGTTAAAGGAGACGTCCGACATCCGGATACGCTGCATTCCGGGATCGCGGGCTGCAGTGGTGTCCACATCAACTTGGCAGGGGGTCCGCGTCCGGATGATTATGACCGTATTGAGCACCTGGGTACGGCAAACGTGGCTGATGCCGCGGCAAAACAGGGCGTCGAGCGGATCACCTACCTTTCCGGCACGGCGGTTTTTGAAGAAAACTGCTGGTTTCCCGGAACACTGGCCAAGTTTCAGGCTGAAGCGGCAATCCGCGCCTGCGGAGTTAGTTATTCTATATTTTGCGCGAGCTGGTTCATGGAATCACTGCCCTTGTTTGTGAAGGAGAAACGCGCTTCAGTCATCGGGGACCAGCCGCACCCGTTTCACTGGATAGCGGCGGAGGATTATGCCCGCATGGTTTCCAGGTCGTTTTCATTACAGGAAGCAGCAAACAAGCGGTTCTTCATCCACGGGCCGCAACCGATGACAATCCCCGAGGCACTGCATAAATACTGCCGGATTGTGTACCCCGGGATGAAAGTGTCAAAGGTCCCGATCTGGCTGGTGTCCCTGATGGGCACATTGACCGGTAAAGCGAGAATGAGGGCTGTCTCTCGGCTAATGGCGTTTTTCGAGAAAGTAGGCGAGAGTGGAAACCCTGCTGAAGCAAATGAGTTTCTCGGAACTCCCACGACTACCCTCGAACAATGGTCCAAAGGACATATGAATATAAGTTGAAAGCCGGATGTTTGGATTCAAATTACTGACTTTTGCCAACGGGGTACATCCTGACGAAGCAAAACAATACTCAGGCACGCAGTCCATCACCCGCATGCCCTTCGTAGAAGAATATGTGATCCCTTTGTCACAGCACATAGGCGCACCAGCGAAGCCACTGGTAGTCAAGGGGCAGCAGGTGCAAAGGGGAGAAAAGATCGCTGAACCCGGGGGGTTCGTCTCGGTTGCGCATCATGCTCCGGTTTCAGGGAAGGTAACCGCGGTCGAGTTGGCGGAGCATCCCGGCGGTAAAATGCTCCTGTCAATACGGATAAAGGCCGATCCTTTTTCCCCACAGCAGTTTGAACCACATAAACCTGTCGCATGGGATGAACTGACTGAGGAGGAATTCAACAGTCACCTGCAGCATGCGGGCATGGTCGGCCTTGGGGGAGCGGCATTTCCTTCACACGTAAAATTTGCCGTGCCGGAAGAAAAACGCTGCCGGTATTTGATCATCAACGGATGCGAGTGTGAACCTTACCTGACCGCCGATCACCGGGTGATGCTGGAATATCCACATGAGATATTTTATGGCATCCGCATCCTGAGACACTTCCTTAAACCAAAAACCATAAGCATTGGTATTGAAGCGAACAAGATGGACGCGGTCCGGGTGTTGACTGAGGCCGCAAAGGAGGAGCCCGACCCGGTGGAAGTAATACCGCTGCAGGTCAAATATCCGCAAGGCGCCGAGAAAATGCTGATAACCGCGATTCATCAACGCGAGGTCCCTTCAGGTAAAATCCCCCTTGATGTGGAAACTCTTGTTTCAAACATCGGCACCGTCGCCGCCATTGGACAGTATTTCATGACATCACAACCCCTGATCGAACGGGTTGTGACTGTGACCGGTCCGGGTATCCGCAATCCCGCAAACCTGCTGACCCCGATCGGCACTCCGCTGCGTGAAGTGATTGAGACCTGCGGTGGGTTCACTTCTGAAACATCACGCATTATGTTGGGAGGACCGATGATGGGCATGCCCCAGAAAAGCCTGGACGTGCCGGTGACCAAGGGAATTTCCGGAGTCCTCGCCCTGGGCCCCAGGGAAGTGCGTCGGCTCAAGCGTTACCAGTGCATCCGCTGCGGGCGCTGTGCGGAGGCATGCCCGATGTTTCTCAACCCGTCTTCTTTAAACTTGCTGGCAAAAAAAGGGATGTACGAAGAAATGATGGAGGAGCATATCATGGACTGCATGGAATGCGGGGCGTGTTCATACGTCTGCCCTTCCGCCATTCCACTTGTTCAGAGCTTCCGCGTCGCAAAAGCCATAAATCGTGAAAAACAGGCCGCGGCATGAGCAGACCCGGATCTCCACACTACAGCGTCTCTCCCAAGGCCGTTGAACTGTCAACCTCCCCATTTTTGCATGACTCCGCCACCACTCCCTGGATCATGTACCAGGTAGTGCTCGCATTGGTCCCAGTGCTGCTGGCAGCGTTTTATTATTTCGGACTGAGCGCACTGCTGTTGACTTTAGTGACAGTTTCCTCGTGCCTGCTCACCGAGTGGGCATTTGACATTCGCGATGATTTTTCTGATGCAGCGAGAGGCGCGAGCCTGCTGGACGGCAGCGCGCTGCTGACAGGGATTCTACTCGCCCTTACCCTGCCTCCAGGATTTCCCTTGTGGATGGGGTTCCTTGGAGGTGTTGCCGCTATCGGCATGGGCAAGGTAATCTGGGGAGGGTTGGGGCAGAACCTCTTCAATCCCGCGTTGTTGGGAAGGGCTTTTCTGCAAGCGGCATTTCCCACGGCGATCACCACCTGGTCGGTCCCGGACGGGCAATACCTGGAACTGCGCGGGACAAACCTCGCGCTGCCGTTCATGCAGGGTGAGTCACTGGACGCAGTGAGCGCCGCCACGCCGCTGGCACTGATGAAATTTGAGCATGAATCGACCATGATCATGAAACTCCTGCTTGGCAACACAGGAGGTTCGCTGGGAGAAACGGCGGGGGGATTGATTCTGCTGGCGGGTTTGTATCTCGCATGGCGCCGTATCTTCGACTGGCGAATCCCGTTTTCGATTTTCGTCTCCGTATCCGTTGTCTCAGGTGCGCTTTTCCTTTACAATCCGGGACTGTTCCCTTCACCCTGGTTCATGCTTTTTTCGGGAGGACTGATGCTTGGAGCGGTTTTCATGGCCACCGACCCGGTCACTTCTCCCTACACCCCCAGAGGGTGCTGGATATTCGGTTTCGGCATCGGGTTGCTGGTGGTGCTGATCCGGGTTTACGGTGGGTTGCCTGAAGGGGTCATGTATGCAATTTTACTGATGAATTCCATCACTCCATTGATAAACCGCTACACACGACTAAGGGTTTATGGCAACTGAACCGATGTCGAGCGCCGAGCAGATGCAGCCCGGGACAAGTTCCGCGAGGATGATCCTCACCCTCGGACTGGCGGGGATGATATCCGGACTGGCGCTGGTCATGGTGTATCTGTTCACCGCGCCGATCATCGCGCAGAACAAGGCCGAGGCGTTGCGGGTCGCCATCTTCCAGGTATTGCCCGGGAGCAAATCATACCGCGCATTGGAACTCAGGAATGGGACATTGGTTACAATTGACCCCGACAGCGAAAGCGGGGCATCAGGTGGAGGGGAACGAATCTATGCGGGTTTTGATGATGCAAACAAGCTGCTCGGGTTTGCCATCCCCGGAAGCGAACCGGGGTTTCAGGATCTCATTCATGGAATTTTCGGATACAATCCCGGGAAACGGATGATAATCGGTTTTGAAGTGCTGGACAGCAAGGAGACTCCGGGGCTGGGTGACAAAATCATCAAAGACGAATATTTCCGCGCCAGCATGACTACAATTGAAATTGACCCCAGGATTGAGGCAGTGAAACCGGGTAAAAAGACCGGCGCCAACCAGGTTGAAACCATTACCGGCGCCACAATATCCTCAAAAACGGTGATCCGCATGCTTGAAAAAACAATCCGACGCTGGCTGCCGATGATTGAAAAATATCTTTCCAGCAAAAGTGTATGAATGAATTTTATTCCTGAGTTTGATTGATGCCCGCGGAAAAAGAATCCAGTCGCTCATACGAAGAATTTGTCAAGGGCCTATGGCGTGAAAACCCGGTTTTCATCGCAGTGCTGGGGATGTGCCCAGCCCTGGCGGTGACAAACACCGCGATCAACAGCCTGGCGATGGCAGCGGCGACCACTTTTGTGCTCGTCTGCTCAAGCATCCTTGTCTCCAGTATGCGCAGTCTGATACCGAAGGAGGTGCGCATCACGTCGTTCATCATCATCATTGCCACCTTTGTCACAATTGCGGATTTTACACTGCAGGCATTCCTGCCCAAGATCCACAAGGAACTGGGCGCGTTTGTGGCTTTGATCGTCGTCAACTGCCTGATTCTTGGCCGCCAGGAAGCGTTTGCGTCGAAAAACACGCTCAAACTGTCGGTGATGGACGCGCTGGGCATGAGCGTGGGATTTGCCTTCGCGTTGCTTTCCCTGGGGGCGGTGAGAGAAATACTCGGCAATGGTTCCCTGTTCGGGATGTCCCTTTTCGGACCGGATTTTGAACCGTGGGTGATCATGATTCTCCCTCCCGGAGGTTTCCTTTCCCTCGGATTTCTGCTGCTTTTTTTCAACTGGATCAAACAGGCTTATGCGCGGCGAAGCACGGAAACAGGTATGCAGCCGCGGCAGGCTGCGCTGTAAAAGTAAGTGATTTTGCTTCAGCAATATTCCGATGTAAATGTATGGTGATAACGCAAAAATTCCTCGGATAATCAACATATTTCATTTATGGCTGTATGTTCGTTTCTTGTCTTTTACAAAAACATGAATCCAGCCTGCCTGTGAGTCGCACGCAGACAGGCCGCGTCAACTTAGGCGCGGGCAGGGTTTCTTTAAAACATTTCTGGATTCCCTGTCTACGTTCCATGCCGCACGGAATGACTTGTGAGAGTGGTGAATTTTTCTAAATAACTTTATGCGATTGTATCAATGTATTAGAAAAAGCTGATGGTTTAACATGACGGGAGAACTGTTCTGGATTTTTATTTCCGCGCTGGTGATCAACAACTTCACCCTCTATTATTTCCTTGGACTGTGCCCGTTTTTCGGGGTTTCCGGAAGGATCGACACAGCATTCCGGATGGGGATGGCGAGCATTTTCGTGATGGTGATCACCGCGTTCTGCGCGTGGTTTTTAAACTCTTACATCCTGCCTTATGCTCCGTACCTGCGCCTGATCAGTTTCATCATTGTCATTGCCAGCACTGTGCAGTTCGTGGAGATGGTGATCAAGAAATTAAGCCCTGCGCGATTTCGTGCGCTGGGTATGTGTCTCCCGCTGATCACCACCAACTGCGCCATTCTCGGGTTGGCGTTGTTTTCCACAAACAAAGGTTATGGACTGCTTGAAGGCTTGACATACGCGGTAGGAGCCGGAGGGGGGTTTACGCTGGCGCTGGTGATCATGGCAGGAATTCGCGAGGAAACAAAAGTCCTCGACATCCCAAAAATGATTGAAGGAACAGCTTTGAACCTGATTATTGCCGGCGTGTTGTCCATGGCATTCATGGGCTTTGCCGGGCTTTTCAGCTCGAGTTGAAAATGGAATGGCTTTACCAAATCCTGGCCGTGCCTGCGCTGGCTTTGTTGTGCATGGCCTGGGCGGGAATACACCTGTACAGTTCCAGGAAACGGGAAGGTGACCCCAAGCCTGATATCGAAGGCTGCGGCGGTTGCCAGTCCCGTGATTCCTGTGAGTCCGTGGAAAAAATATGAGGAGATTATGATGAGTGAAAATCAGGAACAACCAACCAAGGCTCCCCCTTGCTCGCGTGAAAAATATTCCAGGCGGTTGAGCCGCAGGACAGTACTCAAAACAGCGTCGGGGCTGGGGCTTGTGTTTGCGGGTGGTGTACTGGGGACCATGCTTGCGCGCCGCCGCAGGTTGTTCAAAAGCAGCCGGTTGATGATGGGTACAATCGGCGAAATCCAGGTTGTGCATGACGATCCGCAGACAGCGTCACGGATAATGGAAGCCGCATTTGCCGAGGCCATGCGCGTGGAAACCCTGATGACGCGTTTTGACCCGAACAGCGAAATCGGCAGGGTCAATGATCATGCCTTTCGGATTCCAGTCACGGTGTCCCCTGAAACGGCCGAGGTGGTCCGGAGAGGACTGCACTGGGCGGAAAAAAGCGAAGGCTGGTTTGACCCGGCCATTGGCCGTCTGTCAAAATTCTGGGACTTGAAACCGTCTGAAGATCTCCAGGAGTCAAAACTACTCGAATCACTCACCGAAGGTTCTTTCTTCCGGCAGGTTGTACTTGATGAAAAATCAGGCATAAGGGAAATCCAGTTTCTCAGCAGCGGACCGCAGCTTGACCTGGGCGGTATCGCCAAAGGCTACGCAGTGGACCGCGCCATCAAGGCGCTTCGAAATGCCGGCATTAACCAGGGACTGGTCAACCTCGGCGGAGACCTGAAAGTGATTGGCGGTCGTACTTCTTCTTCCAAGTGGCGCGTAGGCATCAAAAATCCGAACCGCCCGGATCAAATCGAACGCGTGCTGGAACTTCGCAACCAGGCAGTGGCCACTTCCGGGAATTATGAAAAGTTTCGCCGACTGCCAGGTGAAGCCCGACTGGTGCATCACCTTATCGACCCCTTCAGCCGCCGTCCCGGACGTGAAGGTTTTCACAGCCTGACCGTGATCGGGGACGACTGCATGGATGCCGACGCCCTGGCCACCGGCTTGTTTTTTCATAAAAAGTCGTATACACAGCGCTTCCTTGAAGACCACCTTACAGACTACGATTCTTTACGCCTCGGCTGAGACTCTCAGCCCTGCGCGGGAACAAAAACCCTTCCGGTACCTCTCTGATTAATTCCTGCCCTGATCTTTGGAGCGAGGGGCATTCCAAAATTTACCAATTGTTCCGTTGGTCAAAGACTGCTGGGGCTACATTTAGGCAGACGTTATCTATTCAGGTCTGCTTTCAAAAAGAACAAACTGTGTTCTCTTTTGATCAACTATTTGCCGAAATCCGCACAGCCCAAGGCCAAACTGGCACTGCATTAAATCCAGCAGTCAGAAACCGAAACCGATGCAGAAAAAGCCTTTGGCCTGTTCATACAAGGTCAATTAACAATCTCTTCAATTATCAATGCACAATTTACATTTCCGGAAGACCCCATAACTCAGGGCAAAACTCTTCCAGAGATCCCAGAAGGGCGGACGCGCCAGGATAAAGAGCATGGTCCATGTTCGGATCGGGGACCGCAATCACCCGCATTCCCGCGGAAAGTGCTGCTTGAGTTCCGGTAGGCGCGTCCTCAAAAACCAGGCATTCATGAGGATCAACCCCCATTCTTCGCGCGGCCACCAGGAAAATATCCGGTGCGGGCTTGCCTTCTTTCACTTCCGGATCGTCTCCAGTGACGATGATCTCAAAGAGTGAAAACCAATCCTGGTGGCGTTGAATTTTGGAATTCAGCATTTTCCGTTTAGTGCTGCTTGCCACTCCCTGCTTGATCCCATGTTCCGCAAGATGATGCACCAAGCGCAGGACCCCTGGCAGAGGTTCTGAATAAGGGAAGAGTTTAAAGAGCATTTCGTTGCGGGCATCCAGGTATTCATCCGGGGTAATTGGGAGCTGCAGGCTGTCAACGATTATTGTTGCGGATTCATGGGATTTTCTGCCAAGGATTTTCGATTTAACCGACCAGTCAAACGTCTTACCGTATTTCCCCACAATTTTCTGGGTAACTTCGGTGTAGAACCGTTCGGTGTCAAGCAGCAATCCGTCAAGATCATAAATTGCACATTTAATGAGAGGATAAGTCATGGAAGAATTTGAGGGTAGAATTTCAGAACATTTCCGGCGCGTATTCCAGGAGATTGAACAGTTTTATTTCACCATTGCTTCTCCTCCAGCCCAGCACATGATCCTGCTGCCAGAAAAGACGCAACCGCGCTGATTCGTTTTCAATTCTAATTCCAGGCAGCGCGATTACCCCTGGTCGTCCCTTCTTCGCCAGGTGCAGACGGAATTTGTAATACCACCTTGGTTCCTCACTCAGGTTGTCTGATGCGCTCACATTTCCCGATTCAGTGATGTGGGAAAAAACGGCATGTGTCCTGGATACAGTGACACCCGAAGTTGTCCGCAGATTCTCATAAAGAGGTTTAATCTTATCGTTCAGAATTCGGATCACCCGCTGAATTCCCAGATCATGGTTGGTATACTGATAAAATTCCTCGTCTACTCTTCGCAACCGTCCTTTACCTTCTCCAGTTCCATTCACCAATCCCAGCCACAGCTCCCTGTTTGCATCACGATACAGGTAGACTGTGCTGGCGGTGTTTTTTAACTTGCTCGCAGAAACCACGGTCTGGTCATGCCTGGAAACAAGTAAATTCCGGTTCAGATACAGACCATTACCAATTTGATTTTCAGGATAGAGCTGAAAGAGACCTGATTCTACCAATCCCCTGTGACCGGCATCGCGGTTGTAGAACTCCACTGCACTTGCCTGCCCTGATAAAAGAAAGAAAAACGGTAGAATAAACGCTGCACAACTGAAACAGGCAGAACAGATAATTCGCCCAGGGAAACAATGGGTGGGTTGATGCCGAAGCATGGTTTGGATGAAATAACTGCCGTTTACAGGGATGGCTTTTAAATATTCGGTAAATTTGTTATTTTGCCTACTCTCATAATTCTCATCAAGGCAAATGTTTCAACGAACCATATTCATCCCTATCGTCCTTGGCTAAAACACCATCCTGCTCCTCGCGCTTTTCAGTCACCTGTGCTGTACCCCGGAGTGGTCGTACGCTGCAAAATTTTCTGAACAAGTTAAAAGAACTTGGGGCAGACAAACAGGAAATCGACTTGATCCTGCAAACGCTGGCGAAGAGCAAGCAGGATAGCACCACCAATTTGGCTGCTGCTTTGAATCTACTTCACAGGATCCCAGAGAACACACCGGCATGTTTTTCCATTTTTGTAGATCGCAAGCGCAAGCACCGGCCTTTCCGGCTAGGTTTTCTGGCTCATGAATGGGATATAGACGGGACCACGGTTCGTGTTGAGGGAGAGGAACCACACAATGGGTCTTCGCTGATCAAGCTGGACGAAGTGGATTGCACCGTTGTTGGTTTGGATGAACTGCTGTCAATGACTCAGTATTATCTGCGGGACCCGACACATGTTACAAAATGGGGAATGTATAACTATCACCTTGAAAAACCCACAAGCATCCGTGTTGCCGGTTCCGCCCAATTGACACGGTACAACCCCGTGCTGGGTTGTCAAATTCAAGACATGGTAGGATTCTTCCTGATTTCCAAACCCGGAGGAGGCCGGCAGAGAAGCAGGATAGATTTCCCCACCCTGGCACGGTTTGGCCGCAAGGTGTTTGTCAAAGGGAGATACAGTGGAATAGTGATGGCGGCTTATCCCGGACTGAAGGTGATGCCGGTGGAAAATGTAGAGGATGCGGTGCTTGAATCCGAAAAGGGAAGCGTGGGGATTGAAATCGTGCAGACAGGCAATACTCTCAAAGCCAAAGGTCTGCATTTGCATGGGTCCCCGCTTTTTTTGTCAGAAAGCCTTTACGTGGTGGATTATGACCGGTATCAAGCAAACCCCGCATTACGGAAACTGATTGAATCGCTGAACCCGATTGGGTATTTTGAGGACGGACGGATCAGGCATTTTGCACTGTGGTATGCCGCACTTGAAAAAAACCTGGGTGATGCCTGGAAGGAACCTCCACCCATTGATGAACTTTTTTGCGGCCCGGACGATTTAGAACGCGGGCTTCGTCCATACAGATTGAAGACCCGGAACTGGAAGCCTGATGATCATTATCTTCATGAAGAGGCGATAACACTCGTGGAGCAGGCCCGTCATCTGCTTTTGAATTATTATCGGCAGGCAATAGATAATACTTCGCTGGAAGAAACTACCCCCAACGTTGTGGAGACTGCATGAAAACGCAACCGATCTTGCAATATCACCGTCATTATTTGAAGAGCATGATACCTCTAATTTTGGCTGTGGCAGTGATATTCACTGGCTCCAGCTTGTATGGTCAAAGTGTTTTTGTTGACAATGAAGTGCTTGCCGGGAGGATTGCCAATTCCATCCACCGGAGGATTGACGGCAGGTACAATACACTGGCCATTTCCCGAATCCGTTTGTTTGATAAACAGGTCCGCATAAACATCAACGAGCTGATTGATTACACAAATGTGAAAATCGTACGAGGCAGACGATTTCGTGTAACAGACCGTTCCAAGCTGCAACTGCTGTTGAAGGAACAGCGCATTCAACTGTCTGAATTTGTCTCTCCCAACGAATACCGGGAACTGGGAAACCTGCTGGGAGTACAGTTGTTTATTTATGGGAATGTCTACCGTGACGCCCTGGTTTTGAAAGCAATCGACGTGCAGAACTCCTCAATTGTATGGGCCGAGACTTTTACTCTCTTCGAACAGAAGGATCAGTATCTTCTGCTCAACGATTTAAGCGGGAAACTCATCGAATCAATCTCGAAGGACATTGTTACCTTTAAAAAGGAAAAAGTTGCCAAGATCAGTTTCTGGAGCATCGAAACCCCCAGGCAATTTGAACCGACAGAGGTGATGGACTATTTGATGGTTGCGTTTTCACAGCAGGGGGTTTTGAGTGTCGTGGACCGTGAAAATCTGCAGCTCATTTATCAGGAGCAAAAACTCAACCAGCAGGTCTTCATTGATGAATCACAAGCAAGAAGGCTGGGAGAACTTTATGGAGTTGACGCTTTCGTGTATGGACTAATAACCCCGAAGCAGGACGGCAGTTACCTTGCGTCCATGAAAATGATGAGCATTTTCACCGGTGTGATCATCTGGGCGGACCTGATCAGGTTCAGCATTCCCTTGCAGGAAGAAGGAGAGCAATTGGTGAACCCGTTTACCAGGAAAATTCAAAAATCGATTGAACGCAATATTCAAACCGGCCAGGTTGCCGTCCGCGGCGGAGTTTTTGTCATGGGGACCAACGATCCGCTTTACAATGCCGCGCCGGAACGTGCTGTGAGAATTCTTCCCTTTCTGATAGACCGCTTCGAAGTGACCAACGATCAATACCGTGAATTTGTTGAAAAAACCGGTCACCGCAGACCTACTTCCTGGAAAAACGGGGTCTTTCCCAGAGAGAAAAAAGATCATCCCGTGGTAGGAGTCAGTTGGGAAGACGCCCGTTTGTTTTGCCAGACCGCAGGCAAAAGACTGCTTTCTGAAGCTGAATGGGAACGGGCGTATCGAGGAAAGCAGGGGCGAAAATACCCATGGAACGGGACCGGTTTCAGGTCGGGTTACGCAGTAACACGGGAAACAGGTGAGCAGCATTCCGTGCCGGTGCATACCAGAAACCGTGACGTCACCCCGGAAGGGGTCGCCCACATGGCTGGGAATGTCAGGGAATTTGTCGCGGACTACTACAGACCCTACAACTCACAAATTGCCGGAGGAGATGAACGGGTGATCCGGGGCGCATCATGGGCATTCAGCGCTTTTGAAGCAGTGGGCTACTTTCGCGGACATTCACTCCCAAATTATGCCTGGCCGGATGTTGGCATCCGCTGCGGCAGTGATGTGAGTGGTTAAAATAACCGGCCTTTATAATTTTCCTGTTATATGTCTGCACTGATCGTGCTGCTTGGCTGTCTGCTCCAGTTTGCAAACCCTGATGTTCGCAGTGACAGCGTTAGAATGGAAGCCGCTGCATATGAATTAAGTGGCGGCATTTCCGCGGGGGGAGAAAACCTGAATGCAGGCCTTACCCCAGGATTGGGGTTGTCCCTTACAGGAGAATATCTTGATCAAAGGCCGATGCGTCATACCCTTGCCGCACGGATGCATGAAAACTCATCCTTTCAAGTCCACATGTATGCAGTTGGCTTGGATTATGTGCTGCAGTTACCCAGGAGACCGATTCAATTAGCAGTTGGCGCTGAACTCGGCACTGGGCAACTGGTCCCAAAAGGGTTCCAAAAAATCAAAGCGGCCCCTGAAAAGCCGGGATGGGAAATCCACACCGAGGTCATACAGTATATTGTGTTTCGAGACCGGCTGATGCAGTTTTATTTGCGTCCGGGATGGCGCCAGTACGATTTCCCGGTTGAGGGTGGAAACCGCTCAACCTTCATATCTGGAAATGGGTTTTCCTTAAGCGGGGGCCTAGGCATGAAATTCTGAAATGCTCCCCAAACCTATGGGAGAAGGTCGGGGTGAGGGCATCCTATTGTGGCAGCTACGGCCTGAATTATAGTTTGCTCAGACTTTCCGAGTGTGCCAACGCCATGAACTCCGCCCGCACAGTTCCTTCCTTGATGAACAGACCTTTCAGTGAGCTGGTGGTCATGGTCCCGTCATGGTTAACTCCACGCATTTGCATACAGAGATGACTGGCCTTGATGATCACTCCCACCCCTTGGGGTTGCAACTGATTGCGGAGGAACCTGGCAATGTCATGGGTCAGTTGTTCCTGCACCTGGGGACGACGGGCGAAGTAGTCCACGACCCGCGCAAGTTTGGATAACCCACACAATAGTTTGTCCGGAATATAGGCCACTGTTGCTTCCCCGACAAAAGGGAGCAGATGGTGCGCGCAAACGGATTTCACAGGGATATGCTGAAGCACAACCATGCTCGGTTCATAATCCTCATCAACAGTAAAAGTTGTTAATTCAAAATTCTTCTCGCCTAACCCGGCACACAATTCATGGATCCAGGCACGCATCGCCCGTTCCGGGGTATCCTGAAAATGCTTGTTGTGCAGGTCAATCCCCAAACCTTCCAGCAACAACTGGATGCCGTTCTTCACTTTTTCAGGATTGATGGGGTTCGCTTTTGTGTCGACAAATGTGCCCAACGTCATAACCTGTTTACAGATAAAGGTGCGGTCCTTCAAAAAAATGAAGGAGATCAATTTTATGTCATCTGTTTCACTGATCGACCATGAAACCAATTCCTTTGATGACATGAGGTATTGTAGCCATTGCACAGGCTTGGTTCAACAGCAGATTCCACCTGGAGACGATCGTCCTCGACACGTCTGTGAGGACTGCGGCGCCGTCCATTACCAAAACCCAAAAGTCGTGGTGGGAACCATTCCGGTTTGGGGGGATAAGGTGCTGCTCTGCAAACGCGCGATAGAACCACGCCTGGGCTACTGGACCATTCCATGCGGATACCTTGAGTTGGGGGAAACACTGGAAGAAGGGGCGGTGCGTGAAACTGAGGAAGAGGCAAATGCAGATATTGAAATCCAACGCCTGTTCTGCTGTGTGAACCTCATACACGTAGGACAGGTTTACCTTATTTTCCTAGCCGATTTGAGCAACCTGAATTTCTTTCCCGGAGATGAAAGCCTGGAAACAGCCCTGTTCCAAAAGGAAGACATAGATCCAAGGAAAATAGCTTTCAGCGCGGTACAGTATGCCTTGGATTGTTTTTTCGAAGCCCCCCACACCCTGAACATGAGATCCTGCAGTTTTGGATCGGAATACAGGTTCTGATGTTTTTTACAGACATTCAATCCAGTATTTCCTGCATATAAATCCTGCGCGACGGCCAATGCATGCCGGAGAGTATTCTGCCGCGAACCGTGTCGATGCAGACCGCGTATTCCGAAAGAACCGGATCCCTGTCTTGGATTTGGAAAAAATGGGGCCGGACATAACGATAACCGTTGTGCCCGAAAACCTGAAACACGCCTTCACGCGGCACCGGGTCTTCACGGTTCCAGACCACGCTCTGTTCCAGCGATCCGGACACCAACTGTTCATGCATTATCAAATGCTCCAGTCCCCAGCGGGCATGAATAGGCGCATGCGTCACAACCAGTTCACCATCCCGGATGTATAACGGCAAAGAACCAAGAAATGCCCGCAAATCGTCGGACAAAGGTACGCCCATTTGCAGTCCCATTGATTCCAGTGTCGAGCCTCCCCCGTTCAGCATCCAGAGCCCCGGAGGGTATTCCTGATTCCCGCGGAAATAGTCGAGCATCATGTGTTCATGGTTGCCCAGCAATGCTCTTCCATTTTGCTGAAAAAACAGGAGAACTTCCCTGGAACGCGGGCCACGATCGACCATGTCTCCGACTGAAACCGGTTCTTCATCAGGCATTTTATTAAGCAGCGCCAGCAATGTTGCGTAATTTCCTTGTATATCACCGATCAGGTTCACAACAGAATCTCCGCAAAATAGATATCAACCCTGCCCCAGGATTGTGTTCATCGATTTTACCACATAAGATAGCAAGGAAAGCAAGATCCAGAACAGACAGATTGATTGCGGTTAGAGTAGAAACCGGCTTTAAGAGAACAATTTTCGGAGGCCCTCAGCCACCTTTTCATGGTTTCTTGAAAATCTGTGGGTACACTCTAAACCATAATGATAAAAACAAGCTTTGTGGGTATGACAAAAACCTAACAGAATTAGCAGTGTTGGTTAACTTAACCCTGATAATTTTGGCAAAAACGCAAGGAGAAAGCATGAATATAAATAAAGGCTCTGTTCGAGTTAAGTGTTGATTATCCAGCAACACAGCTAAGATA
>CAYFLK010000044.1:0-7824 GCA_964344035.1 uncultured Pseudomonadota bacterium
AACATATCTTAGCTGTGTTGCTGGATAATCAACACTTAACTCGAACAGAGCCTTAATTTTTTCCCCAAGTCAGCCCCGGCTATTGCCTGGACTCAGCCGGAAAAATAACGCATTTGTTTGATTTAACCCAGCTATTTCATTAATTTACGTGATCATCATGTTACATATTTTGACAAGGTACTTGCAGCATCAGTTCCTTAACTGTGATTACGGATGATTAAAGGAGTTTGTCCCTTGAAATCAATAACTTGAGCGAAGAAATGTTTATTTGTGAAATAACCGGGTTAACAGCATTTTGCAAAGCCTTTTTGTGCGCCGCCGGAACCGCTTTACAATGGTCTCGCCGTGTGGGAAAGAAGACTTCGGAGTTGACTGTTTCCGGATCGTGTTTTTTTATTGAATGGTATTTTTTTAAATGTTCCGGGGGACATGTTAAAGGCTGAAGGCCGTTGCCGGGAGTTAACTCCAAAGGCTATGTTATAGCAAAATGTAGTTTCTGATTACGGCTCCAGAAATCGGTTTGTAGGGGCGGACCGCCGAGTTCGCCCAGGGCAGGCACGGGGGCCTGCCCCTACGAACTGGAACGGAGTCAACAATGTAATTGTAGGGGCGGACCTGCGTGTCCGCCCGAGGGTTCCCTGGGAATACGGACAGCCCCCGGTGATTCGGGGGTTAAAAAGACGAACAACCATTTCCCCCCGGATGAATCCAGGGGCTGATCTCAAAACCATGAGCCAAAGAGCAATGGGTAGGATGCAAGATCAACGCATGGAAAATGACTATCCGGTTTTTTATTCATGTTAATGAACAAGGCGACAAAGCAATGAAGGGAAGAGGATGAAACTGCTGCTGGATGTAGACACGGGAATCGACGACGCGCTGGCGCAGATATACCTCGCAGATGCGGCGCGCAGGGGAGAAGTGGAACTGCTCGGTGCAACCACCGTCGCGGGTAACGTGGGAGTCGCACGCACCACGCGCAACACGCTGAAAATCTGGGAGATGCTGGGGCTGGAAATACCGGTCGCCGCCGGGGCGGAACGTCCATTGACGGCCGACCTCTGCACCGCGCCTTTTGTCCACGGGGATGACGGGCTCGGCAACACCGGACTCGCTGCACCGAAGTCCAGGCCGCTCCCGGAACATGCCGCCGATTTCCTCATTCGAGTGAGCCGTGAACATGCAGGGGAGCTGACGCTGCTCACCACCGCGCCGCTGACCAATGTCGCGCTGGCACTGCTGCGCGACCCCGGACTCGCCGGCAGGCTGGCGCGGGTGGTGACCATGGGCGGGGCGGTGTTCGGCGGAAACGTCTCCGCGGTCGCCGAAGCAAACATCGCCAACGACCCGGAAGCCGCGCGCATCGTCATGCGTTCCGGCGCTAACCTGACGATGATCGGGCTCGACGTCACCCACCGGGTTTACCTCGAAGAAAATGACCTCAAACCGCTGACCGCCCTGGACAACGAACGCGCTGATTTTCTGCTGCGCATCATCCGCTTTATCGTGGAGGCATACCACCGCCTCAGCGGACAGCGGCGGTGCGTGCTCCACGACCCCCTCGCCGCGGCGGTCGCGCTCGATCCCACGCTGGTGAGCACCGAACTGTGCCACGTCGATGTAGAGCTGCGGGGAGAACTGACCCGCGGGATGACGGTGGTGGACCGCCGCGGCCGTGAACCCCTCGGCGAACCGAACGTCCGCGTCGCCCTCGCGGTCGATGCCCCCCGCTTCAAAAAACGATTCATCGAGACGCTTCTCGCCTGGGCGCGGGGGAATTGAATTATCCCCGGCCGGATTTTTTCAGCCGCATCCGGGACACCACATACCACAACAGCCCGAGGACCTGCAGCACGGCGAGGCTGCCCAGCGCCGCGCCGTATCCTTCCGGATCGTACCCGGTCGCGGTAGTGGGCCAGAGGTTTATGATCTCGCCCAATCCCCACTGGATGGAAAACGCGCTGGCGAAAACGAACAGGTTGAGGCAGGTGTTCACGCGACCGCTCAGTTCCGCGGGAAACGCCTGCGTGAGCCCGGCGTAGGGCAGGATGCCCGCGGTGGCAAAGAAACTGAAGGCGAGCATCAAAAGCATCGGCTGTGCGGACCATCCGGATGCCATCACCAGCTGCAGCGCGATATACACCGTCATCGCCAGCGCCCCGAAGGTTGTGGGGTGGATTTTCCACAAGCGCTGGACCCGTCCGCTGATCGCGCCGAGCATGAAAAACCCCGCCATCATCGCCACCATCATCCACAACAGGTGCTGCGCCGCCTCCGCGGGGTTAAGCCCGGCCACGTCGCGCAGCCACGGCTTGGCCCACAACCCCTGGATCGACAATTGCGCGCCCTGCGAAAACATGCGGGGCGATGCTCCAGAAAACCGGGCTGAAGGCAACTTTCTTCAACCCCGCCAGCTGTTCCCGCAGTGAACCCGAATGCCCGTCAGCCTGCCGTTCCGGGTGCACAAGCCACAGCAACGCTGAGGCGGCGACAGTCATGGCGGAGAGGAGCAGGAACACACCGCGCCAGTCGGTCAGTTCCAGCGCCTGCTGCAGCGGCACTGTCGCGGAGAGTGCGCCGAGTCCACCGGCGACCATCTGCAACCCGTTCATCAGCGGCAGCCTCTGCGGAGGAAACCAAAGCACAAAAGCCTTGAACGCCGCCATCAGGCACGCCGAAACCCCGAAGCCGATCAGCAGCCTGCCGATTATCAACCCCGCCAGTGAATCCGCGCGGGAAAAAACGAAGGCCCCGAGGGCGGCAAAAAGCAGCAGCGCCGATTCCGTACGGCGCGGACCAAAGCGGTCGAGAAGCAATCCCAGCGGCAGTTGAAACGCGGCGAACGAGATGAAATACACACTTGTCAGCAGTCCCAGCGAAGCCGCGCTGATTCCCAGCTCCCGCACCAGGTCCTGCTCGATTATGGCGTTTACGTTACGGAAGAAATAGGAAATGAAATACCCGAACGCGAAGGGAAGGAACACCCGGGCAAACTGCTGCGGCGACATCCTGCGGGAAGATACGAGGAAGTGTGGGGAAACGGATCAGAATTCGATGCCGACGCGGGCGCGTATCCCCTTGTCGAAATGGTGCTTGACCTTGCGCATCTCCGTCACCAGGTCCGCACGCTCGATCAGTTCCTCGCGCGCGTAACGTCCGGTGAAGACCAGTTCCACCCGGGCGGGACGGTCATCGACGATGGCGATAGCTTTTTCCAGCGGAATCAGCCCGCGGTGGATGCAGTAGTTGATCTCATCCGCAATCACCAGGTCGTATGTCCCGGATTTCACCAGGGAATGCAATTCGTCCATCTCCGGCTGCATCTTCTCCTTCATCGCCTCCACGTCCTCGGGGACCGTCTTGCTCACGCACAACGCCCAGTAGTGGGGGACGTTGCGGAAGGTGAGGTTGGGATGAAACCCCCGCGGGCAGAGTTTCAGCTCCCCCGTTTTCCAGCGCGGTTTGAGCATGCGCACATAATAAACCCGCATCCCCGAACCCAGCGCACGCAACATCAACCCCAGCGAGGCGGTGCTCTTGCCCTTGCCTTCCCCGGTATATATCTGAAACGCGCCCTGCTTGATTTTCGGGCGTTTCGGGATTGTCAGACCCTGCGCTGTTTCGGTGGTTTCAAAGTCGATAGCCGTGTTTGTCATGTCTTATTATTACTCCTGGTTAAATGTATCACATCCGCGTCGCAAAATCCGCGTCAAATCCCCAGCACCCGGTCTACGTCGCAGTGTTCTCCGAGAAACCGCGCCAATTCGTCAAGCTCACGTTCACGGATTTCGCGGAAGGAATCGGGGACGGCAAACTCTTCCCGGCTGACCAGCGCCAGCAGCCTGCGCATCACCTCCGGGCTTTCCAGCATCCCGTGCAGGTATGTGCCAAGCACCCTTTTTTCATGGTCAATCACGCCGAGGGTTTCGTTTTCCAGGACAAACGGCCCGGGAGGATCGGCATCCCAGCGTGAACTCCCGAGGTGGATTTCGTACGCGGACCAGCTGACCCCCTGGAGCCAACCGCGTCCACAGTACTCCCTGCGCGCCAGCCGCTTGTCGCCGCCCAGGACCGTGGTCATCCGCAACATCCCGAGTGCGGGTTCGCTGCCCCCGCTTTCCATGCCTCCGGGGTCTTCTACGCACGTGCCGAGCATCTGGAAACCGCCACAAATTCCGAGGACCCAGGTCCTGTCTTGCAGTCTCAGCAATTCGTCGGCAAAGCCTCGTTCACGGAGAAACCGCAGGTCAAGGATGGTGTTTTTGCTGCCGGGGAGGATAACCAGGTCGGCATTTTTAAGTTCAACTGGATCACGTATGAAACGGACGCTCACGTCCGGGACCTGTTTCAGCGGATCGTAATCGGTGAAATTCGAAATGTAGGGGAGCCGCACCACTGCCACGCTCAGCCTTTCGCCGGGTGCAATGCGCGAGCGCAGGTTCTGCGAATCCTCGTCCTCAAGGTCCAGCTCACGCCACGGGATCACACCCAGCACCGGCACGGGAACGTGTTGGGCAAACTGCTCGATACCGGGCTGAAGGAGTGAGACGTCTCCACGGAACTTGTTGATCAGCAGTCCTTTGATCAGGGGCCTGTGCTTTTCCTGCACCAGGTCATACGTCCCCTTGAGCCACGCGAAGACCCCGCCGCGGTCGATGTCGCCGATCAGCATCACGCGCGCTTGCGCGGATTCGGCCAGGCGCATGTTGACTATATCGGTGGACTGCAGGTTTATCTCCGCCGGGCTGCCGGCGCCCTCGATGACCACCCAGTCGCATTCCTCCCGCAGCGAATTCAGCGCGCGGAGGGCGACGCCGAAGTTTACCTCCGCCTGCCGGTAATATTCCCTGGCGCTGAAAACCCCCGCCACCCGGCCCATGCGAATCAGCTGGGAAACCCCCGGCCCCTGGGGCTTGAGCAAAACCGGGTTCATCCTCGCGTCCGGATCGACCCCGCAGGCAAAGGCCTGCACCATCTGCGCCCGCCCGATTTCCAGGCCGTCCCCGGTGACCCCGGAGTTGAGAGCCATGTTCTGCGCCTTGAACGGCCTGACCCGGTACCCGCGGCGCTTGAGCAGGCGGCAGAAACCCGCGGCCAGCACGCTCTTGCCAACCCCGGAACCTGTGCCCTGGAACATCAGCGTGCGGGGCATTTTCGGAAAATTTCTGATTGCGGATTTATGATTTTTTATGCCGCGATTGACCGCACATGCAGGATTTCATTTTCAAGCATGGGACGGATATCATCTTCTGTCAGCGTTAATACCGCGACAGTGTTCCCACCCGCGGTCACGAATTCGACTTCAAAAGCGGCGCCATTCGGATATCGATGCACGACTGCCCCAACATCCCCGTTTGAGAGGTTATGCTCTTTCAAATCGTGGTTTAAAACCACTGGTTGCAATTCATCGATCATCGGGACCTCGAGCAGTTACAAAGGATAGGCTGTCCCCAGCCGGGGATAAGATTGGCCGGTTTCTACAATCCAAATGCTTCGGATTTGGATAATTTCCCCTTGAGGTGAATGAATCACCCCATCAACTACGTATTTGACGCCGTGCGGGGTGGAAACGACTGAGCTTGTATTACCTGTTTGTGCTAAATGTAACAATTCCGCTTCCAACTTTGAAGCGTCAGACACTTCAAATCCGGCATTCTGAAAAAAAAGGGCTTTTGATTGCCCGACAGGATGAGAGTCATTAAACAAATAATTCCGCAGTTTATTTCCCGCTACAACCGCATTTTTACTGCCGGGGAGCTTCATCCCATCACTCCAGCCACCTCGGAACGGGGAGTTTCTTTTCCCGCAGGAAGTCCGGATTAAACATCTTCGACTGGTAGCGGATGCCGGAATCGGCGAGGATGGTGACGATTGTTTTTCCCGGACCAAGTTCCCGGGCCAGGCGGATGGCCCCGGCGACGTTGATCCCGGAAGAACCTCCGAGGCACAGCCCTTCATCTTCAAGCAGGGCAAAACAGATCGGCAGGGCTTCTTCATCGGAAATCTGAAAGGCCCGGTCCACCGGGGCGTTTTCCAGGTTAGCGGTGATCCGTCCCTGTCCGATGCCCTCGGTGATGGAGTCGCCCCACGAAGACAGTTCCCCGGTGGAGTAATACGAATACAAGGCCGCGCCCATGGGGTCCGCGAGTCCGATGACGATTCTCGGGTTGCGTTCCTTGAGGGCCATCCCGGTGCCGGCGAGGGTCCCGCCGGTCCCCACCGCGCAAATGAACCCGTCTACGGTCCCATTTGTCTGTTCCCAGATTTCCGGCCCGGTGGTTTCGAAGTGCCCGCTGCGGTTGGCGACATTGTCGAACTGGTTGGCCCAGACCACTCCGTTCGGTTCCGTCCGAGCCAGTTCCTCGGCAAGTCTGCCGGAGTATTTAACGTAATTGTTCGGGTCCCGGTATGGTACGGCAGGCACTTCACGCAGATCTGCCCCGCACAAACGCAGCATGTCTTTCTTTTCCCTGCTCTGTGTCTCCGGGATGACGATCACAGTGCGGTATCCACGTGCGTTGCCGACAAGGGCCAGGCCGATGCCGGTGTTGCCGGCGGTCCCCTCGACGATCACTCCCCCGGGCTTCAGCATGCCCCGTTCCTCTGCATCGAGGATGATCGCCCTGGCCGCGCGGTCCTTTACCGAACCGCCAGGGTTCATGAATTCCGCCTTGCCGAGGATGGTGCAGCCGGTTTGCTCAGAAGCCTTGCGCAGCCTGATCAGGGGGGTGTTGCCGACTGCTTCCAGAAAATCGTTGCGAATCATGGCCGGTTCACTTTTTTTGTTGATTGCGATTATTCAATTCGGCTCTCTCATTTGTCATTCCGTGCGAAGTGAAACCAAGACACCGAATCCAGGCTTGTCCCCGTGGAAACGGGGAACCAACTGATTATACGATTGGATTCCCGCTGCCCTGGATTCCCGCTTCCGCGGGAATGACAGCAAAACCGGGCGCTGTTTTCAGGCAGGCGCTGTTTCCGCCGTATTAACCGAAAGGCCCAGTTTGCGGTAGAAATAACCTGAAACACCCCCCAGCACCATCCAGAAGAAGGCCGAGGTAACCAGGGAGGCGATGGCAAACTGTGCCGACAGTTCGGCAGGGACATTGCTCTCCAGCACATGCGGATGCGGCGCCCCGACGACATGCGGGGCGGCAAACAGCGCCACAGCCAAAATTTTGGGCAGAACCGTCCTGGTTTCGGTTAACAGGGCGATGCCTACCGCGGTCGCAATGACGGCGCCAATCCACCATGCCTGGCGAAACTTCAGCGCGGCCGCGGTCATCCCCGGCAGTTCCGGGGGCAGTCCCAACGCCGGTGCAGCCGAAAACACCACGAAACCCGCAAGACCCCAAAGCAGGCCCGAATTCAGGTCCACCGGTTTCCCGCGCAGCAGATACACGGCAACCAGCAGCAGGCTGAAGGCGATACCGGTGATAATGTTGGATACGGTGGTGTAAAAGGTCCGTTCCGCCCCGTCTTCAGGGGCCCAGGCCTGTGTGGAATGTTCATGTGCGGACCCGGAATGCTCATGCGCTGCCCCAGAGTTTTCACTGATTTCATACGATTCCGCCTGAATTATGAGCGGAGTCACCTTCAGCATCTGCGCACCGGTGACAAACAGTCCGGCGACAAAACCCGTCAGCAGGACCGTGGTCAGGGCTTTTGAAAACATGTGCGTTTTCCGTCCGCGCCGGTCAGTGGCAGGGGAAAGTGAAGGCGTGCCGTGTGTCATGCGCAGCGTTGTGCAGCACGTCGCCCGAACCCTGAGCGAATCCGGCCGTGTACAACAGCGCGATGCCCGCGAAGAACAGCAGCAAAGCG
>CAYFLK010000044.1:7834-35235 GCA_964344035.1 uncultured Pseudomonadota bacterium
CCGCCGTGCGGAAACACCCGCTCCGACAGCAACCGGGGCATGAGTCTGGGTTGTCATAGGATTTCCTTTCAAGTAAACACAATCACGCATCGTCTGAACGATTCTCCCTGCGTGACCTGTAAAAACAGCGGGAGCCACTTAAATGTATTCCGGAACTTAACGCGGAGACAAGCGGAAACTTCGGTGACAGTCACGATGACAGTTCCCGAATCTCACAGGATTCCCTTATATTCCGATCAAAAACACCATCCGTGTTTGCATCGAAATCCCAGAAGTGCAAAAGCTATAAGACGCCTGTTCAATCGGCAAGCAAAAAACCTTACAGTTTCAACACACGCCGGATAAGCACCTCGGCCCGCGGGAAATAAAGATGCACATAGGAGGCATGCAGGTTTATAGCGCCGAAGCCTTCCCTGCGCGAAACCCCGGTTGAATGCCGGGTGACTCTCCAGAGGTTGGCGTGTTCGGCTTCTCCGGTCCAGCGTGAATAGTGAAATTCGTGACCTCTCACTTCAGCGCCGCACTCCATGTCCACCCTGCAATAACCGAAATGCTGGAGTTGTTCAGTCATTTCCACAGTACCGGGAATAACCCCTGCCATGGGGAAAGCAGGTCCGGTTCTCGGTTTAAGCGATTCGCACAGCAACATCAGCCCTCCGCATTCGGCGTAACACGGGAGTCTCGATTCCAGGGCCGACTTCAGCGATTGCAGCATTTCCCTGTTTTTGGACATCTTTTCGGCAAACATTTCAGGGAAGCCTCCGCCTAAAATCAGCCCGTCCACTTTTTCCGGCACCCCTGGGTCACGCAGCGGTGAAAAAAATATAATCTCCGCACCCTGCTCCCGCAGCCACTGCAAATTAGCTGCATAATAAAAATGGAATGCCTCGTCCCGGGCGATGCCGATGCGTCTTCCAGGTTCGGAGGACAACTGCTTTTCCTCTTTTTTTTGCGTACCGAACAGAGGTGAAACAGAGCATTTTTTAAACAGCAATTCGATGTCCAGGTGTTTCTCCGCCAGTTCCGCAAGCCGTTCCGCCCCGGGGAGTTTCCGCTCCACCCCGGGCTGCAGCCCAAGGTGCCTTTCCGGCCAGCGCAGTACGGGGACTTCCGGCAACGCTCCCAACACCGGAATTTCCAACGAAGCGCACGCTTTGCGCAAATAAACCTCGTGGCTTTCGCTGTTCACCTGGTTGAGGACGATCCCGGCAAAGTGTGCACGGCTACCGGCTTCCGCGACAAAACCCCGGATGGCCGCGGTGATGGAACGTCCTGCGTTCCGGCATGGCACAACCAGCACAATCGGCCAATCCAGCCGGCGCGCCACTTCCATCGTGCTGCCCGTGTCGCTTTCCGGTTCCGAACCGTCAAAAAGACCCATCACCCCTTCGGCTACTCCCAGCGCACTTTCAGTGAAATGCCTTGCGGCCTGGAAGATGTGTTCCCCTCCCATGATCCATGGATCGAGGTTCACCGAAGGTGTTCCGGAATAATGGAAATGGTAGCCGGGGTCGATGTAATCCGGTCCGACTTTGAAGGGCTGGACGGTGATTCCGCGTTTGCGCAACGCGGCCAGCAACACGGCAGTCACCGCGGTCTTCCCACCGCTGCTTTGCATGCCGGAGATGAGAAAGCCTCTGCAGCGATCAGGCATTCAGGATCTATTATCCAGCGACACCAACCGCACGGATGTCCCCGCGGTTAATTGGGGCAGCCAGTTCCGCATTCCCCGCCTTGGCAGCGGATGGAGCCAGGCAACGTTGCGGATGAGCTGAGTCAGTGACAGCAATGCCTTCCGGAACCGTTCTTTTCCCGCGGAAACGTTTTTCCCATCTTCAGGGCTGAACAATCCGTCCGAGCACAGCAACACCCGGTCTCCGGGCAGCACTCCCTGTTTTTGCACAGCATTGCGCAGCTTATGCACGGCGGTGGTCAGGTAACTTTTCCCGGAAGCCTCCTTGAGCTGTTTAAGGCTCTTTTGCGCTGCCTGCGCAGTCCCGCGCTTGACCAGCCATTGGATTTTTCCATTCTGCAGCACCAGCAAATGAAACCGCCGGTTGCAGGTCCGCGCACCGAGGGTCTGGAATGCATCACGGGCTTTTGCCAGAAAACGTACCGCGCCGGTTGAGCGGCTTGCATCGAAAAACACCCAGAAAACTGGTTTACGGGAAGGCGCACGATAACGCGCGTTCCAGGGTTTTCCCGGAGACCATCCCCGAATTAGAGACGCAGTCAGCGAATTGTTCCAGCAGATTCCGGCATGTGACAAGTATGCCGGCGCCGCCCGCTGGGTCCCGGAAACCTGTGAATCCTGAGGCTGCACGTTATCCGGATGCTTCCACCAGGAAGAAAGTTCCGGATGAACAAATTCCCGGTTTTCACGCAGTGAAATCGCTTCAGCATGGGCTTCGGTTGGGGACAGGGAAGTTGAGTGTACGGGCGTTGGTATCCGCTTTTCAGGGGTTTTCACAGGAGCCGATGGTTTTGGGGGCTGAGATGACGGCGGTTCCTGCTCCCGCCGATGACCCAGGCAAAGGGTCCATGCTTCCTTCAAATCCGCGCTGATTACCACATTATCACCGCGCCATGATGCCGCGCAGCGTGCGGTCCGAAGTACGCCGAGTTCCGCCCGCACTCCTTCTAGGCTGAGAGCAGAGGCTTTTTCGGCGACTTCAGTGCGCAGATTTTCGGGGATGTTCACTTTTTTCAACCGCTCCCTCGCATCAAGAATCTGCGTGCGCAGTCCCTGCAGACTTTCCCGGTGTCCGGCGGCAAATGCTTCCGGATCATCATCAAATTCCATCCTCAGGCGCACAATCTCCCGGCGTTCATCGACGCTGTAGTTGTCATGGATCACAACTCCATGCATGAAGCGGTCAAGCAATTGTGGACGCAAATCGCCTTCCTCGGGATTCATCGACCCGATCAAGATATATCGAGCCGCGACTGTACTGGAAAGCCCGTCACGCTCGATACGGTGCCGGCCGCTGGCAGCAGAGTCGAGAATCGAATCCACCAGGTGGTCCGGAAGCAGATTCACTTCATCGATGTAAAGCACTCCCCGATGTGCCTGCTGAATCAGCCCGGATTGCGCGGACCACTCCCCGTTTTCCAACAGCCGGGAGGCGTTAATCGAACCAAGCAGACGGTCCTCCGTCGTGCCTAACGGGACCTCGACAAACGGAGAGGCCGCATCGGTTTCCGAATTCAGCGGTAAAATCTCCCGGAACGCCCGCGCCAGGGTGCTTTTCGCGCAACCCCTGTGACCCATCAACAGCAAACCTCCCAGCCGGGGGTCAATCGCGTGATAAAGCAGCGAGCGTTTGACCAATTCCATCCCGACTATGGCGGTAAAAGGAAAGTGTGTTTCTGTCATGGTGTTTTATTACCTGAAAAATAAATGACATCGAAATCGAAATCGCTATCGGTATCGAAATCGCCTTTTTTGTGTAGTCATGTCGCCCATCTCTAAGAATCAATGCCATGGCCGAGGCGTCAGAGCATGCTGATATGGTTCTTGCGGGAGAATGGCAACCTGTTTCCGATTCCGATTTCGATCCCGATTTCGATTTGGATTCAGCCGAATGCTGTCATTGACAACACAATCTACTCTGAGCTTCCAGGAAGTTTCACTCCATTTCCCCCTGGATTTCCAAAATTGCGGATTCCAATGCTTCCAAAGTTTCCGCATCGGCATTTTTCCACATTTGGCGTTCATGTGCTTCGAGAAGTCGTTGCGAAGCATCGCGCAGAGCAAGAGGGTTGTGTTCGCGAAAAAATTTTTGTTGTTCCGAGTCAAGCAAAAGTTTTTCGGCCACCTCCTGATATTGATAATCTGCAACAATATCGCAAGTTGCATCGTAGCCAAAAAGATAATCGACGGTAGCCGCCATTTCAAACGCGCCTTTGTAGCCGTGTTCACGCATCGCCGAAAGCCATTTTGGGTTGAGGACACGACTCCGGAAGACGCGATTAAATTCTTCTTTGAGAGTCCGAACTTTAATTTTTTCTGGATTGCTCGAATCGCCGTGATAAGTTGATGGCGCACTACCTTTGATTTCGGTAACAGCCGCTTGCAGTCCGCCTTGAAACTGAAAATAGTCGTCTGAATCTAAAATATCGTGTTCGCGATTATCCTGATTTTGATGCACAATTTCCACCGAACTCAGCCGTTCACGCAACAAGTTTATTTCTTCGGAACTTGTGCCGTCTGAGTCGTAAGCGTGTCCGCCCCATTTCAAAAAAACTTCAGTCAAGTCGCTGCGAGTTTCCCAATTTCCGGCATCAACCAATGGTAGAAGTCCGCTTCCGTAACATCCCGGCCCAGAGCTAAAAATCCGCAATTCAGCGAGGCGTTTGGCATTTTTTTCAGAAACTCCGGAAGCCTGCAAACTTTTTTGGTCAGCCAGCCAAGCGGCGCGCACCGGGTTCATTTCTTCCGGCTCATCAAGTTTGGCCAAGCGTTTGGGAACGGTCGAAAGCAAACGCATCACATCACCGAAGGCATCGCGAAACATTCCGGAAACTCGCAAAACCACATCCACGCGAGGCCGCCCCAAAACCGAAAGCGGCAAAATTTCAAAATCCACCACCCGTCCGGAAACCGGCTCCCAAACCGGTTCGCATCCCCAGAGCGAGAGGGCTTGGGCGATGTCGTCTCCGCCGGTGCGCATATTTGAAGTTCCCCAAATCACCAGTGCGGTAGTTTTGGGAAATTCACCGTGATCGGCGCGGTAGCGTTCAATCAGCTCTTCCGCCAATCCTTGTCCACAACGCCATGCGGTTTGTGTCGGAATCACACGCGGATCGACTGAATAAAAATTGCGTCCGGTCGGCAAAACATCAATCCGCCCTCGTGTCGGCGCGCCGGCTGGTCCCGGACTGATAAATCGCCCTTCCAAAGCCAACGCCAAACTGCGGCTTTCTTCCACGCAACGATTGAAGCGCGGCAGCAAAACTTCATGTAACCAACGACTAAGTTTTTGAACCCCATCCGCACCGGACTTCTCTGCATTTTCCGGCAAAACGGACAAGGTGTCCGCGCGGGATAATTCGTGTCGTAATTCTTGTTTCACCCAGTTTCTTGCTTTTTTTTCAATTTCATCACGTTCCCGAACCAAGAGCGTGTCGAGGTCAAAATCCGGTTCTTTGCCCAAAAGCGCTTGCAGTAATCCCGGACGTTCGACCGAAGGCATGCGGAGCAAGCTTAGCAGAAAATCAATTTTGCGTTCGCCTTCCGGAAGTTGCCCGAAAATGTGTAACCCAGAACGGATTTGACTTTCTTTGAGTTCGCAAAGGTGATTGCTGAGAGCGTTCAGTTGGTCATCGTCTTCCGGAAGTTCTGCGCTCCAATCGGCATGTTCCAGCAGATGCTCAATTTGGTGTTCGAGTTCGTGGGCGCGTTCCGGATAGAGAGTTTCGCAATGTGCGTGTTCTTCGAGCAGGCGTTCCGCTTTGTCCAAATCTTCATAAAGTCCGGCGCGTGTTAAAGGCGGCGTGAGATGATCGACAACCACGGCGGATGCACGGCGTTTGGCTTGTGTGCCTTCGCCGGGGTCATTGACAATGAAAGGGTATAAATTCGGTAAAGTTTTCAAGGCAATTTGCGGAAAATCATCTGCCCCCAAAGCCACGCTCCGTCCGGGCAACCATTCCAGATTGCCGTGTTTGCCAAAATGAATGACGGCGTGCGCCTCAAAAAATTTTTGCATCCACTGATAAAACGCCAGATATTCCGGAGGAGGCGACAAAGCAGGGTCATGATAAATCGCCTGAGTTTGCAAACCGAATCCGCGTTGTGGCTGAATACCGATGAAAATATTGCCAAAACGTTTGCCGCCCACCGGAATAAAATCAGCGATTTCGTGAGTCCATTGTTGCGCCAATTTTGTCTGACTTGTTTCCGGAAGTGCGCTAATCATTTCAAATAAATGTTCGCGGGAAATGCCTTGCTCCGGATTTTTGCCGTAACTCATTTCTTCATCATTGGTGATTCCGGCCTGTAAAATTCGGATTAGCTCATCGCCGTTTTCCGGAATGTCTCCAATATTGTAACCTAGTTTTTCCAAATCCCGCAAAAAAGCAATCACACTGGCCGGAGTGTCGAGGCCGACCCCGTTTCCGAGCCGGCTGTCTTTGTTCGGATAATTCGCCAAAATAATAGCCACCCGTTTTTCGGTATTCTCGGCACGCCGCAACCGCACCCAATTTGCCGCCAGTTCCGCCACATGTACAACCTGTTTTTCGTCCGGAGACAAACGCTTAACCCGAAACTCCAAATCCGGATTGAATTTTTCTTCTTCCTTAAAGCCGACCACTGTGCTAAAAAGCCTGCCGTCTGTTTCCGGAAGTGCGACTGACATTGCCACATTTGAAGCGGAAAGTCCGCGCGGATTTTTGAGCCACGCTTCGCGGTTTTCGGTGGAGGTTGGAACTTGAATCACCGGACAGCCCAGCGTTTCCAAAAACGAAAAGCAAGCCTTACAGCGATCCTTACCCTGCCCATCGATACGCCCAACCGAAAAACTCTGCATGGTCAAAATCACGTCCGGCGATTCTTCTTCGGCTTTGCGCAAAAGTGCCTCCTGCGCCTCCGGTTCACGCAATGAATAGGCATAAAAAGCAGAAACCTCCAAACCATGTTTTTGCAGAGATTTTGTCAGAGCGTCAATCACCGCCATATCGCCGGTTTGGTGCAAAGCACGATAAAAAGTTATCCAAACTTTGCCGGTCTTCTTTTCCGGTAACAAAGCGTTCTTAGCGGCTAAAATATTTTGCCCCACAGATTTTTCCAGCCAGCCGAAAGTCGGCACTTCGATTGCAGACGGAAAACCGCCGGCTTTATTTTTCAGTAAAAGTTCGACTGCTTCTGCCGCACGCGCCATGTTTTCAATACCGCCTTCGCGGAAATAGGAAAACATTTGGCGCACCAACGGCTCTGCATAATCATTGAAGCGCATCAACTCTGCGTCCCATTCATCTGTTCCGGGAAGTACCAACATTCGTGTTTTTGCGCCATGACTTTTGATGTGGCGCACTTCGTCCAGCAAATGCGGAAAATAACCGTAACCACCGTGCAAACGGAAAATCGCCAACTTAGCTTTGCACAAAACATTATCGGCATAATGCTCTGCCGCCGCCGGATGTTGGAGCGGATTGGCCTGCATCAAACGCAGCCGTTTCCGGAGACTTTTTCCCCAAACTTGGGCTAGTCCGGAAAGCTCGGTATCGGCGGTGCTGATGAATAAAATGTCGGCAGGAGTTTGGCGGACAGCCTCAAGTTTTCTCTCTGAGTCAAGGTCTCCGGATTGGCTGGCGATACGATGCATTAAATCCCTACTTTTGTGCTTCTACGTTCCATAAACACAACATCTCTCCATTTTCCTGCCAGCGGGCCATGAGTCATCTTTCCCAGTTTTTCATGCAGTCCGAGTTGACGGAAACCATGACGCTGATGAAGCCGGACGCTGGCCGCATTTTCCGGAAAGATGCCTGCCTGCAGGGTCCAGATTCCGGCTTCTTCCGATGAAGTAACCAGCCTTGCAAGAAGCATCGAGCCAAAGCCTTTTCCCTGGGATGAAGCAGAGACATACACGCTGACTTCCGCAACTCCGGCATAGACGCAGCGCGACGAGACCGCGCTGAGCGCAGCCCATCCCAGGGTTTGACTGTCTGCTGCGAGCACCCATCGGCATTCGGGAAGATGATCCTTGTCCCAGGTTTCCCAAGTTGGGGTTAGCTTTTGAAAAGTCGCGTGTCCTGAAGCGATCCCTTCCTCATAAATTTGCAGCACTGCATCCGCATCAGCCATTATCATTGGCCGCAAAATTGATGTCATATTCCCTTTCACCACCTCCAATCCGGTTTTGCTTTCCCCGGCTGCCACAGAATTTCTTCCTCTCCCATGGTTGCCGAAACCCAGCGCCCGGCGACGAAAAGCAGGTCTGAAAGCCGGTTTAGGTATTTTACGATTTCCGGGTTCACATCCGATGCGCCTGGACCCGGTTCGGCGGTATGATTCATGCGCATAAGCACGATCACCTGACGCTCCGCGCGGCGGCAGACGGTGCGCGCCAAGTGCAAAAAGGCATTTAACGGGGTCCCGCCCGGAAGTATAAAACTGCTCAGAGGTTCGAGTTCCCCATTCATTGCGTCAATTATTTCTTCCAGCCATTCTGTGTCTTCACCGCTCAGATTGATTTGCCCTTCATACTCGTCACCAGGAAACGTGGCCAGCTCGGAACCGAGGTCAAAAAGTTTCTGCTGTACGGCTTCCAGCACCTGGTCCAGTTTTTCCCGCCGAGCCGATTCCTCCTTTCGCTCAAGAAAACTCCGCGCAATCCCCAGCGTGCTGTTAAGTTCATCCACTGTCCCGTATGCGTGGATGCGCGGGTGGTCTTTAGGAAGCCTTTTCCCGCCGACCAGCCCGGTTTGCCCGGAATCGCCGCCGCGGGTGTAAACCTTCGTGATTTTTACCATGTATATATATTTGGTTTAATCGTAATTTGTTGATCGACTGACGATTTTTTTCGATTGAATTATATTTGTTTGAGCTAATTTTATTGCATTTGTCGAGAGAGACTTTGATAATCAGGACTTGCCGGGAATGTACATCAATACTCCTCTTTTTAAAGACCTTCATCTCGATATACCGGCGGGGTTATTTTATTAGGGTTTTGTTGCGGCATAACAGTTTTCACCGGTTTATCAGGTTGTTGCCCGTGACAGAAAAACCAATCAAACCCCTGAGGCGGGGCTGGTCCACCGGCGCCTGCGCGACTGCAGCGACCAAGGCAGCTCACACGGCGCTGCTCACCGGCGTCTTTCCCGATGCCGTGAACATTACCCTTCCGAAGGGTCAAACACCATCGTTTGCCTTGACCCGCTCCAAACTCGGAGATGGTTTTGCCTCGGCCGGGGTTGTCAAGGACGCGGGCGACGACCCGGACGTGACGCATGGCGCAACCATCACTGCAACCGTGAAGCATGCTCCTTCCGGAACCGGGGTCAGTTTCAAAGCAGGCAGCGGAGTCGGCTCGGCAACCAAACCCGGGCTGCCTATCAAACCCGGAGAACCTGCGATCAACCCTGTGCCGCGTTCCATGATGCGTGAAGTTGTCCTTGAAACCGCCAAGATGCACGGCGCTCCCGGTGACGTCGTGATCACGCTTTCCGTCCCTGGCGGAGAGGAATTGGCGACGCGCACATGGAACCCACGACTGGGTATAATCGGCGGGATCTCCATTCTCGGTACAACAGGTATCGTAATCCCCTACTCCTGCTCGGCATGGGTTCATTCCATTCATAGCGGCATCGACGTAGCCCGTGCCTGCGGCCTCCAACACGTTGCGGGCTGCACAGGTTCCACCAGCGAAAAAACCGTTCAGGAGTTACACCGTCTACCTGATGAGGCAATGCTAGACATGGGCGATTTCGCGGGCGGACTGCTCAAATATGTCCGCAGACATCCTCTCCCGAAACTCACCATCGGCGGCGGTTTCGGAAAACTCTGCAAACTGGCTCAAGGGCATCTCGATCTTCATTCAGCACGCAGCAGAGTTGACTTTGCCAAACTCGCAGGGCAATTGCACATGCTCGGCGCGCCCGCGGAAACGGCTGCAGCCGCTCTAAACGCAAACACAGCGCAGGAAGTTTTGGATCTTGCCCGTGCGACCGGAGTGCCGCTGGCGGATTCGATTGCCTCACTCGCACAAGCCGCGGCCCTGGAAGTGCTGCGGGACTCCCCTGTTATGCTGGAAGTGATGATCATCGACCGCCAGGGCGCCATCGTCGGACATGCCCCATTTCCCAGGAGACCATGATTGATAAAACCATCCTCATTCTCGGAGGCACTTTCGAATCATACACTCTGGCGGAATGCCTTACATCCGGAAAGTGCACCGGCAAACTGCGAATCCTGACATCGCTTTCAGGGGCGACTCCCGCACCGCGACTGCCTGCCGGGGATGTGCGGTTCGGTGGATTCGGAGGAGTGGACGGACTCACCAATTTTATACGCCGGGAAAACGTCACGCTGCTCGTAGACGCTACTCACCCTTTTGCGGAACGTATATCACACAACGCCGTGCTTGCCTCCTCGGCAGCAGAAATTACGCTCCTGCGCCTTGAACGTCCGCCCTGGACCGAGGTTCCGGACGACAGCTGGATTTCCGTACCCTCACTTTCCGCTGCCACGGCATGGCTGCGGGAGCATCCGCACAGGGTGTTTCTTACCACCGGCATGCGCGGATTGGAAGCATTCCACGACTGCCCCGGCAGCCTTTTCGTGGTCCGTACACTCAGCCCGCCTGAACTTGCCGAATTATGCCCTCATCCCGACCTTCTCCCTGAGGGGGATAGAGCAAAACCGTGGCCGGAAGCAACATTCGTGCAGGGACGGGGTCCGTTTTCCGTGGAAGACGAACTCCGGCTCTTCAAAAAACATGAAATCTCCCTGCTTGTTTCCAAAAACAGCGGCGGCAAATCCACATACGCAAAAATCAATGCCGCCAGAAAACTCCAGCTTCCGGTGCTGATGATCGAGCGTAATGAAATCCATCACGATGAAAAAGTTTCAAATGTAAAAGACGCAATCGGATGGATCAGCAATTTTGTGTGATGTTCTCCATGAAGTATCTGACTTTCGCAAATAGCTCTCAAAACTTGATCAGTGAAGTTTTTTTTTTGCCGCAGCACGTGGGCGTGTGCAGAATCGTAGAGGGCGCTGTCGCGGAAATCTTTTGAACCGAAAACTCTGCCCACCAGAATCAACGCGGTGCGGCTTATTTTGGAGGCTCTCACCTTTTCCCGGATATTGGCCAGCGTTCCGTGAATTAACAGCTGGTCCGGCCATGTCGCCCGGTAGGCCACCACTACCGGGCAATCTTCCCCGTAATGCGGAATCAGCGTGTCCTGCACATGCTTGAGGTTTCGGATCGAGAGGTGAATCGCCATGGTTGCTCCGCTGCGCCCGAGGTTTTCCAGTTCTTCTCCTGAAGGCATTGCCGTGGCATGCATGGCGGTCCGCGTTGCAATCACAGTCTGGCTGATATCCGGAAGAGTCAGTTCCTGTTTCAACTCCGCCGCCGCAGCGGCAAAGGCGGGGACCCCTGGCGTCACGTCATACGGGATGCCGAGTGCGTCCAGCCTGCGCATCTGCTCGGCAACGGCGCCGTAGATCGATGGATCCCCCGAATGAACACGCGCCACATCCATGCCCGCGGAGTGCGCTGCTTCCATTTCGGCGATTATCTCATCAAGCGTCATCGACGCAGTGTCCCGGATGCAAGAATCCTCCGGAGCACAGGCGATCACTTCCCTGGGAACAAGCGAACCGGCGTACAGGCAAACCGGGCATCGGGAGATCAGATCTCTCCCGCGAACGGTGATCAAATCCGGCGCGCCCGGACCGGCGCCTATGAAATGCACAGTCATGTGGTTTCTGCTTTTTCGGAGTATCCACGCGGTGTGTAAACCCGGACTTCCCCATTCGGCAAATTAAGCCGGCGGGTCTGGCTGGAACCAACAATCACCACGGTGAGCATGTCCGCTTTGTCAGGAGTCAAATCCCGTAAGGAAACAGTTTTCACTGTTTCTCCTTCCCGTCCCAGGTTTCGGCCCAGCACCACCGGTGTTTGCGGCACGCGATGCTGGAGCAGGATATCCCGCGCCTCCGCCAACTGCGTGGTACGGCGTTGTGACACCGGGTTGTAGAATGCGATTACGAAATCGCCTTCCGCCGCGGTTCGAACCCGGCGTTTAATTGTTTCCCACGGCGTCAGCAAATCTGACAGTGAAATCGCGCAAAAATCATGTCCGAGCGGCGCGCCGATGCGTGCGGCCGCAGCCTGGAAGGCGGAAATACCGGGACTGATTTGCACCTCAATCCGTTTCCAGTCCGGTTCCCCGCGTTCCTGCAGTTCAAATACAAGGGTTGCCATCGCATATATTCCCGGGTCCCCGGACGAAACCAGGGCAACTATCCTACCCTGTTCGGCCAATGCCAGGGCATGACGCACCCGCTCCTCCTCCCTGCCCATATCAAAACGGTGGCATTTTTGATCGCGCCGGAGGTCCGCAATCAAATCAAGATAAAGCCCGTAACCGACCCAGTCTGTTGCTTCCCTGAGCATGGTTTCCGACTGTGCGAGCCTCCATTCCGGGCAGCCCGGACCGGTCCCCACCAAGAACAGTGCGCCCGGCGCCTGCCCGATTTTTTGCGGATGGAGCAATGCCGGTGATTTCCCAATCGCGCAAGTGGCCCGGGTGGATTTTTGTTTCGGGACCAGTAACATACCATCTTTTCCAACTGCCGCCAGGGCCGCGCCTTCCGCCACTCCGTGGCAGCCGACTTCCTGAAAAACAATATCTGAAGGGTTCTGGAGTTTATCTGCCTGCGTTTCCAAAGCCTGTGCATTGAAAAACCGCACGGGACAGCCCATGTGTTCGGCCAATGAGTGAAGAGCCGCTTCGTCTTTTTTCACATAGATTGAAACAATCACCGCAACGCTTTGGGGATCAATACCGTATACGTCAAGGGAATTGCGGACCAAATTCCGCAGTTCCGCGGGAGCAGTTCCGCGCTCGCAGCCCACTCCCACCGCCAGTGTTTTAGGATGATACACCAAGTGCCTGGCGTCTCCTGAAACCGATTGGTGCGTAACAGAAATTTTCAGCTGCCCGTCGGGAGAAAACGGCAGCCGACTCTTAAGCAGCCATTCAGAAAAAACCGGCTTTTCCGCTTGCAGAAATACTGACTCACCCGCCAGCAGGGACGAGGTAAACGCTTTCACTTCTTCAGGATTGCCAAGTGATAATCCCTGCGGAGGTTCATCCAGCGCAATTCCGAATCGTATGTCTCCAGCGGTGGTGACGGCTGCGATGCCATGCAGTTCTTCGGCAATTGCGCGCGCGAGGTCGTTAGCGCCGTGGTGTCCGCCGAGAAGCGGAACGGCTACGCTCCCGTCTTCCGCCACCGCCACAACCGGGGGTTCGTGCCGCTTGTTCCGCAGGCATGGAGCAACCGCGCGTATCAACACCGCTGAAGAACATACGCCCACTATCGCCTTTCCGTCAGCAAACAGAGACTCGAGGTGTGCCTTGGCATCAGTGAAAAAAACGTCCGCTTCCGGGACCCGGTATTTCTTGCCGTGCACTTCCGCGTCAAGCGCGTCCGCTATATTTTGCGCTACTGCTGATGCTCTGATTCCCAGGCAAAATACCGCAATTTTGTGATTGCTGTTTGAAAAATCCACTTTTGAATATGAATTCAGGTTTAATGACAGGAATCAAATAATTATTTTCGGACAAGGATTATGGAAAAATACGGGGTTTTATGGACGCCGACCTTTTCCAGCGGCACAATCTTCTGTTCAGGCAGGGTCGCGTGTTCAATGTATTTCGCCCTCGCTTCCAGGTTCAGGCGTTTCAGGACCCTGTTGATTTTCTGGAAATGACGTCCAACCTTGATTATCACGGCGGCATCAGTTGTTTGCAGGCGCCGTTCCAGCACGGATTCATCCAGTGTGCCCGGGAGGATGGTCAGCACTTCTCCACCTGACGCCAGCGTAGTTTTCAGCGCCGAAGCAGCGGCCATCGGGGAGGCAACACCGGGAACAATTTCGGTGTTGAACCGGTCTGACAACCTGGCAAAAATGTATGCAAACGAAGCATAAAAAAGAGGGTCGCCTTCGCATATCACCGCGACTGATTTCCCCGAACCCAACTGCCATTCAAGCAGTTCCACTGCACGGTCATAACCCTGACGCGCCTGTGGGGTGGTGATGTTAATCGGCAGCCTGAGCGGCAGCAGTTCCTGTTCACCGGTCAGCAGCTTTCGCACAATTTCGAAAGCCAGCCCTTCCCCGGACTCCGGAGCAGGATAGGCCAGCACATCACATTCGTTGATGAGGCGAAAAGCCTTGAGGGTGAGCAACTCCGGGTCCCCCGGCCCGACACCCACGCCATACAATATTCCTGTATCATTTTTCACCTTATTTTCCGTGGTCTCCGTGGTTAATAGCACTTGACCGCGGCAAGCTGGGTCACGGGACGCAGTGGACGCCATCCCTGAAAGCTGCCTATCGGTTCCGCACGGGAAACACTGATGCGTATCAAATCTCCACCATTCTCTTTTTGCCATTCTAGCAGAAGCTGTTCAGCGGCAATGGTGACTGCATTAGCAACCAAGCGTCCCCCGGGGTTGAGCGCTTTCCAGCACTCTTCCAGCAAATCCGCGGATGAAAGCCCGCCGCCGATAAAAACCGCATCCGGAGCGGGTAGATCAATCAGGGCCCCAGGCGCGGTCCCTGATACAATCTGCAGCATCGGCACTCCCAGTTCCAGGGCATTTTGTTCAATCAGTTTAACGCGGGACTCAGATTTTTCGATGGCAACGGCCCGGCAACGATGATGAACGCGCATCCACTCAATGGCTACTGATCCACAACCTGCACCGACATCCCACAACACCTGATCGACAACCGGCATCAGCCGCGACAGGGCGGCCGCGCGGACTTCGCGTTTGGTTAACTGCCCGTCGTGCATGAAAGCTGCGTCCGGAAGCCCCGGGACCCTGGTGAGGAGCCGGGCATTTTTATCCGGAAGGCATTCTATCGCCATTGCATTCAAAGCTGCACCCTCAGGTTGCTCCCATGTTTCCGCATGCCCTGAAAACAATCTTTCTTCAGTACCGCCAAGGTGTTCCAACACGGTGATCCGGCTTTTCCCAAATCCACGCGCTGTAAGTAGTTCCGCAGCCTGCCGCGGACTGCGCGCGCCCTCGCTGAGAACCAGAAGTTTGGCCCCGGGTTGCACAAACGGATGCAGCATTTCCACTGGACGCCCGTGGATGGTCAAGGTTTCAATGTCAGGAAGCGACCAGCCAACGCGTGAGCAGGCAAGGGTGAATGTACTCAGAGATGGCTTGATCCACATTTCCTCGAGCGGCATGTGCCGTAAGAGCTTTGCAGCAATGCCGTAACAAAGCGGGTCCCCGCTGGCCATCACCGCGACTTTTTGCCCCCTCCAACCGAGAATTTGCGGAATCGCTTCCCTGATCGGCGCCGGCCAGACAATGCGTTCGCCCTCCCAGCCGTCCGGGAGCATGTTTAGATGCCGCTCCCCGCCTATCACTGTTTCCGCCTCGTCCAGCAGCATCTTCGCATCCGGCGCCAATCCGGAAACGCCGTCTTCTCCGATGCCGATCACACGAAGCCATTTTTGTGAAACATCAGGCATTTTTTAACCTTGGTTTTCGAGTCCTGTTATTGGAGCGTTTTACGTTTCAGATGTTTTTGCCAACGCATTTACCGCCGCGGCAGCCACCGCGCTGCCCCCGCGCCTCCCGCACAAGGTAAGAAAAGGCGGGTGATCAGCACACTTTTCAACCAGCATTTTTTTCGATTCCACAGCGCCTACGAACCCAACCGGGAAACCGAGAATAACCGCGGGAGGTCCTGCTCCTTCCGCAAGCAGTTCCAGCAGCCGAAACAGCGCGGTCGGCGCATTGCCTATAACCGCCAACGCGCCCGCTAGATGCGGACGCCAGAACTCGATCGCCGCAGCAGATCGGGTCGTGCCGTTTGCTTTTGCCTGGTGAGCGCACTCCGGATGATCGATCCAGCAGCGCACCTTGTTTCCGGCGGACAGCCGTGAACGGATGATTCCTTCTGAAACCATTCTCGCGTCGCATAGAATTTCAGCTCCCTTTGCAAGCGCCTCGCGTCCGGCGAGAACTGCTTGCGGATGAAAAGCCAGGTCGTCCACGATATCCGTCATCCCGGAGGCATGGATGAGACGTACCGCGATGTCTGCAATGTCTGCCGGAAGACGGAAAAGATGGGCCTCTTCACGGATGACGGCAAAAGATTTGCGGTAGATGGCTTCCGGGTCCCGGAGATAGTTCATGCCCTCACCCCTGATTTTTCAACGTCATCGGTCCCAAAGGATGGTCGGCATGAGGATAAGGATGATGCCCATGATCATGGGAATGCCCGTGATGATGACCGTGATCATGAGCATGGTTCACATGCACGTGTCCCGTGGTTCCGGTCCCGATACCCTCGACGTGATGGTGATGGCTCTCCTGCGGCAACCCGACTTCCGTTTCAAACCCGAGCACCTGTTCACGGTATTTGCAGAGCTGGCAGTTCATCAGGTTCGATCCCTCGATTATTTCCCGGACACGATCAGCAAACGTATCGAGCACCAGCGGATGGTCATTCAGGTAGGAAGCTTTTACAAATTCAATTTCCGGGAAACGCCGGGCTACGCGATCGGCATGTTCATATATTCGCTTGACGAGAATGCCGGTGAAGAGGAAGTAGGGAAACACGATGATACGGCGAAATCCGAGGAGCGCGACGTGTTCCAGCGCCGGTTCCACAAGCGGGAAAGTGACCCCGGAGTACGCGGTTTCACCCCAGCCGAAACCCAGCCCTTCCCAGATCATGCGCATCACCTTGGAGACGTTTGAATTAGCGTCCGGATCGGATGCGCCGCGTCCAACGACAAGCAGGAGTGTTTCATGTCGGGGAATGTGGTCCCCCGCTTTTTTCACCGCCTCGTTGACCCTGTCACCGGCGGCCCGGATCAGTTTCGGTTCAATAGCCAGTTCACGCCCGTAGTGGATCGGCATTTCCGGATGCCTCGCCTGGTATGTATTGAGGACCGAGGGTATATCGTTTTTCGCGTGTCCGGCGGCAAATAGCATCCCCGGCACCGCCAGCACTTTCCCCACCCCCCTCCGGCGCAATTTATCCAGCCCCTCGCGGATGATTGGCGTGGCAAATTCAAGAAAACCCCATTCACTCGGGTATTCCGGCAGACGCGCGCGCAAACCTTCCGCGACAGACTGAAATTCCCTGACCGCCTGTTCGTCGCGGCTTCCATGTCCACAGACCATGATTCCGAGTTCCCCAGTCATTTTGTTCCTCTCTTCAAAGCTGGCGCTCCCGCGCCCTGATGCATTCATTTCACTCGAAGCGGATGACCCGCAACACAAAACCAGATTTCATCACACCTTTCTCCCAGCATCTGCCCGATCCTCCCGGAGATGTCCGCATACATGCGCGCAAGGGGGTTATCCGGGATTACTCCCAGCCCCACCTCATTTTGTACAAACACAAAATCGCGCTTCATTTCCAGCATTCCGGAAATGACCGCAAAGGCTTTTTCCTCCGCGAAACCATGGTGCAGCCAGTTGTTCAGCCACATGGTGACGCACTCAACCAAAACCGGGGACTCTGTCCCTTCAATTGCCCGCATCAAATGCAGGGGTTCTTCGACAGTCATGAACGTATTGCCTCTTCTCCTCTGATGCTCCGCCATTCGTGCGCGCATTTCCTCATCAGGAAGCTCCGTGGTTGCCAGGTAAAGAGGAATCCGGATCCCGGAAATCTCGAGAATGCGCTGTTCGGCAAACCGCGATTTCCCGCTTTTCATCCCTCCGCAGACCAGCACTTTCACGGCATTCCCAATCCGGCAAATGGAAGCGCCGAGGTCCCGAGGAGCGCCAGCCCCGCCGCGACAAACAGCAGGATCACGACAACAGCCACGCGGTTGACACGGGCAATATCTTCAGCCGCCGCCCCGTCACGATGATCCGGGTTTCCCAGCCAGTGGTTGCCGCACAATCTGCCTTCGCGCCAGATAGGCCCACAGAGGCGGATTTGCAGCGCCCCTGCCGCTGCCGCTTCGCACCACCCCGCGTTCGGGCTGGGAAGCCTACGGTGTTCGGTCCATCCGGTTAGCCAGGCCCGTCTTCCGGAACAGTCCGGCAACAGCAAGGCGGCTAATCCGATCAAACCCCAAGTCAACCGTGAGGGGGCCCAGTTCAATAAATCGTCCATTCGTGCGGAAACCATGCCGAATTCCCGGTAGCGATCATTTCTGTAACCGAGCATCGAATCAAGGGTGTTCACCGCCTTGTATGCCAGCATCCCGGGGATGCCCAAAAGGAGGAAATAAAACAGGGGAGCAATCACACCGTCGCTGAGATTTTCGCTGATGCTTTCCACGGCAGCCCTGCCGCATGCCGGAAAATCAAGGTTTTTCGTGTCTCTGCCGACCATCCTTCCGGTCTCCCCGCGGCAGCGGTCCAGGTCTCCCGAGCGCATGGCCCGCTCCACCCTTTGTCCATGGACAAGCAAATCCCTTCCGGCAAGCAGACTCCAGCCGAGGTACAGCCGCCACCCCCACGCCAACGAGGAATGCACCCCGGACAGCATCCAATCCACCACGAACCAAGCCGTCAACGTTACTGTGATCACCAGCATGGCAAGCAAGCCTCCCCCTGTGCGTCCCGACCAGCCATGCGCCCGGAGAGTTTTTTCCAGCCTTTCAATCAGCAAACCCATCACGCGAACCGGGTGGAAGGGATAAACCGGATCACCGAATAACGCGTCCACCAGCACAATTGCGCACAACAACACTAGATACTGTTCCACCTCTCATTCTCCCTGCATGAGACTAGGCCGAAGGGTTCTGCCGCTCCTGTAAAGCGAGATGCATGTCTATCAAATTCGAGTCATGCTCCACCCGATTAATAGTCGGGGTTGAAGCTTGAGCCGATTTTGAACGATAATTTCCCCATTTGCCGGGGCGCACAACACGAACCAGGGAACCCGTGAACCAGGCGGCATACAAAATGGATGACCGGGATACTCAGTAGACAGGCATGCTCACTCTCCCCTTCCGCGAGGCGCCGAGTGTCAGGAAGCTCTGGCTGATCGTAGCGGAAACGCTGCGAATCACAGTTGCGCGACAGCGAGGGAATCACACCCTCTTCCTCCTTGTCTTTTCCAACCGGCGAGGGCACGGCAGCACCTGCTGCCGTCACCGATGCAGATGATACCTTCCCCTGTTGAAAACGAATTGACAAGCAAATTCAGAAACAGTCCGCTGCCGGCGAAGATTGATATGGAAGGCGGCAATGCCGTGTTTTCACCCTGCGGCAACTACCGTTACGCGCTTTGGAGAACGTGGAATCAAAAAAGGGGGACAGTCTTGTTCATGGGGCTGAACCCTTCCACCGCTGACGCAACACGGGATGATCCCACCATCCGACGCTGCCTGGGTTTCGCAAAAGACTGGGGATATGGCAGTCTGCTTGTCGGCAACCTGTTCGCCTTCAAAGCAACCCGCCCGCAAATCCTGCTGCAGTCCACGGAACCGATTGGACCCGAAAACGACATATGGCTGCGGAGACTTTCAGCCCAGGCCGATTTGACGGTAGTCTGCTGGGGAAACCACGGCGCGCACCTGGGAAGGGACCGTGAAGTTCTTACCTGGATCAAATCCCCCCATTGCCTGGGCGCCACGCGCACAGGACTGCCGCGGCACCCGCTATATTTGTCCAAGGAATCACTCCCGTTTCCTTATTCCATGCCGATGCGGCATTCCGGAACAATTCACTGATTCAGCCCGCGGCTTACCAAAACTACCGTGTACAAGGATCAGCGTTTCACAAGTTGAGATGCGCTCCGCAGAACTTGCAGTGCTTTGCGTCTGCATCATGTCCATGTTTGGTGCAATCCGGACAGGTATGTACGGAGATGGCTTCTTTTTGCACATTCACCATTTCAACCGTGACAATCCCGGTGGGCACGGCGATGATGCCGTAACCCATGATCATCAGGATTGTTGCCATGAACTGACCCAGTGGTGTGGTTGGAGCAAGGTCCCCGTATCCGACAGTGGTCATGGTCACCACTGCCCAGTAAACTCCCTTGGGGATGCTTGAGAACCCGCTTCGTTCTCCCTCGATGAGGTACATGATCGTGCCTGCAATCATTGCCAGCGTCAACACCGCGCCGACAAAAACAAACACCTTGTAGCGGCTGGCCTTGATCGCGCGGATCAAATGCTCCGCCTCGCCCAGATAGCGCGCGAGTTTCAAAATCCTGAAGACCCTTAGCAGACGCACCGAACGGATAATCAGCAGCGACTGGCTTCCTACCAGGAACAATGCCAGGTATGCAGGCAGGATTGCGAGCAGATCGATCAGCCCAAAAAAACTGAGCGCATAACTGACCGGCCGATGTACGACAATCAACCGCAACAAGTACTCCGCGGTGAAGAGAATGGTGAACACCCACTCGGCCCAATACAGGTAAACACCCCACTTCCTTTCGATTGCGACCACGCTTTCAAGCATGACGGCAACAACACTCAAAACAATCACCACCAGCAGGATTAAATCAAACACCCTGCCCGCGGGTGTGTCACCCTCAAAAATGATGCCGAAAAGTTGGCGCCTTAACCCTTCATCCGGTTTCTTGTGGTATCTGTGATTCAGCAATTTAATCATGAAACCCCTCAATTTGTATATCTTTTCCGCTCCAATACGATTTGGCGCACATCGGATGAAATACTCCTTCCTGAGCGAGAGTTCAAGTCCGCAAAAGCACATGCTAACATAATTTGTCACTTGGCGCCCATGTTCAAAACAGATGACAAGCATGGTGTTATTTGACATGATGAAGTTATTGCATATTTATTCCGAACAACAGGTTTGCCTCTGAAAAACGACCATGCCGACACGCGGTTTTGTTGCACTGCGTTCTCATTCGAAATACTTTGCCGCGTACGTTCACTATGATGCGGCGCCGGAACGCATCAGCCCGATGTTGAAAACGCATTACTCGAAGGTGGGCAAGATTCGCAAACTGGTTAATCATGGAGCAATCAAATCACTTGGGAAAAACGGCGAAGTCCGGGTCCTCGATTCGCACGCGGAACCGATTGTTGTGGAATCGATGAAGCTGCTTGTAAAACACGCTCGAGAATACTGGGTTCATTACCTCTATGTTTATGAACCTGCCTACCTGCAATGGAGGGTGCGCAAGCTGGCCACGGAGGAGGAATACGAAAAAACCGGCGGCAAACCCAAGTGGGACGGGTTAATCTAGTCCTTCCCGGTTCGACGCAGGCGCAAGAAGTGCTGTTCCCCGAAGGGAAGAAATGGAACTGATGAAAGTTTTTCAAATCGAGAACGACTGGTCGTTCGAACACTTGACCCTGAAGGAACGTCCAATCCCAAAGCCGGGTCCGGGGGAGGTGCTGCTGAGGATGAAAGCAGCATCGCTTAATTTCCGCGACCTGGTGGTGCTCCGGCGTGGGTACGGTTCCCTCACCGGGACCCTTCCCCTGGTCCCGGTTTCAGACGGAGTAGGGGAAGTCACTGAAGTCGGGGCAGGTGTGACACGGGTGAATGTCGGGGACCGGGTTTGTCCGCTTTTCATGCAGCGCTGGATTTCCGGACCTCCCAATCGTGAGCGGTTGACCGCGACATTGGGTGGACCGCTGGACGGGGTGATGGCGGAATGGATGGCCCTGCCCGCAGAAGCGGTATGCATGGCGCCGGAACACCTCAGCGACGAAGAATGTGCCGCGCTGCCCTGCGCCGCCCTGACCGCCTGGAGCGCGCTGATCACCGAGGGCCGCCTGAAGCCGGGAGACTCGGTGCTTGTTCAGGGGACCGGCGGGGTGTCCCTGTTTGCGCTGCTGTTTGCCAAAATGGCGGGCGCAAAAGTGGTGATCATTTCCGGAAACGAAGACAAACTGGCACGGGCACTGAAACTCGGCGCTGACGAAGGGCTGAATTACCGGGACATCCCGGAATGGGGACGCGAGGTGAGGGAGTTGTGCGAAGGAGAGGGAGTGGATCAAATCGTCGAAGTCGGGGGATCACAGACCTTCCCGCAATCGCTGCACGCGGTCCGCCCCGGGGGGACGATTTCCATGATCGGGGTGCTTTCCGGACCGACGATGGAAGCGCAGCTCGGGCTGATAGTCACACGGCAGATCCGCATGCAGGGAATCACAGTCGGAAACCGCGATGGGTTCGAGGCCATGACTCACGCCATCACGCTACACAACCTGCGTCCGGTGATCGATCGGACTTATGATTTCGAGCAACTGCCCGATGCCCTGAACCGGCTGAGAAGCGGAGCGCACTTCGGCAAAATCTGCCTGCGTTTCAATTGATCTACGCATGACGCATCAGTTCAAAAGTTTCCTCAAGTAGTGTTATATCTGAATCATGAATTGAAATGTTGATTGAGATGTCCAATTTTCAGTTTATAATTCATTCACATTAATACCTGATTTTCCCGATAATATCAGCTTACCAGAGCAATATGACAGAATAATCATGTAAATCAGGCATTATTACATGATTATCCTGATAATATCAGAATAGCAGGTGATTTCTGCTTGATAATTATAAGTTATGTGTCTATTAGAATACGGAGAATATAATTATAAATGAATACGATTTACAGTTTAATAAGAAGCAAAACTGAAACTTGGATAAAATTAGAGAAAGAGAATAACCAATCTCTAATTAGCAATACTTTAAAGCATATTGAAGAAACTGGAAAACTTCGTCCCCCGCAAAGAGAAGCAATCGAAATATATTTGTGGATTAAATTTGCCGGTGATAATAAAAGGCTTTCTGAAATGGTGAAGGAGGGTCTTTTATATGATGATGTTGTTGCGCAAGAATATGATAATTATCATACATTTAAAGGAAATTACGTTACACAGTTTCTCAATCATTTTTTCCAGGATAATGGTTTAAAAATCCTTCATAATAAACTCGTAAATGCGCCTGCCGGAAATACAATCGACTGGAACAGTTTACTTGATGAGTTTCTACATAATTTTGATTATTCCAATTACCTTTATAGTCTGCCTATGGGGGCAGGAAAAACCTTCCTGATGGCTTGTTTTATTTATCTGGATTTATACTTTGCCACTCTATTTAAAAAAGACAAACGCTTTGCTCATAATTTTGTTGTATTTGCGCCACAGGCGTCAAAAACGGCAATTCTTCCATCGTTGAGAACAATAAAAGACTTTACTCCTGAATGGATATTGCCAAAGGAAGAAGCTGATAAATTAAAGCAGGGAATCACTATCGAAATTCTTGATAGCCTAAGTTCAAAAAGAAAGGACAAACTGCATGGCAACAATCCTAATCTTGAAAAGGTAAACAGGATAAAGCAGACAAAAGTTTTGGAATGGTATTCATTACAAACGCTGAAAAAGTAGTTCTTGAGCGGTATGATGACAAAGACAAGGGTTTAGTAGATAATCCGATGAATGAACGAACAATAGACGACATGCAAAAAACCAATGAACTGCGAGAAGCCTTATCACAGATACCGCATTTAACAGTTATTCTTGATGAAGTACATCACACATATGGCTCAACCGGAAACGGCGAGAAAAAACTAAGACAGGCAGTAAGCGTTTTAAACCAGCACGGCAATGTTAATTCTGTAATCGGATTATCAGGAACGCCTTATGTAAAAACAAAAATAGAAATCGAAGGTAAAAATATCACCTTAAACCAGATACAGGATATTGTTTATAATTATCCGCTTAATATCGGCATTGGCAGGTTTCTTAAAAAACCGGACATCAGAAAAGCAAGTGTAAAAGAAAGCGTGTTTATTGAACAGGCACTTTCTGACTTCTTTTTAAATTATGACATAGATTATCAAAATGGAACAAAAAGCAAAGTCGCTTTTTACTGTCCATCCATTAAAAAACTGAACGATGATATTCTGCCTGTAACACAAAAGTGGTATCAGAAAAACCGCAAGGGCAAAGAAGACGAGATTTTCAGATATTATTCCAGCGTGGATAAAAAGAACAAACAATACGAACTGCCGAAAGAAAACCTTGCCATATTCAACAACCTTGACAAGCCGTATTCAAAAAAACGTGTTATTCTGCTTGTAGCCATAGGAACAGAGGGCTGGGATTGCAGAAGTCTTACATCCGTTGTACTTCCACGGCAGAAAACAACCAAGAATTTTGTGCTTCAAACTACTTGCCGTTGTTTAAGAGAAGTAACGGACGCATCAAAAGAAAACGCCCTGATTTACCTTTCCAGCGATAATTACGAAACGCTTGATAAAGAACTCAAAGAAAACTACCAGCTTTCAATTACCGACCTGACGGAGAAAAAAGAGCAGACCATTGAAGCGCAGATCAGAAAACCAAAACTCGGTAAATTGAAATAAACAGATTGAAACCAAATACAAGATTATCAAAAAGACCTCGCCTGAAATCAAAAAAGAACTAACAGCATTTAAATTTACGGATATTAAAAAGTCATTTGATTATGATAAAAGTATTATCTCCGGCAGTATCGGGAAAAGCGGACTGACCGGAGAAGTAGCGGTTGCCGATGTAAAGACAGACAGCGTTGCTCTTTTTCCCTTTGAGGATTTTATTTACAATCTTTCTGCCGCCACCTATGGGCTGTTTACTGAAACCGATTTGTATAATAGTTTTACTGATGAATTATCCGCTATTCATAAAAATATTGAGAAAGAACTTGAGTGGGTGATATTAAACCCCAATCTTGATATAGGCGATATTAATCAAATTATTGCGTCTTCCTTTATGGACAGGGTTGAATACACAAAAGAGGTGATAGAGCAGGAAACATAGATTGAACTTCTTGAATGGGAAGGCACTCACAATGAGATGAGTTTTGTTTCTCCAAAAGGCGTAACCTATAAGTTTATGCCGAAAATATCACAGCGTGATTATCTTGGGAACAGGGGCTACGGCAAACATCCCGAATATATAGAAGATGACTTTTTCGGAGAGGAAACCAACTGCGACCCGCAAGACATCAGCTACAACTACATTCCCTATAAAATGGACAGCGAGTTTGAGCAGAACGCCCTTGCCGAAATGCTGAAATTAAGCGAACTCAAAGACCTTGAGGTTTATTTTAACGGCTACAAGGACGAACGCCTGCAATCGTTCTGGATACAGACACCGAGAGGCAGGTACACGCCTGACTTTTTGATATTACGAAGAAAAGAGAACAAAACATACAGAAAAGGACAGACAATCTCCATTGATAAAGCAATCATCATTGAGACCAAAGGAAAGCCCTATTATAATGATGAATTCAGGGCAAAGGAAAAGTTTGTGAAAGACGATTTTTTGAAACATAACAATCATTTCAGTTATCATTGCTTTGTTGACGAGGGTGAAAACGATTTTACAAAACACCTTGATACATTCAAGCGGTTATTAAAGGATTTTTAATTATGAAAACACATAAACAGTACAATATTACACCTGCAAAAGGACAGGCGCTTCTTAATTTTCAGGGCAGACGCTTTCCCGACAAGATTGACGTTTTTGAAACCGAACTGATTGAAGAAGTCAGAAACACAAAAGCGAAAGAGCAGACTTTATTTGATAAGGAAACAGACCTTAATTATGATTTCAGAAACCTGCTTATTCAGGGCGATTGCCTTTCAGCCTGCGCCTATCTGAAACAGCAGAATATCAAGGTTGACCTTTTGTATATTGACCCGCCTTTTGCCAGCGGGGCTAACTACGCAAAGAAGTTATATCTGCGCAACGGCGGTAAATCTGAAATTGAAGCGGATGATAACACTATCGGTGAAGAAGTAATGTACGGCGATATTTGGCAGAAGGAGGATTATCTGAATTGGCTGTATGAAAGGTTACTTGCGATTAAAGATGTTATGAACGATAATGCCTGTATTTACCTCCATCTTGATTGGCATATTGGACACTATGTAAAAATACTTCTTGATGAAGTTTTTGGGGAGGAAAATTTTATTAATGAAATAGTATGGGGATATAAAGATATTGGTGCAAAGGCAGTTCCTTATTTTAAAAGAAGCATGACACGATATTTTTATATCAAATTTCAGAAGAAAGAATTTTTAATGTGCAAAGGCAGCAGCTTTCAGAAAGCACAATTAAAAGATTTGGAGATTATTTTGATGAAAACGGGCAAATCATATATAAGTGGCTTAAAGAAAATAATCCTGGTGTTTTTATGAAATTAAAAGGGATTCCTGATGATTTAAATGAAGTTTGGTTGGATAAATATAAAGGACAACCTTTTCTGATTGGTGGGATGATATTTCTCCTTTAAAATCACATTTTGATGAATATACATACTATAACCATACTCAAAAACCCGAAGCATTACTTGAAAGAATTATAAAAGCATCATCTGATGAAGGAATGATAGTTGCCGATTTCTTTTCCGGTTCCGGCACAACCGCCAAGGTTGCAAACGACCTGAACAGGAAATTCATTGCCTGTGACATAGGCATAAACGCCCTGCAAACGACCAGAGACCGCCTAGTAAAAGCTGGCGCCAGTTTCGATATTCTCAAAATCCAGGACGGTTTACGCCTTTTCCGTAATCCAGCACAAACAACCGCAAAGATATTCGGTATTATTGACGGCTTTAAATCACGAACAGATTTAAACCTGAATGACTTCTGGGACGGCGGTATCGCACTGGCAAAAGGCACTTATTCACCGGTCAAGTTTTCCGGTATTCACGACAAACTCACCAAAGAACTGCTTGATGTCTTTCTTGAAGAAATCTACAAGCTGGAAGACACAACGAACAAAGCCAATGAAGTCATTGTCATCTACGCTCACAAAGACCTTGAAATAAATCAGGAATATTTAAACAAACAGCTTAACAAAACCGCCAAGACAGAATTGAAAGTAAAGCTCGTTTCCCTTGATGATTTGCTCGGTGAAAAAAGAGACGCATTGTTTACCCCTGACAATGCGGATATAAAAATCACAAAGCAAGGAAGTAAATACAAAGTTGAAATCAAAAAGTTTTTCAGCCCGTACCTCAAAAACAAGATTGACGATTACAACGCAAAGAAGACTAAAAAAGGGACGCTCGAACAGGATTTATCAAAGTCGGTAAAAATCAGCAGTAACGGACTTGAACTGATAGAATCAGTACAATTTGACACCACTTTGAAAGAAGTATGGAAAAGCAATCCTTATTTAGAAGATAAAGCTGGCATCAAGGAAAAGATAAAAGGCGCTTACGCCCTTGATACAGATAAATTCAAGATGAAGATAAGAAATATTGCGGGGGACGAGATAATAATTGATAGTGAAGAGATTGACACATAAGAAAATGTTAATGCTTTCTTATCCGTCACGTTGGAAATACGATATATTGCGAGCCCTGGATTATTTTCAATTTTCCGGGATCAGCTATGATCCCCGAATGCAGGATGCGCTTGATATATTGAAGAAGAAACGGCGTAGGGATAACACATGGCCGGTTCAGGCAAAGCATCCGGGTCAGACGCATTTTGATATGGAGAAAACTGGAGGGCCAAGTCGTTGGAATACCTTGAGAGCGATGAGAGTTCTAAAGCATTTCAATGAAACGACATGAGAAAAACTTGTCAAGACCTTAGGAGAATCTGATCATAGCACATGAAGCTCTCATTGAGGAAAGAATTGGACATAAAGAGAGGCAAGTTATTGAGAATAGGCTGTTTATGCCTTCTAAGTAACTTCAACTCCTTGTTGACACGGTACTAACTGAAATCCCAGCA
>CAYFLK010000045.1:0-35089 GCA_964344035.1 uncultured Pseudomonadota bacterium
TTTTTTTATCAAATTAATCAAAGAGATATGACTGATCACTTAAGGGAACTTCGGTATAGAGGTCAGGGAGGACAACCCCGGGCAGTGGAAGCGCGGGGCGCTTTCGAGTTGGTTTTTACCAGACTGTTTTGATCAATCCACCGTCTACCGCAATACTGGAACCGGTGATGTAACTGGCTGCATCTGACAGAAGGAACGCCCCGGTTTTGCCGAACTCCTCAATGTCGCCGTAGCGCCCAAGCGGGATCCGCGCCGTGCTGCGCGCCTGGATTTCCTTGATGCTGACCTGCTGCTGCTTTGCGGAGTGTGCGTCGTTGCTGCGCAGACGGGCGGTATCGATCCTCCCCGGCATGAGGTTGTTCACCCGGATTCCGTCCGGCGCAAGTTGGATGGAGAGGCTTTTCACCAGGCTGGTGGTCCCGGAGCGCATGACGTTGGAGAGGATGAGGATGTCGATCGGTTCTTTTACCGAAGAAGAGGTAACGGTGAGAATTGACCCTCCGCCCCTGGAACGCATTGAAGGCAGCACCGAGCGGATCATTCTCACCGCGCTGAGCGTGTTAAGTTCGAATGCGGATATCCAGTCTTGGTCGCCGAATTCTTCGAACTTTCCCACCGGAGGACCGCCTGCGTTGACGACGAGACAATCCACTCCCCCAAACCGCTCGACAGTCCTCTCGGTCCAGTTCCTGATGGAATCCGCGTTTGCCGCATCCATCACCCCGGCATGAACTTCGGCGCCGGATTCCTGTTTCAGGGTTTCAGCAGCGGAATAGATTTCGCTTTCCGTGCGGCTGCCGAGCGAAACACGGGCACCCTCCCGGGCCAGTTCCCTGGCTATCCCGAAACCCAGTCCTTTGCTGGATGCTGCCACCATGGCGACTTTGTCCTTCAAGTTCAAATCCATCGATGCTCCTTTCAATTGTCAGAAGAAATGTTGTGCTTTGCCCGTGTCCCTGCGCGCCGCATGAACAGGATTGTCAGCAGCAGGATCAGCAGCGCGAGTATTCCGTAACGCACCCACTTCCCGTGGTTGCGATAGAAGGAATAACGGGGTTTAAGCAGGACAGTTGTTTCCAGAACTCCAGGAGCAAACAGCCCCAGTTTTGGTGTCAGATCACTGCCGTCAGGTCCGATGAAGACACTTTTTCCATTGTTGGAGACAAACAGCACCGGGATCCTGTTTTCGATCGCTCGCCAGCGCACAACGGCTTCCATGTTGTCGGACGCAGTGGTCCGGCCAAACCATGCAAGGTTGCTCAGGTTTGCGGCAAATGCCGCCCCGTTTTGCGCCATGTTCCGCACGATACGAGGTGAAAAGATATCAAAACAGATCGTGGGGGACAAGCGCAACCCTGAAGGCAGGGTGAAGACCGAGTACTTGTCTCCGGCTTCAAATACAGACATGTTGCGGATTTGGTCACGCAGGAATTCAGCCGCTGCAGGAAACCATACCGCAAATGGGTTTGTTTCGCCGAAGGGGATGAGGAAGATCTTGTTGTAACGGTCGAGGACGTTGCCGTCCGGGCCTACCAGCACTGAAATGCCGTGAAAGCGCGGGGTGTTGTTGATGTATTCCCAGTCGATTGATGCCAGCAATATAGACGTCCGGTTTTCCCGTGCGAACTTTCTGACCCGTTCCCGGGATTGACGGACCTTGAAGAAAGGGTCCGGGTAGACCGATTCGGGCCACACGATGAGTTTCGGCAGTCCGGATTGATCCGGATAGCGCCGCAACACTTTTTCCGTATCGGCCAGCAGGAGATCGAGGTTTTTCACCCGCGTCGAGTGGGCCAGCCCGGGGTTTGATGCAAGGTTCTGCAATGAGAAGTTTGGCTGCACTGCCCCGATCCAGATTTTATCCGCCGTTGAATTGTTTTCCTCGCTATCCAGTTGTGAAAGACGCAGGCTTCCGTATCCCATTCCGCCAGCAATTAGTAAAAGATAGAGGATGCTTGCAGAAACAATGAACCGCGGGGTGATACCTCCGTGCTGATAGCGGCGGATCCAGCCGATGATGAGGAAATTGCTTCCCAAGGCCAAGAAAGTCAGCCCCGAAGATCCGATCAGGTCCGCGGATTGTTCAAGCAGGGGAAAACCGCTGAAAGTGAGTCCCCCATAAGTCCAATGAATCAACCTGGGATAGAATCCATCAATGACCGTGAAGAAAACCGCGCGTATCGGCAGGTCCAGCCGGCTGGCGGGCCGGATCACCGCGAGCGGCAGGGTGAGGGCGAAAAAGAGCATCAGACCGACTTCCAGACCGTAACCCGCGGCGGTGATCAGCTGTGCAACAACCCAGGGCAAGTGGCCGAAGACATGCGCGCTGTTGGTGATCCAGTACGCGCCGATGGATGTTCCAATTGCTCCGGTCAACCAGCAGGCCAGAAAACTGCGTCCCAACGTACCGGATAGGCTTGATCGAGATTCCGCAAACCATTTCTCCAGCAACAGCAGCAGGGGGACAAAAGCGAACAACCCCACCCATTGCGTGTGAAATCCGGGGGCGTTCAATCCAATCAGGACTCCCGAACAGGGGAGCGTCCAAAAAACCCTGACACGCGGCAAGCGGATAGTGGAAAGGGACGAGTTCATTTATTCCGGTTGACGGTTCCAGGTGCAGTCTGCATCAGATAAGGAACAGGACCATGTTTCTGGAAACTTGAAATTTATCACATCTCACCTGAAACTTGACCATGGTCAATCTCACTCCTCATGCCATTGAAAACCCCGTTGAAGTATCTCAGGAAGATTATCAGCGGCTGGTGAATAAAACGGAGAATGGCTGGAGTCAGTGTCAGAGCAGGGAGGAGATGCTGGCCAAACTGCATTACCTGCGTGAGGGTTTCCAGCAGGGAAAAATAGATGAAGCGGCTTTTTTGGAGCGTGAGCTGCGGCTTGTGCTGAACTGGTGGAACCGGGGAAGCTGAGGCGCCTGCCGTGAATTCCTGTATTCACTTCAGCATTTCGATTGCCTGTTCTTTTCCCATCTGCTTTGCCAGCATGAAGGCCGTCTCTCCTTGCGGGGATTGAAGGTCCCTCGCTGCACCCGCTTCCAGCAGCAATTGGATTGTCTCAAGACTTCCCTGCGAAGCAGCCAGCATGAGGGCGGTGTACCCCTCCCGGTTTTGAGAATCCAGCGGCGCACCCACGCGGATCAGCCACCTGATGGAGTCAGCTTCCCGCCTGGAGACGGCAAGGTGCAGGAGAGTGTTTCCTTTCCTGTCAGTTTCATGCAGTTCGCTACCGGCATCCAGCAAAACCTGTGCTGTGGCCGGATGTCCGCCTTCAACCGACAGGGCCAACGCGGTTTTTCCGGAAATGTCTTTCATCAGCAAATCAGCGTCCTGGCTCAACAGGAACTGCACCGATGATGTGTGTCCGTTAAGCGCCGCAGACATCAGGGCGGTTTGCCGGTGCAGCAGCTCAACCTCGTCAAGGTCCACCGCCTGTTTCATCAGGGTCTGCAAAACTTCCAAGTACCCGTTGCGGGCGGCATGAATCAAGGCGGTGCCGCCGGTTCCCTGCAGGTCAAAGGCATTGATGCCGGGGTCCGCGCCCTGCTTGAGCAGAAACTCGACAACCAGCCGGTGTCCGTTCTTAGCCGCATGGATCAGAGAATTACGTTCGCTGGAATCCTGTGCATGCAAATCCGCGGAGTTTGCCAGCAGCATGCGTGCGGTCTCCCGGTATCCCTTGGACGCTGCCTGCATCAGCGCCGTCTGTCCGCTTCTGTTGCGCGCATTTATGTCCGCTCCTGCTTTCAGCAGTTCCATCCCGATCAGAGGATACCCCTGCATTACTGCGTTGCTTAGAGGAGTGTTGCCCAGTTGATCAGCCATTTCAGTCGCGGCGGAAAACCGCAGCAGCAGTTTAACCATTTCCTGGTCTCCGTTCATCACCGCATGGTTCAATGCAGTGCGGTCCCGGTGGTCCGTCCAGTTCGGGTCGGCTCCGGCCTCGAGCAGAATGGCGGCGGACCGATGGTGTTCTCCTATCGCGGAGAGGATCAGCGGCGTTTCGTGCCTTGGAGTCATCCACCCCAGATCAGCCCCTTTTTCGAGCAGGTATTGCACCATTTCAGGCAATCCATGCCTGGAGGCATAAAGCAGGTTGAGGTTTAGGTTTGCTCCATGCCTGATCAGCAGTTCCGCGCTTTCAAAATGTTTTTTGCTCAGTGCATGTGCGAGGGCGGATTTACCGTGGTGGTCTTCAAACATCAGTCCCGCGCCTTTTTGCAGAAGCATCGATACCAGTTCCGTGTGACCTTGCGACGCGGCCCAGATCAACGGTGTCGCGTCGTTGGACCCGCGTTCATTGATTGGTGCACCATGATTTAATATCAACTGAACCACGGGAGTATGCCCGTTCATCGCCGCCCAGGTCAGGGCCGTCCAGTGATCCCGGTCCCGCACGGAAATGTCAGCGCCGTTGCTGAGAAGCAGACGGACCGTTTTTGTATGCCCGCCTCCGGAAGCAAGCATCAGCGGGGTCCAGTTCCCGGGATCGGAGATATTGATTTGACTGCCTTTGTTCAGCAGCAGTTTAACGGTTTCAATGTGTCCGTTGTTTGCAGCCCACATCAATGCGTTCCATCCCCTTTCATCTGTCATTTCCAGGTTTTTGGACAGATTCAGGAGAATGCGAACGACATCCGAATACCCGCGCGCGGCAGCATAGATCAAATTAAGGTGAAGCGGGTCTCCACCTTCGGCAAGCAGTTGTACCAGCGCCAATTGTTGATGATCCGCGGCATGCATCCAAGCGGTGCGGAGGAAACGGTCTTTTGCAAACTGTGAAGCCTTGTTTTTCAGCAACAGTTTTGCAACCTCCAGTCGTCCTTTCGCTGCGGCAAGCATCAGCGTTGTTTTGCCATTGCTGTTTTTCTGATCGATGTCCGCGCCATTTTCAATCAACAAGGAGAGCAGTTTTGTGTCGCCCATCACGCCCGTGTCATGCAGGGCGGTGTTCCCCAATGAATCGGCCTGGTTCACCGAAGCGCCGCCTTCTATGAGCAGTTTTGCTGTTTCAGGATGCCGGTTCCGCAGCGCACCCTGCAAAGCGTTCATTCCGTACTTGTCTTGTGCATCCCCTTTTGCATCCAGCTCAAGCAGAAGCTGCACCACCTCGGCATGGCCGCCCATTGCGGCAATTATAAGTGGTGTTCTGCCGAATTCCTGTTCCTTGAAGTTTATTTCACCACCATAGCGAAACAACAGCCGAGTTAGATCAGTGTGTCCTTGCTGGACCGCATACATCAGGGCGGTTGCACCGTTGTTTGTACTAAGGGAGGTATCCGCGCCATGCATCAGCAGCAGTTCCACCACATCCTGGAAGCCTTTCTGTGAACCCTGCATCAGGGCTGTCAGTCCAATCTGGTTTTGATGATCAACATCAGCTCCGTTTTTCAGCAGGATTTCAAGGGTCTGCAAATGCCGGTTGATAGTGGCGTGCATCAAGGCGGTGCGGTGATTTCGCGTGACGGCATTGGGATTTGCGCCGTTTTTCAGGAGGAAATCCGCGACTGACGAGTGTCCGTTTTCTGCGGCATGCACCAGGGCTGTTTTACCCTTGGAATCGGTGTCGTTGATCCTTGAGCCACGCTGGATGAGCAATTCCACGGTCTTTTCCGCGCCAATGCCGGCGGCAAAAATCAACGGGGTCAGTCCCCGGAACCTGCCGGTTCCTCTCAGGTTGGGATGGATTCCTTCTTCTAGCAGCCGTTCTACGGCAGTGACGCTTTTCTGAATCGCAAGCATCATCCGCGTCCAGTCGTTCCGGGCCTGGGCACTGAGCAAAAAATTGTCCAGGCGGTGGGCTTCCGGTTTTGACGGAGAGGATTTCTCTGTCGTTGCGGCACGTACAGGAAACTGCAGTCCGATCAAAAATCCGATTCCAATGCACAGCGCTGCATTCAAGAAACTAGAAACTAGATTCATTCTAGAATCTAGGTTTCTAGAATGGCGGGGCTTTTTCCTGCTCATGGTATTTGACCGGGTTTTTTCCGATGCGGTGTGATCCTTGTGCTGATATTAAGCAGGATGCCGGTCAGGAACATGGTGGAAAGCAGGTTGGTGCCGCCAAAACTGATCATGGGCAGAGGAAGTCCCTTTGTGGGGAGCAGGCCGGTGACGACAAACAGATTCAGGACTATTTGCAGACTGAGAATGGTTGTTGCTCCAAATGCCAGGTATTTGCCGAACAGGTCCGGAGCATTCCAGGTGATCCAGTATCCGCGCCAGATGAAGAGCGCGAACAGCCCAACCAGCACGCAAATCCAAAGAAACCCCAGTTCCTCACCGATGATGGCAAAGATGAAATCGGTATGAGCATCCGGAAGAAAGAAAAGTTTCTGGTGGCTTTCCCCCAATCCACGCCCCAGCCAGCCCCCTGTTCCGAGGGCGATAAAGGACTGAATGATCTGGAAACCGGATTTCAACGGGTCGTCCCAGGGGTTGAGGAATGCCAATATGCGGCGCACCCGGTAGTCATGACTTGCAATCAGCAATCCCCCGATGAGAGACGTTCCGAAAAGGCTGCTGATGATGTGTACCGGCCTTCCTCCGCCGATATAGAGCATCATGAGGATGGTCAGCGCAAGTAGTACCACTGTGCCGAAATCCGGCTGCAGCAAAACAAGAAACAGGAAAATCCCGGTGACGAGAAAATTGGGAGTCAGTCCGCGGAAAAAAGAGGCAAGCAGTTCCTGTTTGCGCTCCAGGTATGTAGCCGCATACATGATGAGCACGACCTTGAGCATCTCCGCGGGCTGAAAACCAATTCCGTGAAAACGCAGCCACCGGCGCCCGCCTTTGACTTCATGACCCATTTCCGGAATCAGCACCAGTATCAACAGCACCAGCATCACCAGCATCAGCCAGCCCGACAGTTCACGCCACCGATGGTAATCCGTGCTGACCGCAATTCCTAATCCAATCATGCCCACGAGGATATGGAAGACATGCCGCTGGAGGAAGAAATGGCTGCTGTCAAATCGCATTTCCGCAAAAGGCGCGCTGCTGCTGTATATCATCACCGTCCCCCAGCCGAGCAAGAGCAACCCGGTCCCAATCAGCGGAAAATCAAGACGGTTATACATCAAAAATACAAACTCTGGGTTAAACGGTGGACACACAGGTGCGGGCGGACACACAGGTCCGCCACTACGATCACATTATAAACCCCGTGTCAACACGTAGGGGCAAAGCTATGTGTTGGCCCACAGCAGATGCCTCGCCGCATCCATTACACCTGGCTCGAAGATTAAATTCGTAAGGGATAAGCATATCATTTCCTGCGGGATTTATGCCATCATTCATGCTCGGAAACGGATTTAAGCAGAGAGTGCAGGCGTTCGAATTCCTCGAGAGAATGATAGTTGATCCGGATTTGCCCCCCCCTGCCGCTGAAATCGATGGTTACCCGTGTACCGAGTTGCTGCTGCAGTTCCTCCTCAAGCAGTTTCAGCTGGTGTTCACTCCCGTATTCATGGGACCTCTGGGCGGGTTTGGTTGCAGAAGAATTTTGATCGATGTGCACACGGGAGAGTTCCTTCTTTACCCGCTGTTCAGTTTCGCGGACGGACCATTCCTGCCTGAGCATCCGTTTGCGGAACAACAGCTGCAGCAGCGCGGAAGGCAGGGCAAGCAGTGCCCTTGCGTGTCCGATTGTCAGCCTTCCTGTTTCCAGATCATTTTGCACTGCTTCCGGCAGTTGCAGCAGGCGCATCAGGTTGGCAATTGTCGAACGATCTTTGCCTATTTTTCTGGACAGTTCCTCCTGGGTGTAACCGTGCAGCTGGAGCAGTTCCTGATAACCCCGGGCTTCTTCGATGGGAGTGAGGTTTTCGCGCTGGATGTTTTCCAGCAACGCAACTTCCAGCAGTTCATGCTCGGCAATGGACTTCACCAGCACAGGCGCCTCATGGTAATCAAGCATCTGCATGGCGCGCCACCGTCGTTCCCCAGCGACAAGTTCAAAGCGTCCCGGGGTTGTCGGGTGTTTCCGGACCACCAGGGGTTGCACAACTCCCTGAGCGCGGATCGATTGAGCCAGTCCCTGCAGGGATTCCTGTGTAAATCTTTTTCTGGGCTGCAGGGGATTTCGGTCAATGTGGTCGAGCGGTACCCGCAGCAGCTCTTCCCGGGGAAGTCCGGTCATGGAACCGGCTCCCTGTTCGAAGACGTTTGCACAACCTGAATTGACGCTGTTGTTGAGGATTTTTTATACCACAGGAAAAATTCCAGGTTCCCGCTTTTTTTCCCCCTGAGCGGTGATTCGGCACGTCCCATGACCTGTAAGCCGAGACTCCTCCCTTCCTCCTGAAGCTCCAGCAGCACCCTCTCATGAACTTCCGCATCACTGACCAGCCCCCTCTTCCCCACATCATTGCTTCCTGCCTCAAACTGGGGTTTGACCAACGCCAGAATTTGCGCATCGGGTTTGAGAAACTCCAGCACCTTGGGGAGGACCAGTTTCAGGGAAATGAAAGACGCATCAATCACAGCCATGTCCAGGAGCCTTCCGACTTCCTCGAAGGGGAGATGACGGATGTTGCTCCGTTCCAGCACATGTACACGTGGATCCTGTCGCAGTTTCCAGTCCAGCTGACCATATCCGACATCGACGGCGTAGACTTCGGCTGCTCCGTTTTGCAGCAGGCAGTCGGTGAATCCTCCGGTCGATGCTCCGACGTCGAGGACCAGTAAGCCTTCCGGGTTGATGTTGAATTGACGCAGTGCTGCTTCCAGTTTCACCCCTCCCCGGCTGACGTATGGATGCTCGCGGGTTTTTATTTCAAGACATGCTTCGGGCAGGACCTGTTTACCGGCTTTCTGCACCGGTTTTCCCTCAAGCAACACTTCTCCCGCAAGCACCAGCGCCCGCGCCTTTTCCCGGGAGGAAGCCAATCCCCGTTCAACCAGCAACTGGTCTATTCTGCGTTTCATGCGCTCTAGATTCTAGAATCTAGATTTCATCCCTTTTCCGTGAAAGTATATACTCCGTCCCAATCCTGTTCCGGAGGGTTTTCCTGAAAAACTTTGCAACGTTTAAGATAGGTCTGCGTTGGGCCGTCGTCCGGAACCAGTTTGGCAGCCTGGGTGAAGTGAGCAATCGAGGCTTTGAAATCCCGGTCCTGATATGCTTTCAGTCCACGTTGGTAAGGCTCCATCAACCCCGCCATTTCTCCCGAGAGTCCATTTTTCTTAGCCAGCAGCTGGTAGATGGTTACAGGTTCTTTTTTCCCAACCACGCGGATCACGTCCAGTTGACGGACATCGATGTAATCCCGTGCCAGCTTGTAGGTATTGTCGGAAATCATGCTGAAGGTTTTGTAGAACTTGTTTGCCCCTTCAAGCCGGGCGGCCAGGTTGACAGTGTCGCCCATGATGGTGTAATCCATCCTTTGCGCGGAACCCATGTTTCCGACGACTATCGGACCGCTGTTGATGCCCATCCTGGTAAATAACGGAGGACGGTTCTGTTCCCGCCATATCTTCCGCAGTTCCCGGTTGCGCTCCTGCATCTCGATTGCCGAGTGACAGCCCAGCCTCGCGTGCTCTGGCTGATCCAGCGGCGCGCCCCAGAAGGCGATGATAGCGTCGCCCTCGAATTTGTCCACTGTGCCGTCATGGCTGGAAATTACGTTGCACATCTCTGTCAGGTATTCATTGAGGAGCTGCACCAGTTCTTCCGGAGTCAGGCTTTCAGAGACTGAAGAAAACCCCTGGATATCGGAAAAAAACGCGGTCATTTCCCGCCGCTCGCCACCCAGTTTCAGCTTGTCCGGATCCTTGACAATCACATCGATCACAGCGGGAGAAAGGTATTGTGAAAAGGCGCCTTTGATGAAGGTTTTCTGTCTGCGTTCCAACATGAACAGGTAGAGGTTTATGGTCACCGCGCTGAGCAGGCATGCCGCCAATGGATAGGTCATGGAAAACACCAGTCCATGGTAGCTGTAAGAGTAAAGATTGAAGGCCGCATAAAGCAGGATGATGAACAGGAACATGAGGTTTTCAAAACGCTGGAGACGCGCTACAAGGAAATAACCCGTCATGAGTACCAGCATCACCCCTGCTTCAAAAGGAAAATGCGCGGGGCGGATCGGCTGCTCTTTCATCATGGTGGCAATGGTGTCCGCAAGGATTTCAACCCCGTAGACTTCTCCTACTGGTGTTTCGAAGATATCGTGGGAGACTTCAGAGGTATCGCCGACAAGCACTATTTTACCCTCGATTTCCTCCCGCAGATCTTCGGTTTCTTCCTGGAACTCCTCCTCGTCAAGATCCTGGAGTTCTTCCAGATCCATCAGGATTTCAAGCGCGGATTTGACAACGGGGGTTTCTTTGAGAAAGGTCAATCCGACCGGGATTCTGGGAAAATCAATCCAGAGATCGTTGTTGTCGTCCAGGGACATCGACAGTTCCCCGATCGTCAGTATCCCCTTTTCCAGCTTCGGCTCAGTCCCCAGCCGCATTGCCAGGGCTTTGACGGCAAAAGGCCAGACCCCGGTTTTACGGTGAATTTCCGGGTAGAATCGCAACCTAGAAAGCATGCTGCCGATGAGGGTGTGGTTAGTGTACCCGTTTTCCGTCGCCTCATCCAGCACATCAGTCGGTGTGTTGATGCCTTCCAGTTTTCCATTTCTAAGCTGGAGCTGTGAAACCACGAGGGTATTGCCCGCTTCACTCAATTCACTAGCCAATATCGGGTCTTCACCATAACCGTTGGGAAAGTCCATCAGCATATCGAGGGCAATCACTTCCGCGCCCAGTTTTTTCAGGTTGGAAACAATGGTTGCAATGTCTTTGCGTTTCAGCGGCCAGCTTTCGTATTCAGCAAAAAACTGTTCATCGGTGTCGATGATGATGATGTTGTCAAACGGGAACCGGGTTTCTTCAGGTGGAAGGGTTTCCATGCGCAGCGCATGCCTGAGACCGAGCAGCCGGTTTTCAACCTGTGGAAACAACTCAAAGCGCTCGGCCGCAAGCATCAGCGCAAATATAATGAGCGTGATCCAGATATCAGGCCGCTTCAGCAGCGCGGGCCTGTCAGCTGACTTTCCCCGCGTTTTTTGTTTTTCCGGGGGCGCGGGGTTTGCGACTTTGGAGCGTGAAAGCTCGTCGGGGGTATTCCTGGTATCTTGTTTCATCTTGGATTCCCTCAGTTGCAGGTAATGTTTCCTGGCCTCTTTTTTGTCTCCCCGGCTGAGTGTCATGGCCTTGATCCAGGTCGGCTGATCGAGCTGGTTTTCAGTCCATTCCTCGTTTGAAGATGTTTGGGGAGTCTCGTCCTTCATCTATGAATGACCAAGACGGGGGAAGGGAGGGTTTCAGTTGCCGCGTAATGAGAGCAAAAGCTAGTGGAATTTCGTTGAATTGACAAATCAATTGTCTGAAACCTCCCTTTTTAGCTGGATTCGAGGGATATGTTGTGAAAAAAACCGAAACTCCTTGACGCAGGGACACTTTTACGGTTTATTGGAAGAAGACTCGGAGGCCGGGAGGACGGGCTTCCTACTGAACCAGGAGGCATCGAGAAATGCAGCATCATGGATGCACTGCCTTCCGTTGCGCGATTTGCCTGCCTGATCCTAGGAACCCAGCTGGTCTTTCTGGTACATGGAGTCGAGTTGCTCCATGGGGCGTCAGGGATTGCATGGAAGACGTCCGGTCCGAGGAAGATAGTCATCAGTGTCCCACCGCAGGCGACGCTCCCCAAACTGCTGAGTTCAGTGCTCAGAAGTTTTGCACGGCACCCCGACAGAATCACGCTGCATCCGAAAATTTCTGGACTGCCCCGCATCAGCAGTATTCAGGGAAGAACTCCCGAAGGTGTGTTTTCCCTTCTTTTGAGCAGACACGGGTTGTTGCTGGTTTCAACCAACGACAAACACCTGATTGTACCACAAGAGGAATACTGGCGTCACCAACCCTTCAATAAAATTTTTCTACAGCCGGTTTCGCTTGAACAGGTGTTGAAGGAACTCTCGCAAGCGGGGCGCATCCCGATCCGCTTTGACGCAAACGCGGTCAAGGGACGAATGGTGAATCAAAACCTGAGCGGGAAAACAGTGGAACAGGCTTTGAGCGCGCTGGCGACACGGCAGAATGCCATGCTGGTGAGGCATCCCCTTGTACACAGGCTTGAATGGGTGCAGGACCCCCGGTGGGAGTTTCGATATGTGCCCTTGGAAAACACCATGCAAAGCGCCATGCGGGAGTTTCTGGAAAGCATCAAATCCAATTCTGCTCTGCAGCTGGTCAAGATCAGCTACCCGGACGAGGATTCGGTGCTGTTGTATGGACGTGAAACTGAATTGGAGCTGATCGAGAAACTGATCCGAAATTTCGACCGGAATCGGGGGGAGGATGGTGGTTCCCCGGCAAACAGGGAATTCCGACGTACGGTTATTCTGGATTCGATAACTGTATCCGAGTTGACGGGACACCTGCAGCCCATGCTTGCGGGAGTCAACCAGGGAAGAAAACGGGTTACAGCGTTTTGGCAGTCTCCGGGGGATCATTCCGGGAACTTTACAGCCCAAACGGAGCCGCTGACGGTGAGCTTTTCCGGCATGGAAAACCCTGTGAACGAGATTGCTGAAAACCTGCTTGCCCTGGACCGGATATACCGTGAGCAGCGTGATGACGCATCCCTGCTGGTCCAACGCGTGAGGTTGCGTTATCTTCATGTGGGGGACCGCAAGGTGCGCAGCAATGGACGCGACATCACGCTCCCGGGAGTGGAGGCGCGCCTGCGGGAACTGCTCGATCATCTGCTCGATGACGACCCCCTTGTTCCGCAAAACTTTGTCCGCATTATCCCCGATTTCCTGCGCAACGCAGTGGTTCTGCAGGGTAAGTCAAAACACCTGGAGTGGTTACGCAAAGTGCTGGAAACCTGGGATCAACCCACTCCTCAGATCCGCATTGAAGCGCATATTTTTGAAACCAATGAATCCGACTCTCTGCGTCTCGGCATGGAATTCAGCGGACGCGGAATTGCCCAAGACGGTTCGGTAAATGCCGAGGTGGAAGGTCCGTTCAGCGCGGGACTGATCTTCGGCCCGGTGGGAACAACCGAGGCGCTGCGGATCGACGCCATCCTGAGATTTCTGCAAAGTCAGGGAAGGGGCAGAGTGCTTTCGCGTCCCCTGGTGGTGTCGGCAAACAACATTGAAGCGGAAATGAACAGCGGTTCAGTGATCCATGTGAGGCTGGTGGGAGAGAAGACAACCAGCTTGCAAGAGCTGAAAACGGGGGTTACGCTCAGGGTCACGCCGAGGCTGATTGAACATCCCTCGGACAACCGCAGCCGGGACCGGGTGCTGCTCAATGTTTATGCGGAAACCAGCATTCCGCTGAGCGACAGTGTCATTGACGGGATCCCTCCCATCAACAGCCAGAGTGCGCGGTCCGAGGTGATAGTCCGGAATGGACAGCCGTTTCTGGTGGGGGGGCTGATCAAGGACCAGGCCGCGGAGTCCGAATCCGGGGTCCCATACCTGAGGGATCTCCCTTTGCTCGGCCCATTGTTTCAGTCAACCGGAGCGACCGGCAATTTCAACCACATTCTTGTTTTTGTCACCCCCACCAGAGTGATGCCAGAGGAGCTGCAGATGCTGCCGGAACCAGAAAAACTGGGTAAATCCTCTACTTCCGGGCGATTGATTCAATGAAGTCCTTTTACCCTGAAACCCGAGAAAGCGCATCGGGGTTTGATGAACAGTCCTATCATTCCTCCAAACGAAGCGACCGCCGCCAGGGGGTGTTCTTCCTCATGCTGGGAGGACTGGTCATTCTTGACAGCGGTTCACCCATACCGATCCCAATCACCGGGCTGGCTTCAATTCTGCTGGGCACGGTCATTCTGGTTTATGGATGGTACAAGCTGCATTCCTACCAGAAATTGCCCCTCCACGAGGCTTTGCAGCTCGGACGGGCCCAAGGGGGACAGATGGGCCGTACGGACATCTTTCTCAAACTCCGACTGACTCCAGAAAAAACGGATGAACTGCTTGAACAGCTGGTCCGGGAAGGATTCATCGAACGGGTCAGCGAAAACCTCCCTCCTGAAAACGAAGCCACCTACCGGCTGCTTTCCTGATCCGGAATGAGAGCGGCTTTCCGGGAAACACATGGGGTAAAGGAGCGTTTGCTGCAGGCCGTTTTGCTTCTTCCGGCATTAATATACCGCGGCCTGGTGCAGATGCGCCTGGCAATGTACCACCGTGGCCTGCTCAAAAGCGTGCATCCCGGTGTTCCGTTGATTTCCGTCGGCAACTTAACTGTGGGCGGTGCGGGAAAGACCCCGTTGGTGGATTTCCTTGCCGCTCAAGTTTGCAGCCAGGGCTGGCGCCCCGCCATCCTCAGCCGCGGCTACCGCAATCGTTCAACGGAAAAACTTCAGCGGGTCCGGTTCTGTGAATCTTCCTCGTTGACTCCTGATGAGCTGGGAGATGAACCGTGGATGCTTGCCTGGCGTAATCCCAGTGTGCCGGTATATATCGGCCCTGACCGGGTGGCGGCTGCAAAAAGGGCGAGGAAACGAGACAACCCCAATCTTTTCATCCTCGATGACGCGTTCCAGCACCTTGCCATTGCAAGAGACCTGAACCTGCTGCTCATCGATGCGGAACGTGGGCTTGGTTCCCGGAAAATGCTGCCTTTGGGAGAACTGCGTGAACCTGAAGAACATTGGATGCGTGCTGACGCGATCATCGTTACCAAGGCCAACCTCGGTTTCGCCGATGAAGTGATTCGCCTGCTGAAAGAGGACCTGCGTGTGGACTGTCCGCTTTTCCGCTTTTCCTATCGGGCGCATCGGTTGACGAGACTCGACGGGGAAGTTGCACATCATCCGGATATACTGAAGGGGCGGCGCGTGCTGCTCACCAGCGGAATTGCACGCCCGCAAAGCTTCAGGCAGGTGCTCGAGCTTCTGGGCGGAGAAATCGCGGGGGAGCTTTCCTTCGCGGACCATCATAGTTATGACTCCGCCAGCATCAGGAAAATGTTAAAACTACGTGAGCAGACTGAGCATGATTTCTGGGTGGCCACGGAAAAGGACATGACGAAGCTGAAAGCGTTTCCGGAGCTGGCGGAATACCTGTGGATAGTAGAAATGACAGTCGATCCTGATTCTGAATGGGAGGATTATTTCAGGGATTTTCTCTTGCGGCTGCCTAAACCGATACCCGCTGAAAGCAGCAATTCATGATTTGTTTTTAAACCCCGAATTCTGTATCCTTTGTGGTAACAATTCATGATCATTTCCCGGATGATCCGCAAAGATGCACAAGGAGGCACAAGATGGCGCTGCTTGAAGTCCATACCTTTCCAGATCCGGTCCTGAAAAAAAAAGCCGCACCCGTAACCGTATTCGATAGTCAGCTACAGGAAACGGCGGACTCGATGCTGGAAACCATGTACGAGGAAAAGGGCATCGGGCTGGCAGCGGTGCAGGTAGCCATCTTAAAGCAGATCGTGGTGATTGATCTGAAAAGCGGAGAAGAAGATCACAGCCTGAAGGAACCGCATGTTTTCATCAATCCAAGGATCACAGACTCCTCCGGAGAAACGGTTACTGAAGAAGGCTGCCTGAGCGTGCTGGATTTCCGCGCTGAGATACAACGCTCGGAACAGGTTCGGGTGGAATATCAGGATCTAGAGGGCCAAACACAGGAAATGCAGGCAGACGGCATGATGGCCATATGCCTTCAGCATGAGTTGGATCATCTGCGGGGCATCCTGTTTCTCGACCACCTTCCTCCGCTCAGGCAAAAAATGGTCAAGAAGCGCCTGGCCAAGCAGGCGCGTGAAGCGGCATGACCCGGTTGCCGAACATCCACCGTTTGTTCCTGCCCGCGGCGGGTTTGCTGGTCATATCTTCACTGTATCTCCATGCACAGCCCTTTCCATACTCGCACGCACGAGTGGTCACTGAAAATGGATCAGTGATCCGGGTTGAGGTTGCCGATACGCCGGAGAAACGGCGTCTCGGGCTGGCGCGGCGGGATTATCTGCGGGCCGGGTGGGGGATGCTGTTTATTTTTGAATCACGCGTTCCGCATCGGTTCTGGATGAAAGACATGCGTTTCCCGATTGATATCATCTGGCTGGACAATCACCGCATCATCGACCTTGCGCTGAATGTGAACCCTCCTGAAAAAGGGAAATCTCCACCAGTCTATATTCCCAGGGCGCCGGCGAATTTTGTACTTGAACTGAGCGCCGGGCAGGCAAGTGAACTTGGACTAGTCCTTGGTCAGCAGCTGCGGTATCAATTCTGAACGGCATCAAGTAAATATATCAACCCGGAATGCACGCAGTTTTCTTGTCGGTTCAGCATAGTATTGCGATGCGTTCTTTCGGCGATAATATGAACATTTCCCGGGATGCTTTAATCCCAGCTTTTAAGCAGTCATGAGAAGCACCGCTCCGATCTGCATCGTTGACGATGAACCGGCCATACGCGATACGCTGGCTGGTGTGCTGATGGATGAAGGATACTCCGTGGTCACATGCCCCACCGCGGAAGCATTCGAACAGGTGCTTGCTAAGCAGCTGCCGGCGCTGGTGCTGCTCGATATCTGGCTCCCGGGAACGGACGGAATGGCGGTGTTGATCCGCCTGCGAGAAACCCATCCCGAGCTTCCGGTGATCATGATGAGCGGACATGCGGGAATTGAGTCCGCGGTCAACGCGATCAAGCTTGGCGCGCGCGACTTCCTCGAAAAACCGCTGCATCTGGAAGTCATACTGGATAAGATTGCCCGCATACTCTCCCGTGAGAGGGGAGCCGCAAAAGCGGAATTGCCTTCCGATACCGGGATGGAAGTGGCCAGCATCATCAACCGGGTGGTCCCCGAGGATTCCATGTCTCTAGCGCCTTCCGGCAGCCCGCAGCGCACAATCAAAGAAAATGTGGTCCTTAACGGCACCGGGTTGCTGAGTGGACGAAACACAGGCATCATACTCAGCCCGATGGGACCCGATTCAGGGATCGTCTTTCAGACCCTTGATGGGACGTCGATGCCGGGCACAATTACGCACCTGGAAAATTTCAACCATTCCGTGGCGACGCAGACCTTTACCGCTAATTCAACCGTGTTGGCGCAGAACAACCGCAGGATTCGCACGGTCGAACACCTGATGTCCGCGCTGTCGATGGAAGGGATCACCAATGTGCTGGTAAAGGTTGACGAGGAGGTCCCCAACGTCGATGGTTCCGCCGCGGATTTCTGCAGCCTGGTCCGTAACGCGGGGATTGTGGATCAAGGCCGGCCGGCCACGGAGGCGGTCGTCCGCAAACGCATCCAGGTCGGCATCGAAGACCCTGACGAGAAGTATCTCTACATTGAGCCGTTTGAAGGTTTTGAAGTGAAAATGCGCGTCAACTACCCCGCGCCCATCAATGAGCAGGTATTCATTTTCAATCCCCAACGCGATTCGTATGCTGAGGACATCGCCCCCGCGCGGTCTTTCAACACCTTCGAAAACATTGACATGGCCCAAAAGCTGGGTAAAGTCGGCAGTGGCTACCTGAACTCGCACATCATCATTCACGAGGGCAAGGTGATCAACACCGAACTAAGGTTTCCCGACGAGTTTGTGCGGCATAAAATACTGGACCTCATTGGCGACCTCTACCTTTTGGGCTACCCGGTACGGGGACGGGTTATGGCCAACATGACTTCGCACGGATACAACCAAGCGCTGGTGCAGAAGCTGCATGTGGCCCTGCAGATGGATCCCACCGGGGCAACTGATTGATGTATCTACCTTTTTGATTAAGTGTCATAAAATTCATGAGACACCAGGCCCGTTCATACGCACTCCAGGCGCTGTACCAGGCGGAGCTGCTGCAAAGCAAATCGATGGTGCATTGCGACCGTTTTCTGGGGCAGTTGGAAACACAGGAGGAAACCAGGGTTTTTGCACGGGAGTTGATTGCGGGCACGTTGAAGCACCGCAAACACATCGACCGCAGACTGAGGCGCAACCTTGACCGCTGGAAGCTGAACCGGCTTTCAGTGGTAGTCCGCAACATCCTCCGCCTTGCCGCTTTTGAGCTTTGTTTCCAGGGTCAGCTGACGCACCAGGTGGTGATCAATGAAGCGATCGAGCTGTGCAAGGATTTTGTGGACGACTCGAGCCACGGGCTGATCAACAGCGTGTTGCAGAAATTGCATGATGAAGACGCCGCAGAAACCCCTAAGGCAGAGGATCAACCAAAACCCGGACCCACTCAAACGGATCCTCCTCCTGCCGGCGCGCCCGCGGAAGAGCATGCACAGGTGGAATTATCCAGTGATCTGCCGGACGTTGAAGGGGATTCGACGGGTCCGGAATTGCCTAATTCTTCCTGAACCCGCCATCACGGGCTGAATTTTTGTATGTGGAAAAACCAGGTCCCGAGGTTTTACTTTCCTGCATATCCGCAATCCCGGTCACAAAAATGAATCCCGGATCATGCGGTAGCGTTGGGCTTCCTCAAGGTTCCCCCTTTTTTCAAAACCCTGGATCAGAATATTGCATTTCCCCGTGAGCATCCGTATGGCTGCCGCACGGTCCTCGGTCTTGAGAGGGCAGTGTTCGAGTATTTTTTGCAGGGACTGTACGCGGAAGCGGTCGAGTCCCCAGGTGGAACGTGAAAGCTGATCCGCGTGCCCGCCGTAACGGGTCATCAGCTTTTCGTTCAGGAGGGCCACTGGATGCCGGGATGTGATGCGCAGCCAAAGATCGTAATCCTCACAGGCAGGCAAGGTTTCATCGAACATGCCGCATTCATCAAACAGCTTGCGCCGGATCAAAACCGTTGAGGGGGCAATCAGGCAGAGTGCGAGGCTGGGCTGGAAAATCCGGCCTTCGCGTTTACGGTGGTGCTTCCCGGGATTGACACGAACGCCCTCGCGGACCCAGATTTCATCGGTGAAGTGCAGGAGGAACCCTGGACGCTGCTCCACGAGCGTCATCTGCTTTTCCAGCTTGTCCTCGTGCCAGCGGTCATCAGAATCCAGGAACGCTATCCATTCGCTGTCACCCTGTTTGATGCCGGTGTTGCGGGCGCAGCTGACTCCGCGGTTCCGTGAGTGCCGCCTGACCTGGATACGCTTGCCGTATCGCGAGAGCACGGTCTCGGTACCGTCATCCGATCCGTCATCGACGACACACACTTCAAAATCGGCAAAGCGTTGGCGGAGCACCGAGTCTATTGCTCCGGCCAGCCAGCCGGCCCGGTTCCAGGTGGGAATGACGACGGAAACTCGAGGCATGTTTCATCCTATACTCAAGACAGCCGATGCGCAATCCCTCGGCAGGACCTCCGGGACTGCTTGGGAAAAGCCCTTGACTCATCCGGGGTTCGTATCTAGTCTCTGAACGAAAACCCGGCCGCTTAACAGTATTCACCCCTTTCCCCCGTTGCTAGATGTCCCACCCCGATCATGAAAACCAGCTGGTCAGGCTGAAAAAAGTCGAAGGACAGGTGCGAGGCCTGCAAAAAATGATTGAGGATAAACGGTACTGCATGGATATCGTTTCGCAAATCCGTGCTGTCACCGGCGCCCTGCGTAAAGTTGAACTGGGCATCCTGGAAACCCACCTCCATCACTGCGTGCATGACGCCCTTGCCGCACAGGATGCCAGGGACGCGGAAATCAAGATCAGGGAAATCCTGCAACTGCTGGAAAAAGCTGGATGAACCGCTTGGTCTGACTTCGGGAAACTTTCAACGTATTTTTCCCGTGATCATTTTGCGGATCACCAGGAATGAGAAACTGAAACCGACGCTGAGCAGGTAAAGGATATAAAGCCCCTGGAGCGGGGGATGCTTGAACTCTGAAATGATATCCGCGAAGAAGTAGGGAAAGACGGTTATCAGGTAGACCAGCGGCAGGTCTACTTTCCCGTCGGTCCATTCCCGGATTTCAAAAACCTCGTATAGAAACCCCAGACCCGCGGCAATGACGAGCGTGGCAAAAACGGTCCAGGGACCGGCAAACGATGCTCCAGCAGCCTGAACGAAACCTCCTGAAGGCAGGAGAAAAAAAGCGAGGTAATAAGGCAGCACGAAAACCGCCGCGGCCGCGATCCAGTAATTCAGGGTTCCGCGCTGCAGGGAAACAGCCCGGATCAGGCGAAACACGTATAGGAAAAACGGTATCCGCCATAAAAACGTGAGCTTGACGAAAACAATGTAAATTCCCACCGGCAGCAGCGCGGATTCCTCAAAACCCCTGACTCTCATCTGTTTCAGGTTTTGGAACGCCGTAACCAGCCATCCGTCCACCGAGGATTGAAAGAAATACAAACCTTCCAAAACCAGCGCGGACAACAGAAAAAGCGGACCTATCCGGTGTGTTTTCATCCAATGTCCTAATCGGAATTCATTTGCCATCGCCCCTTTCTGCTTTGCACACGTTCAAAAAAACGAAATACAAGATGCAAGACCCGACCCACCACGGTTTGTTTGAAAAACCAGCTCATTCATCCTTTACTTCCAGGTATTTCAGGGCTGAAAACTCAAAGCAGTTGAGTTTTTCCGGGCATCATGGAATAACTTTGTGCTTTAACACACCATTCCGCCGGAACCGGTATTCATGAAAAAATATTCCTGCTTCATCCTGCTGACCGCGCTTCTGCTGTGGGTCTCGTCACAACCCCTGCACGCGTTAAATGAAAACAACCGTTTGACCGGGTCAGTGATCAAGGGCATTGTCGACCGCTTCATCGCCATCCATTATGCCCAGAAACCACTTGATGACGGGCTTTCCCGGAAGATATTCAAGCTGTACCTGAACCGCCTCGATCCCGGGCATTACTACTTTCTGCAATCCGACATCGAACAATTCAGGAAGTATGAAACCCGGCTCGACGACATGCTCCGCCGGGGAAACGCGGAATTTGCGCTCGACGTTTTTACGCGTTTCAAAACCCGCCTGCAAAAGAGGCTGGTGATGTTGGAGTAATTTCTCGCGCAGGAATTCCATTTTTCCCGAAACGGTAAATGGAAGATCAACCGCAAGGATGTGCCCTACCCGAAAACCGTTGAGGAGGCCCGCGCGACATGGAGGCTGAAGGTCAAATTCGATCTGCTTACCCTAAAGCTCGGCGGCACGGAAAGCAGCGAAGGCAGCAACCGTTTGATGAAACGCGTGCGCGGGCTCTGGAAGGATTATTCGCAGTATGACGATGACGACGTGATCGCGCTCTTCCTCAACGCGATGACAAACGCCTATGATCCGCACTCGGCATACATGGCGGCGCAGGACCTGAAAAACTTCGACATTTCGATCAAGCTCTCGCTAGACGGCATCGGGGCGGTGCTGCGCTGGGAAGACGGGTACACGGTGGTCAACTCCATCATCCCCGGGGGCGCCGCCGCGCGCCACGGCAAACTCCGGGTAGATGACCGCATCATCGGCGTCGCGCAAGGGGGTAACGAGTTTGAAAGCGTGATCGACATGCGTCTCAACGACGTGGTGCAGCTGATCCGCGGCAAACGCGGTACCACCGTGCGCCTGCAGGTGTTAAGGCAGGCTGACGGCGGATTCGATACCCTGAAGTTCGCGATTGTGCGGGATAAAATCGAACTCAAGGACGGGGAAGCGCAGGCCCAGGTTTTTGAACCGGATGACCCTGAAACGAAGGCGAAGGGACGCATCCGCAAACACCGCATCGGCGTGATCAAGCTGCCCTCGTTTTATGTTGATTTTAATGACCGCCGCCGGAACCCGAACAACTACAAGAGTTCCTCTCGCGACGTCAAGGAACACCTGCAGCGATTTGTGTCGGAAAAAGTGGAAGGGGTGGTGCTAGATCTGCGCAGCAACGGGGGCGGCGGATTAGACGAAGCGATCGCGATGGCCGGGCTGTTCATCGGCCGCAACCCGGTGGTGGTGGTGCGCCAGTCCGGGGGGCGGCGCGTGACGGTGCACCGCAGCCGGGAGAGGACTGTTTACAAGAACCCGCTGCTGCTGCTGCTGAACCGCTACAGCGCGTCGGCTTCGGAAATTTTGGCAGGCGCAATGCGCGATTACCAGCGCGCGATCCTGGTCGGGGACCGAACCACCTTCGGCAAAGGCACGGTGCAGAACATTGTCCAACTGCCCGAGGGTTACGGAGCGCTCAAGGTGACCATTGCCCAGTTTTACCGTGTTTCCGGGTGGTCCACACAAAACCGCGGAGTGGAGACAAACATCATCCTGCCTTCGGTGAACAACGTGCGTGACATCGGGGAGGCGAACCTGGAAAACGCCCTGCCCTGGCGTGCAATCGACCCGGTTTCCTACTCCGTCTCCGGGAACCTCAACCGGTTTCTGGAAAAACTGAAAGACAAGTCCCGGGAACGGAGGGAGAAGGTGGAATTCTTCCGCGATGCCAGGGACAGTGTGCAGGAATACCTGACCAAGGTAAAACCGATGGAATACACCAGCATCCTGCAATTACAGGAAGATCACCAGCGGCGGCTTGAAGAGCGGAACAGGGAACTGGAGTCGGCGGTTGAACGTGACGAACCGGAAACCCCGGCTGACCACCCTCAAACCAACGGACCCACGGATATTCCCATGGACGGATATCTTGAGGAGAACATTGCGATCCTCGAGGACTACATTGATCTGAAACGAAGCATGGAAATCAAACTATGAACGCAGCAGTGGATTCCCCGGTTGCCGAACCGGATGTGGCTGAACTGGAAGTCCTGATAACCGCGGAGCAGATACGTGAACGGGTCGCTCAACTGGGGAAGGAAATTTCACTGGATTACGCCAACCTGGAACTTCACCTCGTGGGTGTTTTGAAGGGAGGGTTTGTCTTCCTCGCCGATCTGCTGCGGCAGCTGACCGTCCCCTGCCGCGTCCATTTTCTGCAGGCTTCAAGCTACCAGGACCGCAAAACCAGTTCCGGGGTGGTGAAGCTCACTCACGACCTGCAGTTGAAGGGAAAACACGTACTCGTCGTCGAAGACATCTTCGATACCGGTCTGACCCTCGAACGGGTGGTGGAAGACCTGCAATCGCAGGGTCCTGCTTCGCTGGAGGTTTGCGCGCTGCTGAACAAGAAGATCCCGGCCAAAGCGGCGGTCAGGGTAAAGTACATCGGTTTCGAGATTGAAAACCGTTTCGTGATCGGTTACGGACTTGATTACGGGGAGCGGTACCGGGAAATTCCGGAAATCGTCTGCCTCGACTGAGCCCTCGCGGGCTACTCTCCGCCGCGGCCGAAATCGTCCTCGAAACGCTCGATATCGTCCTCACCGAAGTAATCTCCGGTCTGCACCTCGATGAAGCATAAACCTGTTGTTCCCGGGTTGCTCATGCGGTGCATCTCCCCGCGGGGAATATCGATCGCGTCTCCCGGTTTCACGCTGAGTTCTTCCGTCCCCAGGGTCACCAGTCCTTCTCCCTTGACCATGAACCAGTGTTCCGCGCGTCGCAGGTGACGCTGCAGGCTGAAGCGTTTTCTGGGATCAACGACGATCCGTTTCACCTTGTGGTCCGCTTCATTGGACAAAACGGTGAAATTACCCCAAGGCCGGGTTTCTGTATTTCCCTCCTCACCCACAATTTGTACCTTCACTCCATCGAAGCCAGTTCGTCGAATTCCTCAACGCCGACTGCCGGAACGGTGGAGAATGAGATGCCGGTCAGCTTGTTAAGAGCCAGAGACGCCTGCATTGCCTGCTTCACTCCCGGGAGATCGACAATCAACAGCAGATCGTTGTCGCCTAGCGTGGCGTAAATCGAGATGATACCGCCGCCGAATTTCTCAATCACTTCCCCGGCTTTGCCCGTGCGTTCCGCGCTGATATCCCGGATTGCCTCGGCGGAATAGTTTCCATACATTAAAAAAGTGGCCATAAACCCTCCATTTTGTTGTTCATACATTGCTGTCTTGAAATCCCGCTTACTGTCTCCCTCCAGCGAAGAGGGGTGCCGCGGACCAAACCTACCTAAAAAGCCAGCTTCTCTTTTCACCATTTTTTTAACAAGGTTTGAGACAAAGTCTTTTCCGAACAGCGGTAAAAGGCAATCCGTAAACAAAGAAGACCGGGGAACTCCCCCGCTTTCGCAAACACAAGTTCTATCATCTGTTGAAACGGGGCGTCCCGCTTGTGGAATAATCATGTACGCCGAAAATTATTTGCATAAATATGTCATTAGTGTCTTGAATTCGCCACATGATGGTGATATGGATCACATAGGGGGGCTGGCGCTGCCCTGCGTGCTAAACAACGCAGCAGGGCTTTCCGGATGACTCAATGGAGGTTTGAATAATGAAATGCACCCCCCGCGAATCTTCCCTGCTGCTCTGCGTCCCCTCCGGTTTCCTTACACTCCTTCCTAACGGATTGTCCCAGGCCCCCGTGAGGCCCCCAAAACCCGCGGGCACTATGCTATCCTTAACTTGGTTGAATTATAAGTGCATTGGGCTTGATATAAATAATTGTTATTTAAGGAAGATTTAAGTTATGAAGACTATTTCCATTGCTCATGTTCAACGTGATACTTTAGAGGTCCACGATCTGGAAAAACATCTTCTGGAAACGGGAAGAACCGCAGGACAATTCGCTTCACATTTTGGAAGTGCTGATTGGGCAGGACTGATCGGTCGCTGGCACGACCTCGGCAAGTTCCATACGTCCTTCCAGTTAAAGATCCGTAAGCAGAGCGGTTATGATCCGGAGGCGCACCTCGAAGGACAGTCAGGAAGGGTGAATCATTCTAGCACCGGGGCGCTTCTTGCCCTTGAAAAGCTGGGGGCAGCAGGAATAGTGCCGGCCTATTGCATTGCTGGTCATCATACTGGACTTGCGGACTTTTACGGCAACGAGGCCCATAGAGGGCTGAACGAGCGGCTTGAGCAGGAAAAACACTTGCTGCAGGAAGCCCTTAAAGTAAAAATTCCGGATATTATTCTGAACGCAAACCCGCCCAAAAGCCGCCCCCCCAAAGGGGCCGATCCAGCCTTCTGGATTCGGATGCTCTTCTCCTGCCTTGTTGATGCAGACTTTCTGAACACCGAACGTTTCATGGACGAGGAGAAGTTCCGGCAACGTTCTGTCTATCCCGCGTTGAAGGATTTGTTTCCGGTGTTCGAACGGCACATGGCCGATACTTTGCTTGCCCACGCCGAAGTTACTCCTGTCAACCGCCTCCGCCGCGAAGTGCTGGAGCAGTGCCGGAAAGCGGCGGAACAGGAGCCGGGATTTTTTTCGCTCACGGTCCCCACCGGCGGAGGCAAAACACTCTCTTCGCTGGCCTTTGCCTTGCGCCATGCGGTGCAACGGGGCAAGCGGCGCGTGATCTATGTCATTCCCTACACCAGCATCATTGAGCAGACCGCCAACGAGTTCCGCAAGGTTTTTGGGGATGTGGTGGTGGAACATCACAGCAACCTCGACTCCAAGCACGAGACCGTTCAAAGTCGGCTGGCCTCAGAAAATTGGGACGCACCGCTGATTGTGACCACCTCCATGCAGTTCTTCGAGTCACTCTACGCCAACCGCACCAGCCGTTGCCGCAAGCTACACAACCTCGTCAACAGCGTGATAATCCTCGATGAAGCCCAAATGCTCCCGCCGGATTTTCTGGAACCGTGCCTGCACTCCTTACGTGAACTCAAGAACCACTACGGCGCAAGCATCATCCTTTGCACCGCCACCCAGCCCGCGCTGGCACCTCGCTCCGGATTCGGCTGGGAGTTCACTGGTTTGGGTGAGCAGCCTAGAGAGATCGCTGCCAATCCCAAGCAGCTTCAACAACGGTTCCAGCGTGTTCATTTTCGGATTCCTGCCGACCTTAACCAAACCCTCTCGTGGCAGGAACTTGCCGAGGAACTGTGCCAGCACGAACAGATGCTGTGCATCGTCAACAAGGCCCGCACGGACTGCCGTGAGTTACATGAACTGATGCCCGAGGGCACACTGCACCTCTCAGGACTTATGTGTGGACAGCACCGCAGCGACAGGATTGACGAAATCAAACAACGGCTGAAAGACGGGAAGCCCGTGCGCGTGATCAGCACCCAGCTTGTGGAAGCTGGGGTGGATGTTGATTTTCCTGTGGTCTATCGTGCCCTCGCCGGGCTGGATTCCATCGCGCAGGCGGCGGGTCGCTGCAATCGCGAGGGTGAGCTTCCGGGACTCGGCGAAGTGGTGGTGTTTGTGCCGCCGAGCCGCCCGCCTGTCTCCCTGAAAGCCGCAACCGACTTGGGAAAGGAGTGCCTGCAAACGGCGCCGGACAACCCCTTGAGCCTGAAAGGGTTCACTCACTACTTTGAGCAACTGTACTGGAGCAAAGGAGAGACTGGGCTGGATCAGAAAAACATCCTGAGTGACTTGGTCAAACCCGGGGAACTTACTTTTAATTTCAGGAGTGCGGCGGAGAAGTTCCGCATTATCTCTGATGGCACTGAGGCACTGCTGGTTCCCTACAAAAACGATGATTTGCTTAAGCAGTTGAAGTACGAGAAGCCTGATCGTTGGTTGCTCCGCAAGCTCCAACGCTACACAATAAACCTCTATCCAGAAGAAATCAGAAAGCTCCAATCGGAATGTGCATCCGTGGAACTCCTCCCCGGTCTCAACCTTCTGAAGGATCCCACCCGTTACGATACCTTGAAGGGACTTTTGCTTGCCGATAAGGAAGGGCAGCCAGTTTATGACCCCAATGACCTGATGACATGAGCTTTATTGTCTCACATTTGTTTGTTCAAAGAAGTAACTTCCGTTTCCCAAAAGGTTCTGGCAAACTGGATGACTCATCAACCTCACCTATTTATCTTGTGAGTTCGATGCGGATTGAAACTGTGTTATTGAAATTAAGGGGCATGTTTTTGCCCCTGCCACTCATAATATATTTCTGTGTAATGGAAATTAAACAGATATTGACTTACTTCTCTAAAAAATGTAATCTTGATACCCATGGACGATTATCCGATTAAAGGAGGACACATGGTATACACAGATCAAGCAGTTCGGCTGCTCGTCTCCGGAGACTGCGCTTGTTTCACGCGCCCTGAGATGAAGGTCGAGCGCGTTTCCTACGAGGTGATGACGCCTTCCGCCGCTCGGGGGGTGCTGGAGGCCATCTTTTGGAAGCCCGCTATTAGCTGGGTCGTGACGGGCATAGACGTGCTTAGACCGATCCGCTGGACGACTGTGCGGCGTAACGAGGTGGGCAAGGTGGTGCCGGCAAGCAAGGTGAAAACCGCGATGAACCGGGGTATTGGACATCTCGGTCTCTATGTCGAGGACTATCGCCAGCAGCGAGCGGGACTTTTCCTGCGGGATGTGGCCTATGTAATCCACGCACGCTTCGAGCTGACGGAAAAAGCCGGGGAGGGGGACACGCCCGTAAAGTTCACCGAGATGTTCAAGCGCCGCCTGGCAAAGGGGCAGTGTTTTCATCGGCCCTATCTCGGCTGCCGCGAGTTCGCCGCACACTTCAAGCCAGTGGTGGAGCAGTCCCCGGACGCCCTGCCCATCGGCGACACCCGTGATCTTGGCTGGATGTTCTACGATTATGACTATTCGGGAGATGCTCCCGTGCCCTGTTTCTTTCAGGCCAAACTTGAGAACGGGCGGCTTGCCGTTCCCGAACCCCATAGCCCGGAGGTGCGCTCATGATCCTCCAGGAACTGCACCGCTACTACGAGCGAAAAACTGAATCTGACCCGAACCTTTTAGCTCCGGAGGGCTTCGAACTCAAGGAAATTCACTTTGTCCTTGTCCTCGCTCAGGAAGGTCGGCTGGTCGGATTACAGGATATCCGCCCAGGCGAGGGGAAGAAAAAACGCGGGGTCAACATGCTCGTACCCGCCGGGGTCAAGCGGTCGTCTGGAATCAGGGCCAACTTGCTGTGGGACAACTTGGAGTACGTCCTCAGCGTGGCTCCCTCTACCATCGAAGAGGCCGTCAAGAAATGGAAGCAGGAACACCCTGACGCTTCCAAAGAGCAAGATCCCATTCATGAGTGTGCCTCGTTTCTGCTGCCGGACAAGGACAATCCCAAACACCAAGCCTTCATCACTGAGATAGAATCGTTGAACCTCAGTTCCGATAGGGGAGTGCAGGCCGTGCTTGAGTTTTTGGACAGCGATGAACTTCAGAGGGTCTCCCAAGAATCGAACTGGCCGGAGGTACTCAAAGCCAAAGGGAACCTGTCCTTTCGGTTTCAGGGTGATTTGGAGTTGGTCTGCCAGCGTTCGGACGTGCGCAAGTCCATTTTGTCCCGGTTGTCTCAGGACGAAGGGACGGAAGCCTTCTGCCTGATCCGGGGGCAGCCGGACATGATGTCGATGCTGCATCCAGTCATCAAGGGGGTTTGGGGCGGACAGACTTCCGGAGGCAATATCGTTTCGTTCAACGAACTTGCATTCTGCTCTCAGGGCAAGGAGCAGGGGGCCAACGCCACGGTGGGTCGCTCCGCCGCTTTCACCTACACCACGTCCCTCAACCACCTGCTGCGCTCCGGCTCCACGCAACGCTTGCAGGTCGGAGATGCCAGCACGGTCTTCTGGGCGGCGGACGACACTGCGCTAGAGGATATTTTCGGCAACGTCTTTGCCGATGATCCCGACCGCAACGTGGGCGATGTGCGAGCAGCACTCACCTCCCTGTACCGAGGAAGGTTGAGCTTAAAAGAGGGTTCGATTCTCTTCTTCGTGTTGGGGTTGGCTCCCAACTCCGCCCGCATTTCCGTGCGTTTCTGGCACACCAGTAAAGTGGCGGAACTGGCGCAACACCTAGACACCTACTTCGAGGATTTGAAAATCGTCCATTCGCCCCAAGAGAGCGGCTTCCTCCCGCTGGGCAGGCTGCTGCGCACCACCGCCGTGCAAGGCAAAGACAAAAACGTCAACCCGCGCATGGCGGGCGAGTTGATGCACGCAATCCTCTCCGGAACGCCATATCCGCGCTCGCTGCTCAACGCCGTAATCACGCGGATCAAGGCTGAACAAAGTGTGTCCTTTCCCCGCGCCGCCCTGCTTAGGGCGTGGCTCAACCGTCAACAGCGTTTTTATTCCACCCCAGACAAGGAGATGCTAATGGCACTCGATATTGACAACACCAATCCCGGCTACCGTCTCGGACGGCTGTTTGCCGTACTGGAAAAAGCTCAGGAGGAAGCAATTCCCGGAGCCAGTGCTGGCATCCGCGACCGCTACTACGGTGCGGCCTCCAGCACCCCTGCCGCTGTGTTCCCCATCCTCCTGAAAAACTACCCCCATCATCTTGGAAAGCTGAAAGAGGGTCGGAAGATCAACCTCGACAAGCTGGTGCAGAGTATCTTACTGGAACTTAAGGATTTTCAGAAAGTGATGAGCGTGGAAGACCAAGGCCGTTTCGCCATCGGTTACTACCATCAACGCCAGGATCTGTTCACCAAGAAAGAGAAAGAACCATCGTCTGGAGAAACGGAATCCTCCACTCCGGCTCAACCAAAACTCGCTCTACAAGAGGCACCATGACCAACGCCATCCAGAACCGCCACGACTTTGTGCTGCTCTTCGACGTGAGGAACGGCAATCCAAATGGAGACCCGGACGCCGGCAACCTGCCGCGTCTCGATCCAGAAACAGGACGCGGTCTCATCACCGACGTCTGCCTTAAGCGCAAGGTGCGCAACTATGTCGGACTGCTGAAGGGCGAGCAGCCCCCGCACGAAATCTACGTCAAGGAAAAAGCCATCCTCAACCACCAGCACGAGCGGGCCTACCTCAGCTTGGGCTTGGAAGTCTCCGGGGAGGAGGGAAAGCGCAAGGGCAAGCGCGAGGATGTTCCCAAGGCACGAGCATGGATGTGTCGGAATTTCTACGATGTCCGCACCTTCGGGGCCGTGATGTCCACGGGCATCAACGCCGGACAGGTGCGCGGACCTGTGCAGCTCACCTTCGCCCACAGCATTGATCCCATAGTCTCTCTGGAACACAGCATCACCCGCATGGCCGTGACCACGGAAGCCGAGGCGGTCAAGCAGGAAGGCGACAACCGCACGATGGGCCGAAAGTTCACGGTTCCTTACGGCCTCTACCGCGCCCACGGCTTTGTTTCCGCACCACTGGCGGAGCAGACAGGATTTTCCGGAGATGACTTGGAGCTGCTGTGGAAGGCGTTGCAGAACATGTTCGAGCATGACCGCTCCGCCGCACGGGGCGAGATGAACACGGTCGGGCTGCTCGTTTTCCGGCATGAAGGCAAGCTTGGCAACGCTCCGGCCCGCAAGCTGTTCGATCGGGTTGAGGTCAAGGCTAAGCATCCGGATACGCCCGCCCGTGATTTCTCCGACTACGAAATGTCCGTGGACGAAACCGACTGGCCAAGCGGTGTGGATTTAATTCGCTTATGAACGTGGCGATTCAGTGATCGTCCGGACTTTCGCTCGGATGCAGATTGAAACTGAAAGGACAACGATGACCGAAATTCATTTTGTGGTCGAGGAGGCTCCTGAGGGGGGCTATCTCGCCAGTGCTGTGGGTGAGGACATTTTCACGGAAGCAGATTCCCTAGAGGCGCTACACACTCAGGTCCGGGATGCCGTCAATTGCCACTTCGACGAGGGGCAAGGGCCGGCCCTGATCCGTCTGCATATTTCCCGTGAGGAAGTGCTGGCAAGATGAGGCTCCCGCGCGACTTGTCCGGAACGGAGTTGGTCAAGCGGTTGAAAAGGTTTGGTTATGTGGTGACACGTCAGACCGGGAGCCACATGCGGTTGACCAGCCTTGACAAGGGGGAACACCATGTGACCATTCCCCGGCACGATCCCGTCCGGATAGGTACGCTTGCGGCAATTTTGGACAGTGTGGCAAGTCATCGGGGAATCAGCCGCAATGACCTCTTGAAAGAGCTGGTGAGGTGAGCCTGCTTTCGGAAATTCCCGAGGAAGACTGGGTTCCGATTTCGGCACTACAGCACTTCAGCTATTGCCCGCGCCAATGCGCGTTGATACACGTGGAGCAGGTGTTTGAGGAAAACCTGCACACTATGCGCGGGCAGGCGGTACATCGGCTCGTCAACGAGCCGGAGACCCGACGCGAGCATGGAGTGCGGGTCGAGCGGGCGCTGCCGCTCTACTCGCGGAGGCTCGGTCTGACGGGCAAGGCGGACGTGGTGGAATTCAGGGCGGACGGGACTCCGTATCCGGTAGAATACAAGCACGGACCGCGGCGTGAGAAGTTGCACGACGATTTGCAACTGGCCGCGCAGGCTCTCTGCCTGGAAGAGATGATCGGCAAGGAGGTTCTGGAAGGCGCCATCTACCACCACAGTTCGCGCAGGCGGCGCAACGTGAGGATCACCACCAAACTGCGCGGGTTGGTCGAGGAATTGATCAAGCAAGTGCGTGAAATGCTGAAGACTGAAAAGATTCCTTCTCCACTGAACGATTCGCGTTGCCGCAACTGTTCGCTGTTCGACCTCTGCCAGCCGCGGATGCTGGGCGCCACTCGACAGCTTAACCAGGGGTTGTCCGATTTGTACATGGTGGTGGAAGAATTATGAAGCAACTGCTCAACACGCTCTATGTCACTCTGCCCGATGCGTGGCTGCGGTTGGAGGGGGAGACGGTGGTGGTCGAGGTGCAGCATGAAAAGAAGCTCCAAGTGCCGCTGCACCACCTTGGGGGCATTGTCACCTTCGGGGACACGATGCTCTCGCCGCAGTTGCTGCGCCGCTGCATGGAGGATGGTCGAGGGGTGACGGGACTGGACCGCAACGGACGCTTCATGTATCGTGTCGAGGGTTCGGTGAGCGGGAACGTGCTGCTGCGACGTGCCCAGCACGAGGCGCACGGAAACCAGCAATTTTCGCTTGAACTGGCGCGATCATTCGTTGCCGGGAAGCTCCAGAACGCCCGACAGGTACTTTTGCGTGGTTCCCGCGACTCCAAGGATGAGAAGGACAAGAAAATCCTGAAAACCGCGGCGAAGGAAATGGCATCGTCCATCCAGGCCCTGCCGAAAAAACACACTCCGCAGGCATTGCGTGGACAGGAAGGTGATGCCACCCGGATTTATTTTTCGGTTTTTACCCACTTGATGCGCGCCAAGGTCCGTGATTTTTTCGCCTTCACCGAACGCACGCGCAGGCCGCCCCGCGATGCGGTCAACGCCCTGCTCTCGTTCCTGTATGTGCTGCTCACTTACGACTGCCGCTCAGCGCTTGAGGGCGTGGGACTCGATCCGCAAGTGGGCTTTTTCCATGTGCTGCGTTCAGGCAGGCCCGCGCTGGCGCTGGATACTGTGGAGGAATTCCGTCCGCTTTTGGCCGACCGCCCGGCGCTCACACTGATAAACCGGGAACAGGTCAAGGCCTCAGATTTTGAAAAAAGGGAAGGCGGAGCGGTGTACTTGAACGAATCCGGACGCAAGACCGTCATCGCCGAATACCAGCGCCGCAAGCAGGATGAAGTGAAACATCCGCTGCTCAAGCAGAAAGTCCCCTTCGGGCTGCTGCCCCATTTGCAGGCGCGCCTGCTGGCCCGCACCCTGCGCGGCGAAACCAAGGGTTACCTGCCCTTTTTGATGAAGTGAGTGATGCTCATCCTCGTCAGCTACGATGTTTCCACCGTGGACAAGGCCGGGCAGCGGCGGCTGCGGCGCGTGGCAAAGGCCTGCCAGAACTTCGGGCAGCGTGTGCAGTATTCGGTCTTTGAGTGTCAGCTGAACGAGATGCAGCAGGAGGAACTCGAACGGACTTTGCTGGACATTGTCAACGAGGAAGAAGACAGCCTTCGATTTTACAGGCTGGTGGAACCTGTGGAGAAATATCGAAAAGAATATGGAAAACGTAAAGCAATCGACTTCGAGGATGTACTTCTGCTGTAACGCGAACCTCAAGCTGTGGTGGTTTTGCCGCAAGGTTCGCTGACACGGCAAAACCTCGTTTTGCAAGGGTTGAGCTTTTTTTGTGAAACCCCCAAACTGCACCGGGCAACCCCACTGCGGAGGTTCGCGCCAGTGCTTAAAAAACACTAATATACTCAGTAATTTGGGCTTGTTAGTGTGTCGTCCGGGCTGCGGTCCGGACGTGGATTGAAACGTGACCTTATCATCCGTAATGTCGACTGCTCCGCGTGTCGTCCGGGCTGCGGTCCGGACGTGGATTGAAACCGGCTTCGTGTTCTGCGTCTCCCCCTCCGTCTCCGTGTCGTCCGGGCTGCGGTCCGGACGTGGATTGAAACTGCACGTCGCGCGCGAGGCGGACGGCCCGCCGCGTGTCGTCCGGGCTGCGGTCCGGACGTGGATTGAAACCAGGCCACCGGGCAGCGGCATGCCCTGGGCCAGGTGTCGTCCGGGCTGCGGTCCGGACGTGGATTGAAACTCGAGCTCCAGCGTGCTCTCCGGATCGCTCAAGGTGTCGTCCGGGCTGCGGTCCGGACGTGGATTGAAACATCTCGAGATAGAAATATGGGGGCATTAGGCATGGTGTCGTCCGGGCTGCGGTCCGGACGTGGATTGAAACCGAATGGCCAAATGGGCATACCGTGAGAAAAGAACTGTGTCGTCCGGGCTGCGGTCCGGACGTGGATTGAAACTGGATCATAGAGGGGGTGTTTTATCCCGTATCATCGTGTCGTCCGGGCTGCGGTCCGGACGTGGATTGAAACATTTAAGATATAACAAACTGTTAAGATATCAATATGTGTCGTCCGGGCTGCGGTCCGGACGTGGATTGAAACCTACCATGCCCGTCATCCGTAAAATAGATTTCTGGTGTCGTCCGGGCTGCGGTCCGGACGTGGATTGAAACTCAACTCATCGGTGAAACAATCGCAAATCTTCCACGTGTCGTCCGGGCTGCGGTCCGGACGTGGATTGAAACGCGTTACTCCATATTTCCAATGTTATATTTTTCAGTGTCGTCCGGGCTGCGGTCCGGACGTGGATTGAAACTAGACTACTTGGCTCGAATCTTTGCATAGCAGGGAGGTGTCGTCCGGGCTGCGGTCCGGACGTGGATTGAAACTTTAAAACTTCATGAGTTGACATGGAGGCAACGTGTGTGTCGTCCGGGCTGCGGTCCGGACGTGGATTGAAACATAGCTACTCTGGTGAGAGGACTACGTATTGACACGTGTCGTCCGGGCTGCGGTCCGGACGTGGATTGAAACTTTTTCTTGGCTTTTATGATAGCCATTGCTCTTTGTGTCGTCCGGGCTGCGGTCCGGACGTGGATTGAAACCAAAAGCCTGATCGTTTGACTTTGATTGTATCACGTGTCGTCCGGGCTGCGGTCCGGACGTGGATTGAAACACGTTTTGCTATCTGAACAAACGATTTACTGACCGTGTCGTCCGGGCTGCGGTCCGGACGTGGATTGAAACCATAAGGAGGAAACATGGCAAGTAGAGTTTTCAGGTGTCGTCCGGGCTGCGGTCCGGACGTGGATTGAAACAGGATCAATGTCATCGGAGTGCCTATGAAGGATGGTGTCGTCCGGGCTGCGGTCCGGACGTGGATTGAAACTAACATGACTGACTTCATAGACCGCAAACGCAAAAGTGTCGTCCGGGCTGCGGTCCGGACGTGGATTGAAACTACAAGATCATTGACGGGATTGAGTACGAGTGCGTGTGTCGTCCGGGCTGCGGTCCGGACGTGGATTGAAACAGTAACAATGACTCCGAAACAATCAGGTAGTATGTGTCGTCCGGGCTGCGGTCCGGACGTGGATTGAAACAGCAAAAGAAGAGGAAATTGTCGCAGAAGAAAAAGTGTCGTCCGGGCTGCGGTCCGGACGTGGATTGAAACTTTCTTTGTTAGCACTGCTGACACCTCGTCTTAGCCGTGTCGTCCGGGCTGCGGTCCGGACGTGGATTGAAACCTGAAAACGCATTAGAGACTTGTGCGCTTGCTTTGTGTCGTCCGGGCTGCGGTCCGGACGTGGATTGAAACCCTGTATCCCCTCCAAGCCGCTTGATCCTCGTAAGGTGTCGTCCGGGCTGCGGTCCGGACGTGGATTGAAACTCGAGCAGACGTTCAAGCAAAAGCTTCACCTCATGTGTCGTCCGGGCTGCGGTCCGGACGTGGATTGAAACTCCAATCCGCAAGCTCCGGACGTATGCTCTCAGGTGGTG
>CAYFLK010000046.1:0-34654 GCA_964344035.1 uncultured Pseudomonadota bacterium
TATCAAATTAATCAAAGAGATATGACTGATCACTTAAGGGAACTTCGGTTTAGTTGAGCCAGATATTTTTTGAACTCATTTTGATCCATTTTCTGCTCCTGAAGAATTTATCTAAAGATTACAGTTTAGTACCGTTAGGAGGGGAAATCAACACTTAAGGAGAACAGAGCCTAATATAAACCACCCCGTCAACTTCCGGTCCCTGGAACTCAGTTCGTCCCTCAAGCAGCAGTTCGGTCTCTTCGCTCGGACCGTCCACCAGAACTTTTAGAGTCTCCCCGATCACTGACCGGTTGCGTTCCAGGCTGATCCGCTGTTGAATCTCCATCAACCTGCTCCGTCTTTCATTTTTCACTTCCGCGGGAACTGCATCACCCCATTTTGAAGAACGGATGTTTTCTTCATGGGAATAGCAGAAAACCCCGAGATGCTGAAAATATCCCGCGGAAACGAAGTTTGCCAATTCCTCAAAATGTGCCTGTGTTTCAGTGGGAAACCCAACCATCAAGGTGGTGCGCCAGGCAGCGTCAGGAAGGTAATCCGATACCAAACGAATGATCGAATCAATCTCCCGCGCAGTGATTTTGCGGTTCATGTCCCTGAGTACACTATCATGAATGTGCTGAAAGGGCATGTCGAGATAGCGGCACATTCGCCGGTCAGAGGCCATCACCTCCAGCACTTCTTTACTGAATGAATTGGGGTAGCAGTAAAACATCCGGAGCCAGAAGTCTCCTTGGATACTGCTCAGGACCTTGAGCAGCCCGGCAAGGTTGGTCCCGTCGCGCAAATCCACTCCGTAGGAAGAAGTGTCCTGCGAAAGCAGGTTGATTTCCTTGACGCCACGAGAGACCATTTCACGAACTTCAGTCTCAATTGAAGTGATTGTGCGACTGCTGAAGTTACCGCGGAGCAGCGGGATATTGCAGAAGGAGCACATGTTTGAACATCCTTCAGCAATTTTCAGATAGGCATAATGTGCGGGAGTACTCTGAAGCCGTTCCTGATTTTCATACTGCCGGTAATGAGGTTTTACATCCAGGAATTCAGGAAACAGGTTTTTTGCAGGATTAATAGATTGAATCAGTTCCGGAATCCTTTCAAACCCATTTGACCCTAGCACCCCATCCAATTCAGGAATCTCCTTCCGCAATTCGCTGCCGTAGCGCTGGCTGACGCACCCGGCTGCAATCAGTTTCCTGCAGTTGCCCTGTTCCTTATAATCACTGAGCTGGAGGATGCGGTCGATTGATTCCTGGCTCGCTTCAGTGATAAACCCGCAGGTGTTGACAATGATCACCTCCGCTTCTTCAGCCTTGCGGGTGAAATCATAACCCTGGCGGGCCAAATTGGACAGCATGATTTCCGAATCCACCCGGTTCTTTGCGCAACCAAGTGTTTCCAGATAGACCTTTGTCGCGTGACTTTGTGGTCGGGGATACCCTCTGGTCATCGGCATGGCCTGGAGGGAAAGACGATTCCTTGGGGTAAGGAAAACCCGTGGGAGAGGCTTATTTCTCCACTGAAACGAATTGGTACAGGTTTCAGTGTTTTATTCGTTCTTCTTGGAATCAGTAGCAGAGGTTGGTTTTTCGGTTTCTGGCTCAGCATCCTCCTTTTCCGGTGCAGCGGACGATGCATCAAGATTTTCCTTGGAGTCGGTATTTTCAACATCCTGTTCCGCCGCAGCAGTTTGCTCAGACCCTGAATCCTGCTGCTCATCCTCCACTGTGAATGTGTCCGCAGCAACTTTTTCGGGACTTGATTCTGACTTCCCGGTTTTCTCCGCTGAATCTGCTTTTTGCACTTCCTCACTGACTTCCTTGAGGACGCCCTTGCTTTTCCAGCGGGAAGGCGCCTTTTTTCTGGCAGTGCTTTTCAAAGCGCTCAATTGATCATTTTCACTGCCGATCAATTGCACAATAGCCATTTCCGCATTGTCTCCGAGACGGGTCTTTCCCAGTTTGATGATCCGGCAATAACCGCCGTTGCGTTCGGAGTAACGCTCCCCCAGTTCACCAAACAACTGAGACATTGCTTCTTTTGATTTGACAAAACTGAGAGCCTGACGACGGGCGTGCAGATCTCCGCGCTTTGCCAGGGTGATCATCTTCTCCAAGGGTTTGCGTACTTCCTTCGCGCGCGCCAGGGTGCATGTCGCCTGACCGTTTTCAAGGATTGAAGTGACCAGGTTCCGCATCATCGCACGGCGATGCGAGGTGGTCACCCCGAGGCGTCTCCCCGCTTTTAAGTGTCGCATATTCAGGAACTGCTAAAGACTGTTCTTGTTTTTCTCGTGAGGATTGTTCTCTGGATCAAAATTTTCAAGTTCCATACCCAAAGATAATCCCATTGATGCAAGTATCGTTTTGATCTCATTAAGGGATTTTCGCCCGAAGTTCTTGGTTTTGAGCATTTCGGCCTCGGTTTTCTGAACCAGATCTCCAATTGTTTCAATCTTGGCATTTTGCAGGCAGTTGATGGAACGCACCGAAAGTTCCAACTCACTGACGCTGCGGTAGAGGTTTTCATTGAGGGGTTCCTCCTCCTCCTCTTCCTCCTGTTCAAACACGATGACGCTTTCATCGAAGTTAATGAAAACATCCATGTGTTCTTTCAGGATTTTTGCCGCGTATGCCAGGCTGTCCGAAGGTTTTACTGAACCGTTGGTCCACAATTCAAAATTCAACCGGTCATAATCCGTGCGTTGATCCACACGTGAATTTTCCACTTCATAATGGATTTTACGGATAGGGGAATGATTTGAATCAAGATAGATTGTGCCCAACGGCAATTCATGCTGCTGGTTTTCCTCTGAAGTGACATAGCCTTTGTTGAAGCAGGCATACAGGGTCATACTGAGGGTTGCTTCCTCCTGCAGAGTGGCAATCACTTTGTTCGGATTGAGAATTTTTGCTTTTTCAAAGGTTGAAATGTCCTTGCCAGTCAAAATGCAGGGCCCCTCGCCAATCAATTCCATTTCCACCACACCATCAAAATACTGCTCGATTTGCAGTTCCTTGAGGTTGAGGATGATCTGCACAACATCCTCTACAATTCCATTGATGTGACTGAATTCATGAGTCACTCCCTCAATCTGCACGGCAAAAACAGCGGAGCCGCGAATTGATGAAAGCAGGACCCTCCTAAGGGTATGGCCGATTGTTGTGCCAAATCCGGGTTCCAGCGGGTCAAGGATGAATTTACCATAACCCGTACGCATTGTTTTCGGGTCAAATTGCAGCCATTTCGGCTTGGCAATCTCAGACCAGTTTTTGGAAAAGATTTTTGCTTCTTCAGACATCTCGGGTGTAACGGAAACCTGACTCGCGGATGTTTCTTCCGTTTTCTCGGCAGATTCGTGGGTTTCCTGGGTTTCTGTAACTTCAGCTGTTTCTGACATCACTCGTCTCGGTTTGATCTGTTTCCAGACCATGAATCCCGTTCATCTTCACAGGTTGTTCACAGTCAGGAGCAAGTTTGTTTGGTAAAACAGGAGGCAATCTTTTTTTCGTCAGCCCGTCTCAGATCCGACGCTGTTTAGGTGGACGGCAGCCATTGTGAGGAACCGGGGTGACATCATGAATCGAAGTGATTCTCAGGCCTTCAACAGCGGCAATGGCCCGCAAAGCAGATTCCCTTCCCGTACCAGGTCCCTTGACAAAAATATCAATGCTTTTCATACCGTTTTCCTGTGCCTTGCGGATCGCATCTTCAGCCACCACTCTTGCCGCAAACGGGGTGCTTTTGCGTGATCCCTTAAATCCATGGATTCCGGTGCTTGACCATGCGACCGCGTTCCCTTGAACGTCGGTCACTGTTACGATCGTATTGTTGAAGGAGGCCTGTATGTGGATTTTGCCGTGCTCGATGTTCTTTTTTTCTTTTTTCTTTTTTTTCCGGGATTGCGCCATATTAATTATTTTCAGCTGGATTCAATTCATGTGAGGATTATTTTTTCCTTGCCACTGCAAGACGCCTTGGACCTTTTCTGGTCCTGGCATTAGTCTTGGTCCGCTGCCCGCGCACCGGCATTTTTCTGCGGTGTCTCAGTCCACGGTAGTTTCCCAGATCCATCAGCCGTTTGATGTTCAGGTTGACCTCACGTCTCAGGTCTCCTTCCACCTGGTAATCTGATTCAATGACCGCGCGGATTTGACTCACCTGATCATCTGTTAACGCGTGGACTCTCAGGTTCGAATCGATTTGTGCTTTTTCAATAATCCTGGCTGCACTCGTACGGCCGATGCCGTAGATATATGTCAGGCCGATAACCACCCGTTTGTTGTTGGGCAGGTCCACCCCGGCTATTCTTGCCATAATTTTCTAACCTTGTCGCTGTTTGTGCTTGGGGTTTTCACAGATCACTCTCAAGACCCCCCGTCTTTTGATGATCCTGCACTTGTCACAGATCCGTTTAATGGATGAACGCACTTTCATAATTACTCCGTGTAAAATTCACAATCGCAAACTGGCCATTCTATGTTGACGGCGTTTGGTTTTGCGCATGAATCCGTCATAATTCTGGTTCAACAGAAACGCTTCAATTTGGTTCACAAGGTCCAGCCCAACCCCGACCACAATCAAAAGGGCCGTCCCGCCGAAGGAGAAAGGGACATTAAATGCTACAAAAAGGATGCTCGGAAGGATACAAACCGAGGCCAGATAAATCGCCCCTCCAAAAGTCAACCTGGTCAGGACCTGATTCACATATTCAGCAGTTTTCTTGCCGGGACGGATACCGGGAATATAACCCCCATGACGCTTCATTTCTTCCGCAATCTTAACCGGATTGAACTGAATCGCGGTGTAGAAGAAAGCGAAAAAGAAGATCAGAATGACGAACAACATTGAATACAGAAGACGTCCCGGCATCAGCTGCGCACTAACCGACTGCACCCAGGGAATCGCAAAAAAACCTGTGATCGTAGCGGGAAACGCGAGTATCGATGAGGCAAAGATCGGTGGTATCACTCCGGATGAGTTGATTTTAAGCGGCAGGTGTGAGGCCTGTCCCCCATACATGCGGTTCCCCTGCATCCGCTTTGCATATTGCACAGGTATTTTGCGGTATGCCGTTTCCATGAATATCACCGCGAAAATTACTGCGATCATCAATATGCCGACAATGATAAGCACAATCGGCTGCATCTGATCAGTCTGCACAAGGCGGATGGAATTAATTGACGCACCGGGGATATCAACCACAATACCGGCAAAGATGATTAGCGATATGCCGTTCCCAATTCCACGTTCATTGATCTGTTCCCCGACCCACATCAAAAACGCAGTCCCCGCGGTAAGCGTGATTACCGTCAGCGCCCGAAACCCCCATGGGTTCATTGTTGAGATCACAACCGGCGAACCATCCGGTGCGGCCATGCTTTCCAAACCGGCGGCAATCCCGAATGATTGTATGAGGCTGAGAACAATAGTGCCGTATCTTGTGTAGGTGGTGATCTTTTTGCGTCCCGCTTCTCCTTCCTTGGAAAGCCTTTCAAGGTAAGGAAAAACCACCGTCAGCAGCTGCATGATAATCGATGCGCTGATGTAAGGCATCACCCCAAGCGCAAAGACAGTCAAGCGGGCAAGTGCGCCCCCGGTGAACATGTCGAAGAATCTCAGGATTGATCCCTGCTGCGCTTCAAAGAACGCGGTCAGAGCCACCCCGTCAATTCCCGGGGTGGGGATGTGAGCCCCAAGCCGGAAGACAAAGAGAATTGCCAGCGTGAAAATGATCCGTTGCCGGAGTTCCTCAATACGAAAGATGTTTTGGATTGTGTTCCAAATCAAGAGGACACCTGGTTGAAGAGGATCACTTCTCCGCCTGCTTTTCCAACTGCTTCCACCGCGCTCCGGCTGGCTTTATCGACCGTGATTTTTACTTTCTTCGTCAGTTCACCGCGTCCCAGCAGTTTCACTGGAAGTTTGGTGTGCCTGATCAAACCCAGTTCCCGCATGTTTTCGTAATTGAGTTCGCTTCCGTCTTTCACCGCATCGTGCTTTTCGAGACAATCCAGGTTGATCAACTGGTATATTTGCCGGTTCGGGTTTGAGAAACCGAATTTTGGCAACCTGCGGTTGAGGGGCATCTGTCCACCTTCAAATCCGCGCATAATCTTATAGCCTGAACGGGATTTTGTCCCTTTGTGCCCGCGTCCGCAGGTCTTACCATATCCACTCCCGGGTCCGCGCCCAACCCGTTTGCGTTTTTGTTTTTTCTCTCCGACAAGTTCATGCAGGTACATGGTGATTCCTCATTCATCAATAAGGTCGATCCGGACCAGATGCTGCACCTTCCGGATCATTCCTCTGACCGCGGGGGTGTTTTCCAGAACAGAACTGCTGTTTATTTTTCGCAAGCCCAAGCCGGACAAATTTGCTTTCTGCCTCTTCTGCACTCCAATCCTGCTTCTGACCAGAGTCACCCTTATTTTTTCTGCCATAACCTATGCTATTTTGGTCAGTTCTTCAACATCCTTGGCCCGTGCACGAGCCACCTGGTCAAAACCGCGGAGGCTGTTCAATCCGGCAAACGTCGAGCGAACCAGGTTCTGCGGGTTCCGCGAACCAAGACACTTGACACTGATATCCATGATTCCCGCGGCTTCCATCACTGCCCGAACAGGGCCGGCGGCAATGATGCCATGCCCTTTTCTTGCAGGTTTGATCAGGACCCGACCAGCGCCGAACTTGCCGATGACCATGTGTGGAATAGTGGTTCCTTCCATCTTCACCAGTTTCATATCCAATGTCGCGGTACCCACTCCCTTGCGAATCGCCTCGGTCACTTCGTTTGCCTTGCCCAGCCCTAAACCGACCCGGCCTTTGCCGTCACCTACCACCACCAGCGCACTGAAGCTGAAGCGTCTTCCACCCTTGACCACTTTGGCAACCCGGTTGACCCGGATGACTTTTTCTATCAGTTCGTTCTGTTCCGTCTTTTCCGCCACCTTCGCCTTTCCTGTTGGTTCTTCTGCAATCAGTGTTAGAAATTCAATCCTGCTTCGCGGGCCCCTTCGGCAAGGGCTTTCACGCGTCCATGAAAGAGGAACCCTCCGCGATCAAACAACACATTTTCGATCAATTTTTCTTTCAGTTTTGCCGCCACGTCCTCGCCCACCAATTTTGCCGCTTTGACGTTACCGGATGATCCTTTCAATTTTTCCCCCAGGTTTTTTGTTGATGCTGCCGCCAGGGTTATTCCATTATCGTCGTCGATGGCCTGCACATAAATATGCCGTGCCGAGCGGAAGACTGCCAAGCGCGGTCTTTCCGCCGAACCACTGATTTTTTTGCGCACTCTACGATGCCGTTTTCTGCGTGCTTTTTCGCGCAATTCAGAATTGTTCATGACCCACCATTTTTCCTTGAATCAAACTTTTCCGGCTTTTCCCGCTTTACGTTTAAGTCTTTCTCCCTTGAAAAGGATTCCTTTGCCTTTATACGGTTCCGGCGGCCGGTATTTTCTGATGTCCGCGGCAACCTGTCCGAGCAGCTGTTTGTCCGCGCTTTCAATGACAATTGTTGTGTTTGCAGTAACCGTTACCTTAACTCCTGCGGGGATTGGGTATTCGACCGGGTGGGAAAAACCCAGATTCAGAACCAGTAATTTATTGTTCACTGACGCACGATATCCCACGCCCACCAGATTCAATTCACTTACAAACCCCGTGGTGACTCCATGTACCATGTTCCGGACAAGGGCCCATGTGGTTCCCAGCATCGGAGTAATTCCAAGTTGCTCATTCGCCGGTTGCAAGCGAATGGACTGGTCGGTAATGTCGAGATCCACTTCAGCGTGCACTTTCATCCGCAGTTCCCCCTTGGGCCCCTTAACTGACAAATCCCGGTTCTGATACTTCACCTGGACTTCATTACCGATGTTTATCGGTCGTTTTCCAATTCTCGACATCGCTTTCCTATTCGGGCATTACGGTTACCAAACCGTACAAAGCAGTTCTCCTCCGATGTTTTCCTTCCGGCTCTGGCGATCGGTCATCACTCCCTTGGATGTGGAGAGGATGGCAATCCCCTGACCTCCAAGCACCGGTTTGGTTTCCCGGGCTTTGACGTACAACCTTAAACCCGGTTTGCTTTCTTTTTGAATTCTGCGGATAACGGGCTCCCCGCTGTCTAGATACTTCAACCAGATCCGGATAACTGGGAACTTCCCGCTCTCATCCAGTTTCCAATCCTGGATGAATCCCTCATCATTGAGTAGCTTGACTATACTCAGTTTCATCCGCGATGAAGGAACTTTCAAATCCCTCAATTTTCGCTGATTTGCGTTGCGGATACGGGTCAGCAAATCCGCAATGGGATCGGTCATCGACATGTTTATTCTATTGTTCAGTACAGGATTTTATGCAGTTCACCAGCTGGCTTTGGTCACGCCTGGAAGCAGCCCGAATCCCGCAAGTTTTCGGAAACAAATGCGGCACATTCCGAATTTTCTCAGATAGGCACGCGAACGCCCGCAATACCCGCAGCGGTTGTGTTCCCGGACGGCGTACTTCTGCTTGCGCGCACTTTTGACCATTAAGGATTTTTTTGCCATTTTTTTTACTTTCTGAACGGAAATCCCAAGCCGGTGAGCAGATCCAGACCTTCCTGATCTGAATCGGTGCTTGTGACAATGGTGATATTCATTCCCCGGATGCGATCGATCTGATCGAAATCTATTTCCGGAAAGATCAACTGCTCCTTTACCCCCATGGTATAATTCCCCGAACCATCAAATGCACGGGGTGAGATCCCGCGGAAATCGCGGATCCTCGGGATTGCGACGTGAACAAACTTGTCCAAGAAATTCCACATTCTTTCACGCCGCAGGGTAACCATGCAGCCAATGGGCATACCTTCACGGAGTTTAAACGCAGCAATCGACTTCTTCGCCCGGGTGGTCACCGGTTTCTGTCCGGAAATCAAGGCCAGCTGTTTGCTTGCCTCCTCGATTGCTTTGGGATTCTGCAATGCTTCACCAAGCCCCATGTTCAGCGACACCTTGGAAATAGCTGGAAGCTGATGCAGATTGGTATATTGATATTTCTCCTTAAGCAGGGGAATGACCTTGGTTTTATAGGTCTTCAGCAGGTGGCTCTCAATCATGCGCCCAACACCTCTCCAGTTTTTACACAAACCCTGTTTTTCACCCCGTCATCATTGGTTTTCACTCGCACTCGCACTCCGCGATCGAGAACGGGATTATACAACTGCACATTTGAATAATGAATCGGGGATTCCATGCGGATCAACCCTCCCTGCTGGTTGCGTTGATTCGGCTTGGTATGACGAACAACCATGTTCAGGCCTTCCACGAGTACACGCTCCCGTTTCCAGTCTACCGCAAGCACCCGGCCGTGATTGCCCTTTTCCTTTCCCGAAATAACCATCACCGTGTCTCCTATACGGATACGGGGATTTTTCCTTTTTCGCTGCTTGGAATCCATGGTTGACCTTTACAAAACTTCGGGCGCCAATGAAAGAATGCGCATGAATTTTCCCGCACGCAGTTCCCTGGCAACCGGGCCGAAAATACGGGTCCCGATCGGTTCGCGTTTATTGTCAATAACCACCGCGGCATTTTTGTCAAATTTAATGTACGAACCATCTGGACGACGGTATCCCTTCTTCGTGCGGACGATCACGGCTCTTACCACATCCCCGGACTTCACCCTGGAATTGGGGAGACTGTCTTTGATGGATGCAACTATTATATCGCCCACCCTGGCATATCTTTTTTTAGAACCACCTAGCACTTTCACACACATCAGGTTCTTGGCTCCGGAATTGTCGGCTACTTCCAGAACGCTTTGCATTTGAATCATCGTTCAGCTCCTTTTCACCAGCCGGAAGTTCTTGTGTTTGCTGAGTGGTCTGCATTCTGCAATCTGCACGAAATCGCCAATTTCACATTCGTTGTGTTCATCGTGGGCGATGTACTTCTTGCTGCGTTTGATCGTTTTTTTATAGAGCGGATGTTTGAATTTCTTCTCTACCAGCACAACAATGGACTTATCCATTTTGTTGCTGACCACCACGCCACTTTGATATTTGACCCTTTTCATCTAGACGTCCTGGGGTTGTTTTGCCTTTTCCGCAATAATTGTGTTAACGCGTGCAATGTCGCGACGGGTTTTTTGCAGCAGGTGCACGTCGCTAATTTGCTGAATGACCGTGTTGCAGCGCATGCGCAGATATTCCTCCTTGAGTTCTATCCGCTTCGATTCAAGTTCCCCCAAGGGCAGGTTTCTCAGTTCTGATGCTTTCATAATACTGCAGTGCGTTTGACGATCCGGGTTTTCATCGGCAGTTTGTATCCGGCAAGCCTCAACGCTTCCAATGCCACCGACTCCTGCACCCCTTCGATTTCATACAACACCCTGCCGGGGTGAATCGGCATCACCCAGCTGTCCACTGCCCCTTTTCCCTTCCCCATCCGGGTTTCCGCGGGACGTTTTGTTATCGGCTTATCCGGAAACACCCGGATCCAGATTTTCCCTCCCCGCTTGAGAGCGCGGGTGATCACCCGCCGGGCCGATTCAATTTGGCGGTTGGTCAAATATCCGCGGTTAAGTGCCTGCAGGGCGAATGAACCGAAACAAACAGTGTTGCCGGAATTCGCATTATTCTTCATGCGTCCGCGCATCTGCTTGCGGTACTTGGTTTTCTTTGGCAGTAACATGTCTGTTCAGATTTTTCTGCGTTTACGTCGGGTGCGGGTACGTTCATATTTCTCCCCGCGGTAAACCCAGACTTTGACCCCCACTACTCCGTAGGTGGTGTGAGCTTCAGCCACTCCGTAATCGATGTCTGCACGAAGTGTGTGCAAACGAACCTGCCCCTCGCGGACCCATTCGGTGCGGGCGATTTCCGCTCCGTTCAAACGGCCGCCGACCATGATTTTACATCCGGCAATGTTCATCCGCATGGCGGATTGCATCGCCCGACGCATGGCCCTACGGTAGGCAATCCGGCGGACAAGCTGGTTGGCGATGTTTTCGGCTACCAGGGTTGCGTCAATTTCCGGACGCTTGATTTCCTTGATGTTGACCACCACTTCATGACTGACCAGCTTGTTCAACTCGTTCTTCAGTCTCTCAACTTCGTCTCCCTTGCGTCCGATGATGATTCCGGGTCTGGCGGTGAAAATGTTGACCTTGGTTTTCTTTGCGGTTCGTTCTACTTCAATCTTGGAAATCGCTGCATGCTTGAGCCTGTCTTTCACAAAATTCTGGATATTCAGATCCTGCTTCAACTGAGCGGAATAATCCTTTTCGGCAAACCACTTCGAATTCCAGGTTTTAGAAATCCCCAAGCGCATGCCGATGGGATTAACTTTCTGACCCACGTTTGTCCTTATTGAAAACTGCGTATTCTATCCCCGGTCAAACGAGGATGGGTTTAAACTCCAACTTCCAGCGTGATATGACTGCTGCGTTTGCGTATGGTGGTTGCCCGGCCCATTGCTCTGGGGCGAAATCTGCGCAGGGTTGCTCCTTCATCGACATAGGCCCTGGTAATGCGGAACAGATCAACTTCGGCATCCGGTTCTTTCTGGTCCGCGTTAGCCATTGCGGACTGCAATAACTTCAGCACCGGTTCTGCAGCGCGGTTTCTCAAAACACTCAGTTCAGCCATGGCTTTGTTGACATTCTTGCCACGGATGAGGTCCACCACCAGCCTGGCTTTCCGAGGGGAAACCCTGACGTTTCTTGCTGTCGCCTTGGCAATCATCAGCGTTTTGCCCGTTTGTCTGTTTTGCCTACATGCCCGCGGTAAGTGCGGGTCGGCGAAAATTCTCCAAGTTTGTATCCGACCATGTCTTCAGTAATATATATCGGGATGAACTTGTTACCATTATGAACGGCGATATTCAAACCGACAAATTCAGGGAGGATAACAGAACGGCGGGACCAGGTTTTGATCAACCTGCGATCATTTTTTTCTTTTGCCGCCATCACCTTCTTTTCCAGATGGGCGTCAATGAAAGGTCCTTTCTTCAAGGATCTTGGCACAGTTATCTCCTCTTCACTATCAGTTTTTCGGAAACTTTGCGCTTGCGTGTCTTCATCCCCTTGGTCGGTTTACCCCAGGGGCTGACTGGATGACGACCTCCGGAAGTGCGGCCTTCTCCACCTCCATGAGGATGATCCACCGGGTTCATTACAACCCCCCGAACAGTCGGGCGCACTCCCAGCCAGCGGCTTCTCCCCGCTTTGCCTATTTTTACATTCATGTGCTGGGCGTTGCCCACGGATCCGATGGTGGCGGTGCACTCCACACGGATTTTCCGGATTTCTCCGGACCGCATGCGCAGTTGCGCGTATTGATCATCTTTGGCCATCAGCTGGATGCCTGCTCCCGCACTGCGACCAAGCTGGGCCCCTTTCCCCTTTCTCATCTCAACACAATGGAGAACGGTACCCAGCGGAATATTTTTCATCGGCAGCGCGTTCCCGGTTTTGATTTCCACGTTTTCGCCGGAAACAACCCTGTCTCCAACCTTCAACCCTTCCGGGGTGAGAATGTAGCGTTTTCCCCCGTCCGCATAATGAAGCAGACTGATGCGCGCAGTGCGATTCGGATCGTATTCAATCGAGACCACCGTTGCCGGGACATCCGTTTTGTCACGCTTGAAATCAATGATCCTGAACCGTCTTTTATGACCTCCCCCGCGATGTCTCACAGTGATCCGTCCTGTATTGTTCCTGCCACCCTTTTTCTTCATTGGGGCAAGCAGGCTTTTTTCCGGTTCCGAGGTGGTGATTTCGTCAAATACGAAACCACTCATGCCTCGTCGCCCTGGAGAAGTCGGTTTATAATTTTTGATCGCCATGATTCTGTGTCGTTCAGGCTCCTTCGAAATACTCTATGGTGTCGCCTTGTTTGAGAGTGATCAGCGCTTTCTTCCATCTGGATTTACGGCCTTGGTACCGGCCCAGCCGTTTCTTTTTTCCGCGTACATTCATCGTCCGCACACGCATCACTGTGACTTTAAAAGCCTTTTCAACACTCTCCTTGATCTGGATTTTGTTTGCGCAGGGATCCACCTCAAAAACAAATTGATTGGCTTCCTCTTTGAGCTGCAGGGTTTTTTCCGTCAGTTTCGGGATACGCAGCACATCGTACACATTCATCAGTTCAACCTCGGTTTCATCGCTTCCAGAGCATTCTTGAGGAAAATCACCCGCGGGAACCGGAGCAGTTCATAAACATTCAAGCTGCGTTGACAGATCACATGAACATCCTGTAGGTTCCGTGAAGCCAGCCTTAGATTGTCGCTCATTTCATCCGTAACAATCAGTGCCTTGGGCGCGTTCAGTACATCCAGAATCTGCTTAAGATTGCGTGTTTTGTGATCCGGCAATTCCAGTTTTTCCAGTACAGTCACCTCTTTTAGGCGGATTTTTTCTGCCAGCGCCGAGCACAGGGCAAGGCGTCGCATTTTTTTGTTCATCTTCGTCGCATAATCCCTCGGGGTTGGTCCGAATGTCACACCACCATGACGGCGGATCGGGGATTTTGCGCTTCCTGCTCTGGCATTGCCTGTGCCCTTCTGCCTGTACAGTTTGTGGGAACTGTATGCCACCTCTCCGCGACTCTTAGTGGAATGCGTTCCCCGACGAACCGAAGCAAGATATCCGACCACGGCCTGTTTAACCATTTGCGGGTGGTAGGCGGTTTCGAGGATCTTGTCTTCCAGTTCCATCTCTCCCGCCGGTTGATTGGTTTGATCTAGGATTTGCAGACTGGCCATACTTTCCGTTCCGGTTTAGTCGGTCTATCCTTCCTGTTTGATGGCAATGTCCACACCCGCAGAGATATCCAGGCGCATTAGCGCGTCCATCGTCTGCGGAGTGGTATCCAGGATGTAAAGCAGGCGTTTGTGAGTCCTGACCTCATATTGTTCCCTTGATTTCTTGTCCACGTGCGGTGACCGCAGGACTGTATAGCGGTTTATGCGTGTGGGCAAAGGAATCGGCCCGACTATTTGAGCGCCTGTGCGCTTGACCGTGTGTACAATCTCCCCAACCGTTTGATCGAGGAGCTTGTCATCATAAGCCTTGAATCGGACCTTGATTTTTGGATCCATCAAACGTCTCTGCTACAATTACTTGATTACTTCTGTGACGACGCCTGATCCAATTGTCCTTCCACCTTCCCGGATGGCGAAGCGGACTTCCTGTTCAAGGGCGATCGGAGTGATGAGGTTCACTTCCAGCTCAATGTTGTCTCCCGGCATCACCATTTCAACATTTTCCGGGAGATTAAGGACACCCGTTACATCGGTGGTGCGGAAATAGAACTGTGGACGATAGTTGGTGAAAAACGGAGTATGCCTGCCACCTTCATCCTTGGTCAACACATAAACCTGGGCTTTGAACTCAGTATGCGGAGTTATCGACCCGGGTTTGCAGATCACCTGCCCGCGTTCGATTTCATCACGCTTGATGCCGCGCACCAGTAATCCGACATTGTCCCCTGCACGTCCCTCATCGAGTGTTTTGCGGAACATTTCCACTCCGGTAACAGTCGTTTTCTGTGTCTCCCGGATGCCGGTGATTTCAACTTCTTCGCCGGTTTTGATGATGCCGCGTTCAATACGGCCTGTCGCAACTGTGCCTCTACCTGAAATGGTGAACACGTCCTCCACCGACATCAGGAACGGACGGTCCAGGTCCCGGATAGGTTCAGGAATGTGTATATCCACCGCTTCCATCAGTTCCCTGATTGATCCATAGACATCATCATCATAATTGGTGGAATCAGCTTCAAGGGCCTCCAGCGCCGAACCCTTGATAATCGGGATGTCGTCCCCGGGGAAATCGTAGGAACTCAGCAGTTCACGCACTTCCATTTCAACAAGTTCCAGCAATTCCTCGTCATCGACTTGATCCACCTTGTTCAGATAGACCACCAGGTGCGGCACATTTACCTGGCGGGCCAGCAGGATGTGCTCCCTGGTTTGGGGCATGGGGCCATCCGCTGCCGATACAACCAGGATTGCGCCATCCATTTGCGCGGCGCCGGTGATCATGTTCTTCACATAATCCGCGTGTCCTGGACAATCGACGTGGGCATAATGCCGGTTTTCCGTTTGATACTCAATGTGGGCGGTCGCAATAGTGATCCCCCGCTCACGCTCCTCAGGCGCAGCATCAATTTCGTCATATTTTGCAAGATCCGCAAGTCCTTGAAATTGCAGGACCTTGGTTATCGCCGCGGTCAAGGTGGTTTTGCCGTGATCGACATGGCCGATCGTGCCGATGTTCACGTGAGGTTTGGAGCGATCAAACTTTTCTCTTGCCATCTTATCTCCTGTCTGAGTTACGTTTGAACGTTATGAAATCCATTGTCACCATCTGGTGTTTGTTCAGGTTTGTTAACTGGTCATGCCTCCGCCAGCGAGGGCAATTCTCCCGTGAGGGTGCATCTCGTGGTTTCAGTGACGGGTGAATAATGACTGAAGTGCATTGAATAGGATGCTCTCCCCTGTGTCAGCGAACGCAGTTGGGTGGAATAACCAAACATTTCCCCAAGAGGCGCTTCCGCGGAGATAACCTGCACTCCACCGCGTTCCTCCATCCCCCTGACACGTCCGCGCCGGGAATTCAAATCACCGATGACATCACCGGTATACTGCAACGGCAGGACGACTTCAATCTTCATCGCCGGTTCCAGCAGTTGTGGTCCGGCATCGCGTACACCTTCCTGAAACGCCGTTGCTCCGGCGATAGAGAAAGCCATTTCGGAACAATGCTCATCATCATATTCCGCTCCTGTCAGCACAGCTTTCAGATCAATCAAGGGGAACCCTGCCAGCACTCCGTTGCTCAGTGAATCCTGAATGCCACGTTCGACCGCTTGCGCAAATTCCTTGGGGAGACGGGAAGCGGGAATTTGATTTTCAAAAATAAAACCCCTGCCGGTTTCCAGGGGTTTGAGCACCAACCGGCAGTTCACCCGTTGTTCCTTACCCTCCAATGTGCGGTCGAAAGTTGCTTCCGTTTCTGTTTCTACGGTGATTGTTTCGCGATAGGCGACCCTTGGTTTGCCCGCTTTGCAGGAAACCCGGAATTCCCGTAGCAACCGGTCCACCATGACCTCCAGATGCAGTTCGCCCATTCCGGAAATGACCATCTGTCCTGTCTCGGCTTCAACCCTGCTACGGAAAGTCGGATCCTCCTGCATCAATCGCTTCAGGGCTTCATGCAGTTTATCCTGGTCCGGTTTTGTCTTCGGCTCAATGGCAAGATCCATCACCGGTTCCGGGAACTGAGCGGACTCGAGGACAAGCGGCTGGTCCTTGGGACACAAAGTGTCACCGGTAACCAGGTCCATGCCGATAACCGCGCCGATATCGCCGGCCTCAATTTCACTCATCTCCTGGCGTTTGTTGGCATGAAGTTTGACGATGTTTCCGATCCGTTCAAACTTACGTTTACGCGGATTGTATGCGGTTTTGCCTGTGCAGAACCTGCCGGAATAGACGCGGATGAAATTCAACTGCCCGGCAAATGGATCGCTGGCCACTTTGAATGCCAAAGCACACAGAGGTTCATCCGGAGATGAATCACGGCTCACTTCCTTGCCTGTTTCAGGATGGACGCCGATGACCGGAGGAATGTCAAGAGGGGATGGGAGGAAACGAACCGTTGCATCCAGAAGCTGCTGTACCCCCTTGTTTTTGAAGGAGCTGCCGCATAACACTGGAGTGATTTCTCCGTTCAATGTCCCTTTACGTAAAACCGCATAAATTTCGTCTGTTTGCGGTTCCACTTCCTCAAGCAGCTTTTCCAACAACCCGTCGTCATGCAGGGAAAGCTTATCCAACATCTCTGCACGCATTGCCTGTGCCCGCTTTTCCAGATCTCCAGTTATCTTGCGGCATTCATAATCGACTCCGAACCCCTCTTCATCATAATAATATGCCTGCATCTGCACCAAGTCCACCACACCCTCAAACCGTTCTTCCGCCCCGATTGGAATTTGCACGGGTACCGGATTGGCCTGAAGTTGCTCATCCAGCGTCTTCAATGCATGTTCAAAATCCGCCCCCACGCGGTCCATCTTGTTCACAAAGGCAATGCAAGGAACGTGGTGGTGTTTTGCCTGGCGCCAGACTGTTTCAGACTGTGGCTGAACTCCGGCCACTCCACACAGCACCATGATTGATCCGTCCAGCACCCTTAGAGAACGTTCCACTTCCACAGTGAAATCCACATGCCCCGGCGTGTCAATAATGTTGATGGAATAATCTTCTCCTTCGCAGGGCCAGATACAGGATGTCGCAGCGGAGGTAATGGTGATTCCGCGCTCCTGTTCCTGCTCCATCCAGTCCATTGTGGCCGCACCGTCGTTGACTTCGCCGATTTTGTGTATCCTGCCCGTATAGTAGAGAATGCGCTCGGTAGTAGTCGTTTTTCCGGCGTCGATATGGGCCATGATACCTATGTTACGCCGTTTGGCGAGGGCTTGAGATTTCTTCACCGGACATTCCTGACTTCAGCATCAATACATATAGGCAAAGAAACAGGGGCTTACCAGCGGTAATGGGCAAAGGCTTTGTTGGCCTCAGCCATTTTGTGGGTGTCTTCCTTTTTTTTGATGGAACTCCCACGCTGATTGAAGGCGTCCATCAGTTCGTCAGCCAGTTTTGCGAGCATCGATTTTCCGCTACGGGCATTGGCGTACTGTACCAGCCAGCGGATGGCAAGACTTTGACTGCGCCCGTAACGAACCTGCATCGGCACTTGGTAGGTGGACCCCCCCACCCTGCGTGATTTCACCTCCATCGCAGGTTTCACATTTTCAACCGCGGTGCGGAACACTTCCAGCGGCGAAACTTCTTTTTCTCTTTCTGCAATCAGATTAAACGCGCCGTACAGGATTTTTTCTGCAACGCTCTTTTTGCCGTTACGCATCAGGCTGCAGATGAATTTGCTGACCAGTATGTCATTGTATTTCGGGTCGGGAAGGATGGACCGTTTAACCGCCGCGCGTCGTCTGGACATAGGTAATTCCTACTGGTTTTTCTTTGCTCCGTATTTCGAACGCGCCTTTTTGCGGTCATCAACGCCCAGCGTGTCGAGGGCCCCCCGGATAACGTGATAGCGTACTCCCGGCAGATCCTTGACCCTGCCGCCGCGGATCAGCACCACCGAGTGTTCCTGCAGATTATGGCCGATTCCCGGAATGTAACTGGTCACTTCGATGCCGTTGGTCAAACGCACACGAGCCACTTTCCGCAAGGCGGAATTGGGTTTCTTCGGGGTCGAGGTATATACTCTCACACATACCCCACGCCTTTGCGGACATTCCTGCAAGGCCGGGGTGTCTTTCTTGAAAATCTTGTGTTTTCGGCCCTTGCGTACCAGCTGGTTCAAGGTCGGCATATTCCTGTTATTCTCAGTTACAAATACCTTGTTGTTAAATAAGCAAACAGCAAATTTAACATGGATTTTTAGGTAGGTCAAGAAAGAAGTCCGGAATTTCAGGCCGGAGGGGTGTTTTTTTCAAATGACGATATTAACCAGCCGGTCAGGTACTACAATCACTCTGCGAACGGGGCTCTCTTTCAGATAGGATTGTACTTTTGCCGAGGCAAGCGCTTGTTTCTCAATCTCCGCACTGCTCAAGCCGACCGGCACTTCCAGTCTGTCCCGCAGTTTACCTTGAACCTGGACGACAATGGTCACTGAATCATCCGACGCCAGCTGTTCATCAAACCTGGGCCATGACTGATTGTGGACACTCCCCATGCCTGGGTGGCGCTTGCACCAAAGTTCTTCGGCAATGTGCGGCGCCATAGGGGCCATCAACAGCATAAGTCCGTCGAGACACTCCTCCCAAACCACTCCGCCGGCATTGGATTCAGCGGACTTCAGCTCATTGCGGAACGACATCAGCGCGGCTATTGCGGTGTTGAAACGAAAGCGCTGCATATCTTCCGTCACCTTCCTGATAGTCTGGTGCAAAGATTTACGCAGCGAGTGCTTTTGTTCAGAAGACCATTCGGCAGGGTTTTTGGGTTGCAATCGGCATAAATTCCACACACCTTTGAAGAAACGTGACAATCCTTCAATTCCGTGTGGATTCCAGGGCGCCCCTGAATCCCACGGCCCCAGGAACATTAAATAACACCGTACCGTATCTGCGCCATACTGCTGAACCAACTCATCCGGGTTTACCACGTTGCCCCGGCTTTTGGACATCTTTTCATGATCCTCCCCAAGGATCATGCCCTGGTTGAACAGACGTTTCGCCGGTTCACGAAATGAGAACAGGTTCAAATCCGCGAGGACTTTGGTAAAAAACCTGAAATACAGCAGATGCATGGTTGCGTGCTCAATTCCGCCGGTGTATTGATCCACCGGGCACCAGTCCTGAATATGTGTTTCATCCCAGGGAACATCGTCACGGTGCAGCGTTCCCCCTTTTTTCCAGTAGGGAGAAACGTAGGCATAATAATACCAGGATGAGCAGATGAAGGTATCCATGGTATCGGTTTCACGTTCCGCGGACATGCCGCATCGCGGACATTCGGTTTTCAGAAACCCTTCATGGTATTTCAAAGGGCTTTCCCCGGTGGGTTTAAATTCCGCATCATCGGGCAACAGCACCGGAAGCTGCTCGTAGGGAGTTGGTACGGTTCCGCAATCGGAACAGTGGATCACCGGAATCGGGGTCCCCCACATGCGCTGACGGCTGATCAGCCAGTCACGCAAGCGGTAATTTACCTGCCGTTCACCGATCCCCGCCGATTCCATCGCCTGCACCACTTTTTCAAAACTGTCCGGCCACATGGCACCATCGAACCCGGAACTGTTGACCATCACACTGCCTTCCTTGTCAGTGGTTGCCTCTTCAATCAGGTCGCCGTCCGGAGGGTTATCGAACTGTTCAGCGGGCACCACAACCACCGGGGTCGGCAGTCCGTATTTTCGTGCGAAAAGGAAGTCACGCGTATCATGCGCGGGGACGCCCATGATCGCGCCGGTCCCATAGGATGCCATCACGTAATCGGCAATCCAGATCGGCACCGGTTCCTGGTTCATCGGATTTATCGCATAGGCGCCGGTAAAGACCCCGTCTTTTTCCTTTCCTTCCGCGGTTCGCTCGATTTCGTCTTTCTTTTCGGTCTTTCGACGGTAAGCGGTCACCGCCACTTTCTGTGTTTCGCTTGTGATCCTGTCAACCAGTTCATGTTCCGGAGCAAGCACGCAGAAAGTCATGCCGAATACGGTGTCAGGTCGTGTGGTGAACACGCGGAATTCGCAGTCCGTCTGCCCCTGCACATGAAGAGCAAACTCGACTCCTTCGCTGCGCCCGATCCAGTTGGTCTGCATCAGCCGCACACGCTCCGGCCAATCCAATCCCTCGAAATCGAGCAGTTCCTCGGCATAGCGGGTGATGCGCAGTTTCCACTGGTTTAGTTCTTTTTTCACCACCGGGTTTCCGCAGCGTTCACACTGGCGCTCTTCTCCCCAGACCTGTTCGCGGGCTAGGGTTGTTTGACAGTGGTTACAAAAATCAACCGGGGCACATTCACGGTACGCAAGGTCTTTCTCCAGCATCCTCAGGAAGAACCACTGGCTCCACTTGTAATATTCCGGTTCACAGGAGACGATTTCATTTTTCCAGGCAAACATATTTCCCATCGAACGAAGCTGAGTCCGCATGCGCTCGATGTTTTTATGTGTCCAGTCATTGGGATGGATGTTGTGCTTGATCGCGGCGTTTTCAGCGGGGAGTCCAAATGCATCAAAACCGATCGGAAAGAATACCTCATGACCCCGCATTTTGAGGAAACGCGCATACGCGTCTGAAGGGGCCATGGCGTACCAGTGCCCGATGTGGAGGTCTCCGGAAGGGTACGGAAGCATCGTCAGCATATAAAACCTGGGCTTTCCCGAATCGGGATCAGGATCCAGCTGGCCGCTTTTCTCCCAGTGTTCCTGCCATTTCGGTTCCAATTCACCGGGAACGTATTCCTCCATGCTGTCTCTCAGTACAGTGGTTTTTCGAGTCTGTGTAAAACTTGTTATTATGTGATGAACCGAGGATTTTCGCAACAAAAAAGGGAGACCTCTCCGCCGGTCGGCTGAGTGTGGTCTCCCTTGCAATCGGAAAGGTAGGCTGGCGTTCAGACGCCCGCGATCTGCTGGATAGGAGTAGCGGGGCTGATTGAATTCTTCCTCGTTTCCAGACGATTCAAGGCGTTGATGAATGCCATCGCGCTGGCAACAACTATATCCGTATGCGCTCCCCTTCCAGTGAGCTGTATCTCGTCCTTCTCAACCCCGACGCTCACTTCGCCCTGTGCATCGGTACCACCGGTGATTGCTTTAACCACATAGGATGTAAGGACGCACTTGATGCCCGTCAGTTCCCGGATGGTGTTCAACGCGGCATCAACCGGTCCATCTCCGAATCCCGCCTGCTTGACCATCTCTCCGTCTATTTTCATCATCACCGTGGCGGTAGGGACCGCCGTTGTGCCTGATGTGACAGTCAAGTGCTCCAACTGGTAGCGGTCCGTGTGCTTGCGGATGCCGTGGGAGACAAGTGCTTCCAGGTCTTCATCGTAGACTTCCTTCTTGATGTCCGCAAGCCGCTTGAATTCCTTAAAAACCTGGTTCAGTTCCACGTCATTTAATTCATATCCCAGTTCCTTGATCCGTTCTGAAAGAGCGTGCCGTCCGGAGTGTTTGCCCAGCACCAGGTTGCTGGACTTGATGCCCACCGACTGCGGAGTCATGATTTCATAGGTCAGTGCGTTTTTGAGCACCCCGTGCTGATGTATGCCGGCTTCATGCGCAAAAGCATTTGCTCCGACTATCGCCTTGTTGGGCTGCACGCCCACCCCTGTGATCTGTGAAAGCAGCTTGCTCGAGGGGTAGATTTGCCGGGTTTCAATGTTCGTATCGTATGAATAAACCTGCTGGCGGGTCTTCAGCGCCATCACGATTTCCTCAAGCGACGCATTGCCGGCCCTTTCTCCGATGCCGTTGATAGTGCATTCTACCTGTCGTGCTCCCGCCTTCACAGCGGCCAGCGAGTTTGCAACCGCCATCCCCAGGTCATTGTGACAGTGCACGGAAAAAACTGCTTGCTCCGCCTGATAAACTTCGTTCATCAAGCGTGTGATCAACGCGTGCATTTCATCCGGGGTGGTGTACCCGACCGTGTCCGGAACATTGAGAATCCCTGCACCGGCACGGATCGCTTCGGAAAACAGTTCCACCAGAAATTCCGGTTCGCTGCGGGTCGCGTCTTCAGCGCTGAACTCGACGTTGTCTGTGTATTTCCTTGCGCGCTCAACCGCGTTGACCGCCGCTTTCACAACTTCCTTCGGCTCCATCTGGAGCTTGTGCTTCATGTGCAGGGGACTGGAGGCAATGAAGGTGTGCAATCCCCAGTTGTCCGTATCCCGCAGTGCTTCCGCTGCACGGTCGATGTCGCTGATCAACGTACGGCACAGGGAAACCACAGTCGAGTTGTGGATTTCCTCCCCAATCGAACGGACGCTGTCGAAATCCCCCTTTGAAGAAGCGGCGAATCCCGCTTCAATGGTGTCCACTCCCAGCCGCTCAAGCTGCTTGGCAAGGACCAGCTTTTCACCTGCGGACATTGAACATCCCGGGGACTGCTCTCCATCACGGAGAGTCGTATCAAATATTCTGACTTTCTCCATATGATTCCTTGCCTGATTCACAGCTGAACGCTGCTACCTGATTCCGGAAACTGCCGGAAATTGACAAATGCCTCATTTCGCAAGGCGTTGAAATCCTACTGCAGGAATTCAATTTTGTAACTTTAACACCCGGCGTGGAATTAGCAAGATGCAACCGCCAGACCATGAGAATGAGATTTCATGTAGAGGCAAAAAACTCCGGATCGATCTCAAGGCGGCTTGGTGTTGCGCCGGATTGACCATTATATTTCCCGGAATAAGGTTGCTCGGCTTCTTCCGACATCTGCACAAACACGATCTGGCAAATGCGGACCCCGGGCTGGAGCACGATGGGAAAGGAGGACTGGTTTTCAAGTTCCAGCGTGATCTGTCCATGGAACCCCGCATCGATGAATCCCGCATTCTGCACCTGCAAACCCAAACGTCCGATGCTGGAACGGCCTTCAACATACGCCGCCATGTGAGGAGGAACGCGGATCGATTCAGCAGTACTTGCCAGCACAAAATGGTTTGGCTTCAGAACAAACCGTGAAGTCTGCACCTGCCGGTGTGGAACCGGTTCACCAAGCACTATTTCCTCCTTCTCCGGCGCAGGCCAGCTGAAGGAATCCGAAAGGGTGAGGTCAACACTGGAGGGACCGATGTTCAGACCTTCCGGAATGTATCCTTTTTCCACCAGCTTTTTCAATCCAACATCCGGAATGATCATTCCACTTTCTCCGCTTCATTCATGGCATCAAAATCGCACATTTCCATAAATACACGTTTTTGCTGATCCTGTTAAAACTAACATGAATCGCGATGACTCACCAGCACAGTGGTGGATAAGAAAGCCCAATGCTGATCACTGATTTGAAACAACCCTGCAAAAATTGCGGGGGCAACGGTTTCGAGGCGGGTTTAGACGAATACGGCAGTTTGCATGCCAATCTGCAGAAGTATTGCCGGAAATGCCTCGGCCACGGATACGTGCTGACGGAACTCGGGCGGGAAGTCCGGACGCTGCTGAAACCGATGATCCGTGATATCGTCCGGGAGGAATTACGAAATTCATACCGCCGACCCGGTCAATTTTCACCACCGGAGCGGACCGGTATTCCAGAATCGGAGTGATTCATCCATCAAGGTTTCTGGCTGATTACGCTCACACCTGGCAAGCTGGAGACCTGAATCAATTCGATTGTTCCGCCATTGAATGTAAAATCCTTTTAGGGCTTTTCCGGTAATGATTTTCAGACGATTTTCAGAAGCGTTGCAAATAGAAGACGCTCAGTTATGATATTCCCGGAACGTCTTCTGTCTGGAGTTGCTAACTTCTCTATGTGTCGGTATCAGGTTACGGCAAAGCGTCCCACACCCCGTTCACGCAGGACATCCCGGATTTCATCAAGGATAGCCGGATCGTCAATAGTGGGGGGAACCGGCACCTCATCCTGCAGGGCAAGCTGACGGATGGTTTTTCTGAGGATTTTCCCTGAACGGGTTTTCGGCAGCCGCTTGACAATCCCTGATTGACGGAAAACCGCGACCGCGCCGATTTCATTGCGTATGATATCGACCAGTTCCTTTTGCATCTGTTCCTGGCTGATTTCGACCCCGTCTTTGATCACGACAAATCCCACGGGCACCTGACCTCGCATTTGATCGTCAATACCGACAACCGCGCATTCAGCGACAGCGCTATGTCCCCCGATCAATTCCTCCATCTCCCCGGTAGAAAGCCGGTGCCCGGCCACGTTGATCACGTCATCGGTCCGTCCCATCACGAAGACATAGCCTTCTTCATCGATCAGACCGCCGTCGGCGGTGATGTAATGCCCTTCGTATTGTGAGAGGTATGATTCCCGGAAACGTGCGTCATCGTTCCACAGGGTCGGCAGACATCCCGGAGGAAGGGGCAGTTTGAGTACGATGTTTCCGGTTTCATTTGACGCGCATTCACTGCCGTCATCATCCAGCACTTTCACATTGTATCCCGGCATTGGGAATGTAGCGGAACCGAGCTTTACCTTTTGCGGTTCTATGCCCATCGGGTTTGAACAGATCGCCCAGCTGGTTTCAGTCTGCCACCAGTGATCGACCACCGGCGCATCCATGATTTCCAGCAGCCATTCATAGGTGGGCGGATCAAGCCGCTCTCCGGCAAGATACAAGGTCTTCAGGCAGTTGATGTCATATTTTTTTAAGAGCTCGGCATGCGGATCTTCTTTCTTTACCGCCCGAAAAGCAGTTGGCGCAGTAAAGAAAGTGTTCACCCCGTGATCCGCGATCACTCGCCAGAAGGCGCCTGCATCAGGAGTTTTCACCGGTTTGCCTTCGTATACGATGGTAGTGCATCCGTGGATCAGGGGGGCATAGACTATGTAGGAGTGCCCCACCACCCAGCCGATATCGGACCCGGCCCAGTATACTTCTCCTGGTTCGGTGTTATAAACAGCGCTCATGCTGTATTTCATCGCCACAGCATGTCCGCCGTTGTCTCGCACCACCCCTTTTGGCATCCCCGTCGTTCCGGACGTATACAGGATGTATAGCGGATCGAGTGCGTCAACTTGGACCGGGTCCGCCGCGGACGCCTGGTTCATAAGTTCCTCCCAGTCATGATCGCGGCCGGACTGCATCGCGGCATCCGCCTGGGGGCGTTTGAGCACCACTGTTTTCAAAGGCGGATGACTGGCGAGTTCCAGGGCCTTGTCAACCAGCGGTTTGTACTCAATCACACGGGTGAATTCAATCCCGCACGTTGCAGTCAGTACAACTTTTGGTTTCGCGTCATCAATTCTCACCGCGAGTTCATGCGGCGCAAAGCCCCCGAAGACGACTGAATGGACCGCGCCCAGCCGCGCGCAGGCAAGCATGGCAATGATGGCTTCCGGGACCATGGGCATGTAGATGATCACACAATCCCCTTTTTCCACATCAAGCTCCCGCAGCATCCCGGCACACCTGGCAACCTCTTCCCGCAATTCCAGATACGTGTAGTGCTTTTGGGTTTTCGTGACCGGCGAATCGTAAATCAGTGACGTCTGCTCACCCCTGCCGTTTTCGATGTGAAAATCGAGCGCCAGATAAGAGGTGTTAAGCTTCCCCCCCTCGAACCAGCGGTAGTACCCGTTTTTGTCCTGAGAAAGTATGGTTTCAGGAAATTCGTACCAGCTAATCTGCTCTGCCTGCTTCCTCCAGAATGTTTCCGGGCGCTCAATCGAATCTAGATAGGTCTGACGATAATTCATGCATCCCTCCATCTCTCTGATTGTTTCGGCAACTCATGCTTTCTGCTTAATGATCCCGGTAACTCCCTGATATCATCAGGTTTCCCGGGATCTTCCGCATGCGGATGTCAATGACTGCGTTCCAGTTCCTGTATTTCAGTGACCACATCCGGGTTGGCCAGGGTGGTGACGTCCCCGACATCCTGATTGTTGGAAATGGCTGCCAAAACCCGGCGCATGATCTTTCCTGAACGTGTTTTCGGCATGTCGCTGACAATCCATACATGTCGCGGTCTGGCGATTTTGCCGATTTCCGTACTAACCGTATCGGACACTTTCTGTTCCAGATCCCTTGACGAGGCAAATCCGGGTTTCAGGGAAATGTAAAGATCCGGTTCCTTTCCCTTGATTTCATGGGCGACCGGAACCACCGCTGCTTCAGCAACTTCTTCAACCACCAATGCCGCCGACTCGATTTCCTTGGTTCCCAAACGGTGACCTGAAACATTGATCACATCGTCAATGCGCCCGAGAATCCGGTAATACCCATCGTCAGCTTGCAGCGCCGCGTCTCCGGTCAGGTAGGGCCAGTCCCGCCAGTCTTTGCTTTCGGGGTCCTTGCAGTAACGCGCGTAATATGTCCTGACAAAGCGTTCACGGTCTCCCCAGATGGTTTGAAAACCTCCAGGCCAGGGGTTTTGAATGCAGATGTTCCCGGCCTTGCCCGCACCGGAATCCAGTGTGTTGCCTTCATCATCATAAATTATCGGATGAATCCCGGGGATCGCTGGACCAGCGCTGCCGGGTTTCATGGGTTTCAGCGCAGGCAGCGTGCTGCAGAGAAACCCGCCTGTTTCTGTCTGCCACCATGTGTCAACAATGGCTGCTTCGCCCTTGCCCACCACGTTGTAGTACCACTTCCACACCTCCGGTTCTATCGGTTCTCCCACCGTAGTCATATGCTTGAAATGATAATCGTACTTGGCTGGTTCATCCGGACCGGCTTTTCTCAAAGCACGGACCGCCGTGGGTGCGGTGTGGAAGATGTTCACCCCGAGATCCTGGGCAATCCGCCAGGGTCTCCCCGCATCCGGATAATTGGGTACTCCTTCATAAACCACGGATGAGGCGCCCAGCGAAAGCGGGCCATAGACGATGTATGAATGCCCGGTAATCCAGCCGATGTCAGCCATGCACCAGTAGACGTCCTCGGGATGAATGTCTTGAACATACTTCGAGGTGCCGGCGACGTAAGAAAGGTACCCTCCCGTGCTATGCTGACAGCCTTTCGGCTTGCCTGTAGTGCCGCTGGTGTACATCAGAAACAATGGCGCTTCAGCAGGCATGGGCACGGGGTCAATTCGCACGCCGTAAAAATCTTTCAGCACATCGTTTACGATGTAGTCACGCCCGCTTTTCTGCGGGAATTCACTTGAATATTTTCCGGGATAGCGCTGCCAAATCAGCACCTTGTCCACATTCTGCCCTTCACTTGCCGAGACGTCACAGGCAATATCCGCTTTTTCCTTGTGATCCAGCAGTACTCCTCCCCGGTAGTAGGCTTCCATGGTGATGAAAACATGGCTTCCAGAATCGACAATTCTGTCCGCACAGGCCTTTCCGCTGAAGCCAGCAAAAACCTGTGAGTGGATTACACCAAGGCGTGCGCAGGCAAGCAGGGTTATCGGCAGTTCCGGAGTCATCGGCAGATTCATGGTCACCCGATCCCCGGCTTTTAATCCGGCAAAATCGCGGAGCAGCGCCGCCATCTCGTTCACCCGAACATACAATTCCTGAAATGTGATGTGCTCAGTTTTTTCCTCGAGCAGTTCCGGTACAAAGTGGAGGGCTGTTTTGTTGCGGTTCTTCTCCAGATGCCTGTCCACGCAGTTGTAGCTGGCATTGATCCTGCCGCCCACAAACCATTTCCAGCACGGTGCGTCACCGGTATCCAGGATCGTATGCCAGTATTCGTACCAGTCCAAAAGATCCGCATATTCCTTGAAGCAGTTCGGAAAGTTCTCCAGACTGAAGCGTTCGTAGATTCCCTCATCCGTAAGGTTGGCCTGAGCAATGAATTTCTGAGAAGGGTGGAAGTAATCCTCCTCTCCCCAATGCACGGCAATTTCTGCTTCGGAAGTTTCAACAATTTCTTTTTCCGACATTTTCATGCTCCCTTCTGTATCAGGTTTTGTGTATGAATTTCTTGCGGCATCACCGTCCGCAGATCTTCAGGTCTCCGCCCCAACCATAAAATGCAGTTGCTATCACCCGAACCGGACATCTACTCATCCAGTGCTGAAAAGGGGAGTTCGGAGACCTCAGATTTCAACTGACGACCCTATCATAAAAACCGAAGATTTGTCTTGTGAAATCCTGAGTTGAACAAATCTATGATGTTTCTCCGCGCATCAGGGCAGAGAGTTTCGTTCGGTTGGAACAAACTTATGCGTAAATCTCCCCTGGGATCACATGAATAAACCCCTTTTTAAGATAAATTACAAGTACAGGTAGAGAACCGTAACCCAAACCCGCAAAAATTCCTGGGAAATTTCCCAGCACACCTGTAATGAGCAAGTGGATAAATCCCAGCAACAGCCCATCGATTCCTCAACGGGGATTTGCGCTGATATCGCTTCATCTAATTGATTTTACATTTGATTATTAATACTTATTGAAGCCTTATGGGTGTGAGAAAAAGAGGTCGCTTCCCATCCATCATAAATCCGAGCCCCTGATTCAGTTCTGAAAGTGCAAGTGGTCCTGATCATGGAAAAAAACGAATACATAAAAAAGTATGGACAATGCCCATCAAAGCCAGTATACATTCATCCCCAATTGGGGTTTTCCCCAACCTGCCTTATGAAATGGGGGGCCAAGCCATAAATAAATTACCACAGTTTATTACAACCTGTGGTTAAGGCCGCCCTAGGGCAGTTTTCCGGTTCAGGACTCCGGACCAGGAAACAAGAGGTTAAAACCTCGCCGGTTCCGGGGTATTCTGGACATTCCATAAACACAGCCATTGGGAGTGGTCTATGGACGCAAAAATCGTATGGCTAACGATCTTTGTCCTCTTGTACTGGGGTTATTGCATCTACTGGGGAATCAAGGGTGCAATTGCCAGCAAGACGGCAAGTGATTACATGGTAGCCGGTCGCGCGATTCCACTGTGGGTTTTCGTGCTTGCGGCAACCGCAACTTCATTTTCAGGTTGGACCTTCGTGGGGCACCCGGGACTCATTTTCCGGGACGGCTTTCAGTATGCCTATGCCTCTTTTTACACCATCACCATCCCCTTCACCGGGGTGATGTTCCTCAAACGGCAGTGGATGCTGGGGAAGCGTTTCGGTTACGTGACTCCAGGCGAAATGCTGTCGGATTATTTTCAAGGAGACGCCATCCGTGTATTGACGGTGATTGTGGCGCTTTTCTTCTCCATTCCCTACCTGGGAGTGCAATTGCGCGCATCGGGTTTTCTCTTTAACGTACTGACAGACGGGTGGATGAACGTGGAAGCAGGCATGTGGCTGCTTTCCATTGTCGTGTTCATATATGTCGCGTCAGGCGGTCTGCGGGCGGTGGCCTACGTGGACACCCTGCAGTGTATATTACTCGCATTAGGGATCGTATTGATCGGCTTCATCGGGTTGGATGCGGTCGGCGGCTGGGCCAACCTCAAGCAGAACATCATTCAACTGGTGGCCGATGATCCGAAACGTACACCGGATGGATACAGCCACTACATCGCCATCCCGGGAGTAATTCAGTTCGTCAGCGCCGGAGGTAAGGCGGTAGGAGGAGCTTGGACCGGCATGATGGTGTTGACTTATATGTTCGCGCTTATGGGCATTCAATCAGCACCGGCCTTTTCGATGTGGTCTTTCGGCAACAAGAACCCGGAACCGTTTGCTCCCCAACAGGTTTGGGCTTCCTCAACGGGAATCGGTTTCATTCTGTTCTTCTTCACCGCCATTCAAGCATTCGCCGGTCATTTTCTGGGCGGCAACAAACGGATGCTGGATGCTGGTGTAGGCACAAATACCTGGGGGATTGAAAGCTGGTCGGACAAAACCGGGCTGTTCCCGCAGGGGAATTTGGTGCCAGAAATGATCAATATGATGGGCGATACTTCCCCCTGGCTGGTCGGGTTGCTGGCTGTCTGTGCGCTGGCTGCCATGCAGTCGACCGGCGCGGCATATATGTCCACAGCGGGCAGCATGCTCACCCGGGACCTGTACAAGCACTTCCTTAACAAGGAAGCGGACCATAAAACCCAGATCATGTTCGGCCGGATCGGGGTGGCCATTATCGTCGGTGCGGCGCTGATCGTAGCCACTACATCGGCTGACGCCCTCGTGCTGCTGGGAGGATTGGCCGTGGCTTATGGATTCCAGATGTGGCCTTCGTTAATGTCGGTCTGCTGGTTTCCGTGGTTTACCCGCCAAGGCGTAACCTGGGGCCTGTTTTTCGGCATCCTCGGTGTAACTTTCACCGAAACCATCGGCCAGGCAATCATCCCCGGACTACCCTGGGGCCGCTGGCCCTGGACCATGCACTCCGCTGCATGGGGCATCTACCTCAATCTGGGCGCCGCCATCATCATCTCGGCAATGACGCAGAATGATGAAGACACCGCGCACCGGATGACCTATCATAACTTCCTGCGAGAACACGCAGGTTTGTCCGAAGAAAAACGCGGCCTGGTGCCGATCGCATGGATCGTCACCCTCGCGTGGTTCTTCTTCGGCATCGGTCCCGGCGCCGTGATCGGCAACACGATCTTCGGCAACCCCGGCGAACCTGCAACCTGGGCATTCGGCATTCCTTCCATCTGGACCTGGCAGATTCTGTGGTGGGTCCTTGGAGTGGCCATGATGTGGTTCCTTGCGTACAAGATGGAAATGTCGCTTGTGCCCAAGAAGGAAGTCGAAGTCCTTGTCGAGGACATTGGAGAAACGGCAAAAGCCTGACCTCTCCGCAATTGAGACCGGTCGATTCCCCGGACCGGTCTCACTTCCGATTCAAGACGGGAGCTTGGTATACCGGTTCCCGTCTGCATACCGCTTTTCATTTATTTCTCCTTACCGTACAATCAGGCACCTGATTCTCCTCTCAGCAAGAGATTGCTGTACCATCCATTCTTGCGGTTTTCATGAGCGTCGATTCTATCCAGCAGCTTTGGTTTTGGGGCAGTTCCCTGGTAATGGCGCTTCTGCTTTACCGGCCCGCGGAAAAACTGATCTGGACCCTGCGTGTACGGGGAATGGAACGCCGACTGGCCAGGGTCACTTCCGAACAGGAACGTGCTGAGGAACGTCGCAAGGCCCGCCTTGTTGCCGGTGTACTCGTTTTAACCTTCTCTCTCCTTTTCACCCGCACCTTCATCCATTTTTAAGCATGTCATCAACGCTTTCAGATCCAGGTATCCAGAAGTTTCTCAAATGGATGGCGATTCTCACCGCGGTGGTGGTAGTGGGAACAACCGCTTATCAATACATCATCGGCGGTTCGGAAGAGATGGACGAGCTGCATTACAGAACGGGCAACCTGAGGCTTGAAGACGGGTTGTACCAAGAAGCCCTTTTTGAATTTAACCAGCTCCTTGAACTGAAACCACACCATGCTCCCGGGCTGCTGGGAAGAGCGCTGGCATTAAAAGGGCTGGATCGGTTCGAACAAGCGCTGGAATCGATCAACATCGCCCTCGAGGTGGAACCACGGTTCGCGGTTGCCTACGCCAACCGGGGAATCATCCATGATTTGCTCGGCCGTCACAGGGAAGCGCTGGCGGATTATATACAGGCCCTAGAGCTTGACCCTGAATTGGGTGAGGGTCCGGACTGGATAACCAGGTTTCTGCGCAATCAACCGGAAGCACCACCTACTATTGCCACGCGTGCGGCTTTTCTTGAACAGGAACTGAAGAAACCCCCCGCGAAAAGACGTCTGCGCATTCCGGAAGAGGACTCCAAACAACAGTCTTACAAGTATGAAGAGGTGATGGATGATCCAGTTTCAAAACCCTGAAGGAGGATATAAGTTTGTTTGAGGACATCGAACTGATAGACGTAATTTTCGTTTTTGCAACCGGGTTCATTGCTTTTCACGGCATTTCTTACCGGGATGCTAACGGAGAGAGGGAGTGGGTCCACCTCCTGTTCGGCTGTATTGCCCTGTTTTATTGTATTTGGGTGCTCGGTGGAAACATTCTGGGATTTTACTGAAATACCCCCGACTGGCTCTTGACTTGTTTCCAGTGCAAGTGGTGCATACCTACAGAAATATGGACCTCTTTGAACCACCCGGCCAGGAGTTTATGTTAAATGGAGGCACGGATGCAAACCTGCCTTGTTCCGATAAAAAAATAACTTTGAGGAACACTCACACAAAATTCAAAGCCCTGAAGGTCCCTGTTTCTGTTCCATGGAATCTGTCGCAGTTTCCAGCCAGGTACATGGTGGGAATAGACATGGGTCATCATCCGGAATGACGTCCCAGAGCAACCCGATCATCACACTGAACACAACTATGCACACAACCGCAAAGAGTACCAGCAGGACTCTCGCCAAACCATGTGAGAGGGGGGTGTGTTTCCCACAGTCAAAACGATGGTAGTCGGGATTCAGGGAATCCAGGGTTCCTTCTTCCGCCAACCTCTTGATGCGGCGCGCATAATGCCGGACCCAGACCGGAGTCCGGTTTTCAAGCAGATACGCGAAAAAAACACGTTCCAGCGATTTCAGCTCCGCCTGCCGATGGAACCAGGATTCATAACTCAATTGGAATAGCTGAAATTCTCCCACGTCCAACAGGTTTGAAGCCTCTTCAACCAAATCCTCTTCATCATCAAAACTGTAAATTTTAAGCATGATTCATCCGCGGAAAGGGTACGAGGGGTTGCCTCCCATGAAGAAATCCACTGGACTTTCTCCCTTTTCAAGTTCCATCCGTGACTTGCTTAAAACACCTGTAATAACCATATCTCCGGAAGCATCAGCCACCGAAGCCGCGCGTCTGATGACTTCCGCATCCATCAATTCCCTGCTGGTCATGCTACAGGGAAAGGCCCTTGGAATCATCACCTCAACCGATTTGGTCACAAAAGTGCTGGTGAACGAGGAAAACCGCGTTGTTCAAGTCAAGGAACTGATGACGCCGGAAATGGTGACCATTGAGGGTGATGAACCTATTTTTGAAGGTTTGATGCTGATGATCCAGCATAAAATCAGCCACCTGGTAGTGACAGAGTCGGGAGTCCCCACCGGAGTTGTATCAGAGTGGGACTGGATGACCTTCCAGCAGCGACATCCTGCATCTCTTTTTCAGGCGATCGAGTCCGGTGATTCATATCAAACTGTCGCAAGACTGCGCAAAGAAGCGCTTGCTCTCATTGAACAGCTTTTTCTTGAAGAGGGACGCGCGGATTCACTAACCTGGCTGGTTACTGAAATCAATGACCGCGTGACCGCACGTATAATTGAGCTGGCGCTGGAAAAAATGATGGAGGCGGGCAGAGGAGAGCCGCCCAGTGGATTCGCGTGGATCAGCATGGGCAGCGAGGGCAGAAAAGAACAGACGGTCAGTACTGACCAGGACAACGGATTGATTTTTGAAAATGTTGCACAAAAAGACCTGGAGCTAACCCGGAAGTGGTTTCTTGAATTCGCGGAAATGGCTGTCAGCGGCCTGGAACTTTGCGGATTCCCCCGCTGCAAGGGGAATACGATGGCGGTCAATCCCGAACTTTGTCTCTCCGAGAATGAATGGCACACGGTGTTTGTCCGGATTCTTTCAAACCCCGATCCCTATGCCTTGCTGAAGGCATCGATCTACTTCGATTTCCGCTGCCTCTTTGGGCGCCGTGAACTGGTTTCACTGCTTTGGGAAAACCTGATCGGCAAAATTCAGCGCAGCCGAGCATTCCTGCGCCACATGGCAGGCAACTGCATAGAAGCCGGACGTCCGCCGATACATACAGTGGAGTGGAAAATGCGACGCATGTTTCGTATCGGACAGCGCCACATCGATCTCAAGCGGCAGGCAATGACTCCGCTGGTGATGAGCGTCCGCACTCTAGCCCTCGGCGCAGGAATCACGGAAACTCACACGCTTGACCGCATTAACTCGCTTGTTGAAAAAAAACAAATCCCTGAAACATTCGGAGATTCGCTGAACAGCGCATATGACTTCATCATGCTGCTGAAAATACGCCGCAACCTGGCAGCCAATGAAACTGTCGGAAATTCCGGGAACCTGATTCATCCCAGGCACCTTAATCCTCTGCAGTTCAAATTTCTCGAGGAATCCCTGAAAGTGATTTATGACCTGCAGGATTTTGTCTACACCAAGTTCGGCGGACTTCCCATTGGGTGATGATTTCGAAATAGAGGTTTGATGATTCAGTCTTGTATGACTGCAAAAAAAATTAACTTTTTGGGGAAATTAATCAGCAGCTTTTTGTAAATCTTAACGATGTGTCACCACTTCGGAAGCTTTTATTACCGGGGCAAATATTATTGTGGCGGACTGTAAGGTTTATACAGATGAATTTGCTGTCATCCAATAATAGGGGCAGTAATTTGGAAGCGATGAAAAGCGGATCAAGGAGGAACATGATGGTCTTGATACGAAGCGGCATGAACTTCTTGATTCTGAAAATGTCGGAGCTTGATCTCCGCTTTCTTTTTGGCTCTGTTCGAGTTAAGTGTTGATTATCCAGCAACACAGCTAAGATATG
>CAYFLK010000047.1:0-33194 GCA_964344035.1 uncultured Pseudomonadota bacterium
AGAATTTATCTAAAGATTACAGTTTAGTACCGTTAGGAGGGAAATCAACACTTAACGAGAACAGAGCCTTATGAAAACCTAATGTTTAACAAGCTGGAGATGAATGCACTTGGATTTTACGGAATGCGGCCCGGCTTGGCAAGGTGGATGTAGCCGGAATCAACTGGCAGGCTTTGTGAATAGAAAGGACCATTTAAACCGGAGGTTCAATGATAAAAAAAACAATTTTGTGCAGGATATTTCCCGCGATGCTTCTGCTGTTGATGCTGACGGGGTTTGGCCCTTCCCCTGGATGGAGCGAAACTCCCGTCAAAGAACAAAAACCCGAACCGTTTTACTGGCTTTGGAGCTGGGAAGACGTGAGTCGAAAAGCTAACGATATCATCTGGTGGCAGACAAGGCTCGGGCAGCTGCCGAAACAAAAACGAATCAAGTACCGGCCGACCGCCACGCCGAAAATTCCAAAAAACTCGATTTTTCCGGACGACAAGTTCCGTAAATCCAGGAAAAACCTCAGTTTCACTCCGTAATGGACGGAAATCTCATCGCCACCATTTACGCCGTGATCCATATCCTCTGGGTCCTCCCCGCGGCATACTTCACCCTGCTCAGCATCATGAACCGCTGAATACGGTCCTACTTTTCTCCGGCTCCAGCTCGCTCAGTATGATTGAGAATTTAATAGAACCTGAGGTTTACCCTTTCACTCAAAGTAAATCTGAAGAAACATAAAACCCCAATTCATGTCTTCTCAAACATGTTGTGCCAGGGAGGGCTGTGAATTGCGATTGAGGTGAATCAGGCAGGAAACGCATTCGTCAATTATTTCGAAAATACCTGTCGCCAGGGTGAATGCGTAATCGTCTCCGCCATCATTTGGACGGCGGTATACAGTATGCCCCTGGGAAGACTGATGGAAAAGGATGGATTTCGGTTCCGGATAAGTTGATTCAGAGATCAGTTTTTCAGACATTTGTTGGCGGCAGGAGGAAGAACCGCTAACCACTTGAGGCAGACCGGAGAATTCTTCAGCCAGCAGATGATTTGCATGCGCGGTTACATGTTCTATCTTCCGTACCGCGCAGCCGCTTGCGGGCGCTTCCACTGAAAGCAGGCCCGATGTGTGTCCGAGTGAATGATGGAAGCCGCTCGCCCGGTCTGTGCGCCGAAGCAGGCAAAGAGCGTCCTCCAAACCCGCACAATCCAAAATGGCCCTGCAGATGAAATGACGGGGAATGCCGGGTTTCAGATCATGCGCCCTGATGTTGTTGACTGTCTGCACCAGACGGTGTTCATTGACGGAAAAAGTGTGTCCGGGCAGCATGCCGGGGTAGTGAAAGGTGGAAAACGCAACTTTTCCATGAAGACGAACGGTAAGCCATCGACAGTAGCCGTTTAGTTCCGGCGGTCCGTCTTCGTTGTGGGCAATCACCGCACCATGACCATTTGCCGCCGGAAACAGTAGAGTCGTGCATCCTTCCGGAACTCGCTTAGTTAGTTCCGGAAAAGCCTCTTCCGGCAACGGGAGGTCCCCGCGGCAGTTCCAAATGAAAAGCGTCTGATAATCGACTTGCGCCCCTTTGGCCATTGCCTCCAGTTCAAGAACGTATTGTGGAAATACCTGTCTAGCCGCAGCATCAAGTTTTTCAAGGTAATCACTTCCCCTCCAAGCCCGTTCAACAGCGTGAAATTCTGAAAGGGTGAGCACCTTTTCATGGATAGCATCTGCAACAGCCCTGCCGATCGCATAACCTGTCTCTTCAGGAGTGCCAGAGACTTCAAGGCTTGCAAGTTCCTCCACCGGCATCATAGGGACCTGCTGGGTGATTGAAGTTTTCAGTGTTGGGGGTGCAAAAAAGCGGTTAACCCTTGTGCCGCGCCACTCCGGATTTGAAGGCCGCATCCTGAACAGCCCCGGCGATTTTTAGAGCAACCGATGAATCGAAGACACTGGGAATAATATAATCCACACTCAGAAATGAGTCATCAATTGATTCCGCAATGGCCCGGGCGGCGGCCAGTTTCATTTCCTCGTTGATGGTGCTTGCCAGACAATCCAAAGCTCCCCGGAATATTCCCGGAAAACAAAGGACATTGTTAATTTGATTCGGATAATCGCTGCGTCCCGTTGCCATCACGGCAGCGACCGGCAGGGCTTCTTCCGGGATGATTTCCGGATTCGGGTTGGACATGGCAAAAACTATCGCGTCTTCCGCCATGCGTTTCACATCGTCCTGGTTCAAAATGTTTGGGACCGAAACGCCTACAAACACATCCGCGCCTGCAATCACGTCTTTTAGAGTACCGGATTGCCCTTCCGGATTGGTGTGTTCCACAAACCACTGTTTGCTCGGATTCAGGTCTGTGCGCCCGGAATAAATAGCTCCTTTGCTGTCGCAGCCGATGAGATTCTTTACACCGAGCTGCATGATCATTTTGGAACAGGCGGTACCTGCCGCGCCGGCTCCGGAAACGACAACTTTAATATCCCGAGTTTTTTTTCCGACGACTTTTAGCGCGTTGATTAGTGCGGCGGTGGTGACAACCGCGGTCCCGTGCTGATCATCGTGAAAAACCGGAATGTCGAGTTCATTGCGCAAGCGGTGTTCAATTTCAAAACAGCGCGGGGCGGCAATATCTTCAAGATTGATACCGCCGAATCCCGGCGCAAGGGCCTTGACTGTACAGATAATTTCCTCTGTGTCTTTGGTATCGAGACAAATGGGCCAGGCATCAATATCAGCAAATTTCTTGAACAGCATGGCTTTTCCTTCCATTACCGGCATCGCGGCTTTGGGCCCGATGTCTCCCAAACCCAGTACCGCGGTCCCGTCTGTTACTACCGCAACGGTATTGCCTTTTATGGTTAAATTATAAGCATCTTCCGGACGCTCGTGTATTTCCATGCAAACCCGCGCAGCTCCCGGAGTGTAAGCCATCGAAAGATCATCCCTGGTTTTGACAGGGATGCGGTTTTGAATCGCGATTTTCCCGCCCAGATGCACCAAAAAAGTGCGGTCTGAAAAGTTGACAAACTCCACTCCCGGCACGTTTTTTACGGCTTCAATGATTTGTCCGCTGTGTTCCGGATCATGGGTAAAAATGCTGATGTCGCGTACTAAAACCCCGTCTTCCGGAGCCACGAGATCTATGGCGCCAACGATGCCGCCTTTTTCGGATATGGTTTCACAAAGGGTGGCTAAGCGTGAAGAAGGCGGCGGGGCCAGGTCTATTTTGAGGCGCAAAACAATGCTGTTGCTTACATTTACTGCAGGTTGGCTGACGGTCATGGTTTACTCCAAAATATGATGGTTCCGAGGAAAACAGGGTTCAGGGTATTTCTTCAATTCCCGGGCCATTTTCATTTGGGTGCACGCATCAAAACCCCTTTCTCACCAATGCTAAATGGCAGATTCGAGCATCAGACCCACTCGCTGGATCTTGCGGATGGCGTGACAGAACAAATCCACCTCTCAGAAATTGGCTTGCTTGGTGGAGGAGTTTCGTATAATTCCCCTTTTATTAAGGGGAATTCAGGGTGATTTTTTGGGGAGGACTACAGTCAAATCCCTTATGCATTCCCTGGAAACATTGGGGATTCCAACAGTAGCACCACCATTCTGAATCTTTCTAATCGTGTGGCTGTTAATTCCATCACACACTGATTGGCGCCGTCGGGTGTGTGCCAGTTGGAGAGCTAAACCCCGCCGCGGTGTTCCAGTTCTTCCAGGCCTTCTACTGACATGAAGTAGACACGGTCCGGGGTCAGGGAAAAACCCAGTTTTTCATAAAAGACACGGGCGGGATTTCGCTTGTGGACACGCAGTTCCACTCTGTAGCAGTTAAGTTCCAGGCGCACGGCGACTGACCTGGACAATCAACTTTTCGCCCAGTCCCAAACCCCTGGCATCGTCGCGCACAAAGAGATTGTCCAGATGCAGGCAGGGTCTGCCCTTGAAGGTTGAATAGGTGAGAAAAAACGTGGCCAGTCCCTGGGCCATCCCCGCGGTTTCCGCCAGCCATGATTCATAAAGCGGTGCTTCCCCGAATCCGTCCCGCAGCACATCCTGCAGAGTGGCGCGAAAATCCGTTTCTTCTCCGTGGTATTGAGCAAGGGAACAAATCAGGTTGAAAACTGTATCAGCGTCTTCTTTGTTCGCCTGCCTGATAAGCGGTTCGGGATGAGTGGCTGTGGCTTCATACATTTTCGAAACCGTCCAGAAAACTGACCAGGTTTTGCCCCAGTTCCTCGCAGAGATACCCCCCTTCCTGCACCAGCACCGTAGGCAGTTTCATCCCGGAAATGGCGGCACCGATCAGCCTGAATCCCTCGGTGGTGATAGAAAGCCCTGCGAGGGGATCGCCTTTGTAGGCATCCAGCCCGAGTGCGACAACCAATGCTTCAGGACAAAACGAAGTTATCTGAGACAATGCGGCAGCAAGTGTTTTCATATAGTCCTCGTCCGTGGTCCCGCGAGCCAGGGGGAAATTCATGTTTGAACCCTGATCCGGGCCCCTCACCACGTTCATGTCTGTGACCCCAGTAAAAGGGATAAAAACGGACGGGGTCCGCGTGCAGTGAAACGGTGAGTACGTCCGCGCGCCGATAAAAAAATCCTTGCGTGCCGTTGCCGTGATGCAGGTCAACATCAAGGATCGCAATCCTCCTTATACCGTCACGCAGTTGTTGGGAACTGAATCCAAATCGAGATCGGGATCGAAATCGGAATCGGAAACAGGTTGCCATTCTCCCGCAAGAACCATATCAGCATGCTCTGACGCCTCGGCCATGGCATTGATTCTTAGAGATGGGCGACATGACTACACAAAAAAGCGATTTCGATACCGATAGCGATTTCGATGTCATTAAGGAAGCCAATCCCAACAAGCGGATGCACCGGATGCTCATTCTTCGCGCCAGTGATCCTTGTCGATAGATGTTTTTCAGGAAATGCAGGTAATCCGGGTGGTGTACCGCGGCGACCGGGGCAGTTCCATGAGATTCAGGTCTTTTCAACTCGTGACCGTGATGAAGCAGGGATTCCTTTAAAACCCGGGCACGTTCCGCGACTTCCGGGTTGGGGAGACGCACGCCGCTGGAAAGGAAAAATCGCGGTTCATGTTCAAGCTGAATGGGATCAAAAAGCGCGAGCATGACTGTTCAGAGATTCACCATATCCCTGCCCTTGAGAGCAAGCAGGCGTCTGGTTTCTTCCGGGGTCGCGATTTCGAGGGACAATTTTTCCAGGATGGCGCGGATGTGACGCACCTGTGATGCATTGTCGGGCGCCAGTTTCCCCTTTTCCAGGTAGAGACTGTCTTCCAGCCCGACCCTGACGTTTCCTCCCATTTTCGCCCCCATGGCTGCCATCGGCATCTGATGCCTGCCCGCTGCAAGGACTGAAAAAAGATAACGGTCTCCAAAAAGCTTGTCCGCGGTCTGTTTCATGTGAATCAGATGATCAGGGTCCGGACCGATACCCCCCAGCACTCCGAATATGAACTGTACGAATAAAGGCGGCACAACCAGGCCGCGATCCAGGAAATGCTTGAGGTTGTACAGGTGCCCCACATCATAACACTCGAATTCAAAACGTGTTTTTCCCTTTTCCCCGACATCCCAAAGTATCGTTTCAATGTCATGAAAAGTGTTTCTAAAAACGAAATCGCGGCTGTCTTCCAGGAATTTCGGTTCCCATTCAAATTGCCACTGCCGGGGTTTCTCGAGCGCAGGGAACAACCCGAAGTTGATCGATCCCATGTTCAGCGAACACATCTCGGGGCGGATGCGGACTGCCGCGCGCAGACGCTCGGCAACCGACATGTACTGTCCTCCTCCGGTGCTGATGTTGATGACCGAAACGCAGGCACTGTGGATTTCCGGTAGAAAACTGAGAAACACCTCCGGATCGGGCGTGGGCATGCCGCTTTCCGGGTCCCGCGCATGCAGATGCAGTATCGAGGCTCCCGCATGCGCCGCGTCCACCGCCTGCGATGCTATTTCCACAGGAGTAACCGGAAGATGCGGACTCATGCTCGGCGTGTGGATGGAGCCTGTCACCGCGCATGATATGATCACTTTGCCGGACATATCATTTCCTCTCGTGTTGACTCAGGGCCCCGGAGAAAAAGATTAGAGGAAGGGAAGTAGAGATGGAACTGTGTGTCCGCCCAAAAGACTGTCGGATTACGCTGCGCTAATCAGACCTACTATTGTTGGCGGTTATATGGCATCCCTCCTGCACACGGTCAACCACCCACCCAAAACGCCTGCTTGAGATCGGTGAATTCAGAGGATGGACCTTCAAACTTGTTGCGTCCGAGTTCCAAAACATAAACGTAATCGGAAATTCTCAAGGCCTGCCTGATTTCCTGATCGACGATCAAAATGCTCAATTTCTCTTGAGTCGCCAGCATCGTCAGCATCTCGTACACTTCCTCCGCCAGCATTTTGGAAAGTCCCGCGGTGGGTTCATCAATCAACAGGACTTTTGGCTCAACCATCAGTGTCCGGCTGATTTCAACCATGCGCTGCTGCCCGCCTGAAAGCTCACCGGTTATCTGCTTGCGCTTCTCCTTCAGGACAGGGAATCTTTCGTAATTTGCTTCAATCTTTTTCCTGACCTGCTTCTTGTCTCTGCGGAATGTCCATCCTCCCAGTTCCAGGTTTTCTTCCACGGACATATCCTTGAAAATCCCCGGCTGCTGGGGGATATAAGCTAATCCCTTGAGGATCCTTTTGTATGCAGGCACATGGAGTATGCTCTCACCCTCCAGCAGCACATCCCCCGCGTTAGGCCGCAGGAACCCAAACAGGGCTTTCAGCGCGGTTGACTTCCCGACCCCGTTTGCTCCAAGGATGGCGGTTATCTGATTCTTACGAACCTTGATGTTGATATCCTGCAGGATATTCAAATCCCGGTAATATCCGACATACAGATCCCGGATTTCAAGAATCGGCAATTCTTCGGTTTGTTCTGGCAAGGTCATGCTTGATTACCGCACATGTTATGAAACGGGTGTTTTCGATTCCGGGTGCTCTTCTTCTTCGTCCGCTCCCAGGTAGGCGTCTATCACGACCGGATCATGTTTCACTTCTTCCGGAGTTCCATCGGCGATCAAATCGCCATAGTTAAGCACCAGGAGCCTTTTGCAGAGGGAGAAGATGGAGTCCATCTGGTGACTGATGAGAACAATCGCCTTGCCTTCCTCATTCACCCGGCGGATATAATCGTAAATGATTTCCATGAGTTTCGGGTGCACCCCGGCAAACGGTTCATCGAGAATGATGACGTCAGGGTCAAGCATCAGCAAACGTCCCAGTTCCAGCAGCTTTTGCTGTCCTCCTGACAAAGCCTGGGCGTATTCATTGCGCAGGTGCCTCATTGTCAGAAACTCCAGGACATCCAATGATTGCTGCATGACTTCTGTTTTGTGCGCCGCCACGTCTTTTGCCAGGGCAGGCACATACAGGTTTTCCAGCACTGTCATGCGCCGGAATGAGCGGGTGACCTGGAAAGTACGCCCCAACCCGACCTTTGCCACTTCGAAGGGCGCCAGCTGGTCAATACGCTCGCCATTCAGGTAAACGGTACCGCTGTTGGGTTTAATCGCACCATCGAGGATATTGGTCAGCGTCGTCTTGCCCGCGCCGTTGGGCCCGATCAATCCTATCATTTCGGCCCCCCTGATGCTGAATGTTACGTCCTTGAGAACGTGCAGGCCTCCAAATCTCTTGTTCAGGTTTTTGACCTCGAGTTCAATCATTTTGGAACCGCAACTCCTTCCACATCCATAGACCCCGGGGTTATCCTTTTTTCCACAGTTTCCTTAGCCACATGCGCGCGGGTGAAGTACTCGATTATAGGCGTGATCAAACCATTGCGGTAGAAGCGCAGGGTTATCATGAGCAACGCCCCGAAAAAGACCAGCCTCCAAAGTGTCATGTCCACCTCCACTCCGCCGATGACAAAACTGTTGCGAAGCAGTTCAAGCATGAACTCAATGATGATGGCGCCGATTGCCGCAGCCGCAAAATTTTCCAATCCCCCGATTACCGCCATCGCCACAACCAAACTCATTTGCAGTATCATCAGGTTATTCGGAGTAATGATGCCGATGTAGTGCGCCTGTACCGCGCCAGCCAAGGCCGCCATGGTAGAGGTGATCACAAACACCATGATCTTGTAGCGCACTGTGTTGACGCCCAAAGCCGCGGCTGCGTCTTCATCCTCTCGAAGCGCCCGCACAAAAAGCCCGAAGCGGGATTTCGCCAGCCACCACAACACCGCCAGACACGCAAGCAGCAGGAAGAACATGACAAAATAAGGCGGGATTTTATCCGTCTTGCTGAATTCATGTCCGAAAACCGTGATGCCGTTTTCGAAAAGATGTGGCAGTTCAATCCCCGCTTGCCCCCGCGTAATCTTGATTTCCGCACTGATGGTGGCACGCAGGATCTCCGAAAACCCCAGGGTAAAGAGCGCCAGGTACGCTGCCCGCAAGCGCAGCACGAGCATTCCGATCAGCAGTCCGAACACACCTCCAAGGAGCGCACCCAGGATAATGCCGATCCATATCGGCATTGGGGTTATGACAACACTCCCATTCCACAAAGCCATGGCCTTCGTCAGGCAATCCTGTGCCAGGGTGCTTGAAGTTACCCCGACTGCATCCTTGATGATAAAATACTGATCACCTACCTGGTATTCGGTGCAAATATTTGTGGGTACCGGAGAAAGATAGAAATAATGGCTGAACAGGGCTGTCCCGTAGGCGCCAAGTCCCATGAAGGCCATGTGTCCAAAAGAAAACTGTCCTGCATACCCGGCCAGCATCGACCAGCTGGATGCCAGAATGGCATAAAAAAACGCGGTGATGCAGATGTGCATGATGTAATCGTAATCCTGCCTGCCATAAACAAAGGGAAAAGCGAGGAAAAAAACGATGAGGATCAGGCTGATGATCCAAAGAGTCTGCTGCCGATTCATAACTTTCCGTGTGCGCCGCTTGCAAAGCGACGACCCAGCAAGCCTGTGGGTCGTAGCAAAAGGGTAAGCGTGAGGACGATCATCCCGTATGCGGGGATGTAGGACGACGCCTTCTGTGGGTCCGGAACACAACCCGTACCCGCCGCCTCAACAAGTCCGATGATGATCCCCCCAAAAAACGCACCCGGAAGAGAACCCAGCCCACCCAACACTACGATCACAAAAGACCGCATCGCAGGGATCATGCCAACCTGGGGGAGCCAGGAAAAGGCCTGTACCAACGTGGCCCCGGAAAGGGCTGCAATCATGCCGCCCAGCGCGAAAGCGAGCATGTTCATGTGATTGGGATTGATCCCGGCAATAGTGGCGGCATCACGATCCTGACTGACCGCGCGCAGGGCCTTGCCGGTCCAGGTGCGGTACAGGAAATACAGCAGCGCCAGCAGCACCATGATGGAAATCACGGACGCGACAAAACGGGGGTTGGAAATGGAAACGGTGTCGAACAGTTCCATGTTTCCCCGGCTGGTTTTGATCAGCCATGGATCGGCTTTGTCCGGCAGCCTGATCCTGGGAAAATCGAAGAACCGCTTTGCCTTGACCGGGTTCGCTCCGCCGATTGCCTGTACGAAATACTGCAGCGTGAAGGCCAGCCCGAAGGTGATGAGAATTCCGTATTCCACGGGTCTGTCTATACGTCCGTCATACAGGGGAGTGAGGAACAGCCTCTCAAAGACGGCGCCCAGTATAAAAGTAACTACACAGGCAATCAGCACCCCGATGACCGGGGATATCCCGGGCAGCCAGACGGCAGTCGAATAATATACAATCATCCCTCCGATCATGTAAAACTCGCCGTGCGCAAAGCTGACGATCCCGAGGATGGAAAAGATCAGGGTCAGCCCCAGTGCCATCAGGCCGTAGATGATACCGATGATTAACCCGTTCGTGATCTGAGAGGCAACAAAAGAACCGTTAGACACACAGTTGTTCCCGGGGTCGGCAAAGGCAAATGCAAGCATCAGGATACCGACGGCCAGAAATGTCGGGATAAGGATTAATTTTCTGCTGAACTCCGGAGTCTTCAGCCACAACGGCACCAGTCCAAAGGGCCCCAGTGCTGCGCCTAACAGTGAACCGACGAGGACCGAGTTGGAGGTGTCAAGGTCTTTGTGCAGGTACACCCGACGGGTGACGATACTCCCGACAACTCCCCAGAACAGCAGCCAGAGAGTGGTCCACCAGAATATGGCAGGATTTTCCATTCAGCAGATGTGTTTTCAGATTTATTTGCAAAAGACGAATTGATAAATTCTTCCCTCGCTCGAAGTAGCGTTTAAACGGTTCCCGTACTAATGGTGGGAACATGCTTTTCACCCTTTCGGCTAAGCGGGACGCATGGCGCCCCGCAGGTGTTCCCATGCATTGCATGGGAACGAATCAGCGATTTATCAATGGGAATGACTTATCATCGAAATGTAGAGGTTCAATCCACGTAAATCGGGTCTCCCGTTTTGTAGACGTCAGGATACACGATTGTCATCGTATTGGAAGGTTCCCCTTCTTTCTGGTACTGAACCATGGTGATCGCAGGGTCGGGCCACTGGTGCCACCACTCGGTCCCCTTTCCGTCTGCGCTGGGGGCCTTTTTCGTACCATAGGGAAAGTAGATCCGTCCCAATAACCCGTCATGAGAGATGTTCTCCAGGGCGTTGACAATGGCGTCGCCATCGATGGAACCGGCTTCGTTGATGGCCTGGGATATGACTCCGATCGAGTCATAGGCTTCCAGCGCGTAGCTTTCGATTCCATCCTTGCCCGTGATAGCTTTGTAATCAGCGGCTACTTTCTTTGCGCTATCGTTGTACATTGTCTCCGGAACACCGATTCGGGCCATGAAAGCCAAATTTCCATCCGGCACGTTTTCCCACCAGGCCTTGCTCTCAAGTCCGGCCTGATTTGCGTGGAACTTGAGGTCCTGTGGACCCATTCCGGCATCGGCCGCCTGCTGCGCATAGTTGAAACCTGCTTCGCCGGTCAGTAAAACGATGATGTAGTCCGGACTCTCCGCCTTGACCCGTTCAACGATGCCGGCGAAATCCTGCGTACCGATGTCGACTCCGAAAGTCACGGAAGTGATACCTTTGGAATCAAGACCCTTGGCGCATTCTTCCGCCGCGGGAATTCCATAGTCGGTGTTTTCGGTGACAATGACCACTTTCTTAACTCCCGGGGCCTGGGCCGCGAACTTCCAGATCACTCCGGATGCCCACGAACTCAGGGGAGCAATACGGAAAATATATTTCTGCTGGTCTCCGGTGATCGTGTCGTTCCAGGTCTCGGCAAAAACTACGGGCACGCCGCGGGAATTAGCCACGTCTTTCGAGGCAACACCCACCGAACTGTGATAACCGCCGCCAACGGCGACCACACCATCCTGGGTGATCAGTTTCTGCATCATTGCGGCAGCTTTCTCGGGCAGGCCTTCCGTGTCGGTTATGACGACCTTGATGTCGCATCCCAAAACACCTCCGGCCGCATTGATATCACGCTCCGCGAGGAGCATGGCGTCGCGCATGGCTTCACCGCCTGTTACCGAACCTGGCGCCGAAAGCGGAGCAAGTCCTCCAATTTTGATCGGACAGCTGGCTGCAAGAACCGAGGTTGCACCAAAGACCGTCAAGGCAGTCAGCAGCAACCCGGATACAAACATTTTGGTTTTACTCATAATTCTCTCCTTGATGGAAATTAACTGGGACCAAACCGCAATGCTTCCAGACATCAGCCAATTGCTCTGCCAAAGACGCATACAAGGCATGGACATGTCGGAAGACCACCTTCCGAAAAGAGGGAGATTATTGATGAGCAAAACAAAGGGCAAGCAAAAATAATTCCCTGACAGTTTTCAAAGGAATTCACGGAAAGTGAAGAGGCGCCCCTGGCAGGTCTGGATTTTTTCAGAAAAGTTGCAGTGTTAAAAAGAATATCCAAATAAAATCGCGGGATAAGGATAGGTTTCCGAGGATTGAAAACTGTAGATATATTGGATTTCAGAACTTCTTTCATTATAGGCTATAGAAACCGAACTGGATTCAACTTCCCTGGTAACAAAACCGAAAAGCGTGAGGATGCTGAAACCGTTTTCCCAAAACCACTGGTATCCGGGTAGAATCCCATAATAGGTCGTGTCATAATAAGCTGTTGATCCTCTTGCGGAAACAACTTCGGTGGCGCCTGACGCGTACTCGTAGATGGCGACAACGGTATCGCAGTAGATGCAGTTTTTTGTCAGCGAGTGACCGAAATAAATCCCGGTGTTGTTGCTTAATGCCCATGAATTGCCTGAATCGGATTCGCTGTAGTTGCTTTCAATAAAGAGTCCCAAAACCTGGTCCTCCGCAATACTGACATCAATCGTTGACAAAAAACCGATGGTGCGCAGCGAAACAGAATATTCCTTCAGCGGTTTTGCTGTTTCTTCCCGCAATACATCCGTTTCTTTCTCTTTTTTAACGGGTGTGCCAGGCGTTGCAGAAAAAATCTCTTTTATTATTTTTCCGGTTTTACGTGTGAATCCGCTTTTCCCCAGGATATTGAGGGTCAGGCCTTCCACCTTGCGGTTCAGTTCCATCGTCGTACATTTACTGCAGTAGTCCGTCTCCTTCCTTTTTTCATCAAGTGTAACCCACTTCAAACTCAGCTGCGTGTCTCCCCCTTCACCAATCACCTGCAAATGAAACAGGTTTTCCACCTGCAGTATCTCCTGTATTTTGATAATGCATTGATCCTCGGTGCATTCTTCATAATCGAGTTCCTCGAATGCCTGGTTTTGCGCTGCTTCGAAACGATCCTGTGGAATAAGCCTGAAAAACTCTTTCAACTCGTCTTCAAGCGTGTTTTGCAAAATCTGTTTCCGGGTTTCGGAGACATTGCCCATGGCCGAAACAGGGACGATTATCGCTTCCTGCCTTTCCGACTGTCCCCGGACCGGCATCTGCAGAAGGATTAACACCAGCAGTACTAAGAATGAATTTTTCATTGATCGTTTTTGGGATTCAGACGTGGATCCTGGCGCTCACAGCACACAACCGTCCACTAAGGGAACATCCTGCTTCCTCTTTTAATCGTATAGATGGTTGGTATTTTTTCAAGGGGCAACCTGAGAAATCTTCATCCACGGTGCTTGGGTGGTATAATTTCCTACTGATCAGGGGCTTGGCTGAGGGAACGCACGTCGTGAACCCGGCACTCAGGATTCATCCAGCGGTTTCAGGCATTCGATCAGGGCTGTATCGTCTTCATAGGCAATCACCCGGTAGTGCCGTCCACAGGTTTCGTATGCATGTGTTTTCAGTTCTTCCGGAGTGCGTGCCTTGACATACTTAATCAACGGTTCTTCACACCCGCCCGGCAGCAGCATGATGATGAGCACGACACACCGCTGAATACAAGCTTTCCAGGTTTTTGTGATGAAATGCGGCATTTTATGGCAGGTTTGACCGTTCAGCGGCCCCAGCGGTTTTCGCGTATTAAATCATAAGCCAGACGGTCCATGGCTAGCAAGCGCAGTTCCAGTTTTTCAAAATAATCCGCTGGAGGTTCTGGTTCAGACCAGCTTCCTGAATCCAGCATGCGGGAAAGAGAATGTTTAACGTATCCCAATTCACTGATGATCCCCACCACCGATCCTTCACGCACCCATGCTCCCAAGCCGTGCCTGTGCATCATGTCATTGCCAATGGTTGAAAAACGTCCGGAGAGCCCCATCAGTGAAACAAAAGTCGGCGCAAGATCAAGCTGTGAACCGACAGTGTTAACTTGCCGCGGAGTGAGAATTTCGGGCGCATATAAAATCAGGGGGATGCGGAAATTTTCTTCAAACCCTCCGGACTGGAAATGGGCAATGACATGATCAGCGGTGATCACAAACACCGTTTCCGCAAACCATGGTTCACTCTGCGCGGCATTGATAAATTCTCCAATCGCCCAGTCGGTGTAGTGGAGGGAATTGAGGTAGCCTCCTTCTCGGTTAGGGTGATGCGGATACCTGGTGAACGGTTCCATCAGGCGCGGGTACGGGGTGTGATCCGTGGTCAGGCTGACGAAGGCCAAAAAAGGCGGACCTTGCTTTTTTATCTGCTCCAGGGTGAACATCAGTGTTTCATAATCCCAGCCAAGCCGCCGGTCCCATTCCTTATCAGGGTAATTCAGCAGCAGTGGCATGTCTTCCTTGCCGTAGTAATTACTGAATCCGACTGATCCGGCAATCTCCCGTGTGAGGAAGGCTTCACGTTCGGTGGAATTCACGAACAGCGGGTAATACCCGTTGTCCCTAGCCAGTTCAGCTAGTTTGGAATAATTGGCGGTGAGGTCGGTCACGGCGGGGAGTCCCATCACCGAGGGTAGTCCGGTGAGGATTGCCTGTATCCCTTCCACACTGCGTTGACCATGCGCGTAAAAGCGGGTGAATTTCCATCCCCGGGATGCCATCCGATCCAGGTTTGGAGTGATCCCGTATCCTCCTCCACTGAAACCATCAACGTATTTCGGGGTCAGGCTTTCAACCATCAGGATCACCAGGTTGCGTCCCGGTTTCCCTGTGCCGCGGTGATCATGCTCCAGCGGGAATGGTTTGTCCAGTATATCCGCGGGAAGATTTAACGCGTGCTCAAGCTCGGCGGCATTCATGTCCCTGCGCTCTATGTTCTCGCTGAGCAGCATGGAATGCGATGCTGAAAAAATTCCATTCAGTGTAAGGTTGCCAAGGCTGCTGCTGCCATGCGCGTATGCATGAACAATCGCCAGCGGTTTCATGCCGATCCCTCCGCGTCCGGCGATTCCGACGAACATGAAAAACAGCACGAATTTCACCAAATGCCTCCTCGCTGGTTTAAGTGGAATCATTAGAATCCTTTTCCATAGGCACCCCCCCGCGGATATCAGCAAAACACCCGTTACCAGATAAGCCGGATGTCCGGAAACCTCCTTGGCCAGGTATCCCACTTCCCGGGGGAGAAACAGAAGTTCGTTGCTGAGGTGACGTTTGACAAAGCCGAAATAAATCAAATCTCCGATCAGGGCGAAAAGGCCGGTCAACAAAAGCAAGAAAACCACTAACGCTACTGAACCGCTCCACCAGCGTGTTCTACTCCAGCTCAATGGGACAATAGAAATTAGCAGAGGCAATCCGAGAAACACCATCAGTGAAGCCAAATCAAACCGTATCCCATGGAGAAAGCCAAACAGCACATCACCGGTGTTCAAATCAGCAAAACTTTCCCGGTGAATGAAGTAAATTCCTAGCCGCGCCAGGAAGAACATCATCAACCCGATTCCCAGATATATCCAGGCTCTTTGAAATACAGTCAAATCTCTCTCCCGAAAAGGTCCTGCTCTATGCGTTTCTTGACTGCCTGTGCATGTCCGAACGCAAACAGGCCAGACCTCGAAAATGTAATAAAACAGGGGCTGTTTGCCGAATCCTATCTTGAACCCGAATCAGGTAATTATCCATCCGGAACTCGCAGGCATTAACTGACGGGAGGGTTTTGCGGGCTGAAATTGTTTTAAATCCGAAATTATACAATTGCAAAAAGACGTTTTGAATACTTTGCTATACTCACATTTTTCATTACGTGCGGAGTTGAACGGAGACCCGGAATCCAGAAGCAAAGAAACCGCTGGATACCGGTTTTCGCGGAAATGATGAAAGAAGATGCCGGCTAACGGTTTTTCAGTAAAATTACGGATTGCGTTGCTGTTCTTCTGAATGAAAGCATGACATGAAATCATAGTGATGATTCAACAAGGGCTTGCCATGAGTAAAGACACGATTCTGATCCTTGGCGGTTACGGCGGGGCCGGACGCATCCTTGCTGAACTGCTGCTGCGCGAGACAGACAAAGACATATTGATTGCGGGGAGAAACCGGGAAAAGGCTGAAGCATTCGGTACTCAACTGAACTCACGGCATCCCGGATCGCGGGTTTCCGCCCGGGTCGCGGACGCCGCTCGTCCGGATACAGTTGAACCGCTGTTCAGGGAAGCTGGCCTGGCGGTGATTTCCGTTCCGCTCGGGGATTTGCTGGTCCCCCTGGTCAAGCTTGCTCTGAGGACGGAGACGGATTGGATCGACCTGCTGTTTCAACCAGACACCATGGATCTTCTCCAACCGCTAAGTGAAGAGGTTGTGCATTTGGGCCGGACGGTCATCACCCAGGGCGGGTTTCACCCCGGACTCCCCGCCGCGCTGGTCCGGGAAGCAGCGACGCGTTTCAATACACTTGAAAGCGCGGTGGTGGGCATGGCAATGAACGCGCATTTTCCCAGCACGGAATCGACGTTCGAACTGATCGATGAATTTGGAGAAACCCGCATGGCGGTTTACCGCGATGGGAAATGGAAAGCACCGCGCTGGGGGGACACACGAACCTTCCGGTTTGATCCTCCCGCGGGCAAGCAGACGTGCTACCCAATGGCTATGGCAGAAATGTGCATCCTGCCCCAAACACTGGGATTGAGGGAAACCGGGGTGTATGTAGCCGGGTTCAACTGGTTCGTCGACTATCTGCTGCTGCCGCCGATCTTGCTGGCGCAAACCCTGCGGAAAGGACTTCTGCGGAAAACCTTTGGACATCTGCTCTGCTGGGGTATAAACACCTTTTCTCCCGCGGAGGACTGGGTGCTGATGCAGTTGGAAGCCGAAGGTGAAATTGACAAACGCACACACTGTTACCGCATGACGATTTTCCACGAAGACCCGTATTATCTGACGGCGGCCCCGGTGGTTTGCTGCCTGCTCCAGTATTTCAATGAAAAACTGAATCCCGGCTTGGAGATGATGGCCCACGCAGTTGAACCGAAGCAGCTGCTTGCCGATCTAGAACAACTGGGTATCCGCATTCAGCGTTACACAAAACCTGCCTTAACTCCCTGACCACACTGTTTTAAAACATCTTAAGACATCCATTTGAAGCTGGAACCCTCGACGGATTGAAAAACAGAATTCCCGTAAACTGCACTGTGCCGATCTGTTGCTGATCCGTAAATTTCCTGATGCTCTTTCCCTTGTTCCTCTCTCAATTTGTGTCACCATAATAGTAAGAAGCATGTCCGTTTTTCCCACGAAACGGACAGGGAATTTTTTTTTACCGCACTCAAATTGACCGAAAAAACCGGGAACGATGACGACCCTTAGATCAATTTGTGTGCGAGATTATGAACGTCATCCCGAACTTCAACGGGCATGTCAGCGCGTATGGGATTCGGAATGCAGTCCAACTGAACTGCAGGAGGGAAGATGAGGGAGAAACACACGGACCCGCCTACTCTTCAAGCGGAACAACCGGCGGGAAGTAGTCAGGTCTTTGATCAAATGGCCTCTCATGATCATGAAATCATCGCATTCTGCCAAGACACTCCAACCGGCCTGCGTGCCATAATTGCCGTTCATGACACCACCCTCGGCCCGGCTCTGGGGGGATGCCGCATGTGGCCCTATGCAACCGAGGCGGAAGCGCTGGAAGATGTGCTGCGGCTTTCGCGGGGGATGACCTACAAGGCCGCCGTCGCAGGACTTGACCTGGGAGGCGGGAAAGCGGTCATTCTCTCTGACCCGTACGAGGAAAAATCCGAAGCCCTGTTGCGAAGGTTTGGGCAATTCGTCAATACCTTGTCCGGTAAATACATCACCGCGGAAGATGTCGGCATTTCTCCGGAAGACATCGTGCAGGTTAATCGCGAAACGGAATACGTTGCCTGCCTGCCTGAATCCCATGGTGGTGGTGGAGATCCCTCTCCGGTTACCGCCTACGGGGTGTATCTGGGCATGAAAGCATGCGCGAAACTGGCATACGGTTCGGAAAGCCTGAAAGGGAAAACAGTGCTTGTGCAGGGCGTGGGACACGTCGGTTCATACCTGGTGCAACACCTGGTGAAAGAAAATGCCCGTGTCAAAATCGCCGACATTTACCAGAAAGCAATCGCTGAAACTGCGCGGGAACATGATGTGGAAGTGATCAGGCCAGGCGATGTGTATCAAGAAGATATGGACATTTACGCGCCCTGTGCGCTGGGGGCGACGGTGAACCCGCAAACACTGTCCCGGCTCACTTGCGATATAATCGCCGGTGGGGCAAACAACCAGCTTGCCAGCGAGGAGCGCGACGGATTAACCGTGATGAAACGGGATATTCTCTACGCACCCGACTTCGTCATCAACGCCGGGGGGCTGATCAACTGCTACACGGAAAAAATGCAGGGGTACGACCGGAAACGGGCCCTGGCGAGGACGGAACTGATCCATGACCGCGTCCTCGATATACTGGAACAATCCCGGGAAGACCAAATCCCCAGCTATCTGGCTGCAAATCGGCTCGCCATGCAAAGAATTGCTGAAGTCGGCAGGCTTCGCCAAACCGCATGATGCGGTCACACACTACAGGCTCGCCTTGGCCGCGGCCAGGCGGGCGATCGGGACTCGGTACGGGCTGCAGGAAACGTAATCGAACCCGACACGGTGGAAAAACATGATCGACCGCGGGTCCCCGCCATGCTCTCCGCATACACCGTACTTTAATTTCTTGTGTACCTTGCGGCTCTGCTCAAGCGCCATCCGGATCAAATTGCCCACACCCTGCTGATCGATACTGATGAACGGATCAAAGGGCAGCAATTTCTTTTCCAGATAATCCGGCAGGAATTTACCGATGTCATCACGGGAGAATCCGTAAGTCATTTGAGTCAGGTCATTTGTGCCAAAGCTCATGAACTTGACTTTCGGAGCAATCGTGCGCGCCTGCACGCAGGCACGGGGGACTTCAATCATCGTTCCCATCAGGTATTCAACCGAACTTCCCAGGCGCCTGAAAACAGCTTTTCCCACTGCTTCCATTTCCTTGAGAATGACATCCAGCTCCCTGGAGATTGCCACCAGCGGGACCATGATCTCGGGCAGCACCTCGATACCCTCCTGTTCGCATTCAACCGCGGCGGTGAGGATTGCTTCCATCTGCATCGCGGTGATTTCCGGGTAGACTATGGATAGCCGGCAGCCTCGGAAACCGAGCATCGGGTTGATTTCATACAGTTCATCGATACGTTTGCGAACCTGGCCTTGATCCCGGCCCAGCCTCCCGGACAGCAGTTCGACTTCACTTTCGGAGGTGGGAAGGAATTCATGCAGGGGGGGATCGAGCAATCGAATGGTCACCGGCAAGCCGTCCATCACTTGAAACAGCTTGAAGATATCGCTTTTCTGAAACCCCGCCAGCTGATCGAGGAACGATTTTCGTTCATCCGCTGATTCTGCAAGGATCATCGAGCGCACCACGTCGATGCGGTCCTCACCAAAAAACATGTGCTCGGTACGGCACAAACCAATCCCTTCGGCGCCCAGTCTCCTCGCGTTTGCCGCATCTTCCGGGGTTTCTGCATTGGCACGCACTTTCAAACGGCGATATTTGTCCGCCCAGCCCAGGATGGTTTGAAAATCCTGGTCTTCCTGTGCGTCCATTTTCGGCACATCCCCGAGGATCACTTCTCCGCTGGATCCGTCCAGCGTGATCACCGTTCCCCGTTTGATCACGGTTTCATCCGCCGGCAGAAACAGCTGCTGCTCATAATCAACTGTTATGCTTCCACATCCGGCGACACAGCATTTGCCCATCCCCCGGGCAACCACCGCTGCATGGGAAGTCATGCCTCCGGTGACGGTGAGTATTCCCTTTGCGGCATGCATTCCGTGTATGTCCTCGGGGGTGGTTTCGCGGCGAACAAGGATCACGTTTTCACCCCGTGACGCTTCTGCTTCCGCTTCATCCGGAGTAAACACGACCTTTCCTGTAGCCGCTCCAGGACTGGCGGGAAGTCCTTTGGCAATCACTTTTTTCTTCACGGACGGATCGATCATCGGGTGCAGAAAAAAACTCATCAAGCTCGGGTCCAGGCGGCGCAGGGCGTCTTTTTCGGAGATCAGCCCTTCCCGCACCATGTCCGCCGCGATTTTCACCGCCGCTTTTGCAGTGCGCTTGCCGGAACGGGTCTGCAGCAGATAGAGCCGGTTTTCCTGGATGGTGAATTCCAGGTCCTGCATTTCACGGTAATGGCGTTCCAGTGTTTTCTGCAGTTGAAATAGCTGGTGGTAGATGGTGGGGTTTTCCTGCTTGTATTCATCAAGGTTCCGTGGAGTGCGGAACCCGGAGACCACGTCTTCCCCTTCGGCGTTCATCAGAAACTCTCCATAGAATTTCTTTTCACCCGTTGCCGGATTTCGGGTGAAAGCCACACCTGTTCCGGAAGTCGGCCCCATGTTCCCGTACACCATTGACTGCACAATCACCGCGGTACCGAGATTGTCCGGAATATCATGAATCTGCCGGTAGCGCACCGCACGGGGGTTGCGCCACGAAGAAAACACGGCACCGATCGCACGCAACAGCTGAGTTTTCGCGTCCTCCGGCGGTTGATCGATGGTCTTGAAAAGGGTGACTATTTCCTGCCAGTCTCCGCCGGTGAGGTCCAGATCGTTTTCAAAACCACGTTCCTCCTTATACCTGTTGAGGACAGTTTCGTAGGGTTTGCTCCCTTTTCCGGAAACAACATCACCGTACATCTGCAGAAAACGACGGAAGGTGTCGTAGGCAAACCTGGGATTTTCCGTCAGCTTTTCCAGCCCAGCCGCAACTACATTGTTGATACCCAGGTTGAGGACGGTGTCCATCATGCCCGGCATCGAAACCGCCGCGCCGGAACGAACCGAGACCAGCAGGGGATTGCGTGGATTGCCGAATTCCGCTCCCTGCCGTATTTCCAGTTTCACCAGGGCCGCCAGCACCTCGTCAAACACATTCTCCGGCATCATGCCGTTGAGCCGGTTGTATTCCAGGCAGGTTTCCGTGGTGATGATAAAACCAAAAGGAACCGGCATGCCCAGGGATGTCATTTCACACAGGTTCGCGCCTTTATTCCCCAGCAGTTCCTTGTCCTTGACACTTCCTTCAGAAAACAGCCAAACGGGTTTATGCATAACGACTCCTCTTTGTGTTGGAAGGCTCTAATATTGTGGAAGGGTCAAAGTCACATGAATTCAGGGTTTATCAACTGAAAACCAGCCTCCTAAACGAACTACCGCCATGTTGTCATCCTAGCCTAAAACACCTTTCATACTATTCGTAATCTTACTTAAGTTATATTTCGTAGAACGAAGATAGCCCTAACTCAGCGTGTCTTGGTAACACTACCCAGCAATCGGTTCCAGAGATTGTTTGAAATCGTGCCCAAGGGGTGGTCCAGACGCCGGACCAGTTTGAGTTCCACTGTCAGTGGACTGATTTTCGCCACACGCACTGGAACCAGACGACCCGCGTTTACTTCCGGATTTGCCTGGTGATCTGGTAGAAATCCCCAGCAAAGACCGGATTCAATAAACCGCTGCGCCACCAGGTAATCACTGACAACCCAATGTCGGTTTTCCAGCGCGGGATCAGTTTCGGTACCGCGGGTGATGATTTCACTGCCGAGGATGCGGACTTCCACATAACCCTGGATTTCCTTATCCTGTAAAAACCGTTGTGTGTGTGCCAGCGGATGTTGCGGCGCGGCCACCGGAATCAGGCTTACTGTCCGGTAGGGTTGGATATCGTGATGCCCAAGCCTCTGTGAAAGGCTTGTCAGCGCAAAATCCACCGTACCGTCCAGCAGCCTCTCCGTTGCTCCGCCCAGGTATTCCACGGATAAACTGATCTGGGTGTGAGGGTTTTCGGCTCCGAAAGATTTGAATTCTGAAAGAAGTTCGTCAAAGGGGCAAATCAGGGACAATGCAATGCGGATTTCCGGTTCGTTTCCCACCGAGAGCCGTTTCCCCAGTTTTTCCAACGCTTCGGTCTGGAAAAGCACACGGCGCGCGTCCAGATAAAAAACCCGGCCTTCCGGAGTCAATGAGGGCCGGTACTGGTCTCTTGAAAAAAGCGTCAGATCAAATTCATCTTCCAGTTTTTTCACCGCGATGCTGACCGCGGGCTGGCTGAGATGTAGTTTTTCTGAAGCTGCACGGAAGCTCCCGCACTGGACGATTGCATCAAGCGCTCTCAATTGATCATAGGTCATGTTGCTCAATGTGCTAAAGGAATATTATAAAAATAATTTATGAAATCTTAAAAATAATAAATTATCTTTTCCAGGTAAAACCGCACTATGCTAAAATACATTTTGCTGCAAGCAGCACAATGTTCATTCCGGTCCGTCACGGGCGAACCCGACGGGGTTTCATCCGGACGGGTACATCTTCTTGCGAAAAGGAACATATGAAACGAGCAATCATTCTCTGTGTGTCAGCCATATTCCTGTGGATGACTCAAGCCGCTGTCGCGGCTACCACCATCACATTCTGGACGACGGAAACTCAGTCGGAACGCATGAAAACCATTCAACTGATCCTTGACACGTTTGAGGCATTGAATGACGACATCAAAGTAAAGCTGGTACCTGTTGATGAAAACGATGTCCCCACACAGATGGCCGCCGCCTCGGCAGCGGGGAACATCCCTGAAGTCCTGGAGATGGGTTCCGAGCTTGCAGTCGCGTTTGGCGCGGAAGGCATAATGGATCATGACGCTCATGCGGCGCTCATCAATCAAATCGGCAGGGAAGAATTTTTTTCAGGCGCGTTACAGCTGACGACCTCGCCGGGCGGAGAATCCTACGCCCTGCCTTATCACGGCTGGGTTCAGGGCATCTGGTACCGGGCCGACTGGTTCGCGGAAGCCGGGCTGGCCCCGCCGACAACCTGGTACAACATTTTGAAAGCGGCGAGGCATTTCAATCAGCCGCAAAAGAACCAATACGGCATCCTGATAGGCACCAAGGGCGACAACTATGCCGAACAGGTTTTCACCCAGTTCGCTATTTCCAACGGCGCCCGCGAGTTTGACGCAAACGGAAACCTCGTTTTCAACTCCGCCGCAATGCGTGAAACCGTGGAGTTCTACAACGAACTGCAGCAATATACCCCTCCCGGTCCACAAACCTGGAGAGCGCGGGATTACTACCTGCAGGGCAAACTGGCGATGTTCTTTTATTCAACCTACATCATGGACGATCTTTCCCTCGCTGAGGTTGCCGCGGGTTCCCTGACCGGCAAGAACTTCGAAGATCTGTCCGGCGCCACATTCGATCCGGGGCTGGTGGACAAAACCAAGATGGCGCCCTCGTTCAAGAACACCGACGATTCCTCATATGGCGTGATTGTCACTCTGGGAATCACAAAGTCGAATGATCCAGCGAAAACCGCCGCGGCAAAGCGCTTGGTCAGTTTCATGTATGAAGAAGACGCGTATGTGACCTTCCTGCACATGGCGCCGGGGGGGATGAATCCCGTCCTGCGATCCATCGCCCGCAGCGACAAGTTCATGAACGACCCCAAAGGCATTTTCCAGCACTACGGCAAAGACAAAATGTATGAAATCATCGCCGGTCTTGACAACCTGCAGAAATTCGAGATAGTGGACGGCAAGATGATCCCTGCCTCGGGTGAGATTTTTGCCAAGCAGATTATTCCGCAAATGCTCTACAAGACCCATTTTGAAGGTGTTTCCGTTCAGGATGCCATGAACTGGGCTGAAGGTGAAATGCGGAAAGTAATAAATCAGTAACTGCCCAAAGAGTTACTAACTTCTTCCTCCTAAGGGGACAGCAGCATTGGGAATACCATTTTCTGGCGCCTGCTGTTCCCTGAACTCCTGCTCAACTTCCCCCTTGAGACAGGGACCGGCCAACAGTCTTTTTTTATATTCCAGCACGGGACTTCCGGGGATTTCAGAAATGCCAAGCGGGTTGCTGCGGATGCTGAGGAAAACATTGTACAGCAGACACAACAAGGCTGTAATGTTTCATTTTCTTCATCTGTAAACACGCAAAGCAACAGCATCAATGACTGTTACATCCGGACAACCCCGAACTTCTCCCCATTCATCGAATACCACGTTGGCGGTCCAGGAGGCCCGATTCGGCTGGCAAACCGTTTTGCCGAGTCTGTCGGTTATCGCGCTGCTGATCCTGTACCCGGTGCTTTACAACCTCTATCTCAGTTTTTTCAAGGTCAAGCTGGCCGGCGCCAATGTTTTCATCGGGTTGAGCAATTATCTCAGCCTGTTGACCGATCAGGTGTTCTACCACTCATTGTGGACCACCGCGATTTATGTAATCGGCAGCACCATCGGGACCACACTGGTCGGGCTGGGAGTAGCATCATTGATGAATCATCCGTTTCCGCTGCGTGGGCTGGTCCGCGGGTTGATATTGCTTCCCTACATCGCACCGTTAATCTCCGAGGTTTTTGCATGGCAGTTCATTTTTGATCCGGTAAACGGCATCTACAACTACGTTACAGTTGAAGTCCTGCATGTGAGTGATCAGCGGATCAACCTGATAGGCACGCCGAAATACGCATTGCTGGTGATCATCCTGTTTGACATCTGGAAAAACTTCCCCTTCGCATACCTGATGATTCTCTCGCGCATGCAAAGCATTGACAAAGATCTCTACGAAGCGGCCAACATCGACGGAGCGAACCGCTGGCAAAAGTTCCGCCACATCACCCTCCCTGAGATCAGGTTTGTAGTGGGAGCAATCATTATGCTTCGGTTCATCTGGAACATGAACAAGTTTGACGAGGTGTTCCTGTTGACTCCCAATGTCAAGACCCTGCCGGTTTACACCTACTTCACGGCCTTTACGGGAAGCATAGAACAGGGCCTTGCCGCATCCATCTCGGTTGTGCAGTTCCTGCTGCTGATACTGCTCATACTCTATTATATCAAGCGGGTGCTGAAATGGTGATGGAACAGTTGGCACGAAAGATTGGGTTTTACGTGTTGATTGGGGTGGTGCTCTGTTTCACCCTTTTCCCCTTCGTGCAGATTCTGTCCACCTCTCTCAAGCACCAGTTTGACTGGGGCAACCCTTCGCTGATCCCGTTGAAGCTCAACTGGAACGCGTATTCCGAACTGCTCGGACTGCAGGAAAGGGAAATAAAGGTCCCTGCTTCGGTGAAACGCTTGCTGGACAACCCAAAACTCAGTAAAGAAAAGAAGCAAAAAATCCTTGCCCGATTCTCTTCCAGCAGTGATGTATTCCCCTTCATCCGTTATTTCATCAACACGACGGTTATTGCCGGAACCGCTGCCTCATGCTCCCTTCTGCTGGCCATTTTTGGGGCGTATTCCTTCAGCCGCGTACGTTATCGCGGACGCGGGGCAATCCAGCGCGGCGTGCTGCTCACATACATGTTCGGCGGAGTGCTGCTGATGGTCCCGCTGTATCAGATTGGTGTGCGAAGCGGGCTGGCCAACACCGCGCTTGGATCCATCGTTGCCCTGATAATCATTTACGTGGTGCAGACCCTTCCGGTTTCACTCTACATGCTTGGGAACTACTTCCGTTCTATCCCGGAGTCCCTGGAGGAAGCCGCACTGATTGACGGATGCTCAAGGTTAAAAGCCATATTCCTGATCATTTTGCCGTTATCGCTGCCGATGCTGGTCACGGTATTCATTTATGCCTTCATGATTGCGTGGAATGAATACCTTTTCGCTTCGGTGTTCCTCAAAGGATTCAAGGAATACTTCACCCTGCCGATTGCGCTGAAAAGCCTGTTTGTATCAAAGAATGCCATCTGGGACAGGATCATGGCCGCATCCATGCTGACTGCCGTTCCAGTTATCCTGCTTTTCATGGCATTTGAGAAAAACCTGATCAGCGGGTTGACGGAAGGAAGCGTGAAGGAATGAGATGCTGGAAAAACTGACTCAACTCTATGGACGTTCCCGTGCAAGGGAAATTCATCAGAAGATTCAGCGGCTCATAGAACTCCATGGAGAAAATAAGCCCGCGGAAGGGCAGAAACCGCCTTCCCGCGCATCCTTCTCAGCCGTGGGAACAAAAAATGCGGAATTACCTGATGCCGGCCGTTTCAGTGAAAAAGACCTGCTGCTGATCACTTATGGAGATCAGATTCAGAGTGCAGAATATACACCGTTGCAAACCCTGCATCGGTTTCTCCGACAGCGGCTGCTCCCAGTTTTCAGCGGAGTGCATCTACTACCTTTCTACCCGTCTTCTTCAGATGAAGGGTTTTCAGTCACCGACTACCGTCAAGTCAATCCCGCGCTGGGGAGTTGGGCTGACATACACCTGATCAGCCGGGAATTCAAGTTGATGTTCGACGGAGTGTTCAACCACATCTCCGTTCAAAGCCGGTGGTTTCAGCGCTTTCTCGCGGGCGACCAGGAGTTCCGGGATTATTTCATCATTGTCGCCCCCTCAGCGGACACCTCCCAAGTAGTGCGTCCGAGGACGTCTCCGCTGCTTACTCCATTCACTACTGACGAAGGGGTAAAACACATCTGGACCACCTTTAGCGCAGACCAGGCGGACCTGAATTTTGCCAACCCCGATGTTTTATTAAAAATGTCGGAACTGGTGCTTTTTTATGTTGAAAACGGCGCTTCGCTGATACGCCTTGATGCCATCCCATTTCTCTGGAAAACGCCGGGTACAAAGTGTGTTCATTTGCCGCAAACACACATGATTGTGCAATTGTGGCATGAATTGCTGGATCAAACCGCCCCGGCTGTGCAGTTGGTTACAGAGTGCAACGTCCCTGAGCATGAAAACCTTCCGTATTTGGGAAACGGGTTCAATGAAGCACACATGATCTATCAGTTTCCACTCCCGCCTTTGCTGCTGGACGCGTTCTATTCCGGAAACGCCGAACACCTGACAAACTGGGCACTGTCTCTGAGAACTCCTTCCGCGCAGACCGCATTCTTCAACTTGACCGCTTCACACGACGGCATCGGTTTGCGTCCGGCTGAGGGATTACTGAACAACGGGGAAATCAGGAATTTGATCGAGCAGACACGTACGCGCGGCGGAGAGGTGCTATTCAGGACCCAAACCGATGGAGAGAAAATTCCTTACGAATTGAACATCACGCTTTACGATGCTTTGCGGGACCCCGCATTGAGCTTGGATCACCCGCTCAATATCTGTCGTTTTTTGACTGCGCAATCCATCGGGCTGTCCCTTGCAGGAGTCCCTGGGATATATTTCCATAACCTGCTCGGCACCTTGAACGACCAGGAAGGATTCCGCAACACCGGGGAGACCCGTGTCATAAACCGCCGCAAATTCAGTGAACGGGAACTGGAGTTGCTTCTTTCCCGTCCTTCAACGCGTGAACGGAAAATCTTTGACGCCATGCTGCATCGTCTGTGTATCCGCACGCACGAAAAAGCATTTCATCCCGCGGGCATCCAGCGCGTCATTGACACGGCGCCGGAGATTTTTGCGCTGCTGCGCCTTTCTCCGGACAAAAACGAACCAATCCTGGCTTTGCACAATCTTTCCGGGCAAACCCTGCGTACCGTTCTGGATTTACGTTCCATGGAATTGCATGGCTACAGCCGGGCACTGGAACTGATCGGTGGTACACGGCATTCATGTAGCGGGAACAAGCTGGACGTAAACATTCCTCCCTATGAAACTCTGTGGCTCAAATTCGGGCAAAACTGACAGTTTGATTTCACCCTTCATTACGCCGTCGGTTCAATACAACCGGCGCCATACAGTTTTTTGCGCTAATTATCATACAAAGTTGTTTTGCTTTAACAGTGGATGAATCGCTGAAAAACTGTTACCGGACCCTGCTGCGGAAACACCAGAGAACAACCAACGGGCACCGTTATACTCTGCCTTCCCCGCGGGTCTACCCTTGCCAATGGTTGTGGGACAGCTGTTTCCATTCCATCATCTATACGCATTTTGACCTGCAATATGCAAAAGATGAAATCCGGGCCCTGCTTTCCGCCCAGTGGGAGAACGGCATGCTTCCACACATGATTTACTGGGAACAGCACGTGCAGCATCAGCGGAACTGGGGGACAGACGGCAAGACATCATGCCTGACACAGCCGCCGATGGTCGCTTATGCGGTGGAGCGGGTCGTGGAGCCGGGAAACGACAAGGAATTTGCAGCGGAAGTCCTTGGTCCGATGCATCGCTACTATCAATGGCTTGAGAGGGAAAGGGGATGCGACGGGGTGCTTTCCATCGTGCATCCATGGGAATCAGGACAGGACGATCTGGCCAGTTGGGATGAAGTTTACGGAGTCCATGATCCGGATCGGGAAACGCTGCTTCAATACAAGCTTCAACTGCTGTCGGATTATGTGCAATGCGGGTGGGACGAAAAAGCGTTTTTCAAAACAGGAAATTTCAATGTCCAGTGCCTGCTTTTCAACTGTGTTTACCTGCGCAACCTGGTGTCCATGAAAAACCTCTGCAAAAAGTGCGGTTCCACGTTTCATGAGTATTACCAAAAGAGGGTCCCGGAATATTTCCGTGCGTTCCGAAAACACTTTTTCAATCATGAACACCAGACCTTTGTCTCCACCCGCAACCACACCTGCACATTCCTGCAGTGGGAAACTCCCGCTCTTTTCATGCCTCTGTTTGCCGGTCTGGCCACGGAGGAAGAAGCAAGTTCCCTGGTTGAACGGTTTCTTATTGACCCGAACAAATTCGCGCTTCCCTTTCCGCTCCCCACCCTTTCTGCCGACAATGAACTTTTTACTCCGGAACGTTACTGGAGGGGAAGCGTCTGGCAGAACATCAACTGGTTTGTGATCAAGGGATTGCGGGATTATGGTTTTCAAGAACACGCCGACCACCTTAAAACCGCCGGCATTGCCCTGGCTGAAAAGTCCGGATTTGCTGAATACTACAACCCTTTTTCCGGAGAGTCCTGCGCGGGACCGGAATTGACATGGTCCGGGCTGGTATTCGACATGTAGACTAGAATCTAGATTCTAGGTTTTAGAAACTAGAAGCTTGTAATGCTTTCAGGTGCTTCACAAATCTGATACAAACGAACCTGTATCACGGTCCATCCTGAAAAAGTCCCCATGCCTGCACACCTGCCCCTGATTCTAAAAGTCAACGAAACCTTTGTCCTGCTGTCCCCGTTCGGGCAGATTTCCGGAAACAGGGAGGCAGACAGGGATACGACTTTCAGTGGACCGCTTCATCCTTTCATCAGCGCGGAAGGCCTGTATCGAAACGACACCAGATTTCTTGATCAATACCTCTGGCACTGGCCGGATTTCTACATGGCGTCACAGGAAATCAAGGACACCCGGCTGCTTATACAGCAATGGGCTTTGATGGAGGACCTCGTCCAGCGCATGGGTTTGTCCCGCAGGCTGGAACTGAGCGAAACCGGGATACTGGACCAGCTCGTTTTTGAAAACACCAGCTTCTCTGAAGAAACCCTGATACTTCGCCTGATGCTCCGCGAAGGATTTCAGGATGTTCTCAGCGTGCGCGGTTGGCAGCCGATGGGCACCCCCCGGAGGATTGTGCGGGAGGAAACAGAATCCGGGTGCAACTTCATCTACACTGGTGAAGATCTGCGTGAATCCCGGATGAAGGTAATCTGGGACCGCCCGCAGGAAGAAGGTCGGTTCCCGGAAGCAGGAATTTGGCGCGTTCGTCTTGCGCCTCAGTCACGATGGCAATTGAGCGTACAGATTCAGCTGGAAGAACCCCCGCCGATGCAGTTTCCAAGTCCATCACGCCACAATGCAGTCAGAGAATCCCATCATGAAATTCCCACTGCAGCGGAATGGGAAAAGCATTTCTCAAAGATCAAAATCCATCCCCATGATTCCCGCACCTGGAAGCAGAATCTGGAAGATTTGCGTGCACTGTTACTGAAGACGCCGCAGGGACTTTTCCCCGCAGCGGGACTGCCCTGGTATGGAGACCCATACGCACGTGACGGGCTCTGGACATCTCATATGCTGATGCCGTTTATCCCGGAAATTGGCGAGGATGTACTCAGGTTTCTCGCATCCAACCAGGGCACGCGGGATGACCCGCTGCCGGAAGAGGAACCGGGAAAAATCCTGCATTACATGCGCAAGGGTGAACTCTCCAGGGTGGGTATGCTTCCCCTGCTGAAAAATTACGGGTCGGTTGATTCCACCCCTCTTTTCATTGCCATGCTCGAGGATCATTGGAACTGTACTGGAAACCTGTCCCTGGTACGTGAATTGCGTCCGCACTGGGAAGCAGCCCTGGACTGGATTACTCGTCACCGGCATCCCGAAACTGGGATGCTCACCTTCTCTCCTGGAGGATCCGGACTGGCAATGCAGTCGTGGAAGGAATCCGGAGATCAGATGACCCATACGGATGGACGCCTGGCACACCCACCGCTTGCATTATCAGAAATGCAGGGGTACGCCTTTCGTGCTTTTCACGCGGCAGCGCGTTTTTACAGTGCGCTGCACGAAATGGAAAAGGCCAAGTACTGGGACAACGAAAAATCGGCTTTTAAACACAATTTTCATGAATGGTTTTGGGTTGATGAAAACCGGACATACGCGATCGCGCTGGATTTCCACGCCCAGCGCCTTGAAGTGCAGAGTTCTGATCCAGGACAATTGCTGTGGAGCGGGATTGTCCCGGACACGGTCGCGGAATCCCTGGTAGAAACGCTGTTTTCAGAAAAACTCTGGAGCGGTTGGGGTATTCGCAGCCTGGGCATCCGTGAAGCGCGGTACAGCCCGATGGCGCAGTTCAACGGCGCTGTGTGGATACATGACACCGCAATCCTGGCTGGAGGATTGTCGCGTTACGGTTTTGACGAACGGGTGGAACAGGTACGGCAAGCGTTGTTTGAACTGGCGCGGATGCAGCCGGATGGAAGAGTACCCCAGATCATCGGCGGACATGCCCGGGGTTCAGTACCTCCTTCACCTTTGCCGACTGCCTGCCGTCCCCAATCCTGGAGCGCGGCCAGCCTGGTCTACCTGATGCGTTTGAAACAACACCCCCTGAATGATTTTCCGTGATGCGGAAAATGAGCTGGATTCTTTGCCTCTTTGCTGTTTTGCCTTTCACGACTGTCCATGTAATCCGCGGGGTTCTTCACGAGCATGTTTGCACTGATTCCGGCAAAGGCAGTCCGGCCATGCAGTGGTACAGGTTCCTGATGTAGTTTTGCACAGTCCGGAAGCCAGAGGCCCGCGGCACATGCGCCGTGCGCTGGAACTCGCGGAACAGGTGCGGAAGGCAACGGATGACAACCCGTGTGTGGGCCGTGTGATCGTCAAGGCAGGCACGGTGATCGGCGAAGGCTACACGCATCCCCCTGAGGTCCACGCCGAAGCTAAGGCGATTCGCAATGCTGAGAGCCACGGGATCGGTAAGGAGGTCAATGGTCCAGTTCACCCGCTCTTGATTCTTGAGCGCCATCAGGTTGCCGACCAGGCGGCCCAGCAGTCCCCGTGGATGCCCGAACTGGGAAATCACGTACTGCTTGAACGAACTCGTCTGCTGGAGTCGCTCGGTCATGTCCGGGTTGCCGAAGGTGTTTGCGTCGTTGGAAGTCATCATTTCTCCTTGATTGAACAAGCCGATTATCATTGGGGGTTTGAGATTTTGTGCTGGATGCATTTCGCTTTTCATGCCTGAACTGCCTAAGTTCGCCACAGAAACGAATAAGCTGACATCCGGTTTTCCAACTTAAAAAAGGAAGGAGAATAGAATGAATGATTCATACGCCCTCGAAGCGGAGCAGGCGGCTTTACAATGTATTTGTGGTAACCGCTTCCCATGATTCAACAGACGTCTTCGGTTACAACGACATCGTCATCGGACATTTCGTGCACAATAATGATGAACTCGTAAAAAGTCCCAAAACGCACAATTTCGTTCTCGTAACTCATTGAAATCATTAGATGTAAAAAACCGGATTTCGACTTTTTACGAAACCATCAAGAATGAATAGATTCAAATTATCTTTGGTGCTAAATAGCATGCACGACCTCATTCAATACAAGTGGATCAATTGAACAAACTGTGGGAAGATGGCAAATTGATCCGATTTCCCTAAACAGCAGGGAGACCGAAGACAGAAATGAGACTGGAGGAGTTGAAGAACGATGTGAATCAGCGATGGCAGGATCCTTTTCCCTACTCCCACAACTCGTTCTTACCGGCGCCACAGTGTGGTTGCTGACGGAGGTGGCGGAACACAAGGTCAGGCAGGAGATCGAGGGACGGCAGTCACCCGCTCTGCTCGACTGGCTGCGGCAATCGGCGCTGATCCAGAGCGTCGAATCCTCAAACCGCATCGAGGGCGTTACCGTCCCCCGGGAGCGGCTGCACGGGCTTGTGTTGGAGGACCGTGAACCGCGTGACCGCCCGGAGCAGGAAATCAGGGGTTACCGCCGGGCGCTGGAGTAGATCTTCCGGGATCCCCTGGAGTTTCCCGTCTCCACTGAAACCCTGCTGTGGCTGCACCGCCTCTGCCAGGATGGGAGCGGTGACGCAGGACATTTGAAACGCCTGGACAACGAAATCATCGAACGTGATGAAAGTGGCGCGCCGCGGCTCCGTTTCCGTTGTGTTCCACCGGCTTAGACCTCGGCGGTCCTGAATGAGCTGTGCCTCAACTGCCGTGACGCGCTGGCTCGGGAACAGCATCCGGACCTGGTGGTGATTGCAATGACTGTGCTGGATTTTCTCTGCATCCATCCTTTCCGCGACGGCAATGGCAGGGTTCGCGGCTGCTGACTCTGCTGCTGCTGCTCCAGCGGGGTTATGCCGCGGGAAGGTTCATCAGCCTCGAACGGCTGACTGAGGAAGCAATAGACGATTACTATTCCACCCTCCAGCAAAGCTCTCGGGACTGGCACGAAAGCGGTCACGACCTGCTGCCCTGGCTGAACCACTTCATCGGAACCGTCCGCAGGTCCTACCTGGAGCTGGAGCGGGAAACCATGGATTTCCTCCCCGGAAAAGGCGCAAAAACCCGGCAGGTGGAAAATGCCATCGCCCGTCAGCCCGGCGCGTTCAGCGCCGCAGAGATCGTGGCCTGCTGCCCCGGGGTGAGCCGCGAACTGATCCGCGCCGTCCTCAAGCGGCTGCGCAAGGAGGGCGCCGCCGAATGCCTGGGACGAGGCCCGGCGCGCGCTGGAGAAAAAGGGTGATTTCCCCTGAATAAGGGTAAAAGTAAGGGTAAAACAGGATCAAGACCGGAATCATGCATGTAGGCATAAATCCGGTTACGGTGTTCGCGGCATGTTTAATCCGAAGTTCCCTTAAGTGATCAGTCATATCTCTTTGATTAATTTGATA
>CAYFLK010000048.1:0-32997 GCA_964344035.1 uncultured Pseudomonadota bacterium
CGCAAGCATATAAGCTTATGCTTTCCTCCATGCAGTGTCAATGCTTTATTTGGAGAAAGGTTCGGTCATGGTCAATTCATTTTCAACAAAGGAAAGCAGACGCCATGTGTTTCACTTTCTTCGGGAGTACAGGGCAGCTGAACTGCCAGCGACGCGTCCGAATACTGAACCCGCCATCAACCCGGCGCCTCCGGGGTAGTTGTGATAAAACAGCCCTCCGACCAGTTCACCTGCGGCATACAAACCCTGAATCGGGGCAAGATCGGTATCAAGCACCTGGGCATCGGGTTTGATTCTCAGTCCGCCAAAAGTGAATGTGATGCCGCAGGTTACTGCGTACGCTTCAAAGGGAGGCTCAATAATTGGGTTGGCCCAGTTGGATTTGGGAGGGTTGATTCCGCGTGTACACCGCCCATCTTTCACAGCGGGGTCAAATTCCCGTTCATCCTGAACAGAGGCATTGAACTCCAGGACTGTGTTGAGGCACTGTTCCTTATTAACCCCGTCCAGTTTCTTCACCAGTTCTTCCAAGGAGTCCGCGGAAACCTTGGTCACCTCGCGGATACGGTATTCACCTCGCAACAGGGGGACGGCTTTAGCGTCAAATATCTGCCAAGCAAACTGTCCTGGTTGCTTGAGGATTTCATGTCCGTATCGTGCATAAGTGTAGTTCCTGAAATCTGCGCCTTCATCGACAAAACGTTTCCCCTGCGCGTTGACCATGATGCCGAGCGGGTAGCTGTGTTTCTGATATTGATCACCAACACGCAGGTCTCCGAATTCCGGTGCATTCAGGTCCCATCCAACCGCATGGCAGCCGGACCAGTTGCCATATGACGCAGCCCCGATTTCAAGGGCCATGCGGATTCCGTCCCCGGTGTTGAAACGAGTTCCACGGACTTTGACAAGGTCCCAGTTATGCCCAAGGTACCGCGTTCGCCATTCCGGATTTGCCTCGAAACCGCCGCAGGCAAGAATCACAGTGTTCGCGTGAACATCCATGATTTCGCCATTCAAGTACAACCGAACCCCGTGCACATGACGGCCTGTGCGAAGCAGTTCGCTCACCCGGGCCCCATAGATGAATTCGATACCCTTTTCCTTTCCTTTTCTAATCAACCCCTCAACCAGCCCTTCGCCTCCTCCGTTCGCCTCAAGAGTCAGTCCGCCCCAGAAACGGAACCTACCTTCGCTCTCAAATGCCTGACGACCGTACATCGGCAGAAATCCCACTCCGCAATTTCGCAGCCATATCATCGTCTCCAGGCTGTTTTTCACGAGCACCTCGACAAGGTCGGCATCACAGCGGAAATCAGTCAGCCGGAACATGTCGTCAAAGTACTGCTCCTGGGGATAAACGCCGAAATCGGTTTTTTCCTGTTCTTGTTTGGTGAGATCTGGAACGACTTTGAGAATATCTTTTGCTCCTTCGTACGCGAACCGGAACCCGCCCGCGGTAAAGCGGCTGTTGCCTCCTGATTCTTCCAGAGGCGCCCTTTCCAGCACCCTCACATGCGCTCCCTGTTCCGCGGCCGCCAGTGCGGCGCACAGTGCGGCATTTCCACAACCGACCACCACGACATCTGTTTGTTTCTTTGCCATTCAAGTCTCCGCAAGGAATAATTCCTGCCTGCCGCGCTTTGCCTGGCGTGGACAGACCAGCAAGATAAGTCGCAGTGGGGTTTTATCATGGACACGGGGGTTTTGTCGATGATGAAAATTACTGCATCTTATTACACCCCTTGGATATACTGGCGCAGGATGCTAAATTTCGCAGAACCCACAAAAACTATACATGAGCAAATCGTACCGGATTAACAAACCCCTGCATGAATTGTCGGGTACTGAAGCCGCACAAGCGATAGCAGATAAATCCGTCAGTAGTGTTGAACTGGTGCAGGCCTGCCTGAACAGGATTCATCAACAGGATTCCGTCCTCGGAGCATGGATTCATTTAGATGAAGACCTGGCACTCAAGCAGGCGCGTTTCTGCGACCGCACTCAATCGGTGGGACCGCTGCACGGGGTACCGGTGGGGATCAAGGACATATACGATACACGGGACATGCCCACCGCTTACGGATCGACAATCTATGAAGGTTACCGCCCGGTCTGGGATTCCGCTTGTGTTTCGCTGCTGCGTTCGGCGGGAGCGGTAATAATGGGAAAAACAGTAACTACCGAGTTTGCCTGGCGTAAGGCTGGCAAAACGACAAACCCGCACAACTCTGCGCACACTCCCGGAGGATCATCCAGCGGCTCGGCGGCGGCTGTGGCGGATTGCATGACGCCCCTGGCAACTGGAAGTCAAACCGGCGGATCGATAATTAGGCCAGCTTCCTACTGCGGAGTTGTCGGTTACAAGCCGACTTTTGGAAATGTCCCCATGTCCGGAGTCAAACCGCTTTCGCATTCCCTCGACACGCTCGGTTGTTTTTCACGCTGTGTTGAAGACGCCGCGCTGTTTCGATCCGCCATGCTGGGGACGGCGCCGACACTTTCCGCTTGGAACAACCCTCCGGTTGTTGGTATATGCCATGGCGCAGACTGGGAGAAGTCTGTACCTGAAACAGTGGACGCACTGAGCAACGCGGTTGAAAAATTGACAGACGCCGGCGCGGAATTCCGTGAAACCAACCTGCCCCGAGAGTTCGATGGTCTTTCAAAAGCACACAACATAATCATGGTCTACGAAGCCTGGCGCTGCCTGCAGTTTGAGATCCGGGAGCACCAGGCACAATTGAGTGAAATATTGAAATCGCACTATGGCCCTGGACAGCCGATACAGTATGAAGAATATTCACAGTCACTAGCGCTGGCGGCACGCTGCCGTTTGATGATCAGGGAAGAATTCAAAAAATGTGATGTACTCCTGACCCCTAGCACTCCTGGTGAAGCCACGCAGGGACTGACGCATACCGGTGATTCGGTCTTCAACAGGACCTGGACCCTGCTGCATCTTCCCGCGCTCAGCCTGCCATGCCATGTCAGTCCCAGCGGTTTGCCGGTCGGGGTGCAGGCGGTCGGTCCCCACGGCGATGACGGCAACCTTCTGTCAATTGCGGCATGGATGTTCAGTGTCCTAAATAGATGATTGACAGCATCAACCCTTTTGGAATACAACTTGGGTTGAATGTATTATCGCTGTATATGATATTTATTAGCACAATACTTGGCCATACTGCTTTTTCCAAGAAGAACTGAATGCCGTTGCTTCCAGCCTCCAGCGTACTTGAAGGAATAACCGTCCTCGATCTGACCCGGGTCAGGTCAGGTCCTACCGCTACCCGGCAACTTGGGGACTGGGGTGCGGACGTGATCAAGATCGACATCCCCGCGAACCTCAGCCATCTCGACCATCTTTCAAAAAAACGGGAAGGCTCGGATTTCATGAACCTGCAGCGCAACAAACGCAGCTTGACGCTGAACCTGAAGAAACCGGAAGGGGTTTCATTGTTCAAGAAGCTGTGCGAAAAAGCAGACGTAGTGGTGGAAAATTTCCGTCCGGATGTGAAAAAGCGGCTGGGGATCGGGTATGATCAACTGGAAAAAATCAACCCCCGCCTGATTTATGCCAGCATTTCAGGATTCGGGCAGTCAGGTCCGGACGCAGATCGCCCGGGTTTTGACCAGATCCTGCAGGGAATCGGTGGTCTGATGTCAATCACCGGTCTCCCCGGGCAAGGTCCGGTAAGGGCCGGAATTCCGGTCGCGGATCTGTCAGCCGGTTTGTTCTGCGCATTCGGCATTCTGCTCGCACTTTATGAGCGGGAAAAATCGGGAAAAGGCCAGTGGCTCCATACATCACTGCTGGAAGCAATGGTATTCATGCTCGATTTCCAGGGAGCAAGATGGCTGGTTGAAGAGAAAATCCCCGCACAGGCAGGAAACAACCACCCGACTTCCATCCCCACCGGGGTTTTCAACACGCTCGACGGTCAGATCAACATTGCCGTCGTGGGCAATACAATCTGGAAACGGTTCTGCGACACCCTCGAAGCGCCCCACCTTTATGTTAACCCGGACTATGCGGAAAATGATCTCCGTTCCACGCACCGGGAAAACCTGAACATGGAAATCAACGCCATCACCAGGAGCAGGAGCAGCGATGAGTGGGTTTCAAGGCTGACCGCAAACGGAGTCCCTTGTGGCAGGATCAACCGCATGGACGAGGTGTTTGCCGACGCTCAGGTGAAACACCTTGGTCTTGCGGAAAAAGTTGATACGCATTCGCACGGCTCCATCCCACTCATCTCCCAACCGCTAACACTTACACGCACTCCGAGTTCCATCAGGACCCCCCCTCCCAGACGGGGAGAACATACATCAGAAATCCTGCGCGGTTTCGGCCTTTCCGAGCGGGACATTGAACAACTGCAAACAAACAACGTCGTCTGAACTACCTAGGCCACTGCTTCAAGTCCACTTGAACATACCCAGTTCGTCAATCAGTGAAGCGCTTACCTGGTCAGAATCATCATTACGATTCCGCTGACAACCAGGATCATTCCGCAGATTTCCAGCCGGGCCACTGCTTCACGGAAAATAACTACTGAAAACAGTAGACTGAAGAGCAGTTCCACTTGGCCCAGTGTGCGAACATAAGCAGCGTTTTCTAGGGTAAAGGCAGTGACCCAACATATTGAACCGATGATGGAGACAAGCGAGACCAGCGCTGATTTTTTCCAGGATCGGAGGATGCGGCCCAGCTGACCGGGTTCCCGGAACAGCAGATAGAAACAAAGCAGTGCGGTCTGAAATGTTGTCGAAACCGCCACTGTAGTCGCCGCCCTGACAAAACTGTCCCCGCCCTCAAGCGCATGAGACGCACCGCGGAAAAGCACAACCGATGCACCCAAAAAAAAACCGCTCGCCAGTCCGATCAGGGTTGCTTTTTCACTGATCCCACTGACCAGGCTCCGCAATGTTAACCCGGCTTTTGCCGCGGCAAGGATAAGCACGCCGGAAACGCTCACCGCAATTGCAATTACCGCCGTAAACGAAAGAGGGTCTCCCAGCAGCAGAAACCCGAGCAGCGCGATCTGTGCGGTTTCGGTTTTGGAAAAAGTGTTGCCCACCGCAAAATTGCGGAATGAAAAAAGCCACACCAGCAAAAAAGTGAAAAGGATCTGCGCCACGGACCCCAGCAGCACATATACACCGAACCCATAAGTTAGCCCTGACAGCGGTCTTGCGGTGCCGATGTGCAAACCATAAAGATAAAGCAGCGCAAGCGGCCAGGCATAAAAGAAACGGACAGTGGTGGCGCCGACGTCGCTCAGTTCGCCTTTCAGGTGTTTCTGCAGGGCCGAACGCAGGTTTTGAAAAAACGCCGCAGCAATTGTGATGGGGATCCAAATCGGCATGAAGGAGAATTGAAGTTTGCTCAGGAATGTACAGAAAAGTAAAACGACTCCCGCAGGCAGGATTGAACCTGTTGCAGAGCAGGCCCGGGGAGACGGCCTGAGCACTGAGGAAAGTTATGCATTTACTGGAAAACGCTGATGGATTAGATTCGTGGGTCCTTCAGTGTTGAGCGCAAAAAACGGCCTGCTCCCGGTGAAGTTCACCGATTTCTGCATCCGGCAAACCAAGTTCGAGCAAAACCTCCCGCGTATGTTGACCATAAAGGGGGGAGGGATTACACACTCCTCCGGGAGTCCCTGAAAATTTAACCGGCAGTCCGAGGGTTTTAACCGTTCCCACTCCGGGATGTTTGACCTCGGTGACCATTTTCCTTGCAAGGGTTTGCGGATGCCGGTGCATTTCAGCGATGTTCAAAACCGGTCCTGCGGGCACTCCCGCCTGCTGCATTCGCTCCATCCAGAATGAAGTTTCCTGTTTCCGGAAAACTCGGTTGAGTTCATCTTCGAGTTCATGCAGGTTGGACATTCTCGCATGATTGTCACGGAAGCGTGGATCGTCCTTCAGTTCAGGTTTGCCTACAGCCTCCAGAAGCCTTTCCCAGTTGCGCTGATTGGCCGCACCGACATTGATCCAGCCGTCGGCTGTGCGCAGCGCCTGGTAGGGTGCATTGAGCGGGTGAGCGGAACCCATCGGGCCTGGGGAAACACCTGTTGCAAAGCAGATCGCCGACTGCCAGTAGGTGTGAACGATGCCCGCTTCAAACAGCGAGGTATCGACCCGCTGTCCTTCTACAGACCTTTCACGCTGCAAGAGGGCGGCGCAGACGCCCATGGCGCCGAGTATGCCCGCGGTGATGTCTGTCAGCGGCGCTCCGACCTTGACCGGCTGACGACCAGGCCCTTCACCAGTTATGCTCATCAAACCGCTCATCCCCTGTGCAATCAGGTCAAACCCACCCTGCTCCTTGAACGGTCCGGAACGTCCGAAACCGGAGATTTCACAATAAACCAAACAGGGGTTTTCTTTTTTCAAGGAATCGTAACCAAGCCCCAGTTTTTCCATTGTCTCATACCGGTAGTTTTCAATCAGTACATCCGCTTCCCTGAGCAGCTTGCGCAGGACGTTTTTGCCTGAAGGATGCTTGAGGTTGATTGCGGCGCCGCGTTTGTTGCGGTTCATCATTATAAACGCGGCGGATTCGTCACCGATTTCGGGCGGCAGCATGCGCCGTGTATCGTCACCCCCGGGCATCTTCTCCACCTTGACCACATCCGCGCCCATGTCCGCGAGCATCAGCCCGCACACCGGACCGGCCATGATGTGCGCCAGTTCAACCACCCGGGTTCCTTTCAGTGGACCGCTTCTATCCATGGATATGTTTGAATTTGCCTAAAGAACTTAATGCCTTTCAATTACGAGCACGTATACGGACACGTTCAATAGCAATTTATTTTTTTGAAACCGGCAAAAAGGGAGTTTAGTTTATTCGGGAGACTTCTTTGCCATCAATAGTGTGAAAAATGTTCTTCACGATGCTCGGAAAGGTTTTTGATCAGACGCCTGTTTTGATGCATTCCGGAGCACGTAATCCATTGCGGAACGAACACCCCTTGGCTGGTGAGGGGTGTCCGTCAAGGCCAAGCCCATTTCGATGGCAGCAAGAGCACCCAGCAGCATCGGCTGATTGAAATCCCCCAGGTGTCCGATGCGAAATACCCTCCCCTGCAGTTTCCCCAATCCGTTTCCAAGAGAAACATTGAACTGTTCCAGCACCGTTTTCCTGAATGCGTCCGCATCGTGTCCTTCAGGCATCCGCACTGCTGTCAGAGAGTTGCTGTATTCACCGGGATTGATCGCATTCAATTCCATCCCCCATCCCTTTACCGCTTCACGGGTAGCTTCGGCCAATATAGCATGACGGGCGAAAACCCTCTCAAGTCCTTCCTCCAGAAGCATGCTGACCGATTCCCTTAAACCAAAAATCAGATTGGTCGCGGGTGTGTAGGGAAAAACCCCTTGTCTGTTTGCATTCAGCATGTCTTCCCAATTCCAGTAAGATTTGGGGAGACCCGCATGTTTGGAGGCTGCGATGGCTTTTCCGTTCAAAGCATTGAAGCTCAAACCCGGCGGCAGCATCAGCCCTTTTTGTGAACCGGCGACAGTGACGTCCACTCCCCATTCATCGTGACGGAAATCAATCGAAGCAAGTGAGGATATGGTGTCTACCATCAGCAAAGCCGGATGACCGGAGCGGTCGATGCGCCGGCGGATTTCAGCAACATCAGAAGTTACACCGGTAGAGGTTTCATTATGGACCACGCACACCGCTTTGATTTTGTGCTTTCCGTCATTTTGCAGAAGTTCCTCCAGCCTGTCAGCATTGACCCCCTCACGCCAGTTCCCTGCAACCCATTCCGTTTCCAGCCCAATCTGCCTGGCCAGGTTTTTCCACAGAGTGCTAAAGTGTCCGGTTTCGAACATAAGCACCCGGTCTCCCGGAGAAAGGGTGTTCACCAAGGCCGCTTCCCATGCTCCCGTCCCGGAGGCGGGAAAAATCACCACCGGCATTTTTGCCTGGAATACCGCTTTCAGGTCCTCCAGCAGTTCCAGGTTAAGCTTTTTAAACTCCGGGCCGCGGTGATCAATTGTAGGCCGTGCAATTGCCTGGAGCACGCGCTCCGGAACATTAGTAGGTCCGGGTATCTGCAAAAAATGACGTCCGCTGGGCTGCATCATAATATTGATTTCTGTGAGTGGAAACCGCTGACTCTACCATGAGGTTTCACAATTAACACAAACGCATGGGATTTGTATAGAATTTTCCCGCAAATACCATCATCTCTGGTTGCTCCGCTAGTTTATTCATGTTCAAATGTTGCCGTTTGTCGTGCGATGAGTATAGTTTAGAATCCATGAACACCAATCAAGTGATTACTTTATCATACATATGAATTCATCAGCAAACAAGAACCTGAGACTGGAAAAGCGACTGCGCAGGAATGTGCGGGGGGATGTGTTTTTCGATGATCTTTCCCGCGGACTTTACAGCACCGATGCTTCGATATACCAGATCACGCCCCTCGGAGTGATCGTGCCGCGAAGCGAGGACGACATTTCAGCTGCACTGGAAATAGCCGGGGAAGAAGGCGTTTCGGTGACTGCGCGAGGAGCGGGGACATCACAATGCGGACAGACTGTCGGCGAGGGTTTGATCATCGACGTCAGCAAACACCTGAACCGACTGCAGTCACTTGATGTGGAATACAAACACGCTGTTGTACAGCCGGGCATGGTTCTCGATCAATTGAACCGGCTGCTTGCTCCCCATGGGCTGTTTTTCCCGGTGGACGTTTCCACGAGCAACCGTGCGACCCTTGGCGGAATGGCCGGCAACAACAGCTGCGGCGCGCATTCGATCCGGTACGGTAAAATGGTGGACAACGTACATGCTGTTGACACCTTAACTGCTGACGGCCGGAAAACCCGCTTCGGAGAACTCAAGCCCGGTTGGAAAGAAACCCATGGGTACAAAGGACAGGCTGACTTGATCGAATCCCTGTTGCATATTGGGGAAAGGGAAGCGGATGAAGTTTCACGCAGGTTTCCCAGGCTGCAGCGCAGGGTGGGAGGATATAACCTGGATGAGTTGAGTCCACATTCCGGAAACAGCATAAAGCGCACCATTAACCTCGCCCGGCTGCTTATCGGTTCTGAAGGGACCCTGGCGTTTTCCACAAGCATCCACTTAAATTTGCAGCCTCTGCCGCAACACAAGATGCTCGGTGTTTGCCATTTCCCGAGTTTTCACGAGGCAATGGACTCGACCCAGCATATAGTAAAACTCGATCCGGACGCAGTGGAACTGGTGGACCGGACCATGATCGAACTAGCCAGCTCCATCCCGCAGTTTAAGAAAAAGATGGCTCGATTCGTGAGGGGGGAACCGGACTCCCTGCTGCTCGTCGAATTTTCCGGAAACACACTTCCGGAGTTGATGACAAAACTCCGTGAACTTGATGAACAGATGGCGGCGCTCGGTTTTACGGATTCAGTGGTCCAGGCTGTCGACCCCGCTTTCCAGCAGGAAATCTGGGAAGTGCGCAAATCCGGACTGAACATCATGATGTCGATGAAGGGCGACGGAAAGCCGGTCTCGTGCATAGAGGATTGCGCTGTCGAGTTGACCGACCTGGCGGAATACACTGCACGTCTGAACGAGCTCTTTGAAAAACACGGTACGTCCGGGACCTGGTACGCACATGCCTCTGTAGGTTGTCTTCATGTGCGCCCGGTGCTGAACATGAAGGAAGAAATGAGCGCAAAAAAACTGCGCGCAATTACAGAAGAAGCCTTTGCCATTGTGCGTGAATACAAGGGTTCTCATTCCGGAGAACACGGGGACGGACTGGTGCGTTCCGAATTCCTGGAACCCATGTACGGAAGGAGGCTGGTAGAGGCATTTGCGGAAGTGAAGCGTTTGTTCGACCCGAACAACCTGCTGAATCCCGGGAAAATAGTGAGCCCTCCGAAAATGGACGACCGCTCTCTTTTCCGCTATCACCCGGATTACCGCCCGTCCAGCTTGCAGACCGCACTGGACTGGTCCGCCTGGGGGGGCTTCGGCCGTGCGGTGGAAATGTGCAACAACAACGGCGCCTGCAGAAAATTCAGCACCGAAGTAATGTGCCCTTCATATCGCGTCACCCGCGACGAACTGCACCTCACCCGTGGCCGCGCCAACGCCCTGCGGCTTGCGCTTTCCGGTCAGTTGAGTGAGGAAGCTTATACATCCAGTGAAATGTACGAAGCAATGCGCCTGTGCGTCGGCTGCAAGGCGTGCCGCCGGGAATGCCCTACGGGTGTGGATATGAACCGCATGAAAACCGAGTTCCTCCATCACTACCGCCGGAAGCACGGTCTTTCCCTCCGGGAGCGGATGCTGGCTTACATGCCGAGGCATGCACCTTTGCTTTCCCGCATCTCTCCGCTTCTTCATCTTCGGGAAAGGGTTCCTGGATTTGCCAGCATCAGCGAACAAATGATCGGATTTAGTGCCAGGCGAAGCTTGCCAAGGTGGTCCCAGAGTCCATTCAGGGCAGAGGAAGCAATAAACGGTTCAGCTGGGAAACCTGTAGTTTTGTTTGCTGACACCTTCAGCACCTGGTTTGAACCGGAGAGCTTACGTGATGCAATCTCAGTATTAAACGCGTCAGGTTACCGGGTTCAAGCGGTGGGAGCAGCTTCCGGGTCCGGGCGCCTCTGCTGTGGACGAACTTTCCTCTCTTCCGGGCTGCTCGAAGAAGCAGGCAGGGAGGCAAGACGCGTGATTGAAATACTGGCGCCGTTTGTTGAGCAGAACATTCCCATACTTGGACTGGAACCCTCATGCGTTTTCACCATGCGAGATGATTACCCCGCACTGATTCCAAGTCCGGAATCAGCCGCGCTGGCGTCCCACGTTTTGCTTTTGGATGAATTTCTGCACCGCGAACCGGATGCAGGGAAACTCCAATTGAAGCTCTCAGCGCTTTCATGCAAAAAAATCTGGGTCCACGGACACTGTCACCAGAAAGCAGGCGACGCAATGGGCTGCACCATGGCCTTACTCGGAAGCATCCCGGAATTGGAGGTAGAAGCCATTCCCTCAAGCTGCTGCGGGATGGCCGGTTCATTCGGTTATGAAAAGGAAAACTATGAAACATCAATGCAGATGGCGGAATTGAGCCTACTGCCTAAAATCCGCACCATCCCGCAAGACGAAGCGCTTGTTGCATGCGGGACCAGTTGCAGGCAGCAGATACACCATGGAAGCGGAAGACAGGCGGTACACACGGTGAACATCCTGCGCCAGGCACTTATCACCGGTTCTGTTCCGGATACAGCCACAGCAACTTGAATAATTAATCCGGAACAGGAAGTAACTTCTCACATGAAAAAGGAATCAGATGCAGGAACGAACCGCATTGATCACCGGTTCAGGAAAAAACATCGGCCGCGCCATTGCTATTAAACTCGCAAAAGATGGTTTTAACATCGTCATTCACGGACGCACCGACCGTAAAGCATGTAAAGAAACAGCAAGCGAAGCTGAACGGAGCGGAGTTAATACCTTGGTCACAACAGGAGATCTTGGTATACAAACCGAAGTGGAACGGATTTCCAGAGAAGCGCTGCGGGTTTTCGGAACAGTCGATGTACTGATACACAACGCTGCTGTCCGCCCGCACCAGGATTTCCTCCAAATCAGCGAAGAGGAGTGGGACACTGTGATGGATGTAAACCTGAAATCCGCTTTTCGCTTCTGCCGCCTACTACTCCCCGGGATGCTGGAACGGAAATGGGGACGGATCATCACCTTCGCCGGGATCAACGCCATCCGCGGATATCCGAGAAGCGCTCATGTCTCGGTTTCCAAGCACGGTGCGTGGGGATTTGCCAAGGCCCTCTCCCGTGATTTTGCCGATCAGGGTATCACCGCCAACACCATCTCGCCCGGGGCGATCCTGACGCAAAGGGACGATCAAGCAGCCGATGCCTTCATCCGTCGTCAGGCTTCCGAAGTGCCGGCGGGAAGGCTCGGTACGCCTGAGGAAATTGCGGCAATGGTGTCCCATTTGGTTTCCCAGGAAGGGGGATACATTACCGGACAGCTGATCCAGATCAATGGTGGCGGGGCTATGTAGTATTGTGAGTGCGAATGTCATCCTACTCTTGAAAACCGAAATAACTATAAGTGGAATACTATCCGCAAAACCAGGTTGGATTATGTGGGGGTTTTACATATCAACTTACGAAAGTCAGTCCAAAAATTTCACTAAGTTCGTTATGAGAAACCATCAACCTTCCATTTGCAAGACGGCAAGGAATCTATGATGAATTCAACACAAACAAACTCTCCAGCTTTCAGATTGCGCAAGCTATTGGAGTCTCCCGGAGTACTGACGATTCCGGGGTGTTACGACGCCTTTTCCGCACTTTTGATTGAACGCGGAGGATTTCCAGCGGCCTACATGTCTGGCTTCGGCAGTTCCGCATCGGTGTTGGGGGAACCTGATACAGGAATCATGGACTTCACCCTGATGTCAAACCATGCGGGCAACATCGCCGGGGCCATCAGCATTCCCCTGCTTGCGGACGGCGACACCGGATACGGCAATGCAGTCAATACCTACCGTACCGTGAAAACCTATGCGTCACGCGGAGTGGCCGCCATACAACTGGAAGATCAGGTGACGCCTAAACGCTGCGGTCACACTCAAGGTAAGACCATCGTCCCCCTGCCGGAAATGCTGGGTAAAATCCGGGCGGCGCTGGACGCAGCCGCGGAGCAGGATATCGTCATCATCGCCCGTACAGACGCCCGGGCGATGGAAGGTTTCCAGTCGGCGCTGGAGCGATGCCTTGCTTTTGAAGAAGCGGGAGCGGACATAATCTTCATGGAAGCACCGAAAAGTTTTGAGGAAATGAAAACAGTAGCGCAAAAAATAAAAAAACCGCTGCTTGCCAATATGGTCGAAGGCGGGGAAACACCATTCCTGAACAGCACAAAACTGCAGGAGTTGGGATACAAAATCGGGCTATATCCGGTCACCCTCCTCCTTAGCGTTACCAGAACCATTCAGAACCAGCTTGCAAAACTCGGCAATAATGAACTCAGCAGCATGGTCCGCGAACAGATCCCCTTCACCGAACTGAAATACCTGGTCGGTTTTCCTGAATACGATGACCTGGTTGAAAAATATGGGAGGGTTCCATGAATTCCATCAAAAAATTATTTTATATCTTGTTTCTTTGAACAAATGTCATTATCAATTGGCCCGTACTTGCAAGAAAAAATGATAAGATACAAGAATAAAGAAAGAAAAAGTGGGCAAACTGCTTGAAGTAGTCGGGTTGACCACCCAGTTCTACACTTCGATGGGCACCGTGCAGGCGGTGGAAAGCATCACCTACGATGTGGAGGAGGGAGAAACGGTGGCCCTTGTCGGAGAATCCGGCTGCGGAAAGTCGGTCAGCGCGCTTTCCATTCTGAAGTTGATCCCCGACCCGCCAGGGAAAATAGTAAGCGGGCAGATTAACTTCATGGGAACGGACCTGCTTCAACTTGAAGACCGGGAAATGCGGGAAATCCGCGGCAGGGACATCAGCATGGTCTTTCAAGAACCAATGACCTCCCTTAATCCAGTTCTAACCATCGGTCTGCAACTCACCGAGGCCATGGAGTTCCATCTTGGGATCAACCGAGCAGAGGCGGATTCGCGGGCTGTGAAGTGGCTGGAGATGGTGGGGATTTCTGATGCAAAGCGACGACTGCGACAGTACCCGCATCACCTCAGCGGAGGAATGCGACAGCGCGTGATGATAGCAATGGCTTTGAGCTGTGAACCGAAAATGATCATTGCTGACGAACCGACCACTGCGCTGGACGTAACTATCCAGGCCCAGATACTGGAGTTGATGAAAGACCTCTCCAAACGTCTTGGTGTGGCATTGATCATCATCACCCACAACCTGGGAGTAGTGGCCAGATACGCCGACCGTGTAAACGTCATGTACGCAGGGAAGATCATCGAATCCGGTTCCGCGCACGACATCTATCACAAACCCGCTCACCCGTACACTCTCGGACTTCTCCAATCCGTTCCCCGTCTGGACCAGCCTCGCAAAGAACGGCTTAAACCAATCGACGGTCAGCCCCCGGACCTCACCCGCCTGGACAGCGGTTGTGCATTCCGGCCGCGCTGCGCCTTTACCGTGGAGCGGTGCATCAACGCTTTCCCTGAACTGGAAAAAGTGGAAGCAGATCACATTACCGCCTGCTGGGAGATGGAACAACTGCAAGAACCAGTTCAGGCCTGATGAGGAAACGCGGAATAGACCAGATCTAGAGTACACTGAAAGTATGACTGCTGCACCTCATCAACAGATTTTTGAAAGCGCACCCCGGGCCGGTGATGTTCTGCTGGACGTTACCGGACTGAAAATGCATTTTCCGATCAGCGAGGGACTGCTGTTCAAAAAGAACGTCTCCGTCGTCAAAGCAGTGGACGGCATCGATTTCAACATCCGCAAGGGGGAGACGCTGGGGCTGGTTGGAGAATCCGGATGCGGCAAGACCACCACCGGACGCTGCATATTGCAGCTGGAAAAACCGAGCGCCGGCAAAATTGTATTTGAGGGGCATAGCCTGAATGAACTCGACAGCAAACAGCTTGTACCGCTGCGGCAGAAAATCCAGGTTATTTTCCAGGACCCCTACAGTTCTCTCAATCCGCGACTGAAGATCGGCGACACGATTGCGGAGCCGATGAAGGTACATCAGATCGAATCTGACCCTGTAAAGCGCAGAAACCGGGTGACAGAACTGCTGAACATCTGCGGCCTGCCCGCGAAAATGGCTGACCGCTACCCCCACGAAATGAGTGGCGGGCAGCGCCAGCGCGTAGGGATTGCCAGGGCGCTGTCCCTGCGTCCGGACTTCATAATCTGCGATGAAGCCGTTTCCGCGCTGGACGTTTCAATCCAGGCACAAATCATCAACCTGCTTGAAGATCTGCGGGAAGAGTTTCAACTGACCTACCTCTTCATCGCGCACGACCTCAGCGTGGTGCGGCACCTGTGCCACAAGGTGGCAGTGATGTACCTGGGCAAGATCGTGGAAATGGCCGATTGCGATGAACTTTATGAAAACCCGAAACATCCTTATACCAGGGCACTGCTGACGGCGGTGCCGATTCCGGACCCCGAGGTGGAAAAACAGCGGGAACACAGCATCATGAGCGGTGAAGTTCCCAGCCCCATAAACCCGCCATCCGGATGCGTTTTTCATCCCAGATGCGAACTGTCGGTGGAAGGCTGCAGGCATGATGTGCCGGAGTTAAAGGTAAATGGTGAAGGTCACTGGGTGGCCTGCACCGAGGTCTGACTGTCGTTTGCCGGCAGTCAATAGGGCGCATCCGCGCCCGTTTGTGAAGGGAGGCTCGAGTCTTCCAAATGTTCATTTTTTATCCGAAAGGAGGGACCATGAAGCGTTTCTCAATTGCAGGGACCCTGACAGCCAGTATAGTGCTGGCTGCGGTGATCAGCACCGCCAATCCCCTGCTGGCGGCAACCCCAGAGCGTGGAGGGATCCTGCACTACGTGATCCCCAGCAACCCCCCCAGCGCAGACGGACACCGGGAGACAACGTTTGGGACCATCCACCCGTTCGCTCAGTACTACAGCGTGCTGGTGCGGGTGAACCCTGACAACCCCGCGTCGCCTACAGACATCGTATGCGACCTGTGCGTGGGAAGTGTCCCGGAGCCGACAAACGGTTCCAAACGCTACACCTTCAAGATCCGGCAGGGAGTCAAGTGGCACAGTATCGCCTCCGGAGCGAAGGTCTCAGGCGAAGTGAAAAAGGTGTATGACATGATTGGCGGCACGGAGTTGACGGCTAATGATGTCAAGGCCACGTTCGACCGTATCGTCAACCCTCCGAAAGGCGTGAAGAGCGCCCGCAAAGGGTTTTTCACGATGGTTGAGAAGATTTCCGCCCCTGACGCAAACACGGTGGTTTTCGATCTGAAATATCCCTCAGGCGCTTTCCTTCCCGCCCTGGCTATGCCTTACAACTTTGTCTATGCGAAGAAAGTGCTTGATATGGACCAGCACTGGTATGAGAAGAACGTGCTGGGTTCAGGACCTTTCCGCTTCGTCAACTGGGAGGCGGGCTCCCACATCCGCTCGGAGCGCAACCCGGACTACTACCGTGCGGGGCAGCCGTACCTCGACGGCACCGAGGCCATTTTCGCCAAGAAGTATTCAATCAACTATCAGGCGATCCGTGGCGGCCGGGCATACATCCAGTTTCGCGGATTCCCGCCTGAAATGCGCAACAACATGGTCAAGGCCCTGGGTGACAAGATCACTGTTCAGGAAAGCGACTGGAACTGCGCTCTGTTTGTCACTCCCAACAACAAGAAGAAGCCCTTCGACGATCCCCGTGTGAGGCGGGCGCTTACCCTGGCAATCGACCGCTGGGGAGGATCAAAGTATCTTTCCAGAATAGCCATTGTCAAAACTGCCGGTGGAGTCGCTTTCCCTGGCCATCCATTGGCGGCGACGAAGGATGAACTGGAGCAGATAGCGGGCTACTGGCCTGACATCGAGAAATCCCGTGCTGAGGCACGCAGGCTGCTGAAGGAAGCAGGTGCGGAAGGACTGTCGTTTGAGTTTCACAACCGCGGAGTCGACCAACCTTACAAGCATGTCGGCACCTGGCTCATCGATCAGTGGTCAAAAGTCGGGTTGAAAGTGAAACATCGGGTCCAACCCACCGCGCCTTTCTACGCAACCCTGCGCAAGCAGAAAGATTTCGATGTCTCGATGGACTTCAACTGTCAGTCAATCGTCAACCCGTTGCTGGATGTCTCGAAATTCGTTTCCGACGACATCGCCGGCAACCAGTATGCCGGTTATCAGGATCGGGAACTGGACAGCCTCTTTGAAGCGATGAACCGCTCCGCCGATCCCGCGGAACAGCGCAGGATTATGCGGCAGTATGAGAAGCGGGCGCTTGATGAACAGGCGTACCAGTTTATCACGCTCTGGTGGTATCGTATCATTCTGCACCGTTCAGAGGTGAAAGGATGGAAAACCAGTCCGAGTCACTACCTCAATGTGGATCTGGCAAACGTCTGGCTGGAAGAACCACTCCGCAGCGAGTCAATCAAGTGAACTATCAGTAATCTATACGGGTTCCCGCTCACCACGGTGTGGGCGGGATACCTCTCTGCTTAACACTTATGTACCAATACATCCTCAAACGAGTTTTGCTGATGATCCCCACCCTGATCGGGGCGGCAATTCTTGTATTCTTCTTGATGCGTCTCATACCCGGAGATATTTGCGATCTCAGACTCGGTGGAGACGGCGGCTATTACGACCCTGAAGTTGCAGCAGAATGCCGCGCGGAGTTGGGGATCGATCAGCCGATCCACTTGCAGTTCATTGATTGGGTCTTGGGTTTCCTGCGGTTTGACCTGGGAACCTCAATGTGGACCGGACAACCCATCCTCTACGAGGTCGGACTGCGCTTCGAACTCTCGCTGCAGGTGGCAATCATGGCCACGCTTACGGCCACTTTTATCGCCATTCCGCTGGGCACCATCTCGGCAGTCAAGCAAGACACTTGGATTGACTATGCAGTGCGGGGCTTCAGCATTGCCGGTATCGCCATACCGTCTTTCTGGCTCGGCATCATGATCCTGCTTGGACTGCTTATCGGCACCCAGGCCTGGACCGGGATCCCATGGCTTCCACCAATCAAGTATGTGCCGCTTTGGGAGGATCCGGGATACAACCTCAGCATGCTGATCTGGCCCGCGGTAGCAACCGGATACCGTTACTCCGCGGTCGCCACCCGCATGACGCGTTCCGCCCTGCTGGAGGTGCTGCGCGAGGATTATGTACGCACGGCGCGGGCAAAAGGACTACTGGAAAAGGTGATCATCAACCGCCATGCCCTGAAAAATTCTTTGCTCCCCGTCGTCACCGTCATCGGTATCGAGTTCGCCTTCCTGATGGGCGGGTTGGTTGTCACCGAGCAGGTTTTCAACCTCAACGGGCTGGGAAAGCTGTTCGTCGAGTCCGTGCTCAACAAAGATTACACGATGACGCAATCGCTGGTCATGGTGGTGGTGACCGTGTTCGTTTTTACAAACTTCGTGGTGGATCTTGTTTACGCATGGCTGGACCCGAGGATACGTTACGCATGAACCAAAAAAACATATTTCTTACATGTCTATAGCGGAACTCCAGGTTGAAGCGGATATTGAGACATTCGCTGACAAAGACCCCTGGTATCGTGTTGCCATTGAACTGACACGTCGCCAGCCGCTTGGGGCCGCGGGCGCCCTGATAGTCGTCGTCATGGTGTTAATGGCTGTATTTGCGGACTTCATTGCGCCTTACGACCCTGTAATGACCGCCTTCGAGAAAATGCACTTGCCTCCCGGCGCGGAGTTCTGGATGGGTTCCGACCAGTTCGGCCGGGATATACTTTCAAGGCTGATCTATGGAGCACGCACCGCACTTTTCGTCGGTTTTGTCTCTGCTTTCATCGGCGCCACCGCGGGTTTGATCCTGGGAGTTGCAAGCGCCTACTTCGGCGGTATCTTCGACCTCTTGTTTCAGCGTGTAATGGATGTATTCATGGCTTTTCCGCTGATCATCCTGGCACTCGCTGTAGTCTCAATCTTCGGTACCGGAACACAGAATGTCATTATCGCAATCACCATCCCTTTCATACCGAGATGTGCGAGGGTTGTCCGTTCAAACGCCCTGGCTATCCGGGAGATTCCTTACGTGGACGCGGCCCGTGCATGCGGCTACAGCCACACCCGCATCATTCTCAGGCACATGATTCCGAATGTGATGGCTCCCTACCTGATCATGATCACCGCATTCGTCGGACAGGCCATCCTCCTGGAAGCTTCTTTATCGTATCTTGGGCTTGGAGTACAGGAACCCACCCCGGCATGGGGACTGATGCTGCAGGGAGGGGCCGAGGAATACGCGGAAAGCGCGCCTTGGATCGCAGTCTTCCCGGGCATAGCCATCAGCCTCGCAGTGTTCGGTTTCAACCTGTTCGGGGACGCTATCCGCGATGTGCTCGATCCTAAACTGCGAGCACAGTAAATACCGCGGAAGGCACTCTCCGTCTCATCCTGCACTTTTATTTACCCTGCACTGCTTCAAAAGGGAGATTATCCGCGGTATTTTTCGAAAAGAAGAAACACCGGAGGCATTATCAGCGTCAGCATCAGCAAGCGGCATAAATGCAGGGAAACAACAATGTGCATGTCGGCGCCCAGATCGCCGGCGACAGCCGTCAGGCTGGCCGCTCCCCCGGGAACACTGCTTAAAAGCGCAGTCACCAAGTCGATCGGAGTATACCAGTACAGCACCAGGCCGAGAATCAATCCAGTAAAAACCAGCACTATGACGATGGTCACCGCGGGTAAGATCACCTTTTTCAACAACATGATCGTTTCCCTGGTAATGCGTGCGCCGATAGAAATAGAAAGCAGGGTGATGGCAACTTCTTTGTAGCGAAAATGCAATTCTCCGAATTCGAAAATGCTGAGGTTGACTGTTCCGGTGATAAACAAGGGAACCAGCATGTCCCCTCCAGGGAAATGATACTTTCTGGTGATGAAGTGACTGATCACCCCTATCAGGATCAGGAGGGCGATGCCTGACCATTCAATTGACTGCACGAACGGTTGCTGATAAATCGAATCTCTCGCGAATGATGAAAGAAAAGGCAGTAGGATAGGCATGGTCAGGACAATGACAGTCAGGCGGAAAAAATGCACCACCGCAACAACGCTTGCATTGTGATTCAGGTCGGCAGCCAGCCCAACCATCACAGGAAGCCCTCCCGGGAGGGAACTGAGGATTGAGGTGCTCGTGTCCAGAATGGTCCAGCGTGAAAGAATGATGCCGAGTACAACACCAGTGGCAACAAGGACCACTATCTGCACAATGATCGGCAGCAACGCAAGCTTAAGGGTTAAGAAAATTTCCTGACGGAACGAAGCGCCGATGAATATTCCGATCAGAATCTGTCCGAAGTGGTGGTAGTGATCAAGCCATGCAACCGGTTCTCTCGTCATGATCCGAAAAAAACCACTGAAAACCATGCAACCCATAAACAGCCCGGCCGGCATACCCATGATTTTCAACAGCACTCCTCCTGCCATGCCAAAAACCAGTATTTTTAACCCGTTAAGACGATCAGGAGCAATCATTCTAATTTAGTTTTAAGTTTCCCCACAGTTCATTGCCGGGGGCAGACACAATTTCGTTTTGACGATCATCGTACAGGATTTGGAAAGTCCGGGAAATGAAAACCACTGCATTCAAGATAAAAACACCATCCAATCACCAGAGGCCCAATGAGAGAAAACCAGGATAAAATTCTTGCAATCAGGGAAAAACACGTAGGACGTTTGATTTTCAACAACCCTGAACGGCACAATGCCATGTCCCTCGAGATGTGGAAACAGACCAGGCGGGTGATGGAGGAATTCAACGAGGACCCTGAAATCCGCGTCATTGTCCTCTCCGGGGCCGGAAACAAGGCATTTGTTTCCGGGGCTGACATATCCAAGTTTGAAAGCGAAAGGTCCACCGTTGAAGAGACAGTGCTATACAACAAGGTCACCACGGAAACCTCATCCTCGCTTCACCTCTCCGCGAAACCTACGATCGCAATGATCCAGGGATTCTGCATGGGAGGGGGCCTTGCACTCGCAATCAACTGCGACTTGCGTTACTGTACTCCGGGTTCGGTGTTCGGTCTTCCCGCGGCAAAACTTGGGGTGGGTTACAGTTTTGAAGGGATCCACAGGCTGACCGAGTTGATCGGTCCTGCTTATGCCGGTGAGATATGCTTCACCGGAGGGCGTTTCAGCGCAGACCAGGCTTTGGGGATGGGTTTGGTGAACAGTGTGATTGCCGACGAAGAACTCGAGGAATTTGTCAGCAGCACTGCCACAGTCATCGCGGAAAACGCGCCCCTGACCATCACGGCAATGAAACAGATTTTCTTACAGTTGTCCAAGGACCCGGGATCAAGAGACCTGGAACATTGTCAGGGCTTCATTGATCGCTGCTTCACCAGCAAAGATTATGTTGAAGGACGCCGGGCTTTTTTGGCAAAACGAAAACCAGACTTTCAGGGACATTGAACGGTAACGATTTAAACCCGGTGCATTACCTTGTTTACGGATTGTGCATTTTGCAGGAATGTTAATAAAACCTTTAGGTTTTTATTTGAATATATAAAATATACGACATTGTGCTGATTTACGCATCAACACTCTTACCCAATCCGCAGTGTTACCGTCCGGACTGTCATCGCCCACCAGTTCACAAAACGGCTCTGCAATGTTATCCATGTCACACTCGCCAATATTCATTGAAAGGAGAGAGATGAAGAAAACCATCCTTACTTTGACCGGATTACTCATCAGCGCCTTGGCGTTTGCGGAAGCAGGGCTGCAACCCTATCTGCTGGCGCATATTTCAGATCAGAATGCAGCGGAAACCGCGGAAAGCATAAAGACTGGACTCGCCAACGGTGGATTTGCCGTGGTTGGTCAGTATAAGCCCGCTGAAGAACCCAAGCGGCGTATTCTCGCTGTTTCTCACCCGGCATTGCTGGACACTCTTTCGGCACTGCGTCAGACTGCCGGATTCCTCGCCGCAATTCACATCGGCATCACGGAACAAGGCGGGAAAAGCCTTGTTACACTGCAAAACCCGGAATATTGGGGAAACGCTTACCTGCAGGATGAATATCCCCAAGCGGAGAAAACAATTAAGCAATTGACCGGCACCCTAGCGCAGGCACTGGGAAATAATGAGCCTCCCTTGGAAGGATTCGGCTCCACCCAGGGATTCAGCGCGGAAGATCTCCGTGAATATCACTACATGTTCGGCATGGAATATTTTGAAGACCAGGTCGAATTGGGTGAATTTGAATCGTATGAAAATGCGGTCTCCACTGTTGAAAAAAACCTTGGTTCATCAACCCTGCTGGCGAAGGTCTTTTCGCAGGAACTGCCGGGCAAGGAAGTGAAACTGTACGGTGTTGAACTGCGCGGAGAAACCGGAGAAGGACACTTCATGCCGATCATCGACATTGCCGATCGTAAACATACGGCTTTCCTTCCTTACGAAGTGCTGGTCATGGGAAAACAGGTCAGGATGCTGCATGGTCGGTTTCGTATTGCCATCAGTTTCCCGGATTTGACGATGGGGACCTTCGGGAACATCATGTCAACTCCCGGCGACATTGAGGATTTGATGGAGACGCTGGTGCAAAAATAAACGCCCGGCATTCAACGAGTTGCGGATCACTGGCGTTTTAACTTTCGTGATTCGCATATCTCCACAATGCAGGCAACAAGAACAGTGACAGTGAAGCCCAAAACCAGTAAGTTCAAATCTGTGTCGGTTTGAATTCCGTAACCGCTCTTCTCAGCCGCCGTCACTGGATTTTCGATTTGGACGGCACTCTAACAGTAGCCGCGCACGATTTTGACGCTATTCGTGAACAGCTTGGTATGCAACCGGGACAGCCGATCGTCAAATCATTGTCGGCAATGCCCCACAGCCAATCAGAGCCGCTCAAAAAAAAACTGCAGTCGATTGAAATTAAGATTGCACAAAACGCCCGACCCGCACCCGGTGCTGAGAGTTTGCTGGACGCTCTAAAAACTCTTGGCTGCCGGATAGGACTGCTTACACTGAACACCCGTGAAAATGCTTGGATAACCCTGCAGACTCTGAAAATAGCACACCATTTTGACGAATCCTTTGTGATCGGCCGATGGTGTGCACCCCCCAAACCATCCCCGGAAGGGATCCTCAAGATGGTCAAGCAGTGGGGTATACATCCGGAGGAAACAGTGGTGGTGGGTGATTATCTCTTCGACCTGCAAATGGGAAGAGCAGCGGGATCAGGGACCATCCATGTCGATCTCACAGGGAAATCCCAGTGGCCTGAATTAACAGACCTGCACTGCATCTCACTGAATGAACTGCGGGATCGGCTGAAGAGTACCATCGGATCAGCAAACTAGCCTTTATCCATAGGCAGTCCCCCTTCAGAACAACCCAACCGCACAATTTTCCTAACGCTGGCTTCGCCGTCCGGGACTTGCCCGGACCCAATACAATCGGGATCGCTATCGGGATCGAGTTTCGATTTCGACAACGAAAAGTTTTCGACAAATTTTCCCTGTCTGCGCCTGCCAGTCGCTTTCGCGAGGTAGACAGGTGCAACGTACAGGCAGGCAAGAATGAAATTATAAGAGATTAAAGAACACATTTCTGCTTGGACATCACCGTCCTCGTCTTTCTGACATCTTGCCACGTAACAACAAGGAATTGCTTGTGAACTGCTCCCCGCTTCGGCAGTAAAACGAGTGGCATGATTCTTGTTGTGAGTAATATATTCCCGGACGAACAGGATCAATCGTCTTTTTCCCGCATTAGAAAGGTTTGTCGCCAGTTGAAGATGCCACGCTTTAGTTGTCATTCAGTGCTGATATTACTTCCAATATTGTTCATTTCTACGTGTACTAAATTCTTTTATCTTCAAGCCTTTGCCCAACCTTTACCGCTGGCGTCTTTCCTTTTCTCAAACCAGGACCGGATGCGGATCGGTTGGGCGGCAAAGGGATTGTTCATCCAGTTGACCCCGCGGGAAGGCGAAGGCGAATACCGGTTGTCGCTGAGGGTGCTGCGTGATGGGGGATCCAGTTTTGGCGAGATGAAAGGGTATCTGAACAACCGGCCGCTGAACGAAAGCCGATATCTTACTTTCCCCTTCTCACGGTTGAAGGGCGCAATTCAGGCCGATGGATTGCGGGCTCTGTTCCCCAATGACCGGGCTGGTTCAGGTGGATGGTTGCACCGGATCACCTACGAATGGGAAACTCCCCGGCTGCTTGCTGAAGCTTTTTTCAAAGAAGCCATCACCGAGGTAGATTTACTTGACTGGTATCACGGGATGGGGTGGCGGTTTCCCGCGCAACAGCAGGAATTAACAAGCAGCTTCCGTCTGCCCAGGGGGGAAAGCGTGCTGCTTCCATGGAAATGGGTACGTGACGATCTGGGCTTGCGTCCGGTGGCCCTCCTGCCACCGCTGAAGATCATCAAGGATGAACACGGTCAACGCTTTGCCGGCTACCGGCTGCAGCCGGGGGAAACCCTCTATACTAATGTAGTCGTCCGGTTCACTGACATGCAGGGACACGAGCAGGTTCACCGCGCGGTCGGGGACCTGCTGGCCCTGAACGGCCTGGATGATCCAAGAGCAATATCCCAAGGTCGTTCAATCAAGATCCCGCTTCAATGGGTACGCAGTGAATTCAAACACCCCGTCCCCGGTGTGCACGAATATCCGGAATGGAAATCCCGCGAGGATTATATGCGGCATGATATCGGGTCGGAAGAGGGTTGCCCCTATTTTCCGCAAGCAGAACACGTACAGCACTGTACAGTAAAAGACCAGGTGCAGTCCTTGCGTGTTCCTTCAACCCATGCGTCGTGAACACTTATGCGCATATACCACATTACCCAATTTTACTTTGCATTTATACTTCTGTTATGGATGCTCCTCTTTTGTCAGAAAATACAGGCAGCAGAACCAAGGAACGTCACAAAATGGGTCTCTTTCACGGCGACAAAAAACGACAGCATGCGAACCCGCTGGAACGGCAGACATCTGGAGGTACAGCTGCGTCCCCAGCGGGGTGAGGGGAAATTTCGTTTAGCCGACCGTGTGCTAAGCAAGGAATATCGCAGCCTTAAAACCATTCATAATTACAATGGGAAAAAGAAACTTCTGCGGGATCGTTTCCTCACTTTCCCCATCAGGGTTCTGCGTGGGTTCATTCGCGGGAAGGCATTACAAGCTATCTTTCCTAAAGACCGGGCCAGCGATAAAGGATGGCGGCATACTGTTTCCCATTATTGGGAAACCACCACCCTGCTGGCCGGTCTGTTCGCCAAGCCCGGAATTTCCGCTGGGCATCTGACGAAACAGAACAAGCTCAAACGAAACGGGAATCTTCTTCACAAAAACGACACGGTGTTGATTCCATGGAAATGGCTCAGCCCCGTATTGGAAATGCAGCCGGTGAGGATTAAACCTCCGCTGGCGCTTAAACACGACTCTTCCGGAAAAGCCTATGCGCAATACCGGATCAAGAAGGGAGAGACTATATACTCATCCGTGGTCATACGATTCACAGGACGAATGCTGCATGATGAAGTGGACGAGATCGCTAAAACGCTGCAAAAACTGAACAATATTTCAAACGTTCACCGCATTCGTCCAAATCAACTGATACGCATACCCATCGCGCTGCTCAGCGAGGAGTACCTGGATCAGCAGGGTTCTGACGACAAGGGTGAGAAAAAACTGGTACAGCAAAAACCGGCAAAACCCAATCCACTATTCCAGGTGCATGTCATCCTCGATGCAGGACACGGTGGTCGCGACCCCGGGGCAATTGCCGGCAGCCACAAACACGGCGACCGGATTTGTGAAGATGAAGTGGTATATGACATAACCCAGCGGATGAGTCTGCTGCTGATGAAAAAGGGATTTATTGTACACCAGACTCTGGTAGATCCCAATCAACGCAAACCCACCGGACGTATTAGTAAACGCAATGACCGTGACGAATATGTGCTCGTCACTCCCAGGTACAACGTCCGCGATGCGCGGACCGGGGTCAACATGCGCGTCTACCTGATCAACCACATCTATGAGAAACTTCGTCGGCAGAAAGTGCCGGAAGAGAACATCATTTTCGTCAGCGTCCACGGAGACGCCCTGCATCCTTCCCTGCGCGGGGCTATGGTTTATTATCCGGACCACCGCCTGAGACGTGACCGCTTTCGCCCGGGAGGCAGCGTGTATAGAAAACGAAAGGAATATAATTCAAAAATCCTGTTCAGTCCCCGTGATAACCTGCGTGCAAAGGAATTGAGCACTGCGCTGGGCAACACCATCATTTCATCGTTTCGCAAACTGAAGCTCCCCACGCACCAGGGGACCGCCGTTCGCGGCTACCTCTACCGCCGCGGAAAACGCACCCTGCCCGCGGTGCTGAGATACAGCAAGGTGAAGACATCGGTGCTGGTCGAGGTCGCCAACCTGAACAATTCCTGGGATCGCAGAAACCTGATCAAATCAAAAGTGCGGCAAAGAATGGCTCTGGCCCTGTCCAATTCAATCCGGGATCATTACCGCCAATCGAGTTCACTGGTTGCTAAACGTTGATCCCTCAAAAAAAGCGAAAATCGGCTGTTAACTGATTTTGGTTTCAGGTTTTGGTATGATGAATCCTGCCTATTTTGCAATTTTCAGATTATTAATCGAGAGTGGATTAGAAGATGAACAGGTTTTTATGGATCAGCATGGGACATCCGATAGTTGTTTCATCCAGTTTTATCCTGTTATCCTGTCAAAAATCACAATTAATATTACCAACTTATAATGAATTTTGTTTTTGATCTGGGCGGGGTGCTAATCGACTGGGACCCACGCTACCTGTACCGCAAACTGCTTCCGAACGAAGAAGAGGTGGAGCGGTTTCTCGCGCATATATGCACGCCGGAATGGAACGTTCAACAGGATGCAGGGCATCCGTTTGCTGACGGAATTGCGGAACTGGTGGAGATTCATCCACGGCACGAAAGCCTGATTCGTGCCTACCGGGAGCGATGGGAAGAGATGCTCGGTGGTTTGATCGAAGACAATGTACTGCTACTGAAAAAATTGAAATCCATGGGCGCTCCGCTTTACGCATTGAGCAACTGGTCCGCGGAGACATTTCCCATCGCCGAAAAACGGTATGATTTTCTGCGGTTATTTGACAAGCGTGTCATTTCCGGTGAAGTCGGATTGATCAAGCCCGATGTCCCAATATACTGGCATTTGCTCGAAACCAATGGGTTAATAGCTGACGATACAGTATTTATCGACGATCGTTTGGAAAATGTCGAAACCGCTCAATCGCTTGGACTGCACGGAATCCACTTTGTCGACCCGGATCAACTACGTAAGGAGCTGAATCGCTTCATTGCTTTGAACTGATAATAAGCTGTGAACAGTGTTCTGTGGGCGGAAGGTTTTGAACATCAAACCTAAACAACTTACGCATTCCCAGATCTTTTCGCTTCATCTGAAACATCAACTAACCCAGGTTGGGTTGCTTCTTTTGACGGGGAATAAAATAATCCTGCATTCCCGCCATATCGACTGGTAATCATGCGAAAACTGGTTGTTTTAAGTTGTGTTTTATTATCAGTTTCCGGGCTATTATTAGTCTATTCAGACTGGTTGCCGTGGGTCAAACAAAACACAGTGACGGCATTACTTCACATCTGGATCGGTTTTTTTTTCGTGGTCATTTTTCCCATGTATTCATGGGACCACATCCTCAGACACAGGAACCGTTTACACAAATGGTCCTGGGTTTCAACGACCGGAATCATACAACTGGCCGCCGCGCTGGGCTTGATCGGGTCCGGTATCGTGCTTCTGCTGTACGGTACTGATACCCTGGCTTTACCGCGTGATCTGCACGAACTGCTGACCTACATCCTTGCCGTTTCATTAATTCTCCATTCATTTGCTCCCAAGTAGGGTTTCATCCCTGACAAAAAGGGGATAAAAAATAACCGCACTTTCTTTTCAAAAAAAAAATCGACAGGGACCGTTTTTTTTGACAGGATTACAGGATTGACAGGATATAAAACTGCAAATGCAAGGTGGATCCCTGAAAATTCCATTAATCCTCTGCCTGTCACAATATTCTAAAGACACAACATCATGAGTTTTGAAACAGCGACAATTGAACTGATGGACACCACCCTCAGAGATGGAGAACAGACCCAGGGTGTTTCATTTACTCCGCCGGAGAAAACCAACCTGGCAAAAGCAATGCTGCAGAAGCTGAAAGTGGACCGCCTCGAAATAGCCTCCGCAAGGGTTTCTGCGGGAGAACTCAATAGCGTACAACGCACCACTTCCTGGGCCGCTGAGGTGGGACTCATTGATAAAATCGAGGTGCTCGGATTCATCGATCACAAACGAAGCGTCGACTGGATCCTCGAAGCCGGGGGCAGGGTGATGAACCTGCTCACCAAGGGCAGCGAAAATCATTGCCGAAACCAGCTGCGTAAGACGCTGCAAGAACATGCAGCGGATATTCGAAAAACTGTGGGTTATGCACGAACCCAAGGAGTGAGCGTCAATGTATATTTCGAGGATTGGTCCAACGGGTATCGAGATAACCCGGAGTACGTTTACGGATTGACGGAAGCACTCAGCGAAGAAGGAATCGAACGTTTCATGCTTCCGGACACGTTGGGAGTGATGTCTCCGACCCAGGTTTTTGACAGCCTGAGCGACATGCAGGAACGGTTTCCTTGGGCCTCATTCGATTTCCACCCACACAACGATTATGGACTTGCTGTCGCTAACGCTCTGTTTGCGGTGAAAGCGGGAATTCGCTGCATCCATGTGACCATGAACTGCCTCGGAGAACGCGCTGGTAACGCCTCGCTTGCGGAAGTTGCCGTGGTGCTGAAAGACCAGTTGGGAGTGAAACTGTCCATTGATGAATCGAACCTCGCCCCGATAACAGAAATGGTGGAAAATTTTTCCGGGAACCGCATCGCCTGCAATACCCCCATTGTTGGGGAAAACGTCTTTACACAAACCAGTGGGATTCACGCAGACGGGGACAAGAAAGGGAACCTGTACTACAACCCGATTTTTCCTGAACGATTCGGCAGGAAACGCAGTTACGCCCTCGGCAAGATGAGCGGCAAGGCATCGTTGGTGAAAAACCTGGAGCAACTGGGCATTCAGCTTGCCGAGGAAAACCTGCAGAAGGTGCTGCGCCGGGTGGTTGAACTGGGAGATTCAAAAAAGACCATCACAATGGCGGACCTCCCGTTCATTATCACCGATGTGCTGGAATCAAATGAAATCCAGCGCATCCAGCTGCTGAACTGCTCCATTTCCAGCGGGCTGAATCTGAAAGCGGTTGCCACAGTACGGATCAAGTTCGACGACAAGGAACACAATGAAGCCGGCAGCGGCAACGGCGGTTATGATGCGTTCATGAGCGCGATCAAGAAGATCCTCAAACGACATCACATGCAGTGCCCGCGCCTTGTGGACTACCAGATCCGTATTCCACGCGGAGGAAAAACGGACGCCCTCACCGAGTCGATCATCACCTGGGACGTGCAAGGCAGGCGAGTGCAGACAGTCGGCATCGATCCGGACCAGGTGATGGCAGCGGTGCGCGCGACCCTGAAAATGCTCAATCTGCAACTGATGCAGGAGGAATCCGGTTCGGAAGATGAACCCGGAGAATCCGCGGCCTGAGAGGGAAAACAGGCTCAGCCCGCGGCATGACAGGCTCATTTCAACCTGATTAGTCGCTCTCTTCCTGGATGGGGCCTCAATACCCGTTTCCATTAATGCAGCAGGGCTTTGCAGTTGAAAACCGGTACCAGCGTTAAAGGGCACCAAAATAGGTTTTGTGGCGCAACCTGTGATGAAAACATTTACACCTGCCACTCCAGACAGTTGACTGTTCCCTTGAAACGCAGATGGCCGGACAGTTAATCAATCCCATCGCAAATACCGTCTTTTTCCCCCTCACCGCAAACCCCGCGGGATATCATCACCTGCTTCTTGCGGAATGTGCGCTGAGGCAGGTCCCGGATGCGTGGAAAGTGGTTTTTCTCCTTTCCAACGGTCGGCATCCGGATCCTTTGAAACACCAGGGAATCCCTGACGCTGAAATCCGTCTCATGTTGTTCAAGCAGACACTTGAAGATTTCAACAATCCCCAAACCTCATACCCGGGCAAACTTGCTCTCGAATCCGGCAGCCCTTTGAAAATGACGAAGGGGAAATGGGAGATTTCAACCATCGAGTTCAGACAACAACGTCCGGTCCGGCTGGCGGAACATATCCTCCGCATTCGGGACAAAAAAGACGATGCAGATTCCAGCGCAGGTCCGGATACCGAGGCAAATAAAACCTCACAGAGGGTGCGGCTGCTGACCGGTGCGGACCTTCTCTTTCGCATGCTGGACCCTAGGATATTCACCGACTCGGACCTGAGTACAATTGCACGGTACAGTATGCTTTTGTGCGCCCCCCGTGGTGACTGTACCATCGATGAAACCCTCTCACAGATCAGAGAGAATCGAGGGGTTGACTTGCTGGTCCGCACTCTTGATACCTCTTGCCTTCCGCAAAACTTGAGCGTGCTTTTCAAACTCTCCTCCACCATCATCCGCCGCGCGGTCCAGGCCGGGGAGACGCTGCAGAGTTTTATGCCTGAATCGGCGGCAAAGCTGATCGCCATGCAGAAACTCTATCTCAATGAAACGGTATCCGGTCAGCTGAACGAATGGCAGCAGCGCTGCGCGGAACTGGAAAAACGGTTGGACAAAGCGTCTCATGATCTACTGAAACTGCTGGACCGCTTTCAGCAAAACGGGTATCCGCATTCGCTCTGCCTGGTGGAAACGGGAGGGAGGATAGCATCGGCCTTATCCGCTGTCCCTGGTGCGTCCCGTCATTTCGTGCAGGGACTTGTTCCCTACGGTCGGGAAGCCCAACAGCAATTGCTGGAAGATTCACCCGATCAACCTCCCGCGGTGAGCAGAAATAGAGCGCTAGCTCTCTCCGTTGCCGGAAGCAAACGTTCCGGAGCGGACTGGACCCTTGCTGAAACCGGCATGGCTGGTCCGCTTTCCCCAAAACGGCACAGCCGCAAAAACGGGTGCTGTTATGTTGCCCTTTGCGCAAAGACAGAACCCGGACCTCAAAACGGCACTGACTTGCTTTTCTCTCATCAATTCGAGTGCAATCCTTTTTTCAGCAAAAAAGAACACCAGTTGCGGTTTGCACTCCATGCGCTTGAGTGGACAATTCAAAAGCTGGGGCCCACGCCTTAGCAAGTGATTTGAGATTTGCGGTAAGTCTGAGGCATGAGCCTGGAGTTAGGTTCCTGAATACTGTTTAAATCCAAACATGAATACAGCCAATAATGGGCTTCTTGATCTTAGCATAATTAACAGGCATCATTTAAGGTCCCTCATCACATTCTTGCTCACATCGAATGACAGGCTTTTCAGCAAATTCCCCTCGTCGGCAAACCCGTCTTGTTCGTGCAGGTCAGCTTGGAATCGGAGGGGGCGAGCCGATCCGTATTCAGTCCATGCTCACTTCCGTGACAACGGATATTTACGCTGTAATTCGCGAAATAGAGAATCTCAATCGGTTAGGCTGCGAATTGATCCGTATCACTATCCCCAACCGCAAAGCCCTGGACAGCGTTCCGGAAATACGCCGCCTTATGCGCTTGCGAGGAATATCCATTCCCCTAGTCGCTGACATTCATTTCAATCCGCAATTGGCAGTCGATGCTTGTGAATCTTTTGAAAAAGTGCGGATCAATCCGGGTAATTATGCGGACAGGAAAAAATTCGAAATCAGGGAATATTCCACTGCTCAATATGCTGAGGAACTGGAACGGCTCGAAGAAAAACTGCTCCCGTTGATCACGCAGCTCAAACGCTATCAGCGAACACTGAGGATCGGGACCAATCACGGATCGCTGTCCGACCGGGTGATGAACCGCTACGGAGACACCCCGGAAGGGATGGTGCAGTCCGTGCTTGAATTCCTGCGCATCATGCGCAGCCACGATTTCCATGACATTGTGCTGTCGATGAAATCGTCAAATCCACTTTTGATGATGCAGGCCTACCGTTTGCTGGTCCACCGTATGGATGAGGAAAACATGGATTACCCGCTGCACCTCGGCGTCACTGAAGCGGGAAACGGACTGGAAGGACGCATCAAAAGCGCGGTGGGAATCGGCGGACTGCTTTGCGAGGGACTGGGAGACACAATCCGGGTTTCCCTAACCGAACCGGCGGAAAACGAGATCCCCGCCGCCCGTGCGATCCTGAAAGGCGCGGAGGCATACTTGAGAGCCGCCGTGAGGGACCGGGAAACTGGTTCTTCCATGCACTCAAAACTGAGTAGACCAGCCAATACCGAACGTGTTGAACTGGGGTCATGTGCGGTAGGAGGCAATGAACCATTCAGGTTACTGGGAATTGGAGACGTTTCTGCTCTATGCCACTCGGATGATGGATTCGACGCAATCCTGGAACCTGATGCATTGGAAGATTCCGGAACATTGTTTCTGATGGAAGAAAAAGATTTTGATGAATTCGAAAAAGGCGCCGCGGTTCCGGAACAGAATTCCCGATTGATTCTCCTCGGCTCCCCGCACCCCCTTGCGGACGAAGGTAGATTACTATCAGGTTTGAAGGATAGCGGTTTGTCGCCTCCATGCGGGTACATACTTCCATCTCTTACCGAACATGCATCTGAAACAGCAAATGAACAACAAACGAATAAGCACGAAATTAATTTTGCTTTTGCCGCCGGGTTGGCCGCGGAACTGGGCGAGTTGATCGCCAACGGGGCGTTGCAGTGCCTGGTTTGTCCGACAAGCAGCACGAAAAGCCCGGAAGCGGAGTTTGCTCGCATCCTGCTTCAGAGTACGAGAACCAGATTGTACCACGCGGATTTCATTTCCTGTCCATCCTGCGGGAGGACTTTTTTTGATCTGCAGACTGTCAGCAATGTAGTCAAGCAAAAAACCGCACATCTGAAAGGGGTCAAAGTAGCTGTGATGGGCTGCATCGTAAACGGTCCTGGTGAAATGGCGGATGCCGATTTCGGCTATGTCGGCGCTGGTCCGGGAACAGTGCATCTCTACCACGGACAAAAATGCGTGGAAAGAAACATCCCAAGCGGCAAGGCCGTGGAACGGCTGCTGGCGCTGATCCGGAAACATGGCGCCTGGATTGAACCCGGAGGATCTAAAGCCGCATGACCTGTAGCTTTTGAAACGGATTACTGATTTCTGAAACTCCTACCCTCTTAACCCTACAACGACACTTATACGGTTAGGCCGCTGTTTTTATCAGCTTATGCAAAAA
>CAYFLK010000049.1:0-32257 GCA_964344035.1 uncultured Pseudomonadota bacterium
CAGTTTAGTACCGTTAGGAGGGGAAATCAACACTTAAGGAGAACAGAGCCTTTTTAAACAATTATGGCGCCGGTGGAGGAGTCGAACTGCCCTTCGGCGGAGTCAAACTCAGCGGCCACGGACGCGAAAAAGGGTTTGAGGCGCTATATGGATTTTCCGTCACCAAAACAATTGCCATTCAACACGGATGAAATACCACTCACTTGAAATTCATGATGAACAAATTGTGGTGTTTTACCGGAAACACTACATCCGCAAATTATCTCTTTTTGGTTCAATATTAAGAGATGATTTTGGACCGGATAGTGATGTTGATGTTTTAGTGGAATTTGATCCGGAAGATGTTCCTGGATTGGCATTTTTCGGAATGAAGGAGGAATTGGATGAAGTACTAGGACGTTCGGTTGATTTGTTGACATATGCCTCTTTGCGAAATCCTTTTTTGCGTCATCAAATTCTCAAAAATCAGCAGGTTATATATGTCGCCTGATCGTGATGCAGCCTATTTATGGGAAATGCTGTATGCGGCATACAAGATTATCGAAATTAACAAATAAACTGAATATGAGAGGTTCGTTAAGTCATAACTAAATCGACTTGCGACAGAAAGACTGCTGGAAATTATTGGTGAAGCTGCACGACGTGTCAGTGATACATTTCAGAATAATCATCCTGAAATTCCCTGGAAGGATATTATTTGCTTACGCAACGTGATCAGTCATCAATATGATGGTCTTAATTATCGGCAGATTTGGAACATCACAAGTCTAGACATTCCAAAATAAATTGAAGTTATAAAACCTCTGGTTCCTCCCATCCCGGAAACCTAAACCAAAATACATGATGAAATATGCGTCTGAAAAATAAAGTGGCCCTAGTCAGCGGAGCAGGTTACGGGTTTGGCAGGGGCATTGCTACCCGTTTTGCCGCTGAAGGGGCTAAAGTAGTGATTGTCGATATAAATGGTGAAACCGCAGAAAAAGTTGCATCAGAAATTGGAGACAGTGCGTTTCCCATCTCCGGTGATGTTAGCCTTAACACTGAAGCGTCGGCAATGATTCAGCGCACTATTGGAAAGTGGGGCAGACTGGACATCCTTGTAAACAATGCTGGGACCACCCACCGTAACAAGCCGATGACGGAAGTGTCTGAACAAGAGTTTGACAGGATCTTTGCCGTAAACGTCAAATCGGTTTATCTTACGGCCCTGCACGCAGTGCCGTTGATGAAAAAACAGGGTGGCGGGGTGATACTCAATGTCGCTTCAACCGCGGGGGTGCGGCCGCGTCCGGGGCTGGCGTGGTACAACACTTCGAAAGGAGCGATGATTACCGCCACCAAAGCGATGGCGATTGAGCTGGCGCCTTACAAAATTCGTGTCAACGCCATCAATCCGGTGGCCGGTGAAACCGGGATGGTGCACCTCTTCATGGGGGAGGACACTCCTGAAAAGCGGGCGCAATTCGTCTCCACCATACCTTGGGGACGCTTGAGTCAACCGGAAGACATGGCAAACGCCGCACTTTTTTTATGCTCCGATGAAGCCGACATGGTCACGGGAACCTGTATGGAAGTCGATGGCGGAAGGTGTATCTGAAAGAGGAAGGAAATGATTGAAAAAAAACACATAGGCTTTGAATTTCCCCCTGTGACCCTGCCGGTGGAAGAGGGGCGCCTGAAATTTGTCGCCAAAGCCCTGGGAGAAACCAGGGATATATATACCGACCCCAATGCCGCAAAAACCGCCGGTCTCCCGGGATTGCCCGCACCCCCTACCTTTCCGTTCATGCTTGAAATCGACGCATTGGATTTGGTGGACTTAACGGCAATGCTGGGAACCAGCCTCAAGAAATTGCTGCACGGAGAAGAAGAATTCACTTACCATGCGCCGATTTACGCCGGCGACAAAATAACTGTACGCAAAAAGATCACCGACATCATTGACAAAAAAGGCGGGGCTCTGCAATTCGTGATTTCCAGCAACACCTTCACCAACCAAGATGGAGTGTTGGTCGCCGAAACCCGCACCAATTATGTTTTCCGCCACCAGTGAGAAATGCAATGACGCAACCGGCTTATGATAAATTGAACGTGGGAGATCCAATTCCAGCGTTAACCAGGCATACGCTGGCCTTGTATTGTGGGGCCTCGGGAGACCACAATCCAATACATGTGGACATCGATTTTGCTAAATCTTCAGGACTCGATGATGTTATCGCACACGGGATGCTCTCCGCTGGTTTCCTCGCGCGAATGCTCACCAACTGGGTCCCGCAATCATCCCTGCGCAGCTTCAAGAACCGTTTCACCGCCATGACCCGGATCGGCGACAGGGTGACCTGTAGCGGTAAAGTAGTAGAAATATTCAAGGAGGACGGGGAGAAACGGGTGCGGCTGGAACTCCAAGCCGAGACATCCGAAGCTCAAACCATCTTGGCCGAAGCTGTGATCGCGCTGGAGTGAACCGGGCTGACGTTTGCTGAAACCTCGCCGCAAAAACACTTCCTGATAAAATCAGTATCGCATTCTATTAGCCTGTAAAGAATTTTCGTAAACATCAGCAGCAAACCAGATACGTGTAAGGAATGAGTTTGTATTTCACCTTATCCCTGTATTCCCGGTATTTTCTTGATCTCCCCATCACCTCCTCCTCGTAGCGGATCCTGATGACAAACAGGATAATTCCAATCAGGAATATGACGGAATTTGCTGTGGAAGCGTAGGCCGTGACTATGCCTGTATCAAGGACGATGTATGATAAATAGATTGGATGCCGGATTAAACGATATGCGCCATTTGTGCTGACACCCCTGCTGATTGGTAAAATGCCGAAATTACGACCGAGAGAGAGGGTGGAAATGACGCACATGATCCCCCCGATCAGCATCACTAATTTTCCGAAAATATATAGAGTCGAATCCGCAATGGGTATAAAATCAAAAAGAAGATAGTAATTCACTGATGCGATAGCAACAAGGTATGCAGTGATGGATGACGAGAAATGTATGGGTCTGCTTCGTACCAGGAATAACACTGCCGCCATCACATGCAGGATGAACCATACCAGCAAATCTGGATCGGGGACCAACGTGACCTCCCGGATAGTGAAGAAGGCCATCCCCAAAGCAATTGCGGACCACAAAATATTCAAATATTTTTCTATTTTTCTGAGAGTCACAGCAATTTTTGGGGCAGGATCGATCTGTACTCACGTTTGTGTTAATGAATTGTACATCATTCAAGACAACTATGTATAAACAAACGTACGGACCGTATTTTTCAACTTCATGAACATATGATGGATTTGCCCGTGTATTGACCCATGTCCGCTCCGCTTGATTCACTAAAAGTCCTGGATTTTTCCACCCTTCTTCCCGGTCCTTTTGCAACGATGATCCTCGCTGACCTGGGCGTTGAAGTGATACGTGTAGAATCTCCGACCCGTAAGGACATCGTCCGGGAAATGGAACCGCGGACGGGCCCGGTTTCCGCCGCACACGCCACCTTGAACCGTTCCAAGAGATTCCTCGCGCTGGACCTCAAACATCCGGATTCGCTCTCGGTAATCCATCAGCTGGTCCGGAAGTATGACATCGTGCTGGAGCAGTTCCGACCGGGTGTGATGCAGCGTCTCGGACTCGGATATGAACAGCTCAGTTTGCACAATCCTGCATTGATTTACTGTTCACTGACTGGCTATGGTCAAAACGGCCCTTTTCGTGCCCGCGCGGGACACGACATCAACTACCTTTCAATTTCCGGACTAAGCGAAACCGGCCGTAGAAAAGATGCGTCGCCGGTCCCTCAGGCCTATCAAACCGCTGATCTTGCCGGAGGATCTTATCACGCGGTGATGGCAATTCTCGCTGCGGTGATCCATCGTCAGCAAACAGGTGAGGGACAGGCGATCGACCTGAGCATGACCGATGCCGTCTTCAGCATGCACGCGCTGGAAGGCGCGGGATGGCTGGCAGGAGGCGAGGTCCCGAAAGCGGAATCGCAAATGTTGAACGGCGGCACCTTGTATGATTATTATCAAACCAGGGATGGGCGCTGGATTTCCGTCGGCAGCCTGGAACCGGCTTTTCAGAAAGAACTTTTCCGTGTTTTAGACATCACTGCAGATTCCGGAACCAGTGACCTCAAAGACTCCGCGGCTCAGGAACGGCTGAAAAAAAAGCTGAAAAATATCTTTATCGGCAAGGACTTGAAAGAATGGCAATCGCTTTTTGCCGAAGGGGACGCGTGCGTGGAGCCGGTGTTGAATCTTGCCGAAGCGGTAGAGCATCCGCAATTGAAAGCAAGGGAGATGATCACGGAAATCGAGGGGGGAGACAGTTTGCCAATCAAACAGATTGCATCACCCTTCCGTTTTTCGAAATCCCCCGCGGAATACCGTCACCCGGGGAAACCGGTGGGCGCGGATACCCTGAGCATCCTCAGGGAACTGGAATGGCCGGAATCGAGCATCAGGGAATTTCTGGAATCCGGAGCCTGCGGCGTTGAGGAATAAGCAGCAGGCATTTCCGGTTACTGTCTGCTGTCTATCCAGAAAAATGGTCCCGTTAGCCGCCGACGTAGCGAGGAAAGTTAGTGAAAATGGCTGCCATATACCCCGTTGCCTGTGAAAGCAGCCAGGGGAAAAGGAGAGCGAGTATGCCCAGCATCGCCGCCATTTTCGGGATGATCGCAAGAGTTTGCTCCTGGATCTGAGTTACGGCCTGGAAAATCGAAATGATCAGGCCGGTGATCAGCGCGCCTAGAAGCATCGGCGCAGCCAGCAAAGTGGTCACTCGCATTGCTTCCAGCATGATGGAAACCACCAGCGATTCTGTCATGCTCCTCCGTTAGAATTCCATGAAACTCTTTACCATTGAGCCTAGCACCAGATGCCACCCATCAACAAGCACAAAAAGCATCAGTTTGAAAGGCAGTGAAATCATAATCGGCGGCATCATCATCATCCCCATGGCCATCAAAATCGAAGCCACCACCATGTCAATTACCAGGAACGGGACATAAAGCAGAAACCCGATCTGGAACGCGGTCTTCAGTTCACTAAGTACAAAAGCCGGGATCACCACCCATACCGGGACTTCCTCGATGTTTTTCGGCCTCGGCATTTTCGCGATTCTGACAAACATCGCGAGGTCTTTTTCCCGTGTATATTGCTGCATGAAACGCTTGATCGGCAGTGACGCGCGTTCCAGGAAAACATCCTGGGGAATGCGCTCTTCGAGATAAGGTTCGAGCGCGAAACTGTTTACTTCCTCGTAAACAGGCATCATCACAAACAGTGAGAGAAACAGCGCAATGCCGATGATGATCTGGTTAGACGGTGTCTGCGGAGTCCCGATGGCCTGACGCAGGAAAGAAAGTACTATCACAAAACGGGTGAAGGAAGTCGTCATGATCAAAAGCGCCGGCGCCAGAGTCAGCACCGTCAGCAGGAAAACGATCTTCAGGGTCGTCGCCACTTGTTGCGGATCGTCCGCGGGGTCCACCGCGATGCTGATCCCCGGGATTGGTGACTGGGCATGGAGGGTAGACGCGAGCAGAAAAAACAGCGGCAATACCGGGACTGCACGGACCCCGTATTTCAAAGTATCGGTGATGGACCACAGGGCGCTGAAGGAAGCATGCTGGAGACGTCTCATGCGCGTCCTGTCCGTCATTTAATGGGTTTCAGGGATTTCAGCCGCTCTGAAAGTCGGTTTGCAAAATCCTGAATCGCGGGATTCAACGGGGTGTCCTGGCCTGAATCCGGAGAATGGAAGGATATCGGCCCCCGGATCGGCGTGTTGAAGCTGGAATTCTCAGATGCGGATGAAACGGTTCCCGGACTCTCCTGAGCATTAAATGCATCCTCAGAGGAACCATGATCCTCTGGAACATAAGCTTCCTGCTGCGTGGTCGGTGTTTGGGTTTCAGGGTGCGCAGCTTTTGCGGACGCAGTCTCCACATTAACCTGACTCCGGGCTCTTTCCAGGGTACGCAGAAATTCCGCGCGGCTGCGGTCAACATCGATCTGCTTTCCGGGAGTATTGGGCCGTATGTCCTGCAGGAAGCTCTGGTCCCCCGGGTGGTCCAGCTCGGCAAGCAGGTTGATCGTAGTCGGTGTTACTCCGCAGGCAAAATACTTTTCATTGATCTCAAGCACCACCACTTTTTGCTTGGGGGCGACATGGAAGGTGGAAACAATTCTGATTTTAATCTTCCCCTGAAGGGTCGGGAACCGGCCGGCGAGGAAACGGTTGTAGAGATATGCCAGCAGGTAAATCAGCAGCAGGATGAACAGCAGCGACAAAACAAGGGTCACCATCGTCGTCACCCAGTCACGATCTGGTTGAAACAGGAAATCCTCTTCACTTGTCACCGACTCCGCTGGAGTTTCTCTGCTGAATGTCGAAGGAAATGCAGCATCTTCACGAACACGTTGTCCGACTTCCTTAGTCAGCAGGTTCGTGTTTGAAAGGACAGTTTGCTGCGGGACAGAATTTAGGTGCAGATTGAGGATCATCGTGTTTCCCTCAATTGAAATTCCGGGGTGTTCGAGCAGCAGACCGGCAGACTGAAAAATGATTTCCAAATTCACGAATGGGGCATTCGGGGTTTGAAAAGCCCTCACTGCCTTGATTAAACGGCTGGAATCCGGGAGCAGAAGGGAGGGCAGCACCGGATCAATTGAAACGTCCTTCAAATGTAGATTGACTGATCCCGGTTCAAAGTTGATCAACGGTGTTTCAGTATATTTCCCATCAAACTCAAGTACAACCTGCTCGATGTGTTCCTCACTCAGCACCTCGATGTGCTTCAGGGTCGTGACCTCCCTGGAATGAGCAGAAACAACGAAAAGGAAAGTGAATGCACTGATTAAACAGGCCTGGATGAAAGAGGTGATCCCGGTTTTCATGTGGTAACACTAAAGCGCGGCAAAACGGTCATCCGGACTGATGATATCCGTGATCCGGACCGCAAATTTTTCATTGATGATCACTATTTCACCGCGCGCCACCAGTTTTTCATTGGCACGGATATCCAGAGGCTGCCCAACCATGCTGTTCAGTTCCACGACTGAATTTTCCTCCAGCTGCAGCAGGTCCTCAATCAGCATCTGGGTGCGTCCAACTTCAACATTGATCGACAGGTTGACATCCAACAGAAAATTGATGTCAAGGTCCCCTTCCTTAAGAGAGACCTTTGACGCGGCCATTGCACCAGAAGGTGCGGAAGGTTCCTCACCTCCTTCCGCGGAAACAGCCCCCCCGCTTTCATCCGTAACCTGCGGCAGTATCTCGTCCTTGTTTGCTTTTAATTCGTCTTCAACATCCGACCAATCCAACTCGTCCAGATTTTCAAACGATTCTTCCTCTTCCGCCATGGATCCGTTTGGGTGAAAGTCCGTGCCGTGTTCAGCGGCACATCAAAACGCAACCGCCTATTCGGCAAGCACAGGTTATTCGGTCATTGCCGGTAGAATTCAGTGAACAGGATTTTACGCACCGGCGCCGGGTCTTCCCACACAGGTTTGTTGGGAAACAATGAGTTTAGCCGCACTTTGAGGTCGTTTTTGATGATCGCCCGACTGCGCAGGTCATCAAATTGTTCGACGGTGATGGAGTGCAGATGGGTTACAAGCAGGTCTTTGACAATCGGCATCCGTTCTTCCAGCCAGGCTTTGGGAGCGGTATCATTGAAGGCAATCTGGACGCTGCTTTTGAGAAAATATTTATCTCCGGGCATATTGACCACGAAAGTGCCCAGGTCAGTATATTGAGGATTTTCCAGGGGGGGTGGACCTTCACGAATCACCTCCGGTTCCTCATCTTCGCCGCCGCATCCGCCCGGCAGAAACGCGATCGCTGCAAACATCCATAGAACAAAGAAGGTCTTCCAGAAATCATGCCTCATATTTGCGAGCATCCTGCCTGCATCCCGCCGGACGTAGTGTTACTGTACCACAAATTCCTCGAACAGCACCTTTTTGATCGGTTCCGGGTCTTCCCACTCAGGTTTTGCAGGGAAGATCTGACTGATGGCACTGATCAAACGCTGCCGGAGGGCTTCCCTGCTCTCTGCCTGCTTAACATCCTCGACTGAGAGGTCCTGCAACTCGGAAAGCACAAGGTCCTTTACTTCCACCATCCTCGAGGTCAAGTAGACGTTTGCCATCTCTTCACTCAACATCAATTGAATAGTCGTTTTCAAATACCTTCGTCCGTCCTTGAGATTTACGATGAAGCTGTCGAGGGGCAGGAAAATAGGCGTTGCCAATGGTTCTGCCTCTTCGGTCACTTCGATAACTTCCTCTTCCGCTCCCTCTTCTTCTTCCCCGCCTGAAAGCAGCAGGAAGGCAACGATTCCGATGACCAGGAGGAGAATGACGGCAACAATGATGATGATCAGCTTTTTTTTACCGCCGCCGCCACCGCCGCCTTCTTCATCAGCCATAACTACTCCTTGATATGTAAATTACTGGATTCCAGCCGCTACCGGCGGGAACAAAGACGTTCGAGAAAACCGCTGAACTGAATGTGCAATCCCGGATGAGTGAAACTAGCAACAGCCTCGGGCAAGATCAAGCCTCGTTTGAATTCGCTGCCAAGGATTCCTGATAAGAAAGGGAAACAGTAACAGAAGGGATTGATGACAGGTCCAGCCTTTCAGCGGACTTATACATACCCTTTTAAGAATTGATTTTACAGTTGCCCCTGATTCTTATCAGAAAATGGTTGTATCAGCGCAAAGCCACCCAAAAACGCGGGGCGCCCTGAAAAAAGAGGTCAGGGTATTTATCCCGCGCCACTTTAAGCATTGCCAGAAACTTGGGTACATACTCCCGCGTTTCCTTGCGCAGTTCCAGACGCCAGAAATTCCTGGTCTGCTGCCTTGTCATTTCTTTTTCCAGGTAATTCGGTCCGCCATTGTAACCAGCCATTGACAGTTGCCAGTCGTAATTGAAACGACGACCGAGTTCATTCAGATATCGTGCCGCGGAATGAGTCGATTTACGCCAATTGAGCCTGTCATCGGAAAACCATCCGACTCGCAACCCGTAATCAATCGCAGTGGCCTTGGTGAACTGCCACATTCCCAAGGCGTGTCCGGAATCCGCGCGGGCATCAAAACACGATTCTAACAGGGGGAGATATGACAACTCGGGGGGCAGACGGTATTTAAAAAACACACGGTGGATGTAGTGCAGGTAACCCTTATCGTGTGCTCGCAGGAGGCATGTTTTGACATGGGAATTGTTGTTGTAGATCCGTTCGAATTCCCGGATACGCCCATTTGAAAGTTCCCAGATTTCCGGATAATTATCCCGGATGCCATGTTTGCCGGGATCTTTAACCGGTTTCGTGCTGCATCCGCTCAGCAAAAGCAGTAACAGCAAAATAGGCAGTCCAATTCTGACCATCAGATTCCTTCCCGTCATTGTGTAAAATAATGATGTCTTTTCAGCATCGCGCATACTATGACCCTGATGGATTTAATGGATTTAATGGACTGAAAATGCTGTGTCGCTTTTTTTTGTTGAAGATCCGTTTCAAACAACCCGAACACCGCCGACCCGCTTCCACTAACAGATGCACCAATTGCGCCATTGTCCAGCAGCATTTTTTTCAGTTCCCGCAGCTTGGGGTAACTGCGGAAAAGAGTATTTTCAAATCCGTTGAAGATGTTTTCGGCAAGTTCCCTCCGCGTGCCGATGTTAGGAATATCACCCATCGGTGCAGCGCGACAATGCCGGTAAGCATCAGCCGTGCTAACCTGGAAATCCGGCATCAAAACCAGGAGTGGGGAAAGCGGGTAATCCCCGAGTTTCCTTAACCGCGAGCCGGTGCCGCGCGCTTCCTGGGGCTGGGGACTGAGGAAAAATGGAATGTCCGATCCCAACGAGGAAGCCAACTTATGCAATTGATTTACATCAAGCGGATGCCCGCACATGTGGTTCAATCCATGTAGTGTGCCTGCTGCATTTCCGCTCCCGCCGCCTAACCCCGCACCAAAAGGAATTTTTTTTTCGAGCAGGATATCAATGTTAAGTCTACGGCCCACAGCGCCGTGAAACGCTCTCGCCGCCTTGAGGACGAGGTTGTTTTCAATGGAGCCGGGAATTTTCGAACCTTTGACACGAACCCGGATACCCTCTTCCGGAGAATCATCAAAGGTCAGTTTGTCATAAACACTGATGGGAACGAGATGACTGTAGATATCATGCAACCCGTCTTTGCGTTTACCCAGAATATACAGGATTGTATTGATTTTCGCTGGTGTGCGTATTGAAAAAGGAAGCAACATGTCAAAAGCGGCTTACATGAAAAACGAAGCTTGTTGGAGGATGCAAAATGAACGCGAAATGAGCATCAGCCATCATCCCGCATTCTTAATTTTTTTACATTCAATATTCACATGCCCGTTTCAACCACTCCTTCTCCCCCTTGTCTTCTAACAAGGGTCCGATCGCCCGCAGGGTTTTTTCATGGTAGGCATCGAGCCACACCAGTTCCTCGGCTAACAAAAGAGGGCGGTCGATCAAGCGTCTGTCGAAAGGCACAAGGGTGAGTGGTTCAAACCCCAACCAGACTTTTCCATCAGGATGATTGGGATACCTTTCCCCTGCTTCTGTTACCAGATAGAGGTTTTCCAGGCGGATACCTCCCCAGCCGGGTTCGTAATATCCCGGCTCATTTGAAACGATCATCCCCGGTTTAAGCGCAACTTCATTGGCAAGCGAGGATATACGCTGCGGTCCTTCATGGACATTGAGGAACGCGCCGACTCCATGTCCGGTCCCATGCCCGTAATCGAGCCCTGCATTCCACAAAGGGGAACGGGTGATTGCATCCAGGGAGGTCCCCGTGGTACCTGCAGGAAACACCTGCAGGGCCAGGCGGATATGTGCCTGTAACACCAGTGTGTACAGCTTCCGCTGCTTATTATCAGGCTCTCCAATGATCAGGGTGCGGGTGCAATCAGTGGTCCCGCCCGAGCAATGAATCCCGGAATCGATGAGCAGCATTTCACCGGGAGCCAGTATTTTCTCGGGGTCCGGAGTTCCATAGTGTACTATCGCAGCATTGGCGCCCGCCCCGGCAATGGTGGAAAAACTGAGATCCGAAAAACCAGGTTCCCGGGAATATTCGGCATACAACAAATCGGCAAACGACTTTTCACTTGCGGTTTTTCCTTTTGCCAGAGCTTTTTCAAGCTGCGCGAATGCACGTGCCAGGCTGCATGCCGCATGTTGATGCGCGTTACGCATGCATTGGATTTCAACATGATTCTTGCAGGCTTTTTGCAGCACAACCGGGCTGGCATCTTCATGTACACGTTCATCGGCGAACATCATCCGGGTCCCCATTGTGGTCCCCGCTGGGTCCAGCCAGATACGCAGTGACTGTTCGCCTGCAAGCGTCAGCAGATAATCCCGATATTCCCGGTAGGGTCTGAAACGCCATTCAGCACGTATCTCCGCAACACCATTTTCGTGGTGATGGCAAAAACAGTAGGCTGCATCCTCCAGAACCACCGCATAGGCTTCAAAAACCGGGTTGTATTCGATGTCGCCCCCACGCAGGTTGGTCAGCCATGCGATTTCATCCAGCATCGTAAGCACCAGGACCTGCACCTTTGCCTTTTTCATTGACTCCCGGATCTTTGCCAGCTTGCGTTCAGTAGTTTCCCCGGTCAGATCATCCGCCAACGGATACATGGACCTCCGCAAAGGCGCCGGTCGATCCTGCCACACCTGATCAGCGGGATTCGGTCCTGCATGTACCCAGCGGTTCATGGAAGCCGCCGCGCCTTGTTCGTAACGCCGCCATTGTTTGGGACTAAACATGTAAGGGTCCGCGCCAATCCGAATTCCTTTTTCCGGAAGGGCGGCCACCCATTCGTGGGGTTCCAAGACTCCCGCCTGCCCAAGCTTGTGAATTTCAAATAACGCCCCACACTCTTCTTCTGCCTGCAGATGATAACGCGAGTCAACAAACAAATGCTTTTCCCCTTGGCTGCACAGGACAGCAGTCGCCAGTGAACCGCTGAACCCGGTTATTGCTTCCAGCCTGCGGTTGTGGGCGGGGACATATTCATTCAGGTGTTCGTCCGCGGTTGTAATCACCAGCATGTCGAGATCTGAATCCTTCAGAAGCAGGCGCAGGTCTTCAATTCTTTGTTTGTGCATTTGCCTTATGAATGTCAACCGGTGAGAGACGCGCAGTCTGTAACGGGACAAAGTATACATTCGGACATACGCAAATTGGAAGTCGGAGGGTTCGCCCCCCATTCAAACTGGAATTTGAAAATAAACATTCCAGGTCTAGCGCTTGTTTCTTAAACCGGGATGTTCGTTCATCTGCCAACTTGAAACTGAAAGCTGAAGATTGACATTACATTGTACTGGACGCTGAGACTTCACATTGTTACAGTTCTGTGAAGCTACTCTCCAGACCAAGAAAACAGCATAACTTTTAAAACCAGGTTAGATGAAGGGCATATGAAAGCGGAGGGATGATGCAAACCGCACTTAAAAACTATTCTGATCAAACCGCAGCCTGTATGGCGGAGCTTTCAAACTTTTTCGGGGACCGCCTGTCGACAAACGCCGCTGTCTTGGAACAGCACGGTCGGGATGAAGGATTTCTCCCCGGAGTTCCACCGGACGCGGTGGTCTTTGCAAAGACCAACGAGGAAGTCGCGGAAACAGTCAGGATCTGTAACGGACATCGGATGCCGGTGATCCCTTTCGGGACAGGCACTTCTTTGGAAGGGCATGTAGCCGCGTTGCAGGGAGGAATCAGTATCGATCTTTCAGGAATGGACAGAGTCCTGGAGGTAAATGATGCGGACTTGGATTGCCGGGTGCAGGCAGGTGTGACTCGAAAGCAGTTGAATCAACATCTCCGCAACACCGGGCTTTTCTTCCCCATCGACCCCGGAGCGGACGCCTCGCTGGGGGGGATGGCTGCAACCCGCGCTTCCGGGACTAATGCAGTGCGTTACGGGACCATGCGGGAAAACGTGCTTGGACTGACAGTAATAACGGCTGAGGGTAGAATTATTCGGACCGGAGGGCGTGCGCGCAAATCGTCTTCAGGGTATGATCTCACCCGTCTGTTTGTAGGGTCGGAAGGAACTCTGGGGGTGATCACGGAAATTCAGCTTCGGCTGCATGGCGTGCCTGAAGCAGTTTCCGCGGCTGTGTGTTCGTTTTCCACCATGGAAGGCGCGGTAAACACCGTGATTCCAACCATCCAAATGGGCATACCTGTAGCGCGCATCGAACTGCTTGATGAATTGCAAATGGATGCCATCAACAGGTTTGCCGGGTTTTCTTACCCGGTTCAACCAACCCTGTTTTTTGAATTCCACGGAACTGCCGCATGGGTTAAGGAACAAGCGGAAATAGTCGGTGAGATCGCCGAGGAAAACGGAGGCAGTGGGTTCAACTGGGCAACCCGTGAGGAAGAACGGCAGAAAATTTGGGAAGCGCGTCACAATGCCCTATACGCCGCGCTTGCTCTAAAACCGGGATACCGCGGTTGGGCGACCGATGTCTGCGTCCCCATTTCACGCCTGGCGGAATGCATCCTGGAAACCCGCGAGGACATCAAGGAGTCCGGCCTGCCTATCCCAATCGTCGGGCACGTCGGGGACGGCAACTTTCACCTCCTCTTTCTCATCGATCCCAAAAACCAGGCAAATGACATGAAGCTTTACGAGCCGATCAACGACCGGCTGATTGAACGGGCTCTGCGTATGGGCGGCACCTGTACTGGTGAACACGGCATCGGTTCCGGAAAAATCAAGTACATGTACCGTGAACATGGGGATTCAGTTGAGATGATGCGACAAATCAAACAGGCGCTTGACCCAAATGGACTGATGAACCCCGGCAAGATGATTCCTGAGTGACAGGTAATTCTCTAATTCCCAGGTTTACTAAGTTCACATCAGTTCAGCTTTCCGGTATTCCTTAACGCCACGGGCACAAGTTTATGCCGCAGCCAGGACCACGCCATCAGCCCGATCACCGCATTCCCCAAAGAAATCCCGGCAAACACACCTGTCGCCCCCAGCAAGGATGAACCGAAATATGCAAAAGGAATGACCAACAAAAACACCCGCACAAGCTGTATGGTTGTTGCCTGGAGAGGCCGCAACAAGGCATTGCAAGCGCTGCTGGTGAGTTGAGAAATCCCCTGCATCCCAAAACTGACCGGCACGATCCAGAGAAACTGCTTGATCAGTGAAAGCGCCTGCCCGTTATCGGTAAACGCCATGCCGATCCACGGAGCAGTTAAGGCAAGCAATATACAGACACCTCCACCCCAAAGCAGGGAAAACCGGAACGCAAAAGACAACCCTTCCTGGATCCTGTCCTTGTGGCCCGCCCCCCAGTTTTGACCCACAAAAGGGGTAAACACCGAAGTCAATGCCAATACCCCGATCATTGTCAGCGATTCTATCCTGTTCCCGACCCCGAATGCCGCGACTGCCGCTGGTCCGAAAGGTGAGGACATGCGTGTGAGAATTGCGTTTCCCGCCGGTATCAGCAGGTTGGTGAGCATGGCGGGAAACCCGATATGCAGGATTTCACTCCAGGAACGGATAACCTCGGAAATGCGCGGAAGGGACCAGTCGATCATCTGTTCACGCACATGAAGCAGCCAGAGTCCGGCGGCTAATGCCATCGCGTGAGAAATCAGGGTCGCCAGCGCGGCGCCCTGGATTTCCATGCGCGGGAAGGGACCTATCCCGAAAATCAGCAAGGGGTCAAGTACAGCGTTCACCACCGCGACTACCAGCATTATCATGCTCGGACTGCGGGAATCTCCCGTGGCGCGGATGGATGAGTTGCCCACCATTGGGACCACCACGAAACCAACCCCGAGGTACCATATCACCATGTACTGCTTGATCAACGGGATCATTTCCGCATCCGCACCCATCATGCTAAAAGTAGGCTCGATGCTGTTCGTTCCCACGATGACAATGGTCAGCACCAGCGTCAGCACCAGCAGGATGCCATCTGTGGTGAGGCGTTTCACCCGCTGATGGTTGCCTTCTCCAATTGCTCTGGCAACGAGCGCGGAAAGGCCGATACCGATTCCAAACGCCATGCTGATCACGATGAATGTTACCGGAAATGTGAAACTCACCGCAGCCAGTTCCCTGACTCCAAGTTGCCCGATGTAAAGCGTGTCAACCAGATGTGTCAGCAGTATGGAGAGGATGCCCACGATCATCGGCAGGGCAAAACGGATCAGCAATGGACCGACCGGTCCCTCGGTTAATCGTGCTTTGCTGCTGTGGGACTTGTTTGACTTGGAGGTTATGGATTCATTCACAACAGTGAGAAGATCGATATGCTTTTGGAGTGATTTGATCAATCCGGATCTTGTAGAAACAGGACACTTCTATCTCCGGATTGGGTTAATGCTGGTGTACACTATGATGAGGTGAGAATAATCTCACTCATGAGAAGGCCGGACCACACTTTTCAGAGACTTTATCATCATCACCTCCATGAGCAGAGTCAAGCAGTCATGTAGTGCGGCAGAGTGCTGAAACCAACTCTTGTTTCTGCAGGTTCCGGGATTGATATCACCTTCTTCAATCGAATAGCTGTTCCATCAGTATAAAATCGGATATTCTGCCGTGTATCACTTTAGTATTTCATACTGCTTTGGATACAGAGGGGTACGGAATCATGAATCATGCTGCAAAAACGAGGAAATGCCTTTCATGTATAACCTTTTCCGCACTATTCCTGTTTTATGGAATGGTTTGCAGCCCTGCTTTTACTGTAGCCAAAATGCTACGGCAAAAAACAGTGAAGGTCCCCCCGGCTATTCCCGCGGAGATATTGATTTTCAGCGTATCTCCCGCTCTGGTGTCTGAGCCGTTGGGTACGCTGAGGGTGCAGATCAGCACCTTCAGTCCGATGGTCAAGGTGACGATCAACGGAATAACTCAGAAAATCCGCAAAGGCGCCACTGTGATATGGCCCGGTGCCATATCGGCTGCATCAGGGGGAGAATACTTTTCTGGTCGAAGTGGAAACCCTACTCGGTAATGATCAGGAAACTTTGACGGTTTTGTATGAAACCCCGGAACTTAGTGAACAGGCGGTAGACGGTGTTCCGTTCAATCTCATTTCCATCCTCGGTTATTCCGAATTGGACAACAATGAAAAGGTTGAAGACAGCCAGACCAAAAGCCGGGGAATCACCACCAATCTGATCCTGATTCCTTCCTACCGTTTTGACTTGCCTAGCGACGCAAGCGTGTCAGTAAACGGAATCCTGATGGGAGACCACCAGCACTTCGGTGAGTATCAAAGCAAGGAAATCCTGTTTAAACAAGTGGGTTTTGAATGGAAGCTGAAAAACAGATGGTTCGGAGAAATGACGTTGGGGGGAGGGACCAATGAGGCCGGGACCAGGGATGTTCCTCAAACCACTTCTGTCCGGGACAGCCTCTCGGACGATTACAAACTTGCCACGCGGGAAAACTATTCCTTTTTCAAATCCATGGTTTCCCTGGAAAACGGGACATTTTGGGAATGGCAGCTCGAATACAAGCAGAAGGATGTTGAGGGTTCGACTGACGATGATGGATCGGATGTCGGTTTGACTCTCGGTTTTGAGACAGTGCTGGCTGGAATCAAATCTTTGTTTGGCGCCTCGGTAATTGATTCCAATCAGCTTGGTGTTGCACAAGATACCAAGGGGTTCAAAAGCAGGGTGAAGCTGAGTTATAAATGGCCTCTCCCGTTGATTATGAACGGGCAGTTTGATTATTCGCAAACAAACGGGAAGGAGGGGACCCGGATTTGGGAGCAAAAGTGGAAAAGAGAAACCGGTCTTTGTCGCTTGGAGTGAATTACCCCCTTTTCTCCTGGTGCCTGTTGGGGTTGACGAAAAAAATGGAACGTCAGTCTTCAAATGTAACCGGAAAGAGTTATACTCTGAATACCAGTCAATTTCAGTTCACCCTGATTTACTGAGACACTGATGAAGATTCATGCAATCCTGCTCAGTTTTCTCCTGATCGTAACCCTCTTGACCGGTCGCCCGCTCATGGCCAACGGTGTTTTGTTCCTGAAGGAAGGCTCGGTCAAAATCGTCGACCCGAAACGGACTCGAGTGTATACCCTACCCGGGGCGCGAGTGCCTCTGCTCAGAGGATACCGGGTGCAGACGGGAAAGAACACAAAGGTTTACATCCGGATTTTGATAAAACCTGAAGTCATTGAACTGTTATCCCGGTCCTTTTTCAGGATGGGAAAAATCACCAGTGAAACCAGTAACATGGCTTTGTTGACCGGAAAAGGTCGTTTCAAGGTGGGAAAAAGCCGCCTGAAACGAAAACTAAAAACCGGCAGCAAGAGGTTTCATGTGAGAACCGTGACCGCACTCGTGGGGGTTAAGGGCACAGAATTCGTGGTTGCCGCCACAAATGTGCAGACCCACCTGCTTACCCTCTCCGGGACCGTGTCAATTGCGCAGGTGGAAATGCCGGATGTGGAAATCTATGTTCCTGAAAACCGGGTGTCCACCGTGCGTGAACAAGAACCCCCCACTGCTCCGGTGGAAGTGACCACTGAGCTGAGGCGTGAAATACTGAGCGCGGATTCTCCGGAAATATTTGAAAATGTCACGTTCGGCAAAACCGTGGACCCGGATGAGGTTAGAAGACTCAGAAAGGAGGAAAGGGAAATAGAAGAAGAGGAAGAGAGAAAACGGAAAGAAGAAGGAACTGAGGACGAGGTGGGTCTACCGGAAAAGAGAGAAAAAAAGAACCCTAAAGACGAGGAAGGTCAACTGAGAGAAGATCAAGCAGAACCGAAAGATGAAGAAGAAGGTCTGCGGGAGGATAAGGAGCTTGAACCGCGGAGTAAAGAAGAAATGCCTGGACCGGAGTTGTTGTTTCCTGAGTTGATGAAAGAAGGAGAGGATGAAATTCTGTCTGAGTTGTTCCCTCTCAAGGATGAAAAAGAACCCGGAGAATTGGGCGTTTTCGATGTAGGTTCTGAAGAACTGGGAGAATTCGGAAACGAAATAGAGGGATTTGACGGCTTTGATGAGGATGAGGATTTCGACGCACCAATGCCTGAAGAACCAGGTGAGTTGTAAGAAAAAGAACCCGGAGACGCGAAAGACCAAGGCAAAATTGAAAATGAAACGGACGATAACGAGGACATTGGCGATCAGGGAGATTTAGACAAAGAACCAGGAAACGTTGAGGAAACCGGGGGAAACGACGTTGTTGAGGATGTTGAGGATAAAGGTGATGCAGTAATACCCGGTGATTCGGGAGATCTAGGTAAAGAACCCGGAGACCTTGAGGAAATTGGGGAAAGCGATGATGTTGAGGATGTATTCGATGTTGAGGATATCCTGGAAAATGTCGGAGAAGTCGAGGACCAGGTGGATAATGTCGGGGATACCCTCGACCGCATAAAAAAAGTGATCCTGGAAATCGAAATCAGTTACGAATGAGGAGAACAGCGATGAAACGTTTAAGCCTGTTGCTGAGCCTGCTCGTGTTTTTCCTGCTCGGATTTAATGGATGTGGGGATCTGTATCCGCAATACCGGGAAAAAGTCTCCCTGAAACTGAATCTGAACATCCGCGATGAAAAAAGGACCCTACGGAGCTTTGTCACTGAAAATGAATGGAAAACGCAAAAGACCCATCTTATTCTGGCGGTACCAGCAGATTTATCGCCAGTTTCCAAGGATTACTTAGACGTTTTGCTTTAAGAGGCTCATGACTCAGGTTTGCTCGACATTGACAATGTCAGCATAAAGTTGCGGGTCCCCACCTACACCGAGTTAAAGCTGTATGCATATTTGTTTTCTGACAAATACTCGCTGGTGGAATTAAAGTCCATAGCCCGAACACCTTCCTACCTTGGTGAATCAGGACGGTTTTTCATCGACGACGACACAAAGAGCGAAGAAGTGACCATTGTTCTGAAATCCCTCTGACGGACTATTCGCCATAATAAAGGGGGCAATTCCTTGTGTCTGCATCACGTTTTTCTCACATCACACCAGCCTGCTAAGACTTGCCCCCTTCGTGCATCATATCAATGAACCGTTGAAACAGGTAACCGGCGTCTCTGGGTCCGGGGGCGGCTTCAGGGTGGTATTGCACGGAATAAGCCTGAAAATTCAGCGCTTCTATTCCTTCTACTGTCTGGTCGTTCAAATTGCGGTGCGTGACTCGTACCCCATCAGGAAGTGATTCCTCTTCCACGGAAAAACCGTGGTTGTGGCTGGTGATTTCGATTTTCCCTGTTTGATAATCCATCACCGGGTGGTTCCCTCCATGATGTCCGCAATGCAGTTTGTAGGTTTTGCAGCCAAGCGCCAGAGAAAGGATTTGATGTCCCAGGCAGATTCCGAATATCGGTGCGACTCCCAGCAATCCCCTCACGGCTTCAATTCCTTCCTCCACCGCCTCGGGGTCACCGGGTCCATTGGAGAGGAAAATGCCGTCAGCGTTCATTTCACGCACTTCGCTTGCAGGAGTGTTCCAGGGGACCGCCATCACGCTCAACCCAAGTGCAGCCATGATTTTAAGGATATTGTGTTTTATGCCGAAATCGTAAGCGACAACCTTAAGTGGAGGAGTATCGGTTTCGGCAGGCCAAAAATAGGGCTCCCGGGTGGAAACCCGCCTTGCCAGGTTCTGGCCTTTCATATGCGGAAGAGCCAAAGCCTCATCACGCAGCAAATCGAGGGTCCTCCCCGAATGGGCGGGAACAAGCAGTCCGTTGCAATCGCCCTCGGAAACCAGCTCACGGACCAGCGCCCTGGTATCGACTCCTTCAAACACCGGGATTTTGCTTTCTCCAAGCCATTGTTCCAGTGGCTGCTTTGACCGCCAGTTGCTGGTGACAGTGCTCAATTCACGGACCACCAGCGCGGATGCATGAATACCATTTGATTCCATATCCTCCGGATTCACACCGTAGTTCCCAATATGAGGGACGGTCATGGTGACAATCTGGCCCGCATAGGAAGGATCCGTAAGTATCTCCTGATATCCGGTCATCGAAGTATTGAAGATCACCTCTCCGGATGCTTCCGCGGCAATCCCGCTGAGCTTTCCACGAAAAAACCTGCCGCTGCTCAGAACAAGCAGTCCTTCGCGCACCAGTGGCGTTTCAATTGAATCCTCGGCTGATTCCGGAAGCTGATGAATGAGGTTCCAGGACTGCATCATTCCACAATGATCCAGGATTCCCGGTTCCCTGAAGAAGGGAGGGTTTTCATTTTCATGAAAGGACAGCGGAACCCCCTCCCCTTGACGGTGCTCGCCAGTGATCGTGTTTCGGCATGGTCTATAGTCAAATGCGTGGCGCCCTGTTCAGCAGCCCGGTTCCGGGTCTTTATCAAAGCCAATCGGTAGCTGTTTTCCGGGCCCACCAGCGCTACCGTCCTGACCTCTCCGGTGGAAGTGCATCCATGGACCGCATCCGGATCGGGAAGCCACAGAAGAGATTCGCCTTTTGGCGTCAATTGAGTCGCCTGCTGACCACATCCTGAAACCAATAGCAGTCCCAAACAAAAAAGTGTCAAGGACAAGGGCTTGAACAAATCCCGTCGGGAATGAACAAAATAATTCATGCCAGGCTTTTCAAGACATGGGTGACAGTTACAAAAACTATTTTACTCGTTGCTTGAAGTGAGCATGATCATTCGACCGCCCGTGTTCAAAGCCAGTGTCCGCAGCCAATCAAGGTTTGGTGCTGTTTCTATTAATTCCAGCCAATCGCCGACCACTTCCAGAGGATGCGAAACGTCGGGCATGTCGGAGCAATCACAACTCAGATCCAAGAGATACGAACCGGGATCGAGCCTGGGAAGTACAAGGACTGCTTCCCCCTGGTGCACATCAAGCTGATCCTGGAACAGTGTTTGATTACGGGTTTGCTCAACCAGAATAGCAGTTATTTTTTTGGCCCGTGTCGGCACAAAAAGTCTGCCTGAAATTGCTTCCTCTTCATGGTAAGGACGTCCGGGAGAAAAATCACGGAAAATCCGTTTACGCTGATGAAAAGGCTGAGTAAGCAGGGCCTGCCACAACACCGTATGCTGATAGTTGATCCCGGTGTATTCGTTTACAGGGATACTCCGGGTGGTGGAAGACATGCTTGGAAATCTGCCGATATCATGCTGCCAGCGCCATGAATCCGGGTCCAGCAGCCAATCTACGCGACCCAGCCGGTAAAGAGTGCGAGTCAGAAGCTGCGATTCACCAGCCTTTAGCGATTTCTTGAAAACCTGAAATCCGGGAAGGCTTTGCAGCCTCTGTGTCGTCAACCACCTTCCTTCCCGGAAATTCCAGTCCGGATGATGCCTGAATTTGAGGTTCGGCCCTTCTTTCCCGCTGCCGGAGAGAAACAGTTCCTGGAAATCACTGTTTCCGGAAACTTGCTCTCCCGCAATGACGATGATTCGTTTTCCGCCTGCCAGAAATTTCTGAAAACTCTGTTGAAAATCCGGGTTCCGCAAAAACCGTTTGATGGCAAAATTGTGAAACACCACCGTGTCAAACTTGAACAACTGGCGCATGAACAATTCACGGACAGGGAAACGGATCAGGGCCAGTTCTTTTTCAGGAATATTCTGTGTGTCTTCAAAAGGATCACGAAGGACAAAGAAAGAAATCAGGTCGGTATCCGGCATTTCCTTGATAACTCTCCGCAAATGGAAAACATCCCAGCTTGGTCTGCCTGCAATGTGGAGCACCCGTAACCTGTGCGGGAGTATAGTTACATTAAGATATGCAAGGTTGTTGAACAGATTCGTTTCTCCCTGTACTGGTTGAAGCTTGAGAGACAGGATAGTTTCACCGAGACGGGCGGGATTCCACTTCATTGTCACTACCCTTGTTCCGGAACCGGCACGGAGGTAAATTTCTTCACGCGCAAGGACAGACTGCCCGTCCATTAAAGACAGGTGGGTTTTGCCTTCTTTATTCAACGTATAGCGCAACTTGACTTCCAACTGGGAAGGTTTGCCAAGAAATGCCACTTTTGGATGGCCGATGTCATAAAAGGCCGTGTCATGACGTTGAGGAGTTTCTATAACCAGCGTGTGCAGCTTTACCCCCGTGGTGGTCAAGAGCCTCGCTGTTTCGAGAGGCGCCCCAACATACTCTGTGTCTCGCCCGTCGCTCACCAGCAGCATTGTATAACCGCTGGAGACACCAGATTGATTACGGAATTCTTCCAGCGCGCTTGCCAGTGGCGAACGGTTTCGTGAAATTTTGCCACTGGGGTTTTCCCATGGTTGAAACATACCGTAGGAATGAATTTTGTACTTTGGAAAACGTGAAGCAATCCCATCATGTATCCATTTCGGCAACACAGGACGTGCACTGGCCAGGTCCCAACCAGCTTCACGCATCATTACCTGGTCCATGCTGCGGCTGGTGTCTACAAGAACAAACAACGGGTCCCGCAACTCCAGTTGCGCGGAAAACCGCTCCAGGAAAAACAGCAAAACCGCCGTCAACATACCCACTCGCAGGAGCATACTCGATACCCGCAAAGGCTGCATGAATAGAAAAGCGCGCACCAGGTATAGCAGCGTCAGCAAAGCCACAAGCAGCAATCCAAAGAGAAAGTAAGCGTTCATTGTCCCCACGTTTTCGGGTGTGACAAATCCGGGGAAATACCGGGTTGTTTCAATTCCCGCACTACTTCCAGAAATGCGCTGATCATACGGGAATTCCTTCGTTCTTTGAGACAGACTACGTAAGCCCGGGTACAAATGTCGCGTTCATTCAGGATTACTTTTTTCAGTTGCGGGTGTTCCACGTATTCCCATTCGGAAACCACACTCATTCCCAGCCCCCTGGAAACAGCCAGCCAGACTGCCTCCCTGCTGCCGATTTCCATCACCGGATTGACCGAAACCCCCGCGGATTCAAGGGCCTTTTCAAATACCCTGCGAGTCGTCGATCCGCGTTCCCGAAAAATCATCCTCTCACCTTGCAGTTCTTCGATGCGGATATTTCCGCGGGACGCAAATCTATGGTCCCGGTGGACAAAAATCACGATCGGTTCACGGCAAAACGAAATCGCCAGTAATCTCGGATCTTCCTCAATACCGGAGTTAACGGCCAGGTCGACATTAAAACCAAGCAGCAGTTCCTGGATTTCCATTGAATTTCCGACAGTGAGAGAAATGTTCAGGTTTGGGTAGCGATTACTGAAAACAGCAAGCATTTCCGTTACCAAAAAAGGACCGGTCGCTCCGATTTTTAACTCGCCGCTCTGCAGTCCTCCGGCGGCTTTGAGCAGTTCCTGCCCCTCCTGTTCCAGCAAGGCCATTCGCTGGGTGATGGCAAAAAGTGCCCTCCCTGTCTCGGTGAGTTCGACTTTACGGCCGCGGCGATGAAAAAGCTCGACCCCGTAATGGTCTTCCAGGCTGCGGACTTGACCAGTGATTGTAGGCTGTCCTACATGCAAAAGCGTGGACGCCGCAGTGAATCCTCCGGCGCAAGCCACGGCATGAAAGGAACGCAGACATGTATAGCTGACTTCGGAAAAAAGCAGCCGGTGTCTTTCATCTCCGCTAACGTTGGCTGAAATATAAGAAGAAAACCTGGTTTCAGGGGAAGATGACTCACCCATCATTCATCGTTTTTTTCAATAGTTTCATAATATTAAAAGAATTTTACAGATAATTCATTTCCGGGTTAAACTACAAGCTGATTAAGCAACAGATCACGAAACCAAAAAGGAGAAACCAATGAGCATCCATTCGGATTTTGTATACACACGCGGCTACAGGGGACGTGTCAAGGGACTTGTGCTGGACTGGAGCGGTACCACCGCGGACGCGTATGTCATAGCCCCGGCGGTGGTGTTTGTCGAGGTTTTCAAAAAACAAAACGTGGGAATCAGCATGGCAGAGGCGCGGGGCCCAATGGGTCTGCGCAAGGACCTGCATATCAAGGCGCTGACTGAAGTCCCGGAAATCAGGGATCGCTGGAAAGATGTGCATGGGAAATTTCCTGATCAGCAAGATGTAGATCGCATGTTCGAGGATTTTGTTCCGATGCAGTTGGGTTGTTTGCGTCAGTACACGAAACTGCTGCCGCATGTTGCGGAAGTGACCCGGCAGTTTCAAAAACAGGGACTCAAGATCGGCAGTTCAACCGGGTTTGTACGCAGCATGGTTGACATCCTTGAAGCAGACGCAAAAAAACAGGGCTACGTTCCCGACGCCTCGGTAGCCGGAGACGAAGTGGTCCACGGCGCCAGGCCGAAACCTTTCATGGTTTACCGGAACCTGGACTTGATGGATGTGCATCCGATCCAGTCGGTGATCAAGGTCGATGACACAATATCCGGAGTTGGAGAAGCTTTAGAGGCGGGATGCTGGGGTGTCGGCATTGCGCGTTACAGCAATTACATGGACATCAGCACCCTGAAAGAAGCGGAAAACATGCCTGAAGAGGAAATCCAGCGGCGCCTGGCCCTCACCAGGGAAATCCTGCGCAAAGCGGGCGCGCATTACGTCATTGATACATTCGACGAGCTTTCCGCGGTGGTCGATGACGTCAATTCACGCCTGTCTCGCGGAGAAAAACCATGACTTTTCATTCAACAATCGACCCGGCAGAACTCGGGATAATCATTGCAAAACGCTTTAAAGGCCTGCCAGATTTCCTCGACACTGGTTTCTTCACGGATGAAGCAGCTGCCGATTTTATCTAGGAGGATAAAATTCACGGCCTGCCTTTCGGCTTTCTTATCGTGAAGCACCAGGTCCCGGAAATGTGAAAACTCCAGCGGGGGCAAAACGACGGTGACGAGCAGACCGGTCAGGAAATCCCGGATAAGGCCCCATTCATCTTCCCGTAAAAATCCCAGCATTCGGGAGAAAAAAGCCGCAAACAGCATCCCCGTTCCCACAGCTTCTCCATGCAGGTATCGAGTATACCCGGTGTGGGTTTCAATCAGGTGCGCGAGAGTGTGGCCAAAATTCAGTGTAGCCCGTAGTCCGGTTTCCCGTTCATCTTGTTCGACAATCCTTCCTTTCACCGCGCACGAACGAAAAACTGCTTCTACCAGAAAAAGCAAATTCAGCGGTTCCAGGGGCTGTTCACGCAGCATTTCAAATAATTCACGATCATGAGTGAAACCGTGTTTGACCAGTTCAAAATACCCCGCTTTCAGTTCCCGTGAGGGCAGTGTACGCAGGAAATCCAGATCGATGCACACGTGCTTGGGCTGTAGGAAAGCGCCGATGGTGTTTTTTCCGCACGGGTGATTGACAGCTGTTTTTCCTCCTACACTGCTGTCGACGTGGGCCAGGAGGGTGGTGGGGACCTGTATCATCTGTATCCCGCGCATGAAGGTTGCAGCGGCAAAACCCGCCAGGTCGCCGATCACTCCTCCTCCAAAAGCCACCAGCAGCGTTTTGCGGTTGGCTTTGACCTGCATCAAAAAATCATAAACCAGCGTCAGCGTTTCCACTGATTTATATTCCTCACCATCCGGAAGCACGCAGGTTTCAACTTGCATGCCGCTTTCCTTCAGTGTTTCGTCAATCAGGCCCGGGTACAATCCGTCCAGCGTGGTGTTGGTGACGCACACCACCAGATCTGAACCGAAGTTTTGCACCGCATTGATTAGGGACTGCCGGAGAATACCCGTGCCGATGTTGATTGCGTAATCCCTGCCGGGGATATGAATCTCCAGGGTTTTCATGGTTCGTGGAAATGAATATGAGGTTTTGTGTTTGGCCGTATCAGACCGGGCGGTCCAGGTTACGGTATTGAATGGCTTCGGCGACATGCGTTGTATCGATATTTTCAGCTTCCTCCAGGTCTGCTATCGTGCGAGCCACCTTGAGGATCCGGTCATAAGCACGGGCGCTTAATCCCATCCGCGACATCGCGTTTTCCAGCAGTTTTTTGGATGCGGTGGATGGCTGCGCATACTCTTCGAGTTCCATGTGAGACATGCCGCTGTTGTTGCGTGTGGGTGAATTACTGAACCGTTCTGCCTGAATCTGCCGTGCACGAACCACCCTCTGCCTTATCGTTTTAGATGTTTCCCCGCGGCGGGTGTCCGACAGTTGTTCGTATTCAACAGCAGGTACTATCAGGTGGAGGTCTATACGGTCCATCAGCGGTCCGGAAATCCGCGCCCGGTATTTTTGAATCAGTGTCGGACTGCAGCGGCACTCACGGCGGTTGTCCCCCTGCCCCACCGGATGCCCGTGATATCCGCACGGGCATGGATTCATGGATGTCACCAGCATAAAATTACAGGGAAATTCCAGGGACATAGCCGCACGCGCAATAGTCAGTTTGCGGTCCTCCAGCGGCTGCCGCAACAGTTCGAGGACATTCCGGGGGAATTCAGGCAGTTCATCCAGAAACAGCACCCCGTTGTGGGCCAGCGAAATCTCGCCCGGTCCGGGAATGCTGCCGCCCCCCACCAGCCCTGCCTGTGAAATCGTGTGATGCGGAAAACGAAAAGGACGATGCACTATCAACGGAGTGTCGTCCGTAAGCAGTCCGGCGATGCTGTGAATCTTGGTGCATTCAATTGCCTCTTCAAACGTCAACTGCGGGAGTATGCTCCCCAGCCTTCTCGCCAGCATCGTTTTACCGGAACCCGGGGGGCCGAGCATCAACAGATTGTGCGCCCCCGCGGCAGTGACTTCGAGCGCGCGCTTGACATGCTCCTGCCCCTTGACGTCCTGAAAATCCTGGTGATATTCGCGTTTCCGGTTGAAAACCGCGCGCGGATCATACGGAGTGGATGCAATCGCCAGGTCTCCCTGAAAAAAGCGCACAACCTCCTGCAGGTTCCCGACGGGCACACGTTCAACTTCTTCCACGACTGCCGCTTCCGCTTCATTCTCTTTGGGCAGTATCAATTGTTCATAGTGGTGTTCCTTCGCGGCCAGCGCTACCGGAAGAATACCACGCACCGGCCGGATGTCACCGTTGAGTGAAAGCTCGCCAATCACCATCGTCCGTTCCAGGCATTCGAGCGGAAAATGTCCGAGCGCCCCTAAAAGCGCCAGCGCGATCGGCAGGTCAAATCCTGAGCCGATTTTTCGTAAGGAAGCCGGGGCAAGATTTACCACAATCCGGCGCACCGGAAAAGTGAACCCTGAATTGGTCACCGCCGCGGTTACGCGGTCCCGGCTTTCCTTGATCGTCCCGTCCGGGAGACCGACGATGTTGAATGCAACCAACCCGATGGAAACATCGACCTCCACCTCAATCAGGTGGGCTTCAATACCGAGTACCGTCGCGGAATAGGTTCTGGCAATCATGTAATGCTGAAATGCATGCCTCCCTTGTTTTCCTGCTTTTGTCGTTTTGCTTTTCGTATATCCTTCAGGAATTTCCCTGAATTGACATTCGCTGCGAATTGACTAGAGAATAGGTGCGACAGGCATGGCAGACCGTATGACAACACAGTGCAACAAATTCAGAAAGAATCTGGAAGAATTAGTTTTTTTGGAGATTCCCGGCAGTTTACTTGCTTTTTGCCAGTCTTTCCAGCAACCGGCTTATCCTGTTCAAAAGAGTACGTGAAATTGTCAAACTAGACAATTGCCCCGGGACTGCAAGTTAATTTTCAACCGAATCCGCATCGCCATGAAAAATCCTCATATTCTCCCGGTTTCGGGTGATCATTTCGAGGATTTTCTTAACCTCACCGACCCGGATCTCAAGGAGCAGGAACTGCCGAAAGCTTGGAAAACACTAGCGCGGCAGACACAAAACCATGTTGCCGGGGGAAGTTCCGTGGATTTGAATAGCATCTTTATCGATGCCATGCGCCTTCAGCTGCTCGCATACCCGATTGTTGAAGACTGGAAACGGCCTCTTTCCAACAAGGAGTGGAGACAAATCGAGGGTCAGTCACTGGAACTGGAAACCCAAATGGAACGTGTGCGGAAACTCTCCATCGAAGTACGCAAAAAAACACCTAATGCTTTCCCGGAAGTCGCTTCGCTGTTCAACAGTGTGTTTGAACAGAATCAAAAACTGCGGAAAAACTGGTCCCAGTTCAAACAAAACTGGACGATTTATAAACAGCAATGGCAGCGTTACCAGGAGTTGCAGGAAGAAGGAGCTAAGAAAAAAAAAGCATTTTCCGGAGATTCTGGGACAGCAACCAGAAATAAAGGCACTGAAACAGAATCAACCCCGGAAACGCCAGCGCCACCGCAAATGTTTCAGCGTGACCAGTGGCTCGCAATGCGGATCAGCGCGGGGATGATGGAACAGGAACTTAAAGTGCGGTGCGGCGCCATCCTGGGAAACCAGGCGGAACCAGGTCAGCATCCGGGAATCGGATACCTGGTGGAGGAACTGCGGAAACTCTACATGGAAACTCAGGGTTTTGAACTGCTGGAAAAAGTAAAATTGATACAGGAACGAAATACGCAACTGATCAGGGAACTGCAGCCGCTTTTTCCGGAACCGATTATCTCCGCCGAAATGCGCGAACAGTCTCAGACTCCCGAGAAACCCGGGGCTGCGGATCAGGATAAAACCCGCAAACCGGCGCATCCCGGAGCATTAAGCAAAGGTCTGCTGCTGGCGGGGGGTATCGTCCTGGCCGGAGTGCTGGTGGTGTTGATGCTCCACAGCCCGATTGTGCAGAAACCAAAAGAAGAATTTAAACCTCTCAAATTCAACCCCAAGGGCAAAACACTGACTCCACGCAGTTCATCAGACGAACCGCAACAGATCGAATTGAAAGACATGATGTCCGGTTTCAACCTCGGCATCCCCGTGATAAAGCCGGACGAAAAGCTGCGACAGCTTATTTCAGAATCGCCTGACAAAGCAAAAAAACTGGCACATGATATGTTCAAGGAACTGGGCAGGGACATCGGTTTCGCCTTTGCCGAAGCAAATGCTTACTTTCTATACTGGAAAGGCCGCCTGAGCCGCTTTGCCTCCACCCGGGAAATGCGTGAAGTAATGCGTGGCCTGGAAAAACAAAAGCGCGACCTGCAGAAATTGCTTAGGGACTGGTCCGGAGAAATCCCTGAGGACGCAAAAATTATTCCTGAAACACTGAACGGAGAGCCTGTTTACACCCTCGAGATGTTGGATGAAAACGGAGAACCGATACAGGTGTATATGTCCGGAGACGGAGTTCGTTTGCGCTTGAGCAACGGAAGTTTCCTGGAAAAAGAATATCGGCGTGATGAGGCGTTGAAAAGATTCCGCAAATAATTCTCATCCCAATACGGTACAGAGCCAAATGCGCTTCTACAAATATCATGCCCTGGGAAATGATTACCTGGTCTACTATGAAGAAGAGCATTTGCCGGCGTTGTCTGCATCAGCCAATGAATGGCTGACCCCGGATGTAATTCGCAGGATCTGCGACCGTCATTACGGGTTGGGCGCGGACGGTATTTTGGTCGGGAAAGCAGATGCGACCGGTTCCGGGTTCACACTGCGCATCTTTAACCCGGACGGAAGCGAAGCCGGAAAAAGCGGCAACGGACTACGCATCTACGCGCGGTGTCTTTGGGACAGGAAGTTGGTTTCCGAAATGCCATTTCCCATTTCCACTCCAGGCGGAACTGTTTGCGCCAGAATTCTAGAGCAGGGACGCGAGGTGGAGGTGGAAATGGGCCGCGTCAGTTTTGACAGCAGATTGATCCCGGTTGCCGGACCCGTGCGTGAAGTCATCAGAGAATCCATTGATGCGGATAGGAAAAGTTTTTTGTTTTGCGCGGCGACAATCGGAAATCCGCACTGCGTTGTGCTTCAAAAAGCGACACCGGTTCAGGCAAAAAAATGGGGTCCGTTAATCGAACGCCACCGGTTGTTCCCTGAAAGGACCAATGTACAGTTTCTCGAAGTCCTCACCCGGGAGCGCATCCGGATTGAAATCTGGGAGCGCGGCGCGGGATACACACTGGCATCCGGAAGCAGCAGCAGCGCCGCCGCCGCTGTGGCCAAACGTCTGGGGGAATGCGATCGCGAGATCACCGTTGAAATGCCGGGAGGTGAAATCAGCATCTCCATTGACAATGAATACGCTGCTACCATGCGCGGAGCTGTGACCCGTATCGGCGAAATGTGTGCACACCAAGAATTGTTGCAGGACCTGCAATGAACGAAACTCTATGGGCGGCAATCGGCACAGGTACCCTGTTCGGCGCGGCCAGTGGTTTTTCTCCCGGGCCACTGCTGGTGCTGGTCATTTCAGAAACACTTCGTCATGGAATCCGGGCGGGTGTCCTTGTCGCTATCACACCACTGATGACGGACCTCCCAGTCCTTTCATTGTCGCTGCTGCTGCATTATCAGTTGACCGGTTTTGACCTGATCCTCGGCATGATTTCTCTGGCCGGAGCGGCTTTCCTGTTATGGCTCGGGTGGCAAAGCTGGAACACCGCGGGCATGAATTACAATGAAACAAACATCCCCCCTCTCTCACTGCGGACCAGGTTGATGACAAATTATCTGAACCCCTCAATGTACCTGTTCTGGTTCATGGTTGGAGGCCCATTCGTGATGAAGAGCGCCACACAAAATTTGTGGCCCGCAATTGGATTCCTTTTTTGTTTTTACGGTTCTATTGTGGGAGCGAAGATTCTGCTCTCGGTTCTTACCGGAAAATCCCGCGCGTTTTTAAGCGGTTTGTGGTATCGCCGTATCATGCAGGCACTGGGGCTTTGCCTGTGCGGCTTCGCAGTCATGTTGCTGCTGGACAGTATGTCTTTCTTTGGAATCGCCTAAACACCATGCCCATTTACCATTACCAGGCATTCGACGCGGAAGGGACGCTGCACAAGGGTTCTCAGGACGCATCCAGTGAAACCGAAGTTCGGCAGCTTCTACGTTCGAGAAATTTGTACCTGAAGGAAATACGCGGCAGCCGTTTCACACGCAAAAAAGGACCACGCGATCATCGAAAAAGCTCCGCCCGGCTGCTGCAAACCCTCGGATGGAAACGCAGTTACAATCAGTCCCTGACGGTATTCACCCGCCAGTTGGAGGTGCTTCTGGATGCAACCATTCCCTATGACAAAGCATTCCAGCTTATCATTCCGCAGACAGAAGACTCCGCCTTTCAAAGCATACTTTCCGATGTCCGCGGGCGAGTGGTAGAAGGAGAATCCCTGGCACAGGCCATGGAGGGTCATCCGGAAGCCTTCCACCGAATGTATGTCAGTATGGTCCGGTCCGGAGAAAATGCCGGCACACTGGGGATGATCATGCGCCGCCTGGCGGAATATTATGAACAACAGGATAAACTGCGCTCCCAGATCCGTTCGGCTATGATTTACCCTGCTTTCATGACCGTTTTCGGTTTTGCCGTTGTGGTATTCATGATCACAAGCATCGTTCCGAAAATCACGCGCATCTTTGAAAGCAGGGATGCCGTACTGCCTCTTCCGACACGAATGTTGATCGGTCTCAGCGACCTTGTAGGCAACCACATGCTGCTGCTTTCAGTTCTGACCGCGGGTTTGATCGCAGGAACAACCCTGTTCCTGAAGGGCCCCACCGGACGTAATTTGCTGGAGTGGATGGAGTTGAACCTGCCGATGCTGAAACGGATCTGGATAAAAATACTGGTCGCTCGTTACTGCCAAACCCTCGGGACATTGCTCAAAAGCGGGGTTGACCTGAAAACTTCGCTCGAAATTTCAAAACACGTTGTGGTAAACAGAAAATTCATCAAACATCTGGACAAGATGATCGTCGATGTCAACAACAAAGGAGTCCCACTATCCGCGGCAATGGGGAAAATCGAGTTCTTTCCTGAATATGTGAAACACGTGGTCGCGATCGGAGAGGAAGCCGCCCGAGTTGATGAACTGCTGGGGAAAGTCGCGGCACGCATGCAAGACGAAGTACGTTCACTCGTCGAAGCCCTCACCGCCTTGCTGCAGCCAGCATTGATTTTGCTGATGGGAGGTATTGTCGGCTTCATCGCCCTTGCGGTGCTGTTGCCGATGTTGAGCATGAACCAGTTATTGAGGTAATGCATCTTATCAACACCCCCCGGAAAATTGCAGCAAGGAACAATATGCTTGCCTGTAACAGTCCGCACATTTTACTCTGGATGCTCGAAGGAGGTTTCAAAATGAATACCAGCTTTGTGTTTTCAGCACAGTGAGTTTTCAAATTTCGGGTATACATAAACCGGATTATGTTTTACCTAACTTGAGCGATTCATAACAAAAAAAGCTCCCAACCTTTGGATTAAA
>CAYFLK010000050.1:0-32119 GCA_964344035.1 uncultured Pseudomonadota bacterium
ACAGTTTAGTACCGTTAGGAGGGAAAATCAACACTTAAGGAGAACAGAGCCTTTAAGTAAGAGCCCGTTCAGATAGATTTCAACCGGCTATTTCAAATCCTTGCTGAGTGGCATTACATTCGAGTTTAGTCACTTCACACAGCAGGGCTTTATACACGGGAAAACCTGAAATGGGGTCTCGGTTCTCAAAATCAGTGAGTTCGTTGACATTTGCGTTTTGCCACGCTGTTGGTCCGAGCACCCCTCCACCCCCCATGTTTGCTTCAACAACGCCGACGACAATGTCAGTGCTGACGCATGCATGGAAAACGACGGATCCCCGTTGCGATGACACCATCACTTTATCTCCGTTTTCAATCCCCCTTTTTTGTGCATCATGCGGGTGCAGGGTAACAATGGGATGCGGGTGTCTTTTTGCGAGAGTTGGAATATTGAAGTGTTGCGAACGGAAATATGACTGGGTGCGCGCCCCAGAGTTAAAAACCAGGGGGTAGCGCCGGGCAAGATACGGTGCGGCAAGCGGACCTTCATGTGGTTCAGTGTAAACAGGTAACGGATCGTGTCCGTTTTCAGCCAGCCATTCCGAAGCGATTTCAAACTTTCCTGTCGGAGTTTCAAAACCTGCTTGTCCATCCGAACGCAGTGTTCCAGATGCGTATTTGCGAAACTGCATTTCCGGCAAGTCAAACCACATACCTTCCGGACGGGTTCGCAGTTCATCCAAGGAAATACCTGTATCACGAAAAGCGTCCTGAATCAGTTCCTCCTCGGTTTGCGGCCACAGGTGTCCGTAACCAAGACGCATGGCCAGTTCTGCGAAAATCAATTGGTCGTTTTTTGCTTCGCCGAGGGGTGCAATCACCCTCTTTCGAAGCTGTACGTACCCGTCATGAATCATGTAGGATTCATTCTCAAACAGCGTGGTTGCCGGCAGCAGGATATCAGCAAATTGGGAGTCGGCAGTGGGGAAACGGTTGATTACCACCAGATGATCGAGTGCTGCCAATGACTTCTTCCACAAATACGGATCCGGCCATGAAGTGATGATGGAGGCGCCTGAGATAATCATCGCCTTTATAGGATATGGTTTGCCTTCCAGGATTGCACGGGGAAGCAAAGCCGCATGTGCTTCCTTGCGTACTTCATGATAAAGCGGATACTCCTCGGCGCCTATCGGTTTGGCGCAGTTTTGCGGCAGTTCGGTCAACCGGCGATTTAGCTGAAGGCGATCTGGCATGGCGAATAGTTTTCCTCCGGGGACATCCAGATGGCCTGCGATGGCCTGAAGAATCCACACTGCCCGGATTGCTTGAATTCCGGTGTTGGAATACTCCAGCCCGCTGTACATCAGGATGGAACAGCCGTTAGCGCTGCCGATTGCACGTGCAAGAGAAATTATTTTTTCTTTAAGGACGCCGGTGACTGCCTCAACCGTTTGTGGAGTGAATTCCTGGACATATTCGCGCAGTTCATCAAAACCGTGTGTCCAGTGATTGACAAAATGATGATCAAACAGGTTTTCCTGAATGAGTACGTTCATCATCCCCAGAGCCAGGGCCCCATCGGTTCCCGGGCGTACACGCAGCCATTCCGCACTTGTCGAGCGGGCAGTTTCACTTCGGCGATGATCGATCACCACTACCCGTGCACCTCTCCTCTGGGCTTTTTTTATGTTAATGACATTTATGGGAGGTGAATCGGTGACAGGATTTTCACCCCAGATCAGGATCAGCTCTGCATTTGAAAGGTCTTCACGCATGTTGCGGATGCTATCCCCAAAACATGCGCATCCGGCAAGCATTCCGTATGAGGTGTAACAGAGGGCGCCGACACCAGTGGTATTGGGAGACCCGAAAGGGAACAGGACCGCGTTTGCAGATGATTCTACTGTTCCCGCTGGAGCATATGTTTCATTCAGCGCGAATTCAAAATTGCCGCGTCCGGTGTAAATGCAAACTGCCTCAGGCCCGTAGCGTTTTTCAATCCGTTTCAGATTCTCAATTATTTGATCGTATGCCTCGTCCCAGGTGATGCGCTCAAACCGGCCACCTCCCTTGATGCCTGAGCGCTTCCGGGGATAAAGGAGTCTGTCCCTGGAATAGACCACCTCCCTGGCCTGAGCACCCCGGGGACAGACAATGCCAAGCGGATGATCCTTCAACGGGGATAACCGTTCGATCATGCCATTTTTCAGGTGAATGTTCACACCGCATCCGGAGGGACAAACACCGCAGATGCTCTTTACTGTCTTGAGGACTGGATGGTGCTGTATGGGTTTCATCCCTTGTGTAAGGCTGCTTTCATTGGGTGTCTGAAAAATGTTTGCGTTTGTTCTGTGCAACAATATATTTGAAAGTAGATGAAAAAAAGTAATATATTTTTATAGTCACGATAATAAATATTTATAGAGATGAGGAATGACTTATGACCAATTAAAGGTGCTTGACGCAGTTGTACGTGCGGGAAGTTTCAAGGGAGCTTCTGAAATCCTGCATCGCACCCAACCCGCTATCAGCCAGGCGATCAAGAATCTAGAACAGGAATTCGGAGTGCAGCTATTTTCACGGGAGAAATACCGGCCATGCCTCACCCCGGAAGGTGAGAAATTTTTTCACAACGCCAGGATGGTGTTGTCTCAAACCGAACGTCTTGAAGCGTTGGGCCATGAAATGGGAATGGGGCAGGAAGCGGAAGTCGGAATTGCCCTCGATTCGCTCTGCCCGATGCCAGCGGTTTTGAAAACCTGTGAAGAAATCATTTCACGTTTCAGTGACACCAAATTCCAATTGATGGCGGAATACTGGAGCGGTTCAATGGAGCGGTTGCTCAACAGGGATGTGGATATTGCAATCGCCCCCCTGTTGGATGAACCGGTTTATCAGCTTGAAGCAGTGCCACTGATGAGCGTTATATTAACACCTGTTGCCGCGCCCCAATTTGCGGCGGCAAAAGTAGAACACGAACTGAACAAGGAAGAAATATGCAGGTACGTACATGTCCTGGTTCAGGATAGTGCGCGCAGAACGCTCAGTCAACGTCTGAAAAACCTATTGGATGTAGGCAATACCTGGCTCGTCAGCGACCATGCCACTAAAAAGGAGATACTGCTGGCTGGGCTGGGCTGGGGCCGCCTCCCAGAACATCTGATTTCGCAAGAACTTGAAACCAGGCAGCTTGTGCCGATCAGGAACAGATACCTGAAGCGCGAACGCTTCATCATTCATCTTATCCGGAAAAACGATAGGCCCATCGGACCCGTTACCCGCAAGCTATGGGACGCGCTGCTTTCCACAGCGGAATCATTCACTTGATGGTCTATTAGCTTTTGCAGCACTAAATCAGGTGATGCGGGTCAACATCGATTTGAAGCAGTTCATCGCGTCTTAAGCGCGGGCCATTTTCTGCGGCGCGTTTGAGTACCGAGTGAAGGTCATGGACCCTTGCGGATTTGAGCAGAATCTGCCGGCGGAAGCGGTTGCGTATTTTTTTCACCGGAGCTTCCATCGGGCCGATCAAACGCACGGATTGAGGAAGCGGGTTCATGAGGGAAGCATGTTGATGCGCAAGTCTTTCCGCTCGGTTCTCATCAGGACTGCTGAAGAGTAGGAGTGCCAAGTTTAGAAAGGGCGGTGCCGCCAGGTTTTTTCTCTGTCTGAGTTCCAGTTCCCGAAAACGTTCAGCATCATGCATGCGGGTGCAGCGCAGGCTGTGGTGCCGGGGATTGTATGTCTGCACCAGCACTTCCCCCGGTTTGTCTGCGCGCCCGGCCCTTCCCGCTACCTGGGTGAGCAGTTGAAAAGTGCGTTCCCCCGCGCGGAAGTCCGGAATGTTTAGGGAAAGGTCTGCGAGAACAACTCCGACCAGAGTCACCTTGGGGAAATCATGTCCCTTGGCAACCATTTGCGTGCCGATGACAATGTCGACTTCATGCCGGTGGATTCGCTCCTGCATGCGTGAATATGTGTGCCGGCCATGGATCGAGTCGCGGTCCATGCGCATGAGCCGTGCTTCGGGAAACATCATCTTCAGTTCTGATTCGATCTGCTCGGTTCCGATGCCGATCACTTTCGGCTTTTGGTCGGTGCTGCAGAAAGGGCATCTATTTGGCATAGGCGCGACGAACTCGCACTGGTGGCAACGTAATTCCCCGGCTCCTCGGTGAAAAACCAGGCTCAGGCTGCAATTGAGACAGGTGTGTGTTTCATTGCATTCCCCACAAATCACCAGCGGGGCAAAACCGCGGCGGTTGAGGAAGACAATGCTCTGCTCTTTGCGCAGCAGCCTTTCTCGCAAAGCTTCCACCAGGTTCTTTGAAAAAAAAGGACTGCCCTGCTGCCGCTCAGAATGTTTCATGTCCAGCACCTGCACTTCCGGCATTTTTTCCTGGTGAATGCGTTGTTTCAGATGCAGGTGCAGGTATTTGCCGGAAACGATGTTATGCGCGGATTCAAGCGAGGGGGTTGCTGAACCAAGCAGGACCATGGCGTTGCAGCAAAAACCCCTGTACACCGCCACGTCCCGCCCGTGATACCTTGGGGTGTCAGCCTGTTTGTAGGAAGGGTCATGTTCCTCGTCCACGATTATCAATCCGGGGTTTTTGAGGGGAGCAAACACCGCGCTGCGTGCGCCGACGACAATGGGGGTTTCACCGTTTCGCACCCTGGACCATTCGTCGTAGCGTTCTCCGTCTTCCATTCCGCTGTGAAGAACGGCAACCTGGTCGCCGAAGCGTGCGCGGAAACGGTTGATCAGTTGCGGGGTGAGTGAAATTTCCGGGACCAGTATCAGGCAGGTTTTGTCCAGTTCTCTGGCTGCGCGAACAGCGTGCAGATATACCTCGGTTTTTCCGCTTCCGGTGACTCCTTCGAGCAGGAATGTCTGAAAGGCTCCTTTGCTGAATGCCCTACGCAGTGAATCGAACACGCTGCGCTGATCCTCCGTCAAAACGTTGAATGATTCAAGTTCCGGCAGAGGCCCATCGAGGAAACGGCGATATACCCGTTTTTCATAAAAATCGATCGCTTTTTCTCCGTGCATCTGTCGTAGCGCAGACGCGGGATTGGTGACAACCGCGCGGATATCTTCCCAGGGCATTTCAGGATTGTTTTTCAGCAGCGAAAGGATTTGCTGACGCTTTGTTATTTTCCTGCTTTGTTTTTTAACGGGTTTTTCTTGGTGGTCAAGCAGGCGTACCCAGCGCTGCATTTTAGGTTTTGTTTTTTTACCCAGCAGGACATGGTTTTCCTGCACCAGTCCCTGCTCAATCCATCCTCGCAACACCTGATGTGAATGATGGTCTGCGTCGGAATTTCTCCACTCCTTGAGGTTCCATTTGTCCTTGCTCTCTACAAGAAATCGTAGTTCTGCGGGCAGGGTTTTGAAATCCGGAAGTGAATCTGCTGCTTTCGTGTATTCCGTGCGGACCAGAACAGCCAGCCCGCCGGGGACAGCAGCATTCAATACCTCTCCCCATCCGCAGAAATAATATTCTCCCACCCATTTTGCCAGATTCAGGATTTCCCTGGTGAACGAAGGATGATCTTCAATGATTTCTTCAACGGGTTTTAAATGCTCATAATTACTGCTTTTCTTCAGCATGGTCACCACCCCTCCAAGCTTTCTTGTGCCGAAAGGAACAAGCACCCGGACACCGGGAACAGGAGGTTTGTTCAATGCCTCCGGCCACCGGTAATCGAATGTTTTGTGCAGGGGAATGTTAAGGGCGACTTCAACGATCATCAGGGGCGCCATTCTAGAATCTAGATTCTAGATTCTAGATTTGGGCACTGCCTTGAGAAACACCAAAGGCTCGTCACCGCTGTTGTACACACTGTATTCATCGGTGCCCGCATGGATGAAGATTGCGTCCTCGGAACTGAGTTGGTATTTAACCTCGCTTTCAGATTTAAACAACGCCGATCCGATGACTACGATCAGGAGCTGGTAGTGCCCGCCGCATCCGCCGGTGTGTTGCTGCTTCGCTTCCAGCAAAATCCTGTCAGTGACAAAATCGGGAAAATCGACAATCCGTTCTTCACGGAAACCATTTCCGGATTTCAGCAGTTCCGGATGGGGTGGGTGGTACGGCTCCACTTTCATCCTTGCCAGTGCCTGTGCTGTGTCCCAATGATCCTGGGTGAGTACTTTCTGCGCAAACATCACAATCAGTCGTTCATAATGCGGGGTTTGAAACTCAATCACACGGATGCCGTGCTGGAGTGAATGCATCTGCAATGGGGGGAAGGAGACTACATCTCCCACACGAACAGGGCATTCACCAACGAATGTATCAGCTTCCTTCCGCAACCGTGATTCCTCTGTTTTCAGGTCCTTCGGTATAGACTCGAGCAGGGTCTCTCTTGCTTCTGGACTAACCGCTTCGTTAGGCGGGATACCTTTTTTATCCTTGGCCCGTTCAAGTAGCGCATCAATTTTCCTTCTGATGTTTTCATATTCCTTTATCCGTTCATGGAAATCACGTATGCATGCAGAAGTCCAGTCTTCACCGCGGTTTTGACGATATTTCCAGATTATTTCTGAAGCGATCCCCGCTTTGATGATGCCTGTGCCGAAAGGCCAGGCCTGGGGATCTATTTCTGTGACCACGTATGTTTCCCATTTTTCCTCGTGCATTTCGAGGTAGAGGTCGCCGATGACCGGTTCCGGGAGAGGGTTCAGGGTTTTGAGCAGGATCAGGTTTTCCTCATGATCACCCAAAGACGCATCGCGGAAAAGCCCCAGTGCATATGGAAGTTCGGTGCGCCCAAACTCATCCTTTACACATGCCACCCCACGTTTTTCCACGCCAGTATACCAACCTTCATGGCCCCAGGGTTTGGCGATTTTCAGGACATCCAGCAGAAAAGGCTTATCCGGGGCCAGGATAGCGCATCCGAGGTTTTTCGCGGCTGATTCCAGAGGCTTCTCGGGGTTCTGTTCAAGCAGAGCCGGGACTTCTTCCAAATCAGGCCGGCTTTTCCAGACACAGCCCCGCATGAGAGTTCCCTCGTTTCGTGGAACGATTTCATAAAGTTGTTCATAAAATACCATTTCCTGATTCCCACTCCATGGCTCTATGCGGCCGCGGAATATGTGCAGAAAAATCTTTTCCGGGGGCGTACTATTATACTTGTCCCGCAATTGTTTCCACAGCACCAGGATATCAGGGATTGGGGCATCAGTAAGTTCTTGGAACTGCAGGGCCCCGTAAACCGCGGATGTCCCGTTTTCTGCGTTGCTTGTCGTGTGGAGGTGATGGAAATTAAGCGCCCGCATTATCTCCCTGCAGACCTTCCACGCGTTTTTCATGGAATCGGCTGACATCCTCATCAATCTACAAGTTCCGGAACAACTGTTCCCTTTTCAAATGCTTTTGAAGCGACGGGAGACATGTTTTGCAGAAAATAAGTCAGGGTCCGGATTTCTTCCTGGGGCAGTTCATAAGGGGTGACAAAGTTTACTTTGGCGGGATGCCACTCACCGGTATATTGAAATGCAGATTCTGCCAGTTCCCGGGCAGCGGAAGGGTTTGGATCGAGGACAAGGGGAGCTTGTCCCGTCACTTCATGCAGCATTTCCGCAAAAATACCGGCTTGGAAACTGTAGTGAGTGCAACCGAGAAAAAGCAGCGGACGTCCTCTCAATTCACCGACTTTCCTCTCAACCCATTGATGAAAAGCCAGTTGTGCAAAACCGCGGACGGCTGCCTTTACCCTTACTCCCTTGCGATCCGAGGAAATTATACTGGCCAACCCCGGGCAGGACTGGGCAACGATCCTGCAAAATATGGATTTGTCTTCATCAAAAGGCCTTTTATAAGTCCCTTCTGCAATGGTTGTTGGAGAAGCGAAAACGAAGGCAGGCGAGTGGGGGTGTTGCAGCAGGGCAGTTTGCAGGATCTGGTTCCCGACAGCATTAATGCCATGAACGGGCACGCTGTTTTCCAATGTAAACATCAGTTCTTTGAGATATCCTGAAAGGGAGCCGCAGGCGACAAAAATGCTATCCGGATTGTAGAGATTGTCAATGTTCCGCAGCACACGGTCAAAAACCCGGACCCGTTCGCTCCGGGACAGCATGTCGTTGTATCCCTGACCGTCTTTTGGCGCAGCGTTTACATAGATAATCTGTTTTGCAGATGTGGGATCAGAACTGCTTTTCACCGGTCCCAGTATCCTTAGCAAATGTGCTAGGACCGAAAGCCCTCCCAAACCGGAATCAGTGATGACCAGCGTCATCTTGCAGTATTATCTCTCCGAAGTGGCATGATGATGAGCGTGCAAAGGGTAAAATCGATATCCACGGGAAAGCAGGATTTAATGAAACGGAACATTTGCCGCTGCCGGTACATGCAGTGGAAGTCAAACTATCCGCAGTCCACGAGAAACTCAATTCATTTCCTGTTGGTTTTTGTGTTGAAGCAATGTAAATCTAGACAAACGGATGATAACTCTTTAGTCTCTCAAAAATTTCATTCTTAGACAAAATATCGAAAAATTTTCGTTGTCGAAATCGAAATCGAAATCGGTATTCGATCCCGATCCCGACCCCGATTGTATTGGTTATGGGCGTAACCTACGTTAGGAGTAGAAAACAGGCATTTTAGTGCCCATCCCGGTTCCTGGGAACGAGGTGTTTCAGTGATTCTCCGGGGCGGCGCCATACATACAGCTTTTACTGATATACTATGTCATCCCTGTTACCAGACACGAACAAACAATCCTCAACACCTCTGCAGAGTCAAAAACAGCGGTTGCATGATTACTGGAAGAGCCAGAAAATCATCACCGATGCCGTCGTTTTAGAAGCATTCATGGCGGTTTCCAGGGAGCTTTTCGTCGGTTCGTCTTTTCAGGACCAGGCATACGCGGATCATCCCCTGCCGATCGGTTCGGGGCAGACTATTTCTCAGCCCACCACCGTCATGCTGATGCTGCAGTGGCTTTCGGTTCTTCCGGGTAACAGCGTGCTGGAAATCGGAACGGGTAGTGGATACAACGCAGCACTGCTTGGATACTTGGCGGAAAGTGTGGTCAGCATCGAACGTCACCCGGAATTGGCGGAACTGGCACGCAAAAACCTGAAAGTCGCGGGTGTGAGCAATGTGAGTGTGGAAGCTGGAGATGGAAAGCTCGGCAGCCCCTCACACGCTTCTTTCGACCGTATAATTGTCACCGCGGCCGCAAGAAATCTACCGGAAGCATTGAAAGAACAGCTTTCGGTAGGAGGAATACTGGTCGCCCCGGTGGGAGCCACTCACGGGTGCGAAATGCTTAGGGTGCGGAAAATTTCCTCGGATCGGCTACAAACTTCAGGGCACGGTTTGTTTTCCTTTGTGCCGCTTGTATGACCATTAACCAATCCCTGCTTGCAGTGGAAGGTTCAAGTCTCCGGTTCAACAAGGATTGCGCGGAAATCGTTGACGTTGGTGAAAGTTGGGCCGGTTGCAACCAGCGCATCAAGTTTCCTGAAAAACCCGTGACTGTCGTTCTTATTCAGGAATTCCTCTGGTGCAAGCCCTTGTTTTAGCGCACGTTCATGGCAGTAAGGGCTGATCCAGGCCCCGGCATTGTCCTCAGAACCGTCTATCCCGTCTGTGTCACAGGCGATCGCGTATATCCCCTGACACCCTTTCAATTCATGCAGCAGCGCGAGCATGAATTCTGTGTTTGGCCCTCCCTTTCCGGGTCCGTTAATTGTCACACTGGTTTCTCCACCTGAGAGCAGGACAGCCGGAGGAGCAGTCGGCTGTCCATGTCTTTGGATTTGCCTGGCGATGCCTGCATGGATTATCGCAGATTCCCGGGATTCCCCCTCCAGGCTGTCACCCAGGATAAGCGGGTTCAGGCCTTCCCGCCGCACATGTTCCGCGGCGGTTTCCAGCATCTGTTGGGGAGTTGCGACCAACCGGTAGTCGGATTCATCAAATCCGGGGTCTCCCGGTTTTGGGGTTTCATCGGCACCATATTCGATATGATTCACCACAGCCCTCGGCAGTGAAAGAAGGTATTTTTTTAATACTGCCTCTGCGTCCGCGACAGTGCTTGGGTCCGGGACGGTGGGGCCGGATGCGATAACGGCAGGTTCGTCATATGGAACATCAGAAATTGCCAGCGTGATCACATCGGCAGGGTATGAAACCTGGGCAAGCCGGCCTCCTTTTATGGCGGAAAGATGTTTGCGCACACAATTGATTTCATCGATAGAAGCACCGCAGCGGAGAAGTTGTTGAGTTGTCAACTGCTTGTCGCGCAATGTAATTCCTTCAGCGGGCAAGGTCAGCAGTGCTGAACCGCCGCCGGAGAGCAGGCAGATAACACGATCTGCGCGGGACAGTGGAGCAACCATTGCACGCATCCTTCTTGAAGCTTCTACTCCCGATTCGTCAGGAACGGGATGTCCGGCTTCCACGATTTCTATAGATTCGCAAGATACAGCATGACCGTAACGGGTGATGACCAGCCCTTCAAGCACTTCCCCCCACTGCTCTTCAACCACGCGCGCCATGGCCGCTGAGGCTTTGCCTGCGCCGATGACCACCGTTCTGCCACCCGAAAGTGGGGGAAGATACGAAGGGAGGCAATGACGCGGCTGGACGCTTTGTATGGCAAGTTCGAATAGTTCGCGCAGGAAACCGACTTGGCGTTCCATATTACGCCAGCCGGCCGGCGAGGAAAACCGCTGGATGCATCACCTGCAAAGGCAACCCTTCGCTGCGTATGCCGGCACGGATTTGGTACAGGCACCCTGGATTTGCCGTGAGCAGGATTTTTGCTTCCGGATGCCGCTCCAGCGTTTCGCGAATGGATGCGATTTTTCGCTTCAGGATCGAGCCTGCCAGTTCGGCATGCACCAGGTTGTAAACCCCGGCGGATCCGCAGCACCAGCTTGAATCAGGAAGGGGCACGAGGCGGATGCCGGGGAGACTGCCGATAAGCCTGCGCGGGTTGGCGTCAACCTTCTGTGCATGAAGTAGGTGGCATGGGGCATCGTAAAGCACTACTTCGGATTCTTCCTGCCAGCTCATGGATGCCGGTACACTGTTGTCGCGTGCGATGAATTCAAGCAGGTCAAAAGTCCGGTTTTCAAAACCGCGCCAGTCCAGTTCGGCGTCCGGGTTGTCCGCTGTAAAAAGCAGATGATATTCTTTCAACTGCGCGCCGCATCCAGCGGCATTGGTGATAATTGCATCCAGTTTGCGGGGGGCAAAGGCATTTATGTTCCTGACTGCCAGGAATCGCGCCGTATTCCGCTCTCCGCTGTGTACATGCAGGGCCCCACAGCAACCCTGGTTTCCAGGCACGATCACTTCATATCCCGCGGAGCGCAAAAGCCGAATGCTCGATTCATGAATGTCCGTTTCCGAGACGTCCATAATGCAGCCTGTGAACAGCCCCACTCGTCCCGATGTCTCTCCAGGACGCAGGGAAGGAAGGGCCTGGTCAGCGTAACGCCTTTTGAATGAACGTCCGCTGAATTCAGGCATCAGGTGTTGTGAAAAAACTATTTTGCGGGGAATGATCCTGCTCAAGGGAGATTGTGTGAGCAGCCAGGGGATGCCGGTGACGCGGTAAAGTCGTATCAGCTGGCTGACCGCGGCGAGTGCTGTACTCGAACGGAACATCCCTTTCAGCAGCATTGTCCGGGCAAGCCACTCCTTGATAGATTTCCTCCGGGTTTCAAGGATTACCCCCCGTGATTTTTCAAGAAGCTCTCCGTAGGGTACGCCGGAAGGGCAGGCGCTTTCACAGGCACGGCAATCGAGACAGCGGCCGAGCGGAGCAGCCACCTCCCGAGTGAGCTGCAACTCTCCTTCCCACAACCCGCGCATAAGGTAGAGTCTTCCGCGTGGGGAATCTTTTTCGTCATCCAGTTCACGGTAGGTAGGACAGCTGTCAAGACACAGCCCGCAGTGGACGCATTTGAGGATGTTTTTAAACTCCAGAGAGTGGAACAGGTTCTTGTCTGCCGTTGCAGGGGGTTCCCCGGCTGTTGAGGAATTCATGCTTGTTGACTCGGATTATTCGCAACATAGACACAGGGTTCTCAGCTGCACGGCCGCTTGCCAGTCATACAACCGCTCAACCGCTTCTTTTTCCTTGTGCCTTTGCGGATGGTTTAGCAAGTATACGTATCAGTTCATTAAGAAAAACGGGGAATGGAAAATGCCTGCAGGGTCCAGATGATTTTTCAAGCGCAGCGCCAATTCGTATCCTGACGGTTTTTGAGGGCAATTCCGTTTAATCGAATCGACCGGTGCCGAGCAGCGAACCAGGCGCATGGTGCAGCCGGTCGTGCTGGTCTTTTCATGCAAATCGGCAAGGAACAGGTTGTGGTCCTCCGCATCCCCGCTTTCCAGGAAGAAGTGAATGTCACCTCCCCCCGGATGGACAATCATGCTGGGTTTCCGGGTCTGCCAATCTTCATAGGCAAATCCGAGGACATCTTTTGTGGGCATGGTTGCGAGGAGATGCAAACCGGGTTTCTGCATATCCCATGATTCCAGAATAGGGGGGAGAAATCCAAAAAAACGATCCCTGCCGGGCATGCATGGGAGGTCGTCAGATTCTTCTCCATCCGCAAGCGAAATAAGTTCATTTTTGAAGGCGCCGTGGATTTCCCTTTCAAACCTCTTCCTTCGCTCAGCGTTTCCGGAATATCCGATGCCAATTATCCACCGGCGTTCTGGCACGTCGCAAGTGACTGCCTGAACCCAGTCAATGGGGAGTCTGCTCGAGTGAAGAAAGGCAATGGCTTCTGTCCATTCTGCGCTTGTAGCCAGCGTGTAGAGCCCGTGCGGTCCCACCGGTTTCGGCAGCGCTTTGAAATTGACTGAAGTGATGACTCCCATACCGCCCAGACTACCGAGCATCATCCGGGTGAGATCATACCCGGAAACGTTTTTCACCACCTTGCCCCCGGAATGCACAAGCTCCCCTTTGCCGTTTATGTATTCTATGCCGATGAGATAATCGCGCAAACCACCCATCATCATTCTATTCGGGCCGAAGATGTTAGCGGCGGTCAGGCCTCCCAAGGTGGAATTCGGAAACCAGGGGTTGACCGGCAGGTACATCTGATTCTTGCCCAGTATTTCCTGTATCTCAATGGCGGTTATGCCGGATTCCATACCGGCGACCAGATCATCGGGATCAAAAAACATTACCTGTTTCAGATTCCTGGTGCTCAGGATTTCATCCGGAAGCAGGGGAGAATGATGCGAGTAGGGGATGGGGTTCGTGCCATTGCCACGGATTAGGAATGGTCTTTTCCCCGCATACCTTTCTTTGACCCAATCGACTGTAAAGGAAACTTCGTCCGGGCTGATGAGCTTAACGGGGTCAGTCGTATTCTGTTTTTCCATCATTGTCATACGGCTATTCCGGATTTTGCCGTAACCATCTTCGCACGGTCAGGCGCGTGCATTGGGGTTTCTCCCGCGTGCTTTACTTCGGCGCATTTCCCAGGCTGGGGGAAAATTTTCCCGGGATTCAGCAGTTCATTTGGATTGAAGAAGTTACGGATATTCTTCATGTTTTCCAAATCCTCATTGCTGTAGAGGGACCCCATCCATGCCGCCTTTTCAATACCGATGCCGTGTTCGCCGGACAATGAACCGCCATAGTCGATGCAAATGGATAGTATTTCTTCTCCCGCCTTGTGAGCAGCCTCCACTTCATCGGGCAGGTCGTAACGATAAAGTATAAGCGGATGCAGATTACCGTCACCCGCATGAAAAACGTTTGCGACCGTCAACCCGAATTTTTTCCCAACCGCGGTTATTTTGTCGATTACTTCCGGGAGGGCGCTGCGCGGTATGACGCCGTCCTGAACATAGTAGCTTGGCGAAATCTGCCCGATGGCGCCGAATGCTTCCTTGCGGGCGCGCCAGATAACAGCCCGCTCTGTTTCGTCCCGTGCGCGTTTAACCTGGGTTGCACCTGATTCTGCAAGTATTTTTTCCACTTCCGCGGCTTCGGCTTCCAGGCCTTCCCGGAGTCCGTCGATTTCAACAATGAGCACTGCTTCGGCATCGGTGGGGAACCCGGGTTTCAGCGCCTGCTCTACTGCATGGATGGTAACCCGGTCGATCATTTCCATTGCCGCGGGAATGATGCCCTGGCGAATTACAGTGGAGACTGCTTCACAGGCGCCGTGAACGCTGTCGAAAACCCCCAGCAGAGTGATTGTTTTTTCCGGTGTCGGGGTCAGCCTGCACGTGATTTTAGTGACAACGCCGAATGTGCCCTCAGAACCGATCACCAGTCCCAGGAGGTCCGGTCCCGCCATTGGGAGGTGTTTTCCTCCAAGGTTTACGATTTCTCCATCAGGAAGCACCATTTCAAGTCCAAGGATATGATTTACCGTCACACCGTATTTTAGCGTATGCGGGCCGCCTGAATTTTCCGCGACGTTGCCGCCGATAGTGCATGCCTTTTGAGAAGAAGGATCAGGTACGTAGTGGTATCCATCCGGGAGCACTTTTTCCGAAATATGCAGATTTATCACCCCGGTGCCAACCGTGATTGTGCGGTTGACCCAGTCGATTTCATGAATCTCCTTGAACCGGGCCATTTCCAGAATAACGCTGCCTTCGTTAGGCGCCGCGCCTCCGGAAAGTCCCGTACCGGCGCCTCTTGGGACAAACGGAATTTCCTCTCCATGCAATAGTTTCACGGCCTTCACCAGTTCATCCCTTGAACCTGGGAAAACCACACCCATCGGAGGGGCCGTGTAAAGAGTCAATCCGTCACAGCGGTAGGTGTAGAGGGTAACCGGATCGTCCTTGACCCATTTCGATCCGACTATTTCTACAAGTTTCCCGCGGAGTTCCTGTTTGAAAGCCATGGGTTTGCTCCGATTACTGGGTTTGTGGTTCCGGATGCTTTGATTGTAAGCTGATATGAATTTGGCAGAAACTCATGAACTGCAGCAAGTGAAATTGTGACAGGCAGTCTAACGGTTCAGGTAGGGCTGAATCCACTCCAGACTGGAAAGTGTATCGAAAGAGGGAAAATATTCACAACCTATCCATCCGGAATATCCAATTTGATCAAGGTGCTGGAACAGGAAAGGAAAATTGATTTCTCCGGTCCCGGGTTCATGTCTCCCCGGGTTGTCCGCCAGTTGAAGGTGACCGATGGAATCCTGCTGCTCCCCCAGAGTACGTGCAAGGTCTCCTTCCATGACCTGCATGTGGTAAATATCATATTGCATGCGCAGGTTTTTGGAACCGACTTCCCCGATCATTTGCAAAACCTTGCTGCTGCGGTGAAGAAAGAAACCCGGAACATCATGCGTGTTGATAGCTTCAATGAGCAGAACAATTCCGTTTTTTTCACATTCACTGGATGCATGGATCAGGTTTTCCCGCAGAGTATGCCATAACACCGCTTTATCCTGCTCATTTGGTGCGACACCCGCAAGGCAGTTCAGATACTCGCACCCCAAGTATTCCGCGTATTCGAGTCCGTGACCGACACCGTCCCGGAATTCCCCTTTGCGGTCCGGATGACAGGCGATGCCCACTTCCCCCTCGTTCAAGTTTCCGGGAGGAAGGTTGTGCATGACGGCCTTCAGTCCATTTTGTTCCAGTTCATCACCGAGTCTTTCTTTTTGAAATTCGTAGGGAAACTGAAATTCGACTGCCTTGAATCCAAACCGTGAGGCAGCAGCAAATCGATGAGTGAACTCAATTTCCTGAAACAGGGTTGAGAGATTGGTGCAGAATCTGGGCATGGAGTCACGTCATTATGAAGCTTCTGTCTTCAACCAGAGGATTACATTAACAAGAGGATTGGAAGTTGCCCATTAGAGAATTCATTTATGAGTCCTATGGAATAAGGATAATAAATTCCGACTCCTAGCTAACAGGAATTTATCGCTGATGGATGTAGCTACTCATACTACATCTACATTCCCATTTCCGTCTTCCAGCATTATCATGCCGAAATTCAGGAGCTAGTACAAATAAATGCTAAAGGATTTCTTTCACGAACCACTTCTTAGCGATCGCAATGGTTTGGAGGGAATACATATGATTCCAACTATCGCGTGATTACTTACTTCGAATCCCATCAAAATCGTCGAGTTTCCAGCCTCTGCGTTTCAGGCTTTTCAATTAGGATAGAAAGCTCCAATGCCGCATTCCGCAAACGCGGAACATGCTCTTTTGCCTCATCAAGGTTCATGCGTGAAGAGGGGGCGTGAAATGAAAGCGTAGCAAATAACCTTCCAGAAACGTCGAATATCGGTACCGCTACAGCTACCATCCCCTTTATGAATTCTTCGTCATCTGTGCCTAACTGTTCTTCAGCAATTAGCTCCAACCCCATGTTTAATTCCTTCGCATCGGTCACCGTCTTTGGAGTGTGACGTTCCAAGGTTGAGTTGGAGAGGATTATTCTACGTTGCTCCTCGGGAAGAGTACTAAGATAAAGCTTGCCGCTGGCTGTGCAATGTAGGGGTACACGTGTTCCAATGGGTAGTTGGAACCTCAATGGCCAGTGCGTTTCAACCCTGTCGAAATAAATCATCCGACTGCCTTCAGGTATAGATATATTGCAGGTTTCACCGATTTCCTGCGAAAGAGTTAACAAAATGGCGTGTCGCTGTGCTCGAAATCGCTCATTAGCCAGCACCCCCATTGCAATTCTGTGTAGGCGGGATCCAGGAAGAAATCGTTTGCCGTTTAATTCCCGGAACAGAAACCCTTCATGCTCCAGCATTGCGCATAATCTGTGTATCGTGGCCTTGGGTAGTTTCAGGTTTTCATTGATCTCTGTTGGTGTGAGGGGACGATCTGAAGTCGCTACTCGTTCAAGTACCTGCAACGCCCGTTGCATATAAGGACCTCTTTTTTGGTCATTGCTGCTCATATCGTTTTATTCTTCACTAATAAATCAGTTTACGCTCTATATCAATAATAACGTTCAGCATTCCCCGGACATGGTTGAAGGAGCGCAAATGCGCATCAATTTGAGACGCTTTGTCTCATATTTAAGAAATTGATCCATCTATGTCAAGAAACTATACACAAAAAAAATACTTGACATCTGATTCTCATTAAGCTAAAAACCAAATTCGCTCGAATTTGAGACGCTTTGTCTCATTTTCGAAGTACTCATGTGGGGAGTATTTATCTCATAACATCCTTATTAGGAGAGCTTATGTTTACAGACAAGATTTCTCGCCGAGACCTGATGAAAGTGGCCGGACGGTATGGGCTGACTTCGACGCTGCTGGGGGCCGCTACCATAGGGGGTGCGATCACCCTTCCCGAATTGGCAGCTGCGGCCAATTCGACCTATAACAAGCGCTTTAAAAAAAGTGCGAAGGTCAAATTGAAGTTCGGTGCTTCAGGTCTGAATGAGAGAAACCTTCTGGTTGAGCGGGCCGGCTGTCTGCAATTTGTCAACGACTTAGAAGAGCGCACGGAGGGTGCGATACGGGTCGAGTTTATTGGAAGCAATCAACTTTGCGGTCAATTGAGTTGTGTGAAGAAGACGATGCAAGGGATCACGGAAATATATGCTTCTTCCACCCAGAACGCAGCCGGAGGGGCTCCGTACCTGAATGTACTGGATTATGCCTATATGTTTCCAAGCAGAGCGTCTATATATTATTTCCTTTATCATCCGGACAGTGAGAAAATCCTGCGTGAACCCATGAGGCGTCGGCATGGTATCCAATTTCTCTTCTCCCATGCTGAGTTGCGTGGAATCATGCTGGGTTTAAAGTGGAAAGACAAACCGATTGTGACATCGGTTGAGGAACTAGCCGGCACAAAAAACCGTGTAACCGGAACGCAGTTGGGGCGTATCGCGATGAATCTCATGAATCTGAATCCTGTCCCCATTGCTTGGGAAGAAACCTTGGACGGTCTCAAGCAGGGTCTGATTGACGGTGCGGAAACCTGGATGTCTGCCGTGGCTTACGCAAACATGTCTCCCGTGGTTTCTCAGTGCGTCGATCTGCAATTCTTTTGTGGAACAGAGCATACTGCTATGAGCGCCAAGGTGTTTGACAAACTCGACGGTGAGCTTCAGGATGCTGTGATGGAGTCTGCATACACTACGCAAATTCATGTCCAGGGTGTGCATGAAGCTTCGCTGGTACATACCTGTGGGGCCACCAATCCGCAAATGCCGGAAACCATTTTTGCGAAGAACGGAACGCGAGTTGCGGAAATTTCTCCCGCGGAACGAAGGAAGGCTGAAGAAATGTGTTCTCCGGAATTCCAGCCTCAACATTGGGAAGAATGGCGAGAGCGCATTGATAAATGGGCCGGGGGCATTGACACCTATTCCTCAATTTACAAAATTGCCCGCGAAATTCCTGCTGACATGCGAGCTGAAAATGTTGAACCACGGCGGTGGTGGAAGTCAGCCTAACACGCTTGAGGAGGCGCTATTTCTCGGATAGAACCTCCTCAACATTGATCACACAACCAAGTAGGGTTGTGGTGCATTTTTAACTGATCTTGGCTCACGTGTGTGTCATAACCGCGCAAGCTGGAATCAAGAGGGTTTTTGTCACAAGCAAAGATTCCGGGGCTCCGCTTCGCTTCGCCCGGAATGACAAAGAGTCCGTATCAGTCTAATATGCATCACAACCCCCAATTTGATCGAGGTGAACCTCATGGAATTTATACAATGGCTTGACCGGAACATTGAAAAATTGGTCATCTTCATTTGTTACTTCTCAATGGCCGGGATCGTCTTTGTGGAGGTGATTCGCCGTTTTGTTTTTAGTCAACAGGCCGCTTGGAGCACGACGATTCCAATCTATCTTTTTTTATGGATCACCTGGGTGGGAGCCAGTTACAACGCCAAGCTACGCACACATCTGAAGTTTGATGAACTTCGTATCCGTTTGCCCTATGAAGGACAGTTTTGCCTCCAGGTTCTTGATGCCGTACTTTGGTTTGTTTTTGGGATCATCGTTGTCATCTATGCCACAGAGCAGGTCGAACTTGCCAGAGAAAACTTCATGATTGTCCAAGGCACAGACAATGTTCTGCAATGGTGGTTCTATGCGGCAACCCCAGTAGCTTGGGTGCTTTTGCTTTTCCGTGTCCTGCAAAACCTCTGGGAAGATATTAAGTTGTTTCAAGCAGGCAAACCGTTTGAAATTCAGAATACCGTCTTAAAAGATTGAGTTAAAAAAAATGGATAACACAACCTGGGTTTGGTTGATTTCAATTGCGGTGAGCATATTGTTTTTTCTGGGAGTCCCGATCTTTCTCATCATAGGTCTGTGGGTTGTCGGCATCAGCCTGGTGATTGATTTCACCTTAGCCAATGTAGGGGTAACGCTCTATGAGGGCCTGAATTTTTATGGATTACTGGCTTTGCCTTTGTTCATTTTAACTGGAGATTTGATCAATGCCGCCGGAATCGCAAAACGCCTTTCTGATTTTGCGTACAGCGTGTTGGGCTGGCTGCGGGGCGGCCTGGCCATGTCCTCTCTAGGAGCGTGCGGCTTATTCGCCGCTATTTCCGGTTCCAACTCCGCTACTACGGCGACAATCGGCTCGATCATGCATCCTGAAATGACCAAAGGCGGATACGACAAACATTTTGCGGCGGCTACGATTGCTTCCGGAGGCACGGTAGGAATCATCATCCCCCCCAGCATCATTTTCATCGTTTACGGGTTTTTGATGAATCTGTCGATTAGCGATTTGTTTGTTGGAGGATTGCTTCCCGGGATCCTGATGGTCATCGCCATGCAAATTGCCTGTTTCTTGGTTTGCAGAAAAAAAGGCTGGGGAAACCTCATTCCCTTCAACCCTAAAAACATTCTGGTAAAAGGAGGAGAAGCCTACCTCGGATTTCTTGCGATTATCATTGTCATCTATGGAATTTATGGAGGAGTTTTTTCTCCTACAGAAGCAGCGGGAGTGACCGCCGGTTTCTGTTTGTTGTCTGGATTATTTATTACCAAAGGAATCACGATCAAAGCCATTCCGGATGTTCTCCTGCGCTCAGGCCAAATTACTGGTTTACTGGCCCCTCTAATTGCCGTGTCGGTTGTGATGCAGCAAATTCTGTCTTTGCTCGGCGCCAAAGACTACATCACGGAAACCATCGGTTCTTTAGGCGGTTATTATCCTGTGTTGCTGGCCTGCATGCTCCTGGTTTTCATTACAGGTACTTTTCTGGAAAGCCTGCCTGACACCATCATTCTTGCCCCCATTTTGGCTCCAATTGCGGCAAATATAGGGATCGATCCAATTCATTTCGCGGTCATATTTCTGGTCGGTGATGCCATCGGGTTCATCACTCCTCCTTATGGGCTTAATCTCTATGTCGCCAGCGGTATTACAGGAATTCCTTATTTCAAAATAGTCAGACATACTTGGCCATATTTTGTTGCACTGATGCTTGCCTGGTTCATCATTGCTTTTTGGCCTCCATTGACAACCACATTGCTTGTTCATCAAGGGGCAGGTGTTTTCCAAATGGAACAATAAACTATATCTCCCAAAGGCGTAGACTTCGCACACTTTTGACTTATTATTGTAACAATAATGAGATTCGTCCTCATTTTAGAATTAATCAGTTTAACAACATTATTTTATGTTTTACTCAAGATAAATGGTGCTTCAAGCGAGAGATGAGTTAATATGCATAAACCCATGCCTTGTTACAAATGAAAGGTAAGGAGGATCCATCCCTTCCTGGGGGCATCCCTACGAAAAAGTGCAACCCACCACGCCCAGCAGGTGTTCCTTCAGTGACGGAGGTTAACGGTTTCGTTGTAAAGGTTCGAAGCCAACGGGGTGGCCCTTTCCAACATTGATTCTTATCATCTAAATTTACGTGCCTTGGCCCATTGCAAGGGAGGACGGATTTAACTTGCATCAGTGTTGATTTGCAATTTGAAGCTGCAGAGTCATGTATTTCCCAATATGAGAGGAGGAAGATTTAAAGGGGTGGATGATTCAGAATTGAGCATATTAAATTTCTAAGCAAATGGAAGGTAATCAGACTCAAATTAAATGTAAAAGTGTTTTACTAATCCTACGGTTTTACTGCTTGTTTCTTTTGACTTAAACTTCTGGTGAAAGTGTGTGCAATAAATAAGGAATCAATACATTATAAAGAAAAAATCGGTTCGGCAGCCATTTCTTTCACTGAACCTGTTGTTGCGGGTGAGTCAATCAATTTTACAATCACTTACACAGCCGGGTATTTTGGCATTGATGACACAGGCAGTATCAAAATCTGCACACGTTTTGCCTCAGATATGGCACGCCCGCAATTCACTGCTCCGGATCAGCCGAATTATGTCAGTATTTCGGCAAGCAACGGCGCCACGCTGGAGTATCGCTTTGATCCGAAAGGTAACATCCGACCGTGGGATAAAACGCTTTACATTAAGATAGTTAAAGGTTTTTTCCGGGAAGGAGACCGGCTTCTTATCCATTATGGTGATCCCGGCGGCGGTTGCCCCGGTATGCGAATGCAAACTTTTTGTGAAGAGACATTTGAGTTCAAGGTTCTGGTGGATGCCTTTGCGACATATGAATACATTGAAGTTCCGGAATCTCCAGTGCTACACATTGTCCCGGGAGAAGTTGCAAAGTGGAAAGTCCAACTACCTACGATGCGACGAGTGGACGAACCGTTTCGATTGCATCTCAAAGCCGAAGACCGCTGGGGAAATCCCACAGATCAAACGGATGTCTGCCGCTTTCAGCTTTTTCCGACACAACCGGTTAACGGCTTGCCGCGTGAGATAACAGTCACATCAGAGAAAGGAGGGGTTCTTTTTATAGAAGGACTTTCTGCGTCTGTTCCTGGGGACCTCAAGGTAGAAATGTATGATGCTAATGGTGTCCTCGTGACCATCTCCAACCCACTGAGAATTGTCGAACACTCTGAGCTGGTACATTTTTGGGGTGAACTTCACGGGCAATCTGAAGAGACCATTGGCACCAATTCAGCAGGAGATTATTTTGCCTTCGCCCGCGATAAGGCAGGGATAGATGTGATTATACATCAAGGCAATGATTTTCAAATCACAAATGCTTTTTGGGCAGAAATACAACGGTTGACAAAACAGTTCCTCGACGAAGGACATTTAGTGACTTTTCCGGGATATGAGTGGTCCGGCAACACAGGCTTAGGCGGTGACCGTAACGTGCTTTTTTTTCAGGAGGGAGAAACAATCCGTAGAAGTTCCCATGCCTTAGTCACCGATTTGGCGGACTTTGATTGCGATTGCAACAGTTCGGATGAATTGTTTCAGGCCCTCAAGGGAACTAAAACCATTGTTTTTGCTCATGTCGGTGGCCGTTATGCAGACATGCGGTCGCATGAAGGTAACCTCGAACGCTCAGTAGAAATTCATTCTGCCTGGGGCACGTTTGAATGGCTGCTGAATGATGCTCTTCATCATGGATATCGGGTGGGGATCGTGTGCAACAGTGATGGGCACAAAGGCCGTCCCGGGGCTAGTTATCCGGGAGCATCCATGTTCGGTTCCTACGGAGGACTGACCTGTCTGCTGGCCCGCAAGCTAAACCGTGAAATGATTTGGGAATCTCTGCTGCGCAGACATCATTACGGTACTACGGGAAACCGAATGTTCATGGATGTGAGAGTGCGGCTTAAGCATCCCGGCACACTCTTCATCGAAGACCCACAGTTGGGAGCCACTGAAACCGAGAGTATGCACGAGTGTTTTATGGGGGACATTGTGCAAACTTCTGACAGCGACGTGACCCTTCTTTTTGAGGTGCTTGCTTCGGCTCCGATTGAAAAACTGGAAATTCGCAACGGCTTGAGTGTGCTTGAAACGGTACGTCCTTACAAGGCTGGAGACCTCGGCAGACGTATTCGGGTCATCTGGGCAGGCGCCGAGTACCGGGGACGTGGTCGGGAAACTGTTTGGGACGGATGCGCCGCGCTTACTGGCAACACAATTGAAAATATCACACCGATTAACTTGTATAACCTCGAGAAAACTATGCGCCAGCCCGATCCTGCTCACTTGGAATGGGAAGCCCTCACCACCGGTGGTTTTGGCGGTTTTGACTGTCTGTTGACTGACCATCAGACAGGAACTCTAACCATCGACACCGATCTTGTGAAGTGTACTTTACCTGTTGTTGATATCGGATTTCAAGAAACCCGCATTGATGCCGGAGGTCTGGATCGTCATCTTCGTTTCTCTCGGTTGCCTGATTTGAATCCTCATCGTCGCTTAAGCTTGGAACGAACCATTCCTTTGCGTTCCAATGGGGACAATCCGTTGTACATTTGTGTCACACAGGAGGACGGGCATCAGGCTTGGTCAAGCCCGATTTATTTGTTTCGATAAACAATTTTGATCAATCAAGTTCCTGCAAAACAGGCACTTTTGTTTAATCCTTAATCTGGAGAAATCACTATGTCAACAGTCGCTTTTATCGGTCTTGGCGTCATGGGGGAACCCATGGCCCGCAACTTGTTGAAAGGAGGGCATACTGTCCGGGCTTACGATGTTCGATCTGAAGTGCTGACAACCATTGTTGCGGATGGCGCTGTGACAGCGACTTCGCCCGCAGATGCCGCAACCGATGCAGAGTTTATTTTTACGATGCTGCCGAGCGGAAAAGAGGTTGAGCATGCGGCTTTTGGCGAACAAGGTTTTGCCCGCTCAATGTCTGAACACGCTTTGTTCATTGATACAAGTACGATCTTGCCTGTGGACACGGATGAAATGGCAGAAAAACTTGCCGCTCAACAGCGCAGAATGATAGACGCACCGGTAGGAAGATTGGCACAAAATGCCATTGAGGGAACACTGCTGTTCATGGTGGGAGGTTCTCAATCCGACCTGGAACATGCCAGTCCGTTACTGAACCTGCTTGGCGACAAGATTGTTCACTGTGGAAAAGTGGGGATGGGAACACGTATGAAGATAGTCAACAACTACCAATCCACGGCTCTAAATGTCCTGACTGCAGAAACACTGACTTTGGCTGAAGCCTGTGGGTTAGATGTTAATCTCGCAATAGAAGTGATGCGCGGTACGACTGCCGGACGGGGACACATGAACGCCACATATCCCAATCAAGTGCTCGCGGGGAACCTCAAGCCGGGGTTTATGATTGACTTGGCCCATAAGGATTTGGGGCTGGCATTGGAAACAACAGCCAAACTTCACACGCCTGCTTTCCTGGGTGCGGCGGCCCGTCAAGCTTACTCTATTGCTCAATCGAAGGGGCTGGGGAGGAATGATTGGACGGCGATTTACAGGACTCTGCGAAAACTTGCCGGGCTGGACTCGGAAACATGATTCGCTCAAGCACAAAACTGTCAATGAATGAACGGAAGCGGACAATCAGAAAATGCTCATTTCTCATTCCCGCGAAAGCGGGAATCCAGGAATGTGGCAAATCCTATGGATTTCTTCGCAGGAGTCCCGCTCATCCGCTTCGACCGGCCCGAAATGACAAAACTAGGGGCACATTTCCCATTGAACCTAATAAACTTATTTTTCAGAAAGTTTAAGCAGCATGAGCAATAATTCGTACTATTCAAAAACAGAAACAGGAGATTCAGTATTTACCGTCGAAGCGCCCAAGATCAAATTCGGCAGCTGCTCTCTCCGCGAATTGGGTGAAGACGCGCGTGCATTGGGCATGTCAAGGGTTGCAGTCTATACTGATCCACGAGTTATGCGCGAAGAACCAGTGGCTGTGGCTGTAGAGGCATTAAAGAAAGCGGGTATCGACGCGGTGGTCTACAGCGAAACCGAAGTCGAACCCACCGATCGTTCATTTAAGGCCGGCGCCGCTTTTGCAAAAGACGGACGTTTTGACGGGTTTGTTTCCGTAGGCGGCGGTTCAGTGATTGACACCTGCAAGGCTTCCAATCTGTATTCATCGCATCCCGCAGAGTTTTTGGATTATGTAAACGCACCGATCGGACGCGCGGTTTCGGTCCCGGGACACCTGAAACCTCATATTGCCTGCCCCACCACTTTTGGAACTGCAAGTGAATGCACGGGGATTGCCATCTTCGACCTGCTGGAAATGGAATCAAAAACGGGCATCGTCAGTCCCCGGTTGATACCCAGCCTGGGGATTTTGGATCCCAATTCAATTAAAAACCTGCATCCGCAAGTCGTGGCCGCCAACGGGTTTGATGTTTTCAGCCATGCCTGCGAATCCCTTACTGCAAGACCATACACCAAACGGCCCGCACCACCGGCATCAACCAAGCGTCCTCCCAGTCAGGGGGCAAATCCTTACAGCGACATCAACTGCCTTGAAGCGATTAAGCTGGTGGGTGCGAACCTGGTACAGGCAGTCAACGACCCCCGGGAAGAAAGCTGGGAGGCGCTGATGTTTGCCGGGATGTTGGCGGGCATCGGTTTCGGCAATGCGGGCTGCCACCTTCCACACGGCATGTCTTATGCTGTGGCGGGGCTGGTCAAGGATTATCGTCCGGAAGGCTGGCCCAAGGACCACCCGCTTGTTCCCCACGGAATTTCCGTCATCGTGAATTCACCCTCGGTATTTCGATTGACCGGTCCCGCATGCGGAGAGCGCCACTTACGGGCAGCTGATGCAATGGGCGCAGATATAACCGATGTTGCTCCGGATGACGGCGGAAACTTGTTGGCAAATCAAATAATCGATATGATGCAGGCCACTGGAATGCCCAACGGTTTATCAGGTGTCGGCTACGGACTTCAAGACCTTGACGATCTGACAGATCGAGCGTTTCCGCAAAAACGCCTCATTGACAACGCACCGCTTTCAGTCACTCGCAGCGACCTGCGTGAACTTTTTCATGATGCGATGTCATATTGGTAACAGTACTTTTCGGGTTTGCGGCTCCCCTAAACTTGCTTCAGTTTCATTTCCCTACTGCAGTCAATTAACCGGGCTGAAATGAAATAAGGGTATTCCTGTTGTCACATCCAACTTCAACTTGATCATTACTCCGGGGTCCAACACGATATCTGTATCAGAATAATGATATTAATACAAAATCGTTTTCCAGAACATAAACGTCTGCGCGGTTAATTCGATTTAAATAACAGGGGGAATCTTTATGTCTGTGTATGGTTACACGCGTTTGAATACTTCACGGCAGGCCCCGGAGGGCATGACCCTTAACAACCAGTCCAAAATGATCCGGCAATGGGCAGTCAGGAAGGGGCTTGAAGTGAAGCGGATTTTTCGTGACAGGCAGCCCACCAGCGCGTCTCTGGACCTGCCACGATTGGAGAAATTGCAGGAGCACATCCTCCGCGGAGATGTCTCGGTCCTGGTTATTGCCAGGCTTGACAGATTGACGCGAAGCATCCGTTTATATGACAGGCTTCTGGATCAACTTCATAACCAGCGGGTCCGATTTGTTTCCGTGCAGGAAGGGATTGACACAAAAACTTCATCAGGAAAGCTGGCATTGCAGACGATGCGGATTCTTGGACGCTGGGAGGCAATGGCCATTTCCGACCGCACCCGGGAGATGATCGAGCGCAAACGCAAAATCGGTGAGAGGGTAGGTCACGCGCCGTTCGGGTATGTATATCAAAGCAAAAAGCTTGTTCCTCTCGACGAAGAACTGGCGGCAGTTGAGTTGATCAGAAACAAGCGGCAAGAGGAACGACTCAGTTACCACCGGATTGCCAAATTCCTCAATGACCGGAATATTCCTTCCAAGCGTGGAAAACGCTGGTATGCCGAAACTGTCAAAACCATATGCGAAAGCCCCCTTTACGGTATGCCTTCAAGCGGCAGCTAGGCAATCAACCCGGTTCTATTCGAAAAGGACTGTAGTTGCCCTCAGCCAGGCCGGCATACAACGCTCGTTTTTCATCTTCCAGAAAACCTGCTATCGCGTTGTCAAATCCCCTATGTTCAATGCGATGAGCGCTGTACGTCAGCTGGGGAAGAAAACCCCTTTGAACTTTGTGTCCTCCCTGCGCACCTGCCTCAAACAGCCTGACCCCATTGCTGATGGCATATTCCAGGGCCTTGTAATAGCACACTTCGAAGTGCAGGAACTGGAAATCCCGCAGGCAACCCCAGTAACGCCCATACAAACAGTCATCCTTATGAAAATGAATGCTGCCGGCCACCACCCGGTTTTCAAAAGCCGCCATGATCATGACCAGCTGCCCGCGCATGTTCGCATGGATACGGAGAAAAAAATCTTCAGTGAGGTAGGCGCTGCCCCACTTTTTGTCAATGGTGGAAAGGTAGAATCGGCACATCATCCGCGCATGCCCGATTTCAATCTCGTCTCCCCGGAATATATCGATACTTATATCCTGCTCCTTGACTTTGCGGCGTTCGCGGAGGATTTCCTTCCTCCGTTTGCTTTTCATGCGCGAAAGAAAATCATCAAAATCCCGGTACCCGCGGTTGGTCCAGTGAAACTGGAAAGAGTGCCTGATGTGAAACCCGAGGGATTCGAAAACAGGGATTTCGTCCTCGGCAATGAAGAGGAAATGGAGTGAGCTCGCCTGCCGCAGACTTGTTTCACGGATGGCGTGATCAAGCAGTTCATTTTGAATCGCTGACTGGTCTGCTCCCGGCAGGGTCAACAGTTTTTTCCCGGTTGCCGGGGTAAACGGGACAGCAGAGGTGAGTTTGGGGTAATAGTCAATGCGGTAACGCTTGAAAGCACTTGCCCACTCCCAGTCAAATATGTATTCCCCGTAACTGTGTGATTTGCGGTATAGGCAGCAGGCGCCGACCAGCCGTGTTCCTTCCCATGCGCTCAAATGACAGGGTTCCCATCCCGCGGCTGGTCCAAGGCACCCTCCCCTTTCCAACGCGGAGAGAAACTCGTGGTCCATGAAGGGGAAACCCGGAGGAACAAGTGCATTCCACTCTGAAGGAGGTACCTGGTCTATCGACGAAAGGACGCTGATTTTCATACGCCTGTTTAAGCATCAAGTGCCATACTTTTTCGTTGTGCGAGGGCAATTCAGAATGAGGCATCCGGAGAGCGCACGTATACCACCTTACCGGCACGATTGTAACTGATGATCCTGATTGCCGCATGATCCATGTCACGACCGGCGTTGAAAAAAACCGCCTGGTACGGTATTTCCTGGTAGCGTCTGAGGCGTAGATTGGGTGAGTCACGTCCTTCTGAAATAGACTGCATGCGCACGATTTCGCTTTGGCTGAGTGATTGCAGTTCATCTTCGGAAAATCGAATTCCCGCAAAAGTGATACGACTCTCAAGCAGGCGGTTATTCTTGTCGAATGCAAGGGCCTTGAGTCGTATCCGTCCGACCTGGTCATTGTCGCTGAAATGGTTCTGCAAGGCGCCTTCCATTACAATCAGCGGCTGGCGGTTAAAACGGTTCTTCACCAACCGGGAGCGCATGGGGGGGGTAAATTCCAGTTGGTGCAGACGGCCGCTGGTAAGCTGCTGAAAAATGGAACGGTCCATCAGGTCCAGATGCCCGCCGATGACCAGCACAGCGGTTATCCCGATTACCAGCAGCAATGCAGCATAAGCAGATTTATTAAACAGTCTTAAACTGACACTACCTGCAGAATCTGCCGCGGCTGGGCCGCCGTTCAAGGCAGCACTGGATGAAACAGGTGATTGTATAGCGCCGGGTTCTTTTTCAGGCTCCTCATCATCAAGGTCGAGCAATAGTTTTAACTGGGAGTGGGGATCATCCCTGGTTTCAACCCCGAATTCTTCAAGGATTGAGGAAGCGGCATCTGATGCAGATTTTCCCGGTGTGCCGGGTTCTGACATAGTCTCTGGTTCTGGTGTAAAGGTTGAATGCGCACCGTCTTTCGACAGGACGACATGTTGCGTTACATGCAGAAAACCATAGCCTGCCGTTGAACAGGTTTGCAAGTCATAGCTTTCACATCCTGTTGTCCAGACAGTCCTTGATTTTGGCCTTCAGCTCTTCCAGACTGACATGATGGCTGGATGATGGCAACTGAGATGGTATTCATTTGTGTTTTCCAGCCATGCCTGACGCTTGAATTCCAAAAGAGCTGGAAAATTCACCACGAGGGACAGATCACTCAGAAAAAAACGATAAAACAACTTCGCTGTTCATTAATGGTATACCTTGCTTCCGGTTTACCCTTATGGTTCCGCGATAACTGAAAGCAGTATGGAAACAGAACTCATGTCCGTGCCCGAGCAAATTCAGGGCAACTCGATGATAGAAAGGATTCACCGGGAATTGCTCGAATTCCCCGCTAAATTCAAATCCGGCATTTCGGAAACAATAGTGGGGCAGGACGAGGTACTGGACCTGCTTATACTTTCGTTATTCTGCAATGGACATGTCCTGTTGACAGGGGTCCCGGGATTGGCAAAGACGCTGCTGATCAATACCCTCGCACAGCTTTTTCACCTCCGCTTCAACCGTATCCAGTGTACTCCCGACCTGATGCCTTCTGACATTACCGGTGTTGAAGTGCTTGAAGAAGCGGTGGTCGCAGGGACAGAACGGAGGTTCCGTTTCATCCAGGGGCCGGTTTTCACGAACCTGCTGCTTGCCGATGAGATCAACCGCACCTCTCCAAGGACTCAGGCTGCCTTGCTGCAGGCCATGCAGGAACGTCAGGTCACTGTCGCCGGCAGGACTTATGTGCTGGACGATCCTTTCATCGTGTTTGCCACACAAAACCCGATTGACTCGGAAGGGACCTACCCTTTGCCCGAAGCACAACTTGACCGCTTTCTCTTCAACATCGAAATCAGCTACCCCGAACACGGTGATGAGATGCGCATTGCGGATAAAACAATCCACAGTGACGCGGCAGCAATCGATCCGATATTTGAACCTGAATTATTAAAAGAATTCCAATCCCTCGTGGACTCTCTGCCGATGGGCAAACACCTTATCGAATGGGTCGTCAGGTTTGTGCGGGCAACACGTCCGGCCCACACGGATTTTGAGGAAATCAAGCAGTTTGTTGAGTGGGGCGCCGGAGTGCGTGCATCACAGAACATTGTCCGTGCGGCGCGGGCCAGAGCTTTGCTGGACGGCGCCCACGCCGTCCGTTTCGAGCATGTACTGCCGGTTTTGACGCCCATCCTGCGGCACCGCATCATTTTGAATTTTGCCGGTGAAGCGGAACAATGGTCGGCGGAACGGGTGGTGGAACTGCTGCTGGAACGGCTCCCAGCGCCATAAATTCGAGCCCGCAAAAAATGGGCATTCGGCGTTCTTAACTCAGGTCACTCAGGACTTTGACTTGACAGCCGAGCTCGTCGAGTTAAGTCCCGGCACCGGCCCTAAGTCAAGTACGCTTTGCGTTTTTAACTCAAGTCAGTAAAGAGTTCTTTAAGCATCATCGGACATGCATCAATCCGAATGGCAAAACCAGATTCTCACAATTGAGGAAGAATTGCTGCAGCGCGCACAGTCGCGCAAGTCACTGATTCTCACACGTTTTTGCACGGCGCTGAATCTGTCGGTACAGGAATTTTTTGACAGGCATCCGCTTTCCGAACCATTTACCACCGTTACCTTGGATCAGAAAGCATTCATGCACGCCTTGCAGCTCTATGACGTACCGGCCGCATTGCGCCTGATTGCGAATTATGACCCGTCCAAGGGGGGAAAGACCTTCCTTTCCGGGATCCAGAAGAGCTGCCAGTCGCTGTCAGTGGTCCGCAGACTTGAACGGTTCGCTGGCCATGCGGCAGAAACCCGTGAACTGGCAAGCTATCGCAGGCGTCTGGAAAACAGCCTCACCCGGGTGCTTGAATGTGACCGCGATCTGCTTTATCAGCAGAAGAGTTTGGTTGAACGCCTGAAACTTGTCCCGGAATTGCCAAAAGAACAGCGGGATTGGTTCTTCGGGGAACGGATGAGGGTCTTGTTTTCAGCAGATTATCGCACCTACCTGATTCTCAAGAACCGTTTTTTCCAGTTCCGTCTGGAGAATGCGGAGCGTGATGAAACCGTTCGTCGATGGCTGGGCATGAAGCTGGAAAAACTGCTGAGCGGGAAAAAACACGGTTCCACCCTTGCTTCCCGGTTGGAGCAGATCGATTTTCGTGAAATGGAGCAACTGGTCAAGGACCTGATGACGCAGTTTGGCGAATCCCTGCCTCTAGTGGCGGATGCATTAGAGCCGACGGGCGATCAAACCAGGAAAGTTCCGCATGGCCAAGAAGTCGAGCTGTTCTCCTCCCCCCAGGAACATAATGCTTCTGCGGTTACACCCGGCTCCTTTTCCATATCCGAAACCGCGGATTTGTTTGATGCTTACCGCAAGCTGTGCCTGAAATACCTGGACTCCCTGAAGGGTCTTTCCGAAAACTACATATCTGTCGATGAATGTTCCTCTCCCTTCTTTCGTGCGAGAAGCGAGGACTACACTTCAGACCATGCCGATTTCTTCCATGGGTTTTTCAATCACGGCAAAGAAACTGCTGCCGGTTTTCGCGGTTTCGTCATTCAGCTGCTTCAGCAGCGCGGAGACGAATTTCGCGCGGTTGAAAGATGGGAACTGTTAAACGGACCGCGGCATGAAGGCTTCCATACCCGCCATGTACAGGGAGCGTTCGGGAGCATGGAACGCCGGTCGGAATGGAGCATCCTGATTGGCGGTCGGCTGCCGTTTACTGTGCGATATCCTTTGGAGCCCGGACGCATTATCAAACTGCATAAGAACAGTGGATTTGTGCTGCAGGTGGGGGCAGCTTTTTTTGACCAGGATCATCCCGGGACGCTTGATGAACATCCGTCAGGATTTTTGAAACTGCTCATCGGCGGGCATGTGCTGACCCGCAAAACCGCGGTAGTCTATATCGGCCGCACTCCTTATTTTACTTCGACACTGGAGCAGATGCACCTGTGCCGGGGTTTGCTGCTGCTGATGCTGATGGGGGTGTCCCACAGGTTTGCCATAGAATTTTCTGCTCCCATGCAGGATTTTCTGGTTTCAGCGGTCCCGGCAGGAATCGAGGTCAATGGCAAAATCCGTTACCAGCCCTACAAAACCCACGCATGATGATCACGCAGCAAGAGTGATTCTCATTGAAATCGTAAAAAAGCCGGAAAGCTTTGCCGCTCGGAATTTGGGTTACTGAAGCAAAGGTGTTTTTATAAGGCTCTGTTCTCCTTAAGTGTTGATTTCCCCTCCTAACGGTACTAAACTGTA
>CAYFLK010000051.1:0-31722 GCA_964344035.1 uncultured Pseudomonadota bacterium
TCAATGATTTCATTGTGAACCTGGCCAACTGACGTTGTAGGGTTAACTGCCTAAAAACCAATTTTCTCTCACAAATTCCGTGATGTGAAAATTGAACTGAAACAACCTCAAACATAAGCAAGTCATGCCTGTTGCAAAAGCCATCCGCGATTCGATGAAACGTTCTTCATGGATCCGTGAGATGTTCGAAGAAGGCGCCCGTCTTAAAGCGCTTCACGGAGAAGAAAACGTTCACGATTTCAGCCTTGGAAACCCGATCCTTGAACCGCCCCAGGAAGTCCATGAGCAGCTGCGGGAACTGTTAAGCAATCCACCTGCAGGATTACACCGCTACATGCCGAACGCAGGGTTCCCGCGGACACGCACGCATGTCGCCCGGAAGATAGGAAAAGAAACCGGACTTACATTTGCGCAGGAGGACGTGGTGATGTGTGTTGGGGCCGGGGGTGGATTGAACGTGGTGATGAAATCACTGCTTGATCCCGGAGAAGAGGTGCTTGTGCTGGCGCCGTTTTTTGTCGAATACGGAACCTACGCCCAAAACCATGGCGGGACAATGAAAACGGTCCCGACCAACCACGAATTTCAGCCCGATCTTGATGCCATTGAAGCGGGCATCGGCAGGAAGACAAAGCTGGTGATAATCAATACTCCGAACAACCCCACCGGCGTAGTCTATCCCCAGCAAACACTTGATGAACTTGGCGCCCTGCTGCAACGGAAAGAACAGGAATACGGTCATCCGATTATCCTTGTCTCCGACGACATCTACCGACGCCTGGTTTTTGACGGTTTGACTAGCGGAGACGTCCTGCTCAGTCACAACAACTCGATTCGGGTTCATTCTCATTCAAAGGATCTCGGTCTTCCGGGTGAGCGTATCGGCTACGTGGCGGTCCATCCGGAAATCAGCGAACGTGAAACGGTGCGCCAGGCACTCGTGCTGTCAAACAGGATCCTGGGTTACGTCAATGCCCCGTCACTGATGCAGAAAATCCTTCCGGATGTGGATCAAGCCCTGGTGGACGTTTCAAAATATGAGGAACTGCGCGACCGGTTTTATGCAATGCTCACCGATTTGGGTTTTGAACTGGTCAAACCCCGGGGCGCATTTTTTCTGTTTCCCCGGTCGCCGGAAGCAGATGATGTCTCCTTCGTCAAACGGGCGCAGAAGGAAAACATCCTGCTGGTTCCCGGATCGGGATTCGGCGCTCCTGGATATTTCCGCATTTCTTTTTGCTGCACCGCGGAAGAGATTGACCGCGCGCGGCCTGGTTTTGAACGTTTGGCAAAACACTACGGACTCTGAGAAGGATGCGGTTCTCGGACGTACAAGGGCAGGAAAAAGCCCTCACTCTCATTCGCAAGGCGCTCAGCCATGAGCGGCTGCCCCATGCCTGGCTGTTCAGTGGTCCGCGGGGAGTCGGTAAATTCAGCACGGCTATTGCGCTGGCAAAAACCCTCAACTGCCGTCAACATGGTTTAGACGCATGCGGTACATGCGATTTCTGCCGCCAGATAAGCGAAGAGGTCTTCCCTGATTTTCGCGTGGTACGTCCCGATGGTAAGAACATCCGCATTGCACAGGTCCGTGACTCGCTGAACTGGCTGAACCTGCGCCCAGACCGTGCCAGGCGCCGGGTGCTTATTTTCGACGGCGCGGAACACCTCAACCGTGAATCGGCAAACGCCTTCCTCAAAACTCTTGAAGAACCGCCGCCGCAAACGCTGATCATCCTCGTGGCGCTCTCTCCGCGACATCTTTTGGAAACTATCGTTTCACGCTGCCAACACATCCGTTTCCGCCCCCTGGAACCTGAAGTGGTGGAACAGCTATTAAAGGAAAATCAGGAATGGACCCTTGAACAAGCCCGTGTGCTGGCATCCCTCTGCGCCGGCAGTGTACGCAGTGATCTTGCAAACCAGCTGGAACTGGTGCAAACTGTGCGGGATTCAACACTGCGCTGGTTGTGCTCCTTCACTCCCGCGGCCATGGAAGAAGCGCTGTTACACTGCACGGTCTGGGCAAAATCGAAAAATGATGAGTGGAAGATCCTGCTTGATGTACTTGAATCCTGGTTCAGGGACCTTGCCTGGCTCAACCACGGGCTTCCGGAAAGCCAATTGCTGAACAGGGACCGGCTGCCTCAGCTGCGGCAATGCGCGCGAAAATTCACTTTGCAGTCCGTGTATGATTTCGGCGGGGATCTGGCCGAACTGCGGGAAGCCATTGAACTGAACGCAAACAAGGCGCTGGTTTTGGAAAGCTTATGGATCCGTTTCAAACATCAAACCGCTACCTGATCGTCTTTTTCAGCGGGCTGCTTTTGCTGGCCTGCATCTTCTCGAACGCCCCTTTGTCGGCAAGGCAGCCCACCCCCGCCGAAATGGAGGCGATCCGCAAAGAAACCCGGCTGGTTTTTGAAACCTTTCTTCAGCTGTGGCAGGAGGAACGCTATTTCGAAATGTATGATTACGGCAAGCGGCAATCGAAGGAACAGATCACTCTTGAGGAATTCGCCACCCGTATGGTTGAACTCGACTGGGTCCCGGTGGGATTGTCCCCTCGGAAACAATCGGAGGTGTCCTACCGTTACCGGACCCTGCTTTATATGAATGCGCACATTGTGTTCCGACATAAAAGTTTTTATGACCTGCAGTTCACCAAGCAGAAATCATTTCTGCTGCAAAAAGAAGCAGGGAACTGGCGTTTCGACCTGATCCAGATGATCCGCTCACCATTTTACTCGCCTCCGGACAATTGATAAACGTCTGCTGAAATGCGGATGGGGACCCGGCTTTCATTCTCATCCCTCCCCCTGAAGTGCTCCTGATGAACGAGAGTGAAATCACGCTGGTCGGCACACTCGAACGCATTGTCTTCTCCAACCCGGAAAACGGTTTTCTGATCGCCACATTCCGCAAGGAAAAATCAGTCACCCCGATCACCATCAAGGGCACCGTTTTCGATGTTCAGGACCAGCAGACTTTGCGCCTGAAGGGGCGCTGGGAAACCCATCCGCAGTATGGCCGGCAGTTCTCGGTAAGCGAGTTCATGACCATAGAACCCACTTCGCTTGAAGGTATCCAAAGCTACCTGGCTTCCGGTGTGTTTCCCGGAATTGGAGAAAAAACCGCTGCACGGATCGTGAAAAAATTCGGCGAACGTACGTTTACGGTGATCGACGAAACTCCGGATGAACTGCTCAAAGTAAAACGTTTCACCAAAAAACAACTGAAAGGAGTGCTGGAGGTTCGTGAGAGTCAGCGTGAATTCCGGGATGTAATGACTTTCCTGCACGGCATCGGCATTTCCAGGGCATTTGCCCAGCGGGTTTATTCGGCATATGGAATGAACGCCATCCCGGTGATCAAGTCCAACCCTTTTCAGCTGACCGAGGTTTCCGGAATCGGTTTTCTCAGCGCAGATGCGGTTGCGCGAAAACTCGGGTTTGATGAAAACTCTCCACAACGCGCAGCCGCGGGAGTAATATTCATGCTTGAACAGCAGGCGCTCAACGGACACACCTGTTTTCCTCATAATTCACTGCGGGAAAAAACTGTTGAAGAATTGAGGATCAGAAAAGACGTCGTTTCCCCAACACTTGAACGACTGCGTGAAGACCGTCTGATTACAGGGATTACCGGATCGTCTCCCGATGGGCAAACCCTTGAAATGCTTGCGCGCCCGCGCTTTGCCAACGCCGAGCAGCGGATAGTTGAAAATTTGCACCGTATCCTGGAAAGCGAAGCATTCACCAGCTTCGGCAGGGAGGACCGCCTGCTCGCAGCGGAAGAAAAAAGGCTTGGCATCCAGCTCGATTCAGTGCAACTGGATGCCATTTACGCCTCCCTGCAAAACAAGGTGCTCATAATCACCGGGGGGCCCGGGACCGGCAAAACTACGCTGGTGCGGTTCATACTGGGTGTAATGAGCAGGAGAATCCCTTCGCTGGCACTGGCGGCGCCGACCGGACGCGCGGCCAAACGCCTGACCGAAACAACCGGCAAACAGGCTTCCACCATCCACCGTCTACTGGAAGCAGACAACCTTGGGTTTCAGCGTAACCGGGACCAGCCGCTGGAAGCGGAACTGCTGATCATCGATGAAACCTCGATGATCGACACGCTGTTGATGGACGCCCTGCTTGAAGCCGTTCCATCCCCGGCACGGCTGGTGCTTGTCGGAGATGTCGATCAACTGCCATCGGTCGGCGCCGGTATGGTGCTGCGGGACCTGATTGATTCCGGGATGATCCCTGTGGTACGGCTGGAACGCATTTTTCGGCAGGCAGCAAACAGCCTGATCACCGTCAACGCACATAATGTGCGCCAGGGTGTTTTGCCCGAATTGCCGGACAGCCGGGCTTCGGCAGAACTTCAGGATTTCTACTTCATCCGTGAAACCGAACCTGAACGGATTGTTGACAAAGTTGTACTGATGGCAAATGAACGCATCCCCGCGCGCTTTGGGTTCGATCCGTTTTTGGAGATCCAGGTACTGACCCCCATGCATCGTGGATTGACCGGGTCCATCAACCTTAACCGCAGACTGCAGGCGGCAATGAACCCCGAAGGCAAGGGATTTGAATTGCATGAGCAGCATTTCAAGGTGGGGGACAAGGTGATGCAGCAGCAAAATGATTATGATAAGCAGGTCTTCAACGGTGATATGGGAATGATTCGCGCATGCGATCCGCAATCCCGGGAGGTGCATGTTGAATTCGACCAGGGGATCGTCCGTTACAACGGCAAAGACCTTGATCAGTTGGCGCTGGCCTACGCCATTTCAGTCCACAAATCCCAGGGCAGCGAATATGCGGCGGTGCTTCTTCCTTTTACGACACACCATTATGTAATGCTGCAGCGAAACCTGCTCTACACCGCCCTGACCCGCGGTAAAAGGCTGGTGATACTGATAGGAACCGAAAAGGCGGTCAGAATTGCGGTCAACAACGCGGAAGCGCACACACGCTATACCGCGCTTCCTCAACAGTTCCAGGAACTGAAAAAACTGTTTGCGTGATGATGGTGCTGAAACAAGGTGGATTGCCGCCGCATGATCAAATTCCACGATACACAAAAAGGGCAAATATCTTTCACTCCCAAACTTATTTCAAACTGCGCGGGTTTCATACTTTTGACCATGTTTAATTTAACTGTATCCGCAAATATACTCTCAGCTTTTTACTCCAAACACGTGCTGCCTTCCCGAATGGTCATTTCCGCCGGCACCTTGTCATGCACTTTAAAGCAGGTTTCCGGAAGCCTCGCATTGCTGTCTGCTTTGCTGTTATGCGGAGAATTGAAAGGTGAAACAGGAGTGGCGACAAGGCGTCTCAAGCTGGGCAGCTACCAACCCCTCAGCGGACCAATGCGGCCCTATTCCGCCGTCGGTCGCGGAGCTTCGGTATATTTCCAGTATGTTAACGACCAGGGAGGAGTACATGGAAGACGCATAGATTTGCTCCTCCGTGACGACCGCATGCAGCCGGAACGGACGAAACAGGTTGTGCAGGACCTGGTGATGCACGAACAGGTGTTTGCTCTATTTGCCGGAATAGGGACGGAGACCACCCGGAACATCATCCCCATGCTGCAATCACAAAAGACTCCCAGTTTCTTCATCGGTTCTAACGCGCTGGAATGGTCTAAACCAACCAGGAAGGAGATCTTCGCTCTGCTTCCGGACGCGGAAACCGAGGCCAGGGTGCTGGGGCTTTTCATCGCAGCCAGGCATCCCGGAGAAAAAGTGATCGTCTGGTTCAAAGACCTGCCGGAATTCCGGAACGCAGCAGAAACGCTGGTTCGGTTTTTAAGAAACCATTCGGTCAAATTTCTTCCCAGCAAACCTACATCAAACCGGCCTCTAGCAGAGTGGAAAGCAATAATGGATGCGGGTCCGCGACTGGTGGTGGCATTGGGACCGTATAGCCCGCTGTTGAAATTCCTCAGGAATTCAGCATCCCAGGGCCCACCGATATACAGCGGGAATTCGCTGGCCGACAGCACCTTGACAAGGTTGCTCAGTACGGGATCCCTGAAACGGCTGCGGCTGCTGACCGCCTTCCCATTGCTGATGGAAAGAAAACATCCAGGAATTCTGCTCCACCGGGCGTTGATGAAAGAATATGCTCCTGGGCAAATTCCCGGACGCTGGACAGTTTACGGGCACGCGGTCGCTGAACTGATGACCGCCGTGCTGCAAAAGGCCGGACGTTCCATCACGCGCGCAGGCGCAATCAACGCGGCTGAAAGCCTGAAAAACTGGCGGGGAGCGCTGATGCCTCCGGTGCATTTAAGCAGTGAAAACCACCTGGCCCTTTCCTTCCTGAAAGTATCCAGCATCCTTCACGGGCAGGTGGTCCACCATTCAGGATGGATTGACGGGCGCAGAAATTATGAGTGATGCGCCATGAATGTGAAAACGCATGCTGAAATCCGAAATCCAGAAAAAATGAACCGGGAACAATTCAGGATGGTTCATTTCCCTTTCGATTCCGCCGCGGAAGAACTAATAACGCAGGTAATTTCCAAGGACGAGGTTTTTGCCTTTCCCACAGAAACCCTGTACGGTCTGGGGGGAAACGCGCTTTCGCATAAGGTAGTTCAGGAAGTGTATCGGATTAAGCGGCGTCCGGTGGAAAAATCCCTGCTGATTCTGGTCGATGAATCCTGGCTGCACAGGTTGACAAGCCCGCAAGCCCCGGCAATTTCAGAAATTGTGAAACGATTCTGGCCCGGACCGTTGACGCTGATATTGCCCGCCAGCCGGGAAGCGCCGGATTTCCTGCGCGGGCCAGGGAAAACCATCGCGGTGAGGCATTCTAATTCAGCTGTAGTGCAGCGACTGATCGAGTTGGGAACCAGCCCCCTGATCGGAACCAGCGCCAACCTGAGCGGATATCCCCCGTGCGTCAGCCCTGAGGAAGTCCGTGAACAACTGCAGGAGCAAATCGGGCTTCTTGTCGATGGTGGAACCCTGCCCAAACGCCAGCCAACCACCATCCTCAATTGTGCCGTTTCCCCTTTTGTGCTGGTTCGCGCCGGGGCTCTACCGGCGGAACATTTGAGACCTTTTCTTTGAATGAGAAGCCGGTTAATTCATTAACGCCCCCGACTCCCCCCCCAGGTCACCGGATTGAATGTGCCAGAGATCCGCGTATGTTCCTTCACGGGCAACCAGTTCGTCGTGATGCCCTTCCTCCGCAACCTGCCCGTCACGCAGAACCAGGATACGGTCAGCATGGCGTATAGTTGAAAGCCTGTGTGCGATAATCAGCGCGGTTTTTCCCTCCGTTATCCGCATCAGGTTGGTCTGTATCGTCCGTTCTGTTTCCGTATCCACCGAACTTGTTGCCTCATCAAACACCATCACCGGTGCGTCCTTGAGCAGCGCACGGGCGATGCTCAGGCGCTGCCGCTGCCCCCCTGAAAGCCGGATGCCCCGTTCTCCGACAATCGTGTCATACCCCTGTGGCAACCCGGCAACAAATTCATGAAGCTGCGCGGATGCAGCTGCTTCTTCAACACGCTCCCTTATGATTCCTTCGCTGCCATAAGCAAGGTTGTCCGCAATGGACCCGTGAAACAGATAAACGTCCTGGCTAACCAGGGCAATCATCCTGCGAAGTTCATTAAGCTTTAGTGCACGCAGGTCTATATCATCCAGGAGGACTTGTCCGGAAGTGGGGTCATAAAAACGCAACAGTAATTTGATCAGCGTCGATTTTCCAGCACCTGTCGCCCCCGCTATGCCTACTGTCTCACCTGGTGCAATTTCAAACTCCAAACCCTTCAAGACGCCGGGTCCATGGCGATAGGAAAAATGGACCTGTTCAAAACGTATGCGTCCCATGATTTTCGGGAAATCGACAGGCATAAGCGGGTCCTTGATTTTGATTGCTGAATCAAGCAGTCCAAAGGTACGTCTGGCGCTCGCGGATGCACGTTCAAATTCGTCCAGCGTCACCCCCATCCTGGTCAGGGGCCACAGCAGCCGCTGAACCATCATTGAAAAAAGCACCAGTTCACCGATTGAAAGCCTGCCGCTGTCCTGCAGCACCCAGTAACTGCCGAGCAGCAGCACCCCGCCAAAACCTACTGCTACTGCCATCCTGATGGCAGGCACATATATCGAACTGAGCCGGATGGCGTCGAAGTTCGCCTGCCGGTATGCACTGGACGCTTCCCGAACCCTTCCGGATTCAAATGCTTCCGCGGTGAAGCTCTGTATCACCTGGATGCCGGCAATGTTGTTTTCAAGGCGGCTGCTCAAATGTCCCACTGCTTCCCGGACCCTGCGGTACCGGGGGGATATCATCCCCTGATAATAAAGACTTCCCCATACAATCAAAGGGAGAGGAAGAATGCCTATTACCGCAAGTTCCAATGAAACGCTGAGCATCACTCCTCCGGCGAAAAGAAACAGTACAAGCAGCTGCAGGAGTTCGTTGAATCCGGTGTTGAGAAAACGCTCAATCTGGTTGACGTCATCATTCAGCATGGACATCGTCTCACCCATCCGGTGGTTTTCAAAAAATTCAATTTCCCTGTGCTGCAGATGGTTGTAAGCATCCATCCGCAAACGATGCTGCACCTTCTGCGCGAGATACATGAAACCGAATTGATAACCCCATTCAAACAAGCTCTCAAAGGCGAATATCCCCACTGCGAGAACCGCCAAAAAAACTGCTAATGCCCAGGGATCCTGCGTTCCCGTCAGGCTCCCGATCCACTCGGGCGGATCGCGTCTCACTGAATCGATGACCCAGCCCACCAGAATCGGGGGCATCAGGTCCAGTACCTTGTTCGAAATGCTTGAAATACCGGACAAGGAAAAAGGCTTCCAGTGCGGTCTTAGGTAACTGAACAGTCGAAACATCGGATGAGGGTATGACATTTCAGGTTTATGGAAACAGTTTCAGTTTGAAAATATGATTCAGTTGCGGTTTTCTCGCAACCTTGACTTGACATAACCAAGGAATGCTGTTTTCAATTTCAGTGTCTCAGCCCTGCCCGCCATTTTCACTTGTCCTGAAAAACGGACGGCCATCGAAAACGGAGGAGGGACTGGACAGCCTTGCCTTAATCATCAATGAACATTGTATAGGATCTAAAGCCAGGTGAAGACTGCTTTCCGCTTGTTCCCGGACAGGAAACTGCAAACACATTCAATGCACGCCAAAGAAAGCTAATGTCCGGAAAAAAGAACAGGATTCAAGTAGTCATGGAATCAGGAATATCGCCTGGCTTGAAGGAAAATACGCTATCACACGAAAAATTGTGATACAATCCCAACAATGTCTTGATATTTGTTGAAAAATAATACAATTGTAATAGCTATGAATATAAATCAACCATTTCCAATTTCAAAACCGCTCCGCGACCGCCAGCAATTTGCCTGCCGGGTTTCCTGGTATTACTACAAAACCGGACTGACCCAAGGCGAGATTGCAAAACGCCTGGGCATCAACCGTGCCCGGGTGATCAACATACTCAATGAAGCACGCAGGAACGGCACGGTATCGATACAAGTACTCGGGAAGGATGCACGGCTGCTGGAACTCGAAACCGCCCTCAAAGAAACCTGGGGACTGCGAGAAGTGATGCTGGTTCCGGAAGTAGAAGACAACCTGCTCAAGGAAAACCTGAGCATGGCCGGGGCACAGTTCCTGGAAATTCAGCTTTCTTCCGAGGAATCGCTTGTCGGGCTGGGCTGGGGCCGCACAGTTTCAGGCATCACGAACCACATCAGCCAAGTGGCCCCGCCTGGGACATCGTTCGTCACCCTCTGTGGGGGAGTGACTCAATACCTTGGCGAAAAAAAATCAGGAAACGTCGGCGCCCCGCTTTCCGGGTTTCATTACCCATTCCACGTTTTACCTACTCCTCTGCTGGTTAAATCCAGGGAGCTTAGGGATTCCCTGCTCGAGGAAATGGAAGTACGGCAGGTGATGCAGATGGCCGAAATGGCGGATATAGCCCTGGTCGGCATCGGGGCTTTGATGCCCAGCACTGAATTTGCCAGGTTTGGATACAGGTCAGTGCGCGAACTCGATTTGTTGAAGAAAAAAGGCGCGGTTGGGGAAATGCACGGGGAGTATTTTGACGCGGATGGGCAGCCCCTGGACCTTGAACACCATAACCGGCTGCTGGCAATTCGGCTGGAATCCCTGAAACGGATGAAACATGTAGTGGGGGTTGCCGGAGGTGAACATAAGCTGGACGCCCTCAGAGGCGCGCTCGAGGGAGGGTTTGTTCACTCCCTGATCAGTGACGAAACGACCGCCGGTTTGCTGCTGGATCGCTGAGGGTTAGTCCTTTTCAACTTAAGCCGATTTGAATGAAACTTAGAGAAACCCATTTAAAACGGCTTAAGCAGAAAGATTTCGACGTTCTGATTATCGGCGGAGGGATCAACGGCGCAGCCTCGGCGGCGGCTCTCTCGGCAAAGGGCGTGAAGACTGCTTTGATTGACCGGAGCGATTTTGGCGGATACACCAGCCAGAGTTCTTCAAACCTGATATGGGGGGGGATCAAATACCTGGAAAGCTACGAGCTCAGTCTGGTGCGTCAGTTGTGCCGATCCCGAAACCAGCTGATCCGGGCCTATCCCTCCGCCATCCATGAAATCCGTTTCTACACAAACCTCGAGCAGGGTTTACGTTTTCCAGCCTGGCTGATCTATCTCGGGACTCTCCTCTATTGGCTGATCGGTTTCTTTCAAACTCGTCCTCCCCGGTTCCTTACACGCGCAAGGATAGCCACCGAAGAACCCGCGATCAACACGGAATACAGCATCGGCGGAGTGGAATACTCGGACGCATATCTTGTCGAACACGATTCCCGATTTGTTTTTCAATTCGTACGCAAGGCTCTCAAGCATGGATGTGCATGCGTGAACTATGTTGAATCTCTTAGCAGCCGCAGGTCCTCAGACGGTTCCTGGATCACCACCCTGAAAGATCATGTAAGCGGAGCAGTATTTGATGCCCGTTCCAAAGTGCTGATTAATGCCTGCGGACCTTTCGTTGATTCACAAAACAAAACCACCGGCCAACCTACCGACCATCATCATGTCTATTCAAAAGGCGTACATCTGGTGCTCAAACGGATCACACCCCAAAGGCGGGTTTTGACGTTTTTTGCCGATGACGGGCGCATGTTTTTTTCCGTACCGCTGGGCACACACACCATGGTCGGCACCACCGACACCCGTGTACCTGAACCAAGCACAGAAGTGACGGAGGACGACCGCAGGTTTGTGCTGGAAAACATAAACAAGCGTCTCAATTTGACACAGCCTCTGACGAAAAAGGACATAATTGCCGAACGTTGCGGAGTACGTCCTCTGGTCCTGGCAAAAGGGCAAATGGACCAGGACAGTGAATGGACCAAGCTATCGCGTAGACACTCTATCGATGCTGATTTTAAAAAACGTCATCTCAGTGTTTTTGGAGGTAAACTGACCGATTGCCTGAACATTGGAGAAGAGGTATGCCAGCTGATCAAAAACATGGGGGTGAATTTCAACACCCATTCCGTGAAATGGTATGGTGAGCCGGAAGCAGCAAAACGCGCCCTGTTCTTTCATCGCGCGCGAGGTTTAAAATTGGACCGCACTGTCAACCAAGATCATCCGGAATCCATTGCGGAAATACTGTGGAGACGTTATTCCGAGGAAGCATTCGACATGCTGGAGGAAATCCGGGATAATCCCAGCCTGAGTGAACCCATTTTGGGAAAAGGGGAATTGACCCGCTGCGAGATAGGTCACCTTGCCCGCGAGGAAATGATCGTAACCATGGAGGACCTGCTCCGCCGCAGAACACGTCTTGCCCTGATAGTCCCTCACGACGAACTGAAGCAATCCAAAAAACTGCGCGAGGCAGCCAACGCCCTGTTCGGCAGCGCAGCGCAACAGCGCTGGCAGGAATATTTTCAGGAAAGCCCGGACCTTGAAGAGAATGTCCGTTCCACGCACATCCAAACAACACATGCCAAGTGACTTTATAAAAGTCTTCAGCCTCGTAAATCCACATTGTCAATGGCCGGAATTTCTTTTTGAATGCTGCTCCAACCAGCAACGCAGAACATTCTGAACTATACCAAATTTCCTCACCCCAGGCAGTTCGTCCGGAAAATTCTCTATTGATATTCAACCCGATGCAGAGGATATTGGCAAACCCCGATATGCTCCGTTTTAATGGAGTTGATGCTGTTTCTCACTTGAGTTTTTCCTTTCTTTGAAAAACCCTGACATTGAAAATTTATGTGGCGTAAACAGAGCTTTTTGCAGAGGCAATATGTTTTCGGCAGCGAATTATATTCCTGACCAGACAGCTGGATGTTGAAACTGAATGGAGTAACCCGGAAATTTGACAAGTTAACCGCGGTCGACAAGGTAAACCTGGAAATCCCCGAGGGGTTGATTTTCGGTTTACTGGGTCCAAACGGCGCAGGGAAGACGACCCTGCTGCGGATGATTATGGGATTGATCTCGCCCACATCCGGAACAATCACCCTCTTCGACAATCACTCCCCGACTGACCGCATGGTGAGGGGAAGAATTGGTTACATGCCTCAGCAACTGGCAGTCTATCCCGGACTTTCCACACTGGAAAATATTCTCTTTTACGGCAGACTTTATGGAGTTCCGGAAGAGGAGTTGAAATCCAGGGCGGTTGAAATCCTGGACATGGTTGAATTAGGCCCGCAAAAAAACAACCTTGTTGCTAACCTGTCGGGAGGGCTGGTCCGCAGGACGATGCTTGCGACTGCGTTGATCCACCAACCCTCACTGGTCATTCTGGACGAACCGACAGCAGGGGTTGACCCCGCTTTGAGGATCCGTTTCTGGGAGTGGTTCGGGGTCCTTTCCGGGAAAGGCATTTCTATCCTCATCACCACCCACCACATCACTGAAGCTGGCCGCTGCGATCAGGTGGTCTTCCTCCGTGAAGGCCGACTTATCGAACAAGGCGCACCTGACGCGCTGATGAGGCGTTACCACTCAAACGACCTTGAAGAGGCATTCGTGAGAGCCACCCGGGACAGAGACACGGGAGTATAACCATGGTTGCGCATTGGATTGCCTGGAGAATCATCCGGGAAATACTGCGTGACCGCCGCACTTTGGCCTTCTTCTTCCTGGTCCCGCTGGTGGTGATGTCCCTAATCTATTACGCCCTCCTGGAAGACGAGGTCGCCCGCCTGGGAGTTATTTCACGCGGTGTGATGCGCCTGTTCGAGGCCGACCTGGTCAAAACCCTGGAGGATGAAGAAGACATCCGCCTGGTTGAACTGGAAATCGACGATGAAGAAACCGATCCTGAAATTCTCGAAATTCAAATCCGGGAACACCTTGTCTCCGGAAAAGTTGAGGGAGTGCTTTACTTGAAGGAAAGCCTGCTGATAGAACGCTTCGACGGCAGGCGCGGCACCCTGGACATCTATGTAGAAGGTTCCAGGCCGACTCTCACCTCGGCTGTGCTGGAATCCGTGGCGTCAGCAATGGACGAACTGGCCGCGGCGCTGCCGGTCGTGATCGATCAAACCTGTTCGGCTTTCTGCGCCAACTCGGTCAACGTGAAACCAATGGACCTGGAAAAACACTATCTCTACGGTTCAGATGATTACCGGCTGATCGATTTTTTCCTCCCAGTATTTCCTCCGTTTTTCGTGTTTTTCTTCACGTTTATAATCTCCACCATCACCTTCCAGCGCGAAAGGGTGCGTGGAACCCTGGAACGCTTGCAGATTGCTCCTGTTTCCTTCACCCAAGTTGTGATTGGTTACATCCTGGGATTTCTCATTTTCTCCGGATGCCAGGCAGCCATCATTCTATTTTTTATTTTCAGCCTGCTCGGGTTCCCGATTACTGTGTATCAGATCGCGACCCTGATCGTGCTGACGCTGTTGATGATGCTGATCGCACTTTCGCTTGGGCTGTTCGCCTCATTCATGGCCGCGAACGAATTTCAAGCCCTGCAGTTCATTCCGCTGGTGGTGCTGCCGCAGATTTTCCTCAGCGACATGATCTGGAGCATCGACAGTTTCCCCGTAGTTTTCCAATGGATTTCGCTGGTGCTTCCCCTTACCCACGCGAACTCGATGATGCGCAATGTGCTGCTCAAGCAGCAAGGGTTCCTTGAATCGTGGCCGGACCTGCTGAGCCTTTGCGTATTCATCGTGGTTTTCATGTCCCTGTTGATCTTCACCGCGCGAAAACAACAGCGGGGTGGGTGAGAATCCCCTTCAGGGATCCCCCGGATACTCCTATATAACATATATGCTTCCTGGCGGGTGTTCCCGAAATCCCCCGGTCGCCTACAAAAAAACAAACGAAAAGAGCAAGGCATTCATTTGATCCAACTCAAATGCCGTGCGGAAATTACGTGTTAGCGGTACACAATCAGTTTTAGTGTGTATATTCCAAAAAAGAGATTGCCTTTGAGCGCGACAACCTATAAATTTTTAGGATTTGTGTTAACCATCACCACAGCAACATCAATATCAGTCAGCATTATGCTTCACTGCCCAGGGTATTCCAGGCTGGTTTCCAGGAGTTGGTCAAGACTGCTCCTGGGACTGTTTTTCCTCCTTCTGACCCCGCTCCCAGGGAGTGCTAAACAGCCGATCGCATTCAGCCACAAACTTCATGCCACTCAAAACGGTATTGCATGTCAATACTGCCATCTCTACGCAAGGCGTTCTTACTCATCCGGAGTGCCGCCGGTCAGCACCTGCATCGGCTGTCACGGACCCAACGAACGGAAACTGGCACGACCCGACAGCGCGGAAGTGAACAAAATGCGCGCGTACTGGTCTAGAAGCGAACCGGTTCCCTGGATGAAAGTGCATGACATCCCGGATTATGTACGCTTCCCGCACAAAAAACATATCAATGCTGACAGCAGCCGTTTCATCGAAAAAGCAGGGTCCGGATGCGATCTCAAATCCGCGCCTAGAAGTCTCGAATGCCGGTTATACCAATTCAGGATTGGAGGAGATACGCGCTGTGAGTCATGCCATGGACCTGTCAGCAACATGGAGTTTATGCAAGTTATCGATGACAATTTCGGCGGGATGGGCTGGTGCCTTAAATGCCACCTCCAGGTCAAGGGCGCCGTCGCGCGCAAACGTACCGGCAGCACAATGGCAGGGTGGTTTCATGCAAAGGAAAACGACCGCCAGCGGGAACTGCGGATTATGCTTGTCAACGCCAAGGGTCATCACAACCCAAACGTCAGCGACTGCGCCACCTGTCACTATTAGGAGTTTTCGATGAAGAAGGGATTAAGCAGGAGAAAACTTTTCAAATACATGGGCGCAGGCGGTGCTGTCGCGGTAGCAGCCGGGTGTGAACAGAAGCCCGAAAAACTGATCCCGATGCTGGTTCCGCCCACTAATTTTGAATACACCCCTCAAACCGCATACCAGTACATGACCACCTGTTCCGAGTGCGAAGCTGCATGTGGAATGATGGTGACGGTTCGGGAAAATCGGGCCCAGAAAGCCGAAGGCAACCCTCTGCATCCCCTCAACCAGGGCACGCTCTGCGCACTTGGTCAGGCATCGATGCAGACCCTCTACAATCCACACCGGCTGTCTCACCCCCAACTGGACGGCAAACAGGTCGGCTGGGACGGCGCCCTGGAATCGATGTCCGGAAAACTGAAGGAGGCATCCGGAAGCGTTGTCTACCTCGGCAGGCCCTCCCAGGGAAGTGAAGGGGGATTCATCGATGAATGGCTGAAAGCTATCGGGGGTGGACGCCGCATCGGTTTCAACCTGCTGGATTCCGGCAGCATGCGGGAAGCAAACCGCCTTTGTTTCGGACGTGCCGATGTCCCGGAACATGTGTTTGAGGACGCATCCATCGTGTTCAATTTCGGCGCGGATTTCCTGGAAACATGGGGCAACCCGGTGGAAAACGCACGTCGTTTCGCGGAAACGCATGCGTACCGCGGAGATGGTAAGAAAATCGAACTGATTCACTTTGGACCTCACATTTCCCTCAGCGGCGCCAAGGCAGACCGCTGGCAGATCATAAATCCGGGCACGGAAGGTCTGGCCGCACTTGCGCTGGCCTCGGTCATCCGCGCGGAAAAAGGCAATTTCCCTTTTCTTGAAGAGACACTCGAACGCTACACTCCTGAAAAAGTCGCGGATGCCTGCGGTGTATCGGCGGAGAAACTGCGTTCTTGGGCAAAGCGTTTCATCGAAAACAGCCCCTCACTGGCAATTGGTGGGGGCTGCATTTCCGCTACGACGGAACAACCCGCAACCTATGCAGCAGTCAACATCCTCAATGCGGTTGCGGGCAACGTGGGGAAAACAATTCGTTTCTTTGATCATCCACTTCCTGAGGATATTTCGCACCGCCATATAAGTGAACTGATCAACGAACTGAATGCCGGCAAGGTAAAGGTGCTGGTAATCGACGACATTAACCCTTTGCATGTACTGCCCAATTCCGTTGGTCTGGCCGAATCGATGAGAAATGCCTTCGTCATCAGCATTGCATCTCAAAAAACTGAAACTACACATGCGGCAAACCTGGTGCTCCCGGCATTGACTGCTTATGAAACCTGGGGAGACGCTGCACCCCGTTCAGGGATACACAGCATCCGGCAGCCTGTGATGGCGCCCGTCACTCAGTTTGACGCGAAGGCCCGTGAAGACATCCTGTTGCAAACGGCTCAAATCATAAACCCCGAGGCTTTTTCCGGAATAAGGGATTACCAGGAATACCTCCGCGGTCAGTGGCAGATGTTATATGGGAAAACCGGCGGACCCGGGGATTTTGAAAACTTCTGGATCAATACCCTGGAAAACGGAGGAGTTTTTTCTGAACCGAAAATTCATCCGGTCAACCTCCGTCCGGAAGCGGTGAGTGTGAAATTAAACGTTCCCGCCATCGATGGCAAAGGAATGGTTTTGCTGCCCTCACCTTCCCTGATGCACAATGACGGTCGCGGCGCACGCAACCCCTGGCTCCAGGAAGCGCCGAACCCGGTAAGCCAGATCGTTTGGGATTCCTGGATTGAGATCAATCCGGAGACGGCGAAGAAGATGGGCATCGCTGACCGGAGCGTCATCGAAATCAAAACAAACAGCGGTACCATCAAAGGCACCGCGCTTTATCACTTCGGCATTCATCGCGACGCGATCGCAATTCCCATCGGACAGGGACACCGGCATTCCGGGGATGTAGCTGACGGGTTCGGGGTCAACGTGATGAACATCCTGCCGGAAAAGTATGACGGATCAGGAAACCTCGCATTTGTCAGCACTCGTGCGCAAGTAACCCCGCTCGAGGAACCGTCCTACATGGTCAACCTCGACGGAAACGCACGGCAATTGGGACGAAACATTGCCGCCGCCGCAACAGTTGAGGAACTGCAAAATGGCGAGGAACATCATCCGGCACACACTCGGCCCGTGGAGGAAGTCGAATTTTACCCTCCCCGTTCAGAAACCGCGGGTTATTACAAACCATACCGCTGGGGCATGACAATTGACCTCGACCGCTGCAACGGCTGCTCTGCTTGTGTAGTTGCGTGTTACGCTGAAAACAACCTGCCGGTGGTGGGCAAGATGCGGACAGCAATCGGCAGGGAAATGTCATGGATCCGCATGGAACGCTACATCGAGGGATACGGAGACGATTTCGAAATCCGCTTCACGCCGATGTTATGCCAGCAGTGCGCGAACGCGGGTTGCGAACCGGTGTGCCCGGTATACGCAACTTATCACAATCCGGAAGGGGTCAACTCCATGATATACAACCGCTGCGTGGGGACCCGCTACTGTTCAAACAACTGCGCCTATAAAGTGCGGCGATTCAACTGGTTCGACTATGAATTCCCGGCGCCTTTGAATCAGCAACTGAACTCGTCGATCACCACCCGTTCCGTGGGGGTGATGGAAAAATGCAACTTCTGCCGCCACAGACTGACCGCGGCGAGGCATGAAGCTAACGAACTGGGACGAGACATTCAGGATGGAGAAGTTTTGACTGCATGCCAGCAAACCTGCCCCACCAGGGCGATCACCTTTGGTAACCTGATGGACAGTGAAAGCCAGGTCTCCAAAAACGCGATACGGGAGCAAAAAGAAAAACGGGACAGGCAGTACGAAGTGCTGGCAGAACTTAATTACAAACCCGGTGTGACTTACATGAAAAAAGTCAACACACGGGTTGCCGGAAACGGACATGAAAAGGGGGAATCATCTCATGCATGAGTGAGGATTAAATGATGGAGTATAATTAATGGGAACAACCACTTACGAATACGATGCTGTAGCAGGAAAAGTAAATGTCGATGTCATGAACGGTCATCCGGGGATCAAGGCCACCACATTCGATTACGGCCGGATCAACGACGACATGCTGCGGATGCTGGACAAACCACACCCCTCCTATTTTCTGCTGCTGCTGGGGTTCCTGCTGGCATTGGGATTGGGCGCGCTCAGCCTTTCGATCCAGATCGATGTCGGCATCGGCTACAGTGGAATCAGTCACCCGATTGCGTGGGGATTCTACATCACCAACTTCGTTTTCTGGATCGGCATCGGACATGCGGGGACACTGATCTCGGCGGTGTTTTACCTGACACGGGCGCCCTGGCGGACAGCCATTTACCGCAGCGCTGAAGCAATGACGGTTTTCGCGGTGATGACCGCGGGACTCTTCCCTCTGCTGCACACCGGACGCGTTTGGCTGGCATACTGGTTGATCCCCTATCCGAATGAGAGAATGCTGTGGGTCAACTTCAAATCTCCTCTGCTTTGGGATGTCTTTGCAGTCACCACCTACATGTCGGTATCAATAATGTTTTTCATGCTCGGACTCATTCCGGACATGGCCATTTTGAGGGACGAAGCCATCCGGCAGGGGCGGAAACTGCGCGCGCTGATTTATGCCCCATTGGCGCTGGCATGGCGCGGCACAAACCATCAGTGGGTGCATTACATGCGCGGATACCTGATCTTTGCCGCGCTGGCCACACCGCTGGTGTTCTCCGTCCACTCGATAGTCTCCTGGGACTTCGCGATGTCTTCCGTTCCCGGATGGCACACCACCATCTTTGCCCCGTATTTTGTTGCCGGCGCCATCTTTTCCGGATTAGCAATGGTGATGACCGTACTTATTCCCATGCGCACGGTTTTCGGACTGGAAGAGTATATCACTACTCATGTCATTCAAAGCGTCTGCAGGGTAATCCTCTTCACTTCAATCATCGTGGGGTACGCCTACGGGACCGAATTTTTCATCGGCTGGTACAGCGGAAGTCCATATGAACGGGCAATTTTCTACTTCCGGCCTTTTGGTGAAATGGCAAGCTGGACACTGACCGGAGACCAACAGCTTTCGTTTCCTCTGATCGCATTCTGGCTGATGGTTTTTTGCAACGTGATTGCTCCGATTCCACTCTGGCGCTGGAAAATCCGCAATAACCCGACCGCGGTTTGGATCATCTGCGGGTTGATCAACGTCGGCATGTGGTTTGAACGTTTCAATATTGTCGGCAGTTCTCTGCAGCGTGAATACAACCCAGCATCCTGGGGTGAATACTGGCCGACCATCGTGGAAACAGGCATCACCATCGGCAGTTTCGGGTTTTTCTTCACACTGTTTACCATCTTTGCCAAGGCGCTGCCTCCGATGGCGATCATGGAATTGAAGGAAGGCACCATCCCACCCATGAAAAATGAATCAAGGGGTCACTGATGAGAAAATTCACAGGAGTTTGGGGGATTTTTGAAAACCTCGATGAAATGACGGAAGCCATCGAGGAAGTCCGCGCGAACGGAATCAGACCAACCACCCTTTCCCCATGCCCCCGTCACGAAATTGAACATGCACTGGGGAAACAATACACCTTGGTGCCATGGATTGCGTTGGCTTTCGGCGCCTTGGGGTGTTTCATCGGATACAGTTTCCCGGCCTGGACCGCTTCAGACTGGGTGCTGCCGGTGAGTGGGAAGCCGATCCTTGCCATCCCCCCATTTACCATTATCGGCTTCGAACTGACGATCCTGTTCGCAGCCATTCACACCCTCGCGGGTCTGACGATTCTTGGGGTCATCGATACTTTGCGCTTCCCCATTCCCAAAGGGGCAAAGAAATACACCCGGTTCCAGCGGGACCGTTTCGGGGTGGTTGTGCGGTGCGATGAGTCCAAATTCAATGAATTTGAAACGATCATGAAAAACCATGGCGCGGAGGAAGTGCATGTTGAAAAAGGGTAATGTAATCCGGTCGGTTCTGCTTGGGATTACTTGCTACGTTCTGAGTTCCGGCCTGACGGGTGGATACCTGCATGCGGGTGATCCATACCCCTATTTTGATCCTAAAAAAGATGGTTACAACATCAAGAACGATGCACGTCCCTGGTACGACGGCAAGGACTATCCCTTCTACCAGGACATGTTCGACGGCAAAAGCATCAAACCTCAGGAAGAAGGGACCTATCAGAAATTCCCGGAACGGTCCGTACCTGTCAGGGTCGTGCTCGGTAAAATCAAAAAGATTTATGACCCGTTCATCCCCGCGATTGCGGGAAACGGATCCGGACCGGAGGGGCACCCCAGGGAATTCCACCCCAGGAACCCAACGCAGGCAACCTCGGATTCTATCGCGCGCGGCAGGGTTTTATATAATACCTACTGTGCGGCATGCCACGGAACGGATGGACTTTCCCAAACTGTCGTGGTGAGCAAGGGCGTACCGGCGCCGCCGATCACGCCGTTTTTCCAGATATCCACCGCGTCTCCACACCTTTACAACAAAATCAAGTACGGCAGTTTTTTTCAGAAACCCCGCGGTTTTATGCCCGCATATGGGGCCCAGACTTCCGTACATGACCGTTGGGACATGGTTAACTACATGTTGAGTAATGAATTTGGCAAGGAGAGCAGTCAATGAAGGAGATTGCACAAAAATCCCTTTTTGAAATTCCTGTCGGCTGGAAGTCGCTGTTATGGGCGTTCGTTGTCCTGGGTATAGGGATGTTCGCCGTGGGATTGATGATGGATGGAGACAGCGTCCTCCGGACGTGGCAGGCGTTTCTGATCAACACCGTTTTCTGGGCCGGAATCGCTCATGCCGGGGTGCTCTTCGCGGTGATCTGGCAACTGACCGATGCCAAGTGGGGCCGCGCGTTCAAACGTCTGGCGGAAGCCTGCACGGCTTTCCTGCCGGTATCCCTGTTGATGTTCATACTCGTCTTCTTCGGCAGCAAGGTCCTTTATGAATGGACTCACTCGCCCTTTCTGCATCATGGAGTAGCGGTCAAGGCGGGATGGCTGAACCTGCCCTTTTTCATCAGCCGAAACCTGTTCTGGCTGATCCTGATCTACGGCATATCCTTTTGGTTCGTCAAAACCTCGATCAAACCCGATATCGCACTTGCACGCAAACTTCTGGGAAGTGAGTGGGGAGGACGATTTGCCGACTGGGTGCTGAAAGATTACGGAAAACATGAAGAAGAGGTGATCCATCTCGAAAGCCTGTCTCGCAGGCTCGCACCTGCGCTTGCTCTGATATACGCATTCGGAGGCTCTTTCCTCGCCTGGGATTTTGTCATGACTCTTGACCAGGAATGGTTCAGCACGTTGTTCGGGGTGTTTTTTCTTGTCGGTAACATGCATGCCTTCCTCGGCCTGATGCTGGTGATAAGCGTCACCGTCCGCAACCGTTTCGGCATTGAGGAATATATCAGCATAAACCGTCTGCACGATCTGGCAAAGATGACATTCGCCTTCTCGCTGCTCTGGACGTACATGGGCTATTCCCAATACCTGGTGATCTGGTATGCAAACCTCCCGGAGGAAACACCATTTCTGGTCATCCGCTCGATGAACGAACCGTGGGCCACCCTGTTTCTGATTGTAATCCTCTGGGTATTTGTCAGTGTATTTCTCGGACTGCTTCCCCGGACGCTTTGCCGCAAACCATATTACATCCGTTTGATGGGCATCTGGGTCGCGCTTGGGCAGTGGTTGTCAATCTATCTGATGATCGCCCCTACCAGGCAGCATTACGGACACTACCATGTCTACCTCGGATTACATGAAATACTGATCACGCTTGGGTTCACGGGGGCGTTCCTGCTGTGTTACCTGGCGTTTCTCGGCAGGCTTCCGATCCTGCCGATTTCCGACAAACACCTTTGCCGCACCTGGCAGGGGCATTAAGGTGCCAAGGTTCTGAAGGGAATAATCCATGTTTCCTGCTTATGCTGTCTGACTGAATCAGGAAACAGGGAAAAAGGAAACACTTATCAATCCTCGCGGCGGTCCATTTCTCCTCCCCGGACCGTTGTCAACATTTCCGGGATCACGCAAATTGCCTTCCACACCATTTGTTTTGATTCCCGGAATCAATATACGCATCAACAAACTTCTGATCATACTTTGGATCGGCTGCGCGCCATGCATCGGGTTTGCCTTCGGCCAGGAAGACCCCGGACCCTTGAATGATGATCCCTTTTTAGATCCGCAGGCGGTTGCGGAAAACCTCAAACCGCTGCAGCGTTTCGAATCCCCGCAGGGGTTCATGCTCGGGGTGAGCTATGGCCTGAACCCGATCGTTGTCTGGGCCCCTCCACTCAGTCTCGCATATTATTTTGAACCGATAGTTGTGGGAGTGGAACTCAGCGACTCGGAAAAATTCGGCATGTGGAGCAAGCAGAGAGTAGACGGATTAGGCCCCTCGAGATTCACCGGAAACACGGTTTTCCTGAAAGCGTTTCTGGGTCACAGTTTTTATGTGATGGGAGCGTATGAAAAACGTACTATCGATTTCTGGGACCGTTCTTATGACCGTCCGGAATGGGGTGGAAAAGCTCGTTTCGACATGTTTTTCCAGACCTCGGTTGCCAGCGCGGGGATAGGATACATGCGATTCGGGGGGAACCGCTTCATGGCCATGGACATCCTGCGCTACAGCGTGGTTGTCAGTCGCTCGGTGGAAGTGGTGGAGCACTGGGAGACCTGGACGTTCATGGGCTTGAGGGACGAACTTGACGGCAATATCCGTGACCGTACCGAGGACTGGTACGATACACTCGATTCTCCCTCCGCCATTGTTTTTACCATCGGGTACTTCTTTTGATTTCGCGCGTGCGTTTCTCTGATTACACTTGGCTCTCCCGCACTAATACAATTTGCCAATTCCATCAATAGGTTGTTTTCAATGCACGGAAGCGAATCAGCATGAACCCGGCAAAAGCGAGCAGTGGCAGCGAATACAAGTTCACCGCGGACCAGCCTTGCGTGGTCTGCATCACGCCGGCAAGCATGGAGAAAAGGGCAGCGGAGGCAAACACAAGAAAATCATTGAACCCCTGCACCTGCGCCTTCTCCGCGGAACGGTAGCAACGGGTCAAAAGGGAAGTCCCAGAAACATACATGAAGTTCCACCCCACCCCAAGCAGCAGCAACGCTGTCCAGAAGTGGAGCAGTTCCTCTCCAATCAGATTGATTCCGACGCAAACGAAGTTTAGAATCAAACCCGCGGTCATGACCCCCATGTGTCCAAACCGGCGGATCAGGTTTCCGGTAAAAAAAGAGGCTGCCGGACAATTTCCTTTAAAGCGCGAGAGGGTCCGGAACGTTCTTCCAGGGTGGGTCCCGGAAGCCGCATCCAAAAGAGTACCGGCACAGTCGTTAAGAACAAAACGGCAATCACGAGGTAGCTGCCCGCGAAAGGGAAATATGGAATCCAGTCAGCTGTCCAGGAACCGATTGCCGGGCCGAGAAACCCCGCTATTATGCCCCCGACCAACACCAGTGAAATGGCCTGTGCATGAAAGTCATGTTCAACGACCTCAACCGCGGTAAAGCGAAACAATTGGGAGATGCCCCGCATCAGCCCCAAACAGAAAACTCCCAGACAAAAAAGCGGAAAATGCTCTATTTTGATGGCAAACGCACAAAGGAACGCCCCGAAAACCCCAAGCGCCGTGCCGAGAAGGAAACCGTTCCTCCGGCCGACACGTTTCATCAGCATGGATGCCGGGAAACTCGCGGCCATTGTACCCAGCAGTTGCAGGGATAAGGGAATGGTGGCCCAAGTTTTCACTTCCGCAAGATGGTATCCTACCAAGGTGGCTGCCAACACGTTTAGACTGGCGGATGTGCTGGAAAGGGCGTAGCAGAAACTTAGCAGTCCGACTTTCCAGTTTCCTCGAAATCGTAAAGAATAAGATTTTTTCATGATTGAGTGTTGTGTAAATAAACCTAACGCCGGCTTCGCCCGCAACCCATTCAAATGATGAAAATGCGGAATGTGGTCTGAGTCGCAGATTTACACAGATTTTAGGAGTTTTGGAGTTCCGTAGGGGCAAACCTATTTGTTAGCCCACAACGACTATATATTTCTCCTCCAAACCAAACATCTTTCAGGTTGAAATGCCATGAATGAATGGATCGACTCGTATTGGACTTTCTACAACGCAGGGGTAGCACTTTTTTTAATCGCCGGAGTGGCCCTGATCATCAAACTGATCTGGTATAAGCGCAGAAAGCGTGCCAAAGAACCGCATCTAGTGTTTAAACACTGGAACCGGCGATTTGAACAGGATTTCGACCATCTCGAAAAGGAACTGCATCAATTCCCCCACTTGCCAAAAGAAGCAGTAAAACTGCTTAAAAAGGCTTACAAAAAGGAACGAAAATCTGAGAAGAAAAACGACAAGGATAAAACTTCCGCGTTGGTGAAGACAATTCGGGAAAAGCTGTATTCCGGACAGAATACTGAGGACGTGCTGAAAGAGCACTCCAACCGGGTATATGTGTTGAGTTTTCACGGGAACCTGCTGGCCTCTCAGGTTGAACAACTGCGTGATGAAGTCTCTTTCCTGCTCCAGGCAGCACAGCCTTCCGATGAAGTGGTGGTTCGGCTGACCAGCCCGGGAGGGGCAGTGCCGAACTACGGACTGGCAAGTTCCCAGATCGCGCGGCTCAAGCAGGGCGGGTTGAAATGCACGGTATGCGTGGACATCATCGCCGCCAGCGGAGGCTACATGATGGCGGCGGTTGCGGACAGCATCGTGGCGGCGCCTTTCGCGATACTCGGTTCGATCGGCGTCGTCGCGGGGATGCCGAATTTCCACCGTGTCCTGCAAAAGCATGAAATCGACTATTACCTCTTTACTTCCGGAAAATACAAACGCACTGTCACTCCCCTGGCGGAAGTCACCGAGGAAGGCCGCGAAAAGCTTCAGCAGGACCTTGCCTCAATTCATGAAGCATTCAAAAAACTGATCCTCGAAAACCGTCCTGAAATCGACATTGACACTGTTTCAACAGGAGAGTTCTGGTTGGCATCGGAAGCCAAAGAACTGGGACTGGTGGATGAAATCATGACCAGCGACGATTACCTGAGCAACAAGCTGCAGGATTGCGAAGTGATTGAAATCCACACCGAGGAAACCCGGAACAGGCTGGAAAAACTGCTCCAGGGAGGAGCGGCATTCGTCAGCCGTTGGACCCGTCAAACCCAAGGATTGGACGACAGCGAACTACCTCTACCAATGCCCAGAAGTTGAAACCCCGAAACAGGTTATTATCAATAGTATTGCACCCTATATTTCTGTGGTTTTTTTTGCAATTAATCTATCAACGTCCACGTAGGCGGGGATCAAGGGCGTCCCTGAGCCCGTCGCCGATGTAGTTGACGCTGAGCACGGTCAGGGCAATGAAGAGGCCGGGCCAGATCACGCGGGAGGGCGTGATCTGGATGAAGTTGGCCCCGTCGTAGAGCAGCCTCCCCCAGGTTGGGAAATCCGGAGGGAAACCCAAACCGAGGAAAGACAGTGCAGATTCGGTGATGATCGCGTTGGCGATGCCCAAGGTGGCGGAGACCATGATCGGGCTGAGGATATTGGGCAGGATGTGCCTGAAAATGATGCGTCTCTTCCTGGTGCCGATGCTGTGGGCAGCCGTCACAAATTCCCGTTCCTTGATGCCCAGCACATCACCCCTCACAATCCGTGCCGTGTGCATCCAGCTGGTGATGCCGATAACAAACACAATCAGCATGAAAATCCCTGCTTCCGGCCCGTAAACCGTGCGCAGCGTGTCGCGGAAGAGGAGGATGATCACCAGCAGCAGCGGCAGAATCGGCAGCGCCAGAAAAAGGTCCGTCAACCGCATCAGCGGACCGTCCAGGGATTTGATGAAACCGGCCAGCACACCGATCAGAGTTCCCAGCAGCAACGATATCAGCATCGCCAGGAAGCCTACCGCCAGCGAGACCTGGCCGCCGGCAAGCATCTGCGCCAGCGTGTCATGTCCGATGTTGTCGGTGCCCAACGGGTGAGACAGTGTCGGCCCCAGGTTCCTTTCCCGAAAATTGATGGCATTCGGATCAACCCCATGGATTTTGGGCCCAAGCGAAACTGCCAGAGTGATGAAGGTGAAAACAAACACTCCCGTCAGGGCGCCTTTGTGCTTCCGAAACTGGCGCCATACATCGCCCCAGAGGGAGCGGTGCTTAGTGGCAATTCCGTTGGTCTCAATAATGGCAGGGTGTTCAGTCATATCGGATCCTCGGATCGAGAATGCCGTACACTACATCGGCAACCAGATTGAACGCGACAATCAAGACGGCAAAAAGGAAAGTCAGCGTCTGCACCAGCGGAATATCCGCGCCTTCGATGGCGATGATCAGCAGCTGCCCCAGCCCGTTCACCCGGAAGATCTGCTCGGTGATAATGGCGCCGCTGAAGATTGTCGGTATGCCCAGAGCGATCAGTGTCACCACCGGAATCAGGCTGTTGCGAAGCACGTGTATCAGGAGCACCACCAGCTCCGAGCGGCCTTTGGCTCGGGCTGTGCGCACATAATCCAGGTTGAGATTGTCGAGGATGGACGCGCGCATAAAACGGCTCAGCTGCGATGCGTTATACAGCGACAGCACCATCACCGGCATGATCATTTGCTTGACCTGCATGACAAAGTGGTTCCAACTGTCGACAACAAGTGTCGTGTCATAAATCATTGGGAACCACTTCAGCTGCACGCTGAAGAGGATTATCGCCACCATCCCCGTGAAAAAGGTCGGTACGGAAAAACCGACCATCGAGACAAAAGTGCCCACCTGGTCAAACCATGAATACTGCTTGTAAGCGGAGACGATGCCGATTGGTATCGCAATGAGGATGCCGAATAGGTAGGAAAGTCCCACCACCCAAAGGGTCTGCGGGGTCCGTTGGATGATCAGATCGACCACCGGGCTGCGGGTTGCCCAGGACAGAATCCGCGTCCGGTTTTCTGCGTCACCGATGGTGATCCCGAATCCCTCTTGAATCAGGTTCAGCGGTTCATTCACGAAAAACTGCACGAGCCACATGCCGAATCTGATGTGCATGGGCTGGTCGAGTCCCAACGACTGCCTGATTTTTTCTCGCACATCCGGAGGGACCGTCATCGGCAGGTTCCCCGTAGGATCGTTGGGGGCCAGGTCGAGGATGGCGAAGATTATGAAGCTGATCACCAGCAGGGTGGGGATGGCGACCAGCGTGCGTCGAATGATGTAGTGGATCAATGACCGAACCCCGCCCGAAAATCAGCCGGGACATTTCATAATGTTTGATGCCTGTTTAAAACGAATTCCCGGCGGTGCAGGCAGGCAGAAAAAAAGCGGTTTGCGTCTTGGAAACGCAAACCGCATGGTGTTGTCTGAAATGCTGGAATTACTTCCGGGTCCAGTCAGCTATGTTCCACAGTTCGGAATCCCACTCGTTCATCCGCACTCCGGAAATGGTGTTGGAATGCGCGGAGACACCACCTCGGTGGATAAGAGGAATCATCGCGTAATCCTGCATCAGCATGTCGTTCATCGCTTTCGCAAGACGAATGCGGTCTTCCAGCTTGGCTGTTTTAGCCATTTCAGCGGAAAGAGCGTCATAGGCGGCGCTGCACCAGCGCGGCATGTTGTTACCTCCCCACTTATTTCTCTTTTGCGCCATTTCCCTGCAGGTCCAGTTTGACATGTAGGTTTCCGGGTCTGTTCCGCTGAAAGTGTTGGTGTACATCTCGATGTCGGCATAGAACTTCTGATAAGTGTCGGGGCTGCCGATATCACCGCCGAAGAACACGGACGCGCTGATGTTGCGCAATTCGGTTTCCACACCAATTTGTTTCCACATTTCCTTTATGAAAGCCTGAGTGCCCTGACGCACCGAGTTGGTGGAGGTCTGGTAGAGGATGGATATCCTCACGCCGTCCTTTTGGCGCACTCCATCAGAACCGCGCTTCCAGCCTGCTTCGTCGAGCAGGCGGTTGGCTTCGGCAACATTGGGGAATTTGCACTCATCGTTGGCGGAGGATGCATAAATCGCGGGCGCCGGAAGGACGTTGCAGCTGATTTTACCGGCCTGCCCATAACCTGCATCAACAAGCACCTGGCGGTCGATTGCGAGGGAAAGTGCGCGACGGACGTTGTAATCAGAAAGAAAGGGGTGAGCATTACGGTTGTTGTTGCCGCCGATGACTTCCGAACGGTTTTCGCCGAGGGAGGAATCCGGATTGGTGAAGTTCACCATCAAGCGTTCCACTGCTGTCCCGAAGGCCGATACAACCGTGCCTTTTCCGGCCTGTTCCATCTTGCTCAGGATTTCAGGCTCAACCTGGAGGTTCCAGGCATAATCCATCTCCCCGGTTTCCAGCACTGCGCGCGCCGCGGAAGTCGCGTCTCCGCCACCTTTGAAAACCAGCCTGCTGAAGGCAGGTTTGGCGGGATCACGGTAGTTGGGGTTGGCCTCGAATACAATCACATCGTTGGGCTTGAAGTCCACAACTTTGAAGGGGCCGGTTCCGATCGGGCCAAAGTTCTGCTCAGTGCACTCCTGCGCCTTTGCCCCCTGGCATCCGTCGAATTGCGCTTTTTGCAGAATCGGTGAGTTATAACCGACAAAAGTTGCATAGGGAAATGGTTTTGCGACCGTGAATTGAACCTTCACGGTATGGCTGTCCAGAGCTTTCACAGACTGGATATCGCTGTAGTAATTCGTCTGCGTACAGCCGGTGTCCGGGTTTGTGCAGTATTCATAGGTGAACACTGCGTCATCGGCTGTCAATTCACTGCCGTCCGACCACTTGATGCCCTTTTTTATCTTCCAGGTGATGGATGTCAGGTCCTTTGAAACACCACCGTTTTCCACTGTGGGGATTTCCTCCGCGAGCCAGGGAAGCATGTTCCCCCGTTCGTCATAGCGGGCAAGGGGCTCGAGCACAACCGAAGACGCTTCCAGTTCCTTGGTTCCCCCGGAAAGGTTTGGGTTCATTGTGGAGGGCGCCTGCCAATAAAGCAGGTTCAATTGACCGTCGCTGCCGCGCTCAGCCTTAACAGAACCTGCCAAGCCCACAGCCAGGGCCAGGGTAAGCAGGGATGCAAAGAAAGTTCGCATGGTTTCTCCTTATGTGGAAGGTAAGTGGTCAGGAAACAAAAGTCCTTGACCGTTAAACGCATTCCGGAATTTCCGGAATACCGGGATAAAGCCCCCGCCGCTTTGGCAGCGGAAAGCCGGATTGCAAAACTCTGATACCTGAGCGGCAAAAGACGCTGGGTACAGAATGGACAGATGTTACATCCAGTTACAAAAATGGCAAGTCCATACTTGCTCCTTACACAAGATGACAGGCAACATGATGCCCGGTTTTTGCCTGCCTCCACTCAGGCGGTGTACTGAAACAATGTTCTTTGGCGATTGGGCACCTTGTGCTGAAGCGGCAACCCGGAGGCGGATCGGCCGGACTCGGCACGTCGCCCTTGAGAATGATCCGTTCGCGTTTCTGTTCCTGTTCCGGATCATGGATCGGGACCGCTGAGAGCAGCGCCTGGGTATATGGGTGCAATGGGTTGCTGTAGAGCGTCTGGCTGGATGCAAGTTCCATAATCCGCCCCAGATACATCACCGCGACCCGGTCGGCGATATGGCGGATCATACTCAGATCATGTGAGATGAACAGGTAGGTCAAACCGTATTCCTCCTGCAGGTCTTCCAGCAGGTTGACCACCTGGGCCTGAATGGAAACATCCAGCGCGGCTATCGGCTCATCACAGACAATGAAATCCGGACTAAGGGCCAACGCGCGGGCAATGCCGATGCGCTGCCTCTGTCCGCCTGAAAATTCATGGGGATAGCGATTGGCGTATCGCGGATTCAGCCCGACTGATTCCAGCAATTGTTCCACTCGCTCCCGGCGTGCTTTTCCCTTGAATGTACCATGTTCCAGCAGCGGTTCACTGATGATGCTGCCCACAGTCATCCTTGGGTTCAGGCTGTCCTGAGGATCCTGAAATATCATCTGCATCCGCGGACGCTGCCTGCGCAGTTTTTCCTTGCCGAGATCTGTCAGTTCAAGCCCCTTGAAAACCACGCTTCCTTCAGTCGCCGGGTAAAGCTGCAGGATGACCCTCCCTGCAGTCGATTTGCCGCATCCGCTTTCGCCAACAAGTCCCAGGGTTTCACGTTCATGAATGTCGAATGAAATCCCGTCCACTGCCTTGATTGAGCCAACCTGCCTGCGGAACACCCCCCTGGTGACCGGGAAATGCTTTGTCAGTCCTGCCACACTGAGGATCACCTGACGTTTTTCCGCCATCATGACTCCGTTCCGGATTCAGGGTCCCACCAGCATGCAACCCGGTGTCCTTCATCCCGGCTTAACAGAACCGGGTTTTCCCCGCGGCAGCGTTTGAAGGCCCGGGAACAGCGTGGAACAAAAGGGCAGGAAACCGGCAGGAAGTGCAGATCGGGCGGCTGGCCATTGATGCTTTCCAGCCGTTCAGCGCGTTCACCTTCAATATCAGGAAGTGTTTTCAGCAGGCCCTGGGTGTATGGATGTTTTGGATTGTTATAGAGTTCACGCACCGGCGCTTCCTCAACGATGTACCCCCCATACATTACCGCAACACGGTCTGCCATTCCCGCTACAACACCGAGATCATGGGTAATCCAGATGATGGCCATGCCCAGATCCCTGCGCAGTCGTTTGACGATATCCAGGATCTGCGCCTGGATGGTTACGTCCAGGGCGGTCGTCGGTTCGTCGGCAATAAGCACTTTTGGATCACAGGCCAAAGCGATGGCGATCATCACGCGCTGGCGCATGCCTCCGGAGAACTGATGTGGGAAATCATTCAGCCGGTTCTCGGACATTGGGATTCCCACCAGTTCCAGCAACTCGACCGCACGCCGTCGGGCCTGCCCGCGGTTCATGCCCATGTGTTCCCGCATTGGTTCCGTCAACTGATAACCGACGGTTAGTACAGGATTCAGTGAAGTCATCGGGTCCTGAAAGATGAACCCTATCTTGCCTCCGCGGATTTTTCGCAGTTGATTCAGATCCAGCCGCAACAGATCCTGCCCCTCAAACATGGCTTTCCCGGAAATGATTTCCGCGGGAGGCATGGGCAGCAGCTTGAGCAGCGACATCATCGTCACGCTTTTCCCGGAACCGCTTTCTCCCACGACCCCGAGCAGCTCTCCTTCCTTCAATTCAAAACTGATCCCGTTGACCGCGTGGACCAAGCCATCCTGGGTATGAAAACGTGTAGCCACGTCTTCCACCTGCAGCACGCATGAATTGTTAGACATATAAACCCGGGAACTCTACGGAGAAAGAACTGAATGTCAAAAAGATAGGCTCTGTTCGAGTTAAGTGTTGATTATCCAGCAACACAGCTAAGATATGTTT
>CAYFLK010000052.1:0-25436 GCA_964344035.1 uncultured Pseudomonadota bacterium
CATTGCAAATGTGTACACCTATTTTAGCACATAATGATATGATATTATACATTAAAAAGCTTTTTTTAAGGGTCAACTAAATAGTGAGGTTCCATTTACAGGCGGGATGTGCATCCTTCCAGCTTTGCTCTTCCTTGATCGTGAATGGAGGATGAAACAACATTAAATCAACTGGTTGAAATCCTAGTTCCGGTGAAGATGCGATGCTTCTACGTAAATTTACGAATAGGCAAACTGTTTCATGGGCATTATAGATTTCAAGTTCCACTTCCGGACTTCAACATCCCGTCTGGAAGGCGGACCAATTGAGGGCAGGTAACAACAGCGAATTCAGACAGTTTTTTTTAGAAAGGAAAACATGGACAAAATATTGCGTATCGACGTCGGGGCCGAGGGCGGTCCGAAGGCTACAGAGACAGAACTTGGGGAATACGCGGGCATGGGTGGACGCGGCATGACCTCGATGATCGTGGCAAAAGAAGTCCCGCCGGAATGCCATCCGCTGGGACCAGAGAACAAACTCGTCATCGCTCCAGGACTGATGAGCGGCACCAACGCCACCACATCAGGACGCATCTCGATCGGCTGCAAAAGCCCGTTGACGAACGGAATCAAGGAGGCCAATGCCGGCGGTCAGGCAAGCCAGTTCATCGTGCGGCTCGGCTATGCAGCCATCGTGCTTGAAGGTGAACCGCGCAGCGACGATGTTTACAAGGTGTTGGTGAACCAGCACGGAGTGCGCATCACTAAGGCCAACGAACTGAAAATGCTTTCAAATTATGCCCTCGCGGATAAGATCAAGGAAGTTCACGGGGACCGCGTGGCAATGATCTCCATCGGACAGGCCGGGGAGATGAAGATGGCCTCGGCTTCCGTGGCGCTGACGGATCGTGAATTCCATCCGACGCGTCATGCGGGGAGAGGCGGTGTCGGTGCGGTGATGGGGGCAAAAGGAATAAAGGCCATTGTCCTCGATGAAACCGGGACCAAGGCCCGGCAACCGAAGGACCCCGAAAAATTTAATGCCGCCAACAAGGAATTTCTGGCCGGCTTCAAAAAGCACGGGGTGACCGGAGAGGGGTTGCCTGCATACGGGACCAATGTGCTCACCAACGTCATCAATGAAGCCGGGGCGTATCCGACCAATAACTTTTCGAAAGGGCAGTTCGACGGCGCTGAAAAAATCAGCGGGGAAACCATTGCCGAACTGGAAACAACCCGCGGCGGGGAAGCCACCCACGGATGCCACCGGGGATGCGCGATCGAATGCTCGGGGATTTACGTGGACAAGGAGGGAAACTACGTAACCAAGCAGCCTGAATATGAAACAGTGTGGGCGCACGGCGGAAACTGCGGCATCAGCGATCCGGATAAAATCGCCCAGTTGGACTACCTTGATGACGATATCGGCGTAGACACAATCGAAATGGGATGCACGGTCGCGGTCGCGATGGAAGCAGGTCTGGCGGAATTCGGAGACGGGGACGGCGCAATCCGGCTGGTTGAGGAAGTCGGCAAGGGCACCCCTCTCGGGCGCATCCTCGGTGGTGGTGCAGCCGTGACCGCCAAGGCATTCGGCCTCGAACGCGCGCCGGTGGTCAAAGGACAGGCCATGCCGGCATACGATCCACGTGCCATCAAGGGCATCGGCGTGACCTATGCGACCAGCACCATGGGCGCCGATCACACGGCCGGCTACGCAGTTGCCACCAACATCCTGGGTGTCGGCGGCAGTGTCGATCCGCTCAGTCCGGAAGGGCAGGTGGAACTCTCGCGCAATCTGCAGATTGCCACCGCTGCGCTGGATGCCACGGGTTTCTGCCTCTTCGTCGCCTTCCCGATTCTTGATCAGGAAGAGACTTTCGCCGCCATGGTGGACAGCATCAACGCCATGCACGGACTCGGTTTGACCGCGGACGACGTCATGGATTTAGGCAAGAATATCCTCTCCCTGGAGCGTGATTTCAACCAGGCGGCTGGATTTAACGAACAGCACGACCGACTGCCGATGTATTTTGAAAGGGAACAACTGACCCCGCACAACGTGGTTTTCGACGTTCCACACGAACAGCTCGACACGGTTTACAACTGGTAAACAATTGGGGAAATCGAGGGGGGAGGTAATCAACCCGGAACAGGGGCAGGTTTGAAGATGAGTCGAAGTTTCATTGTCTCGGCCCCTGTTCCGGCTGATAGAACCGGGGACCAATCCTGGTGCTCCACCAAAATCCCTTTCCTCAGGAAGTGCGGACCTAAATCCCGCATCAGGTGGTTGAAAAGCTTGACCGTGATCCAGCCATGCTGCTTCCGCGCAACTAATACGGAGGGGCGGTAACTGATCGATCCGCGGAACGATGCTAGCACCCCCTCTCGGCGCATGGTGATTCCTGCCAGTCCCGGCATCTTGGTTGAGAGGGCCAGCACAGAACCGGAATCGATGCATGCACTGCCAAGATCGTCTACGGGCTGGCTGTTGAGAAAGACGATGCTGATCTTTTCGTCGACAAATTCCCTCGACCATTTCCACTGATCCATGAACAGTTCGCTGATACTGACTCCGGTCTGCACTTCCACTCCGAACCCTTTTTGAAACAAGGGAAACAGCCTGGGGTTGTCTTCTTCAGTCACTTCCTGCGTGGGGATGGCGCTTAAATTCTCGCTGTTTCCCTCCATATTCACCTCTTCAAAGCCTGACGCACTTGCAAAAAACCCGGCAAAGTATAAAACTCACTCCAGAGGAAATGTGTGTATTATTTGAAAAATCCGCTTTTCCCTGGAGAAATGAATGCTGAATGCGGTCTTGTATGATAACCCATCACTAATCACTCATCATTGGCTTTGTGGAGATATATATTAGTGGAGTTGTCCGTTTGTTTGCGAAACCGCCGACCAAGCACCACCTTAGGTATCGCCGGGGAAAATGTCAAAACGGGTAAAAGGCTGAATCTACTTGGGCTGCCGATAAATCCGGAGTTATGAACAGGAACACAGGATGAAGTCATCCGAAAAGAAGGTCGGGGCGTATTTTGAGCGTGAGGAATACCAGCGCTACGGCCGCCACTTCGCGTTGCCGCAAATCGGGTTGGAGGGACAGCGCAAGTTGAAGCAGGCGTCGGTACTGGTCATCGGGGCCGGGGGTCTCGGCAGCCCGGTCGGACTGTACCTCACCGCGGCGGGTGTAGGTCGAATCGGTCTGGTTGATCATGACGTGGTGGATCTGAGCAACCTCCAGCGCCAGGTGCTTTTTTCCGCAAGCATGATCGGGCGCAGCAAACTCGAGTGCGCGCGCGAACGGTTGCTTGAACTAAACCCCGGAGTGGAAATCACCCTGCATGAAGAATCTTTCCGCGCGGAAAACGCGGAAGCAATCATCGCTGGTTATGACGTGGTTTTGGACTGCACGGACAATTTCCCTACCCGTTACCTAGCCAACGATGTCTGCGTTTTCCAGAACAAACCGAATGTTTACGGGTCGATTTTCCAGTTCGACGGACAGATGTCGCTGTTCGATGCGCAGCGTGGACCCTGCTATCGCTGCCTGTATGCAGAACCCCCGAGGCCGGGATCGGCGCCTTCATGCGCGGAGGGCGGCGTACTGGGAGTGCTGCCTGGGATCGTCGGAAGCATCCAGGCCGCCGAAGCAATCAAATGGATCACCGAGGCTGGAGAAACGCTGACGGGACGCCTCCTGCTCTTCGATGCGCTTTCCATGAGTTTCGATGAAATCCGGTTGGAAAAAAACCCGGACTGCGTGGTCTGCGGGATTCACCCCACCGTGACAGAACCCATTGATTATGAAGGGTTTTGTGGTGTTTCCCACTTTGAAGAACCAGTAATGGTCCCGGAAATCCAGCCGCGGGAACTGGAAACGGTGCTTTCGAGGGTGCCGGCGCCGGTGCTGCTTGATGTGAGAGAACCCTGGGAGTGGCGCATCGCCCACATCGAGGGGGCGCTTCACATTCCCCAGCGCCAGGTGTCAACACAACTCGAACGCCTTGATCCTGCACGTGAAATTGTCGTTTACTGCCATGTAGGCGTGCGTTCTGCTTCTGTAACCGAGATGCTGATCCGCAAAGGTTTTTCCCATGCAAAAAACCTGACGGGTGGGATCCGCGCTTGGACGAATGAAATTGACCAGGAATTGAACCCCTATTGATTGTGAGAAAACGGGGTCCGGTGATCCCGAAAAAATGAAGCATGCATGAAAAAACATGAAACAACACCTGCCCATGAACGCGACTATCACCCTGAAACTTTTTGCCACCCTTCGCGAACTGAGCCCGGAAAACTGGGAGGCATACCCGGTGAACCCGGGTATGTCCGTGCGCGACCTGCTCGCAGAACTGCGCATTCCGGAAGACCAAATGAAAGTGGTCTTCATCAATGGAGTAATCAAGACCGCTGATTCGCCAATCAATGACGGAGACCGTGTCGGCATTTTCCCCCCGGTCGGCGGGGGCTGAACCAATCAACGGCAACCGATGAAAAAAGAACCGCAGCAAAACTCGAGGGTGCGCCTGTACGGCACTCTCCGGAAGGAATTCGGGGAATCACTGCCTTTTCCGGCGTTCACCTTTACCGCGCAAAACTACGACGAGTTGGTCCGAGTCAGCCGCTCACTGCGGGAGACGCCCCTGCAGGACGGTTCGCTTCCCACCCTCAGGCAGCTTGGGGACGAACTGCATCGGCGGGGTTACCGCTCGAAAAACGGGTTGCCACTGACCCCGGGGGAAATTCAGCACTTTCTCGGGAAACCGGGAAAAGACAACTTTTCAATGTGGCACGTGCAGCCGCAAACCATACAGGAGGTGCTGAACAAGCTTGAAATCTCCCTCCAGCGCGTGCAGTTGGTGATGGTCAACCACCGCTCGGTCGGACCGGATCATCTTGTCACCCCGGGAGACAGGGTGGCAGTCTTTCCCCGTGAATACCCTTTTTTCCCGGACTGGTTTCCTCTCAGGCGTCAATACGCCGAGCAGGCGCAACCAAGCTGATTCGTCCTTCGTGTAACCCCGCGCAAACCCCCTGTTTCTCCGACAGTATCACATGGTCAAAAAAACCGGTTTCCTTTTTGAAGCGTCTTTCTGGTTGGAGCTTCAGTCGTAAGCCCTTCCATCGATTTCCTTGACCGGGATTCCCTCCAGTTCTGTACCATCAAGACAACGGGCGTTGATCGCGTAGAATTCCGGGGCGGTGCGGGGTCTGGTGAAAACGTGGATCCCGCAGTTTTGACAGTTGTAATGTTTCGCTTTGCGGGTGTGAAACTGGTACAGATGCAGATCATCTTCTCCCTTCAGCAGTTTAAACATCTCTTCGGGAACCCGGTGATAAAGCCCGTTGCGCTTGTGGCAGATGGAACAATTGCACACCATCAGCATTTCGAGCGCGGTTTCCACCTGAAACCGCACTTTTCCGCAATGGCATTCGCCGGTATAAGTTTGCATCACGCCTCCTTAGGTTGATGGTTGAAAAAAAGTTGACACAGCGAAGCCTGCACACAGATTTCTGCTTTTGCAAGCGTATTGAAGGGAACCGCGCCTCCCCCGGTTTTTATTCAAGGTCGGGCAAGCAGAAGTTATATTACAGCATTCTGCGCCTGAAAGAGTTCCTGTTCGGTGCCGTCGGCTGTTTCCATCCAGAGACGGTCGTTGGGAAAAATCCCAACCGCGTTTTCCCTGAACCTGATTCTTCCATTCAGCTGTGGGTCCCCTTCCAGCAGGCCGCAAATTTTCACCGCGTCATCCCGAATCTTCGCCACTCGTTCGGAAATAGACCCGGGCAAAGGTCTCCTTCGCTGATATTGCATGCAAAACCCTTCTACTTCGCGTGAAACAGAGATGGTCGCTTCATGAGCGACCAGCATCACCCTGGGATGCGGAACCAGGTGCAGGTAAATACCCACATCTATCAGCAGATGATCTTCCACCAGCTGTTCCTGGATCCAGCGGTGAAAAACCGGAGCGAGTTCCTCCAGTTTAAGTGATGAATCTGAAGCCATCGGGGATTTTATAATCATTCGTTGTAATTCCATAACTGCTCCTTTTTCAGTTGCGTGTCATTCCATGTTCCCGCAAACGCGCAGAGCAGGAATGGACTGCATCAATAAACAATTGCGCTTCCGCGATCAGCTGTCTCACTGTTTCAGAATCTTCGGTTACCGGTCCGTTTTCAAATCTGCTGAGCAGGAACCGTCCGAATTTCCCCTTCGCATAAGGATCGAAGAAAAGTTCGGTATCAAAAAAACGTGTACGGAATTCCCGCACCACCGACCCGGCATCCGCCGGTACGTCCTTGTACTGCTCCTGCACCAGCGACCTCGCTGCCTTTATCATGCCGCCGTAAGCGAGCGTGTCAGCATTCCGGAAATGCCCGCCTTCATGCTGCAGCTGTGCTTCAAACACCTCGCGTTCCGCGTCGGCAAGCTGGAAATCCAGACGGCTGACCACCTCCCCGGCACACTCCCCGGCCCCGAGGTCACCCAGCGAGAATTCACGTACGTCTCCCCAGTCAGTGTAAAACCGGGGAGCTTGTTCATACGGCGGCAGTCGCATCAGGTCCTCTATCAAACCACGCAGTTTTTTCTTGCCGAACCGTTCTACAAATTCACGGAAGGATTCGCTGCGCAAACGCAGGTTGATGAACTCCCCGGTGATGCGTCTCACCACCTCCGGGATTCTCTTTGCGGGGACTGCGCCAATGGCGAGTCCGAAAGCCTCCGCGTTGTTGCTCCACTGTCCGCCGAGCACCACCTGGAAATGAGGCACCTTGTATCCGTTAAGGGTACGGCTGTTGCCGAAGAAGCCGATGTCCGCGACATGATGCTGGCCGCATGAATTAAAACATCCGCTGATCTTGATCTTGAGGTTGCGTACCGCTTCGTCGGTTTCATCATCGCCATCCACGAGCCGGCGTCGCAGTTCCACCGCGAGACCGCGGCTGGCTGCGATTCCCAGTTTGCAAGTGTCCGTACCGGGGCAGGCAGTGATGTCGATCAAGGAGCCCGCACCCGGAGAACCCAGCCCAATTGCATTCAAATCATTGTACAACTCAGGCAGGTCCTTTTCCGGGACCCAGCGGAAAAGTATGTTCTGTTCCACTGTTGCGCGCACGGTTTCCCCGATATATTTCCGCGCCAACTCAGCCAGTTGCCGCATTTGGATACTGGTGAGGTCGCCGAGCGGCAGCGTAACCGTGGCCACTGTGTATCCCTGCTGTTTTTGGCGGATCACGTTTGTTTTGCGCCAATTCTCGAACCCGCGGGGAAGAACGCTGTTTTTCAGGACTGACCCGGGCCGTTGCGGCTGCTCGCCCCAGGCCGGAAGTTCGTCCAGATATGACTTCCAGCGGTGGTCATGCGGAAGAATCTCCCGTTCTGCACGCACCAGCCCGCGGAATTCCTCGATGCCCAGTTTTGCTACCAGGAACTTGATCCGCGCTTTCGCACGGTTCCGTTTTTCTCCCAGGCGCGCGTAAACCCTGCAGATCGCCTGCGCGACGGGAAGCAGTTCCGCCGCGGGCAGGAACTCGGCAAATATCTTTGCCTGGTGCGGGACCGCGCCCAGTCCGCCCCCGACGTAAAGCGTGAAGCCTTGAACTTTATCTCCGTCCTCGTTACGGATTTGCGCGAGCAGTCCGAGGTCATGCATCCGTATCAATCCACAGGCCTCGTCTCTGCATCCGGAAAAGGCGATTTTGAACTTTCTGCCGAAATCCTGACAGTCGGGATGCCCGAGCAGAAACCGGGATAGGGCCCGTGCGTAGGGAGAGATATCGAAAGTCTCGCCTGCACAGACCCCCGCAAGCGGACACGCGGTGATATTGCGCACGCTGTTTCCGCATGCCTCGCGAGTGGTGATGCCCACAGACGCCAACCGCCGCATCAGTTCCGGCATGTCATCTATATGCACGTAGTGCAGCTGAAAATCCTGGCGGGTGGTAACATGCAGGATGCCGTGGGAATATTCCTCTGATACATCCGCCAACACATCCATCTGATCCGGATTGACCGCGCCGAACGGGATTTTGATGCGCAGCATTCCTGGTGCGTCCCACATTGTTTCCGGACCCTTGGTCAGTGAACCTGAAGGGAAATGCAACTGCCGTGTGCGCACCCCGTCGTGACGGCGGCCGTTGTCGTAGCGCTGGCCGTAAACCCCGCGTCTCAGCCGTGTTTCAGCAAAAATCTTCTCGTCGAGCTTGCCCAGCCTGCGCAGCTCCATCTGGGTTTCAAAAATGTCAATTTCCTGCCCGAGGTCCCCGGGAATACGTTCGGCCAGGTGATTTTTCCAGGTCGTAGTCATCGGTTTCTCCTTGTCTGAAAATAATAGGCGGCATCCAAACGATCATTTTGACCGGAGGATGTAAATTTCCGACTGGAAAGATGAAGGCCTGAAACCTCCATTCCAGTGATTTTGCGGAATCAGTAGTTCAATTCCGAGGTCTTCGGATCAAACTTCCGGATTCAGCAGCAGTATGTGAGATGAATAAAACAGTGATCAGCCGCTGCAACGGCAACAGGAATAGGGGGGGCAACAACAGCAGGAGGAAGTCCTTGCAACAGGGATATGGGGGAAGTTTCTTACTGTGTCCGAATGGAATTGCAAGGTTTCACTCATGTGCCCTTTTGGGGTAAGAGTTGATTGTGAACGGGATGCCGGAAGTTACAGCGCATCCTTCAGAAAACATTAGGATACTGGAATCAGGAAGTCAACAAAAAAAATCGGGTCCCCGCAATAACTGTATCAGGAAATCAAACAGGAAACAGTGTGGAAATGCAGGAAGACTTGACATCAACCCGGTTATACGTTCATCTAACACGTTACAGCAGATACTAACCCGTGCAAACCTCACTATCACGTGTACGAATGTCAGGGGTAAAGCCTGCCCCGGTTCCCCGTGTACTATCCCGGTTTGCGGAAGTGTACGGTTTATATTTTGGTTCACAGGCGAGGCTAAAGGTCCCCGGAGGAAAAGATGGATGCCCCCCGTGAAGGATTCCAGGAAGTTGAGGAGTGGCTGAGGGAGTATGGAAATGCCCTCTATAGGCATGCCCTCGGCAAGGTGAATGAACCGGAGGTTGCGGAAGAACTGGTGCAGCAAACATTTCTCGCGGCATTAGAAAGCCACCACCGGTATCAGCGGGATTCGTCCGCCAAACACTGGCTGATGGGGATTCTCCGGCACAAAATCCTCGATTATTTCCGTCAGCTTTACGCGGAAAAACCGTTCCAGGAATTCGACGATAAGCTGTATTCTGAGAAGACCGTCGATTCCAGCGGCAAGGTTACACCCCGCTCCATTCCCAATCCTCTCCAAATGTTTGAATCAGAGGAACTGAAAAGGATTCTCAAACACTGCATTGAGGCCCTGCCGGAGCGCATGCGCTTTGTCTATCTGCAGCGCGAGATGGAAGGTGATTCGACGCAGTGGATCTGTGAAAACCTGGGAATCAGTGAAAATAATTTCCATGTGATCATGCACCGCTGCCGTCGTCTGCTGAAGGATTGCTTTGTAAAACACGGAATCGAGAAGATTGATGACGGGTGAAATCTCATATCGCCGATAAAGCGGATAATCCTACTCACACTTCGGATTGCATAAACCCGAAAATAAATCTATGATGTTGATATATAAAATGAATAAATTGTCAGACTTACATTTCATTAACTGCGGGAGAGGTTCGCTGACTTCTTTCAAATGTCTCAATAATCCCATCACGTAACTGAAACATGAAATTAATCTTGTCCTGTGAAGAAACCGCACGGCTTCTCTCATTGAAGCTGGATTGCGGGATCAGCAGGTGGGAATGGATCGCTTTGCGTTTCCATCTGCTGGCTTGCCGGAAATGTGAAGAATTCGGGAGCTACCTCAGTGAATTGCAGCAGCTAGTGCTGGAACAAGGGCGTCAGCTTTTTGAACCATCTGAAGCACAACTCCCGGATGACGCAATTGACAGGATTGCAAACTCCCTGAAGGAATACTCAGGTCCCGCCGTTTCCTAACCCGCAGTAGAGAATACGGAAGACAGAACCATTTCCGTGTCCCAGCAAATCTGTTACAAACACGATTCAAGTTCCAACATACTTTGAACTCTCAGGGGTGTTTGTTAGAATCACCACGAGAGACGAACCGAGACAATCTCAACTGATGCCGCGGAGAAAACATCACCCTGAAGGCGAGCAGCAGCACGGTGGTTGAGCCGAGAGCGGCGGCGGCAGTGATCATGAAGACGATCACGATCTGGTAGCGCACGGCTTCTCCAGGGTCCACCCCGGCGAGAATCTGTCCGGTCATCATCCCAGGTAGGCTGACCACACCCATCACCGCCATCGAGTTGATGGTGGGAATCAGCCCGGTGCGCAAAGCCACGCGAAAAATGTCATGCACGGATTCCCAGGAAGTGGCGCCCAGACATAGTCTGGTTTCAACCAGATCCTGTTGCTTCACCAAATCATCAAGAAACCGGTCAAGTGAAAGAGAAATCCCGTTCAACGTGTTCCCCAGCACCATCCCGAGCAAGGGGAAAAGGTATTGCGGGGTGAACCACGGGTCCAAGCGGAAAATTCCCGTCAATGCAAGCCCGGTCACGAGGAAGGAAGAACCAAGCAGGGAAACCAGGCAGTTCCAGTAGAGACCGGCAAATCTGCGCTTAGTGCGCCCCACCGCGCTGCCGGCAGCCGTTGCAGCCATCACAACGGCCATCAACAGAATCAGCAGAGGCTGGCTGAGGGCGAAAATCCAGTCCAGCACCAATCCCACCAGCAGCAGCTGTACAACCATGCGGGCAGACGCGATGCTCAGTGTTTTCCCCAAGCCTAGCTTCAACTGCAGAGACAACGCCAGCGTGACAAGCAGTAGCGCCGCGCCTAGGAGCAGTTGAATTTCCGTCAACACCAGGTACGGGCTGCCCAAGGCAATCTCCGCTCCCGCCGGCAATGAAGTCATGGGGTTTTTCCCAGTGTCAATGTCCGATCCCCTACCCGAAGACTTTGCCTGGAATCGTGGCTGACCCAGATCCACGCGCGCGTGGCCTTGATCCGCTGCCACTCATGCAAAAGGTCCTCCACCATTCCGGTAGTGCCCGCATCGAGAGCGGAAGTGGGTTCGTCGAGCAACAGCACTTCCGGATCAAGCTGCAACAGCCGCAGCAGCGCCGCAATCTGGCGTTCGCCGCCGGAGAGATCCGCGGTTTTGCGCAACAGGAAGTCATCCTTTAGCCCCAGTCGATTTATCCAGGCAACCATTCGGGACGAATCAGGACGGAAAAAGAGCCTGGAATGAAAACGCAACGGGACTTTCCAGTTTTGTTCCACCGTGCCTTCATCGAACACGGATCGCTGGGGCAGGAAACCGACCAGTCCGCGAAGTTGAGGAAGCTGCCATTTACCCAGGGAAAGACCGCGGCAGGTTATCATCCCGGCATCTACCTCATCCAATCCGGAAAGCGCCCGTAGCAGCAGGGTTTTGCCTGAACCCGTGGGTCCAGACAAGGTCATACGTTCCCCGGCATGCAGCGTGAATCCAAGTCCTTTCCAGATCCATTTGCTTTCCAGGCGACGACCCAAATCATGGACCTCCAACACCGGTTCTCCGGCCTTCGGCATGGGAGAAATATTCATGGACGGGAAGGGAGTCGATTATGCTGTTTGCATAATCCTTGGAAGCGCATCATACCGAAAATTATCGGGCGGGACCATCCGACGACTTATCTGCCTGAGCGGGTTTTTTGACCAATCCCTGGTAGCAAAAACCAAGGATTCCAGGAATTCTCTCCAATTCGAAGCAGCGCAGCGATTCCCATTCAAACGGCTGGGTAGAGACCAAGTCACTGATGTCCCGGTTCAGATGGCATCCGACGCCGATACGGTTCTGTATCGGGTTGAGACGATGCTGCCATTTCCGCATGCCTGGATCATTACTCAGTCCATGTTCGAGGAACACGAAACGTCCGCTTGGTTTCAGCACCCGGAACACCTCGGAGAGGGCCTGCTTTGCATCGGGAATGGTGCAAAGGGTGAATGTGCTGATCACCGAGTCGAAACTCTCGTCCTGCATCGGCAGTGATTCTCCGGAGACTTCATGAGGAATGACCGGCATCTTCGCCTTACGTATGCGTTTCCTTGCCAGCCTGTGCATGCGTGGATGGTTGTCCACGGCGTGAATTTCCTCAACAGAGGGTGGATAATGAGGCAGGTTGATCCCTGTTCCGAAACCGATTTCAAGCACCCGGCCCCGAATTTCAAACATCGTTTCCTTCCTGTATTCACCCAGACGTTCACCCGACATGGCGATGTCGCAAAGACGCGGGAAGATATACCTGGAATAAACTCCCATCAGGTCAACTCAGCCTTGCAAGTGAGTGAGAACTGCATCAAGGGCCGGAATTTCCAAAACCGGCTTGCCGGGCAGGCGTTCGCGTTTCTGACCAAAACGGTTTACCCAGACCGCCTGGAACCCGTATGCGGCCGCACCGCAAATATCCCAGGCATTAGACGAAAAAAACAGGATTTCCCCCGGGGTTGCGGAAAGACGTTCCGCGGCAAGACCATAGACCCTGGGATCAGGTTTGAAGATACCGACTTCCTCAACGGACAGCACCGCATCCAGCAGTTCATCCAGCCCGCTGTTGCGCACCCCGGAGGCAAGCATCTCCGGAGCGCCGTTGGAGAGAATGGCGGTGCCAAGTTTACGATCCCGCAGGGCCCTCAGGGTCTCAGGGACTTCCGGATAGCAGCTCAAATGATGGTAGGCGCTAAGCAGTTTTTCCCTGACCGGATGATCCCTCAGGCCATGGCTGTCAAGGGCATAATCCAGCGCGTCACTGGTGACCTGCCAGAAATCCACATGCTTCCCCATCAGGCTGCGCAGCCATGTGTATTCCAGCTGCTTGGTGCGCCAGTTCGCCGAAATGGATTGGGACTGGTCACCCAGTTCCTGTTGAAAACGGGCGGCGGCGGAATGCACATCGAACAGCGTGCCGTATGCGTCAAATACTGCGTAATGAACAGGGAAGTTGATTGTCATGTTGACCTTTTTTTATAGAGGATGAAGCCGACACAAGCCCGGCATCTTATTATGTTTTCAGGATCTCGTGCTTTTCGAAGAACCAATGATCAAGTCGCGTTGCGGTTTTACTTCTTACAATCCTGGTGCTTACCCATAAACAATGTTCCAGCATGTTACGTGTACAAACCAGTCATTCCAACTGTCGGTAAACGGAGATTCCTGCACTGATCATGTTGTGTACAGTTTCTCACCCGGGACGCGGTCCACAAAAAACAGCAAGCCTGGATCCACGCCCCATTCAGGTTAGGGGCAGCGTGACCGGGTGATTTAAAATTGGATCGAAAATATCCGCTGAGCAGTACCAGCAATTGGTTTTCTCACAGATTCTTCCTGAGAGTGCAAGTAATTTCACCGGCACACTGGTAAAAAACTTGCCAAATTCCTTTCATCTTTCTATTTTTTACGGCATTATCAACCTTATGAAAAAGCCCTCAGCCCTAATCGTTTCCCACATTCAAATCAATATGATTACTCATACAGGGCTTCCCCTCTGTACATGAAGGCACTAATCCGGCAAAAAATCCGCCAGTTTCTGATTCATTCTTTCCTCTATTACCGTTTAGACGATTCGATCATCTCTGACCGCCAATACGACTTGCTCTGCAAGGATTTGAAACGCCTGCTGGAAGAACATCCAAATTCTGAAGTTCAGTACAGAGAATTGGTTGAACCGCTCCTGGGGTCTGAGGCAAGCGGTTTTTCAATCAGATGCTACCCGCCCCCGATCATCAGCTCTGCTCTGCATCTGCTGTATCAAAAAAGGTTCCAGGAGACAATGAGTTTTTCAGAGTTTTTAGAACGAAACGGGTATCGCCTTGAAACGTGATTAATGCAAATGGAAGACACACACTCCAGGGAAATACTGCACGACGCGGAGCGGATCGGCAAACGTATAAAAAGGGCCAGGGAGAAAAAGGGAGTGAGCATTGAAGAGTTGTCTGCTTCCCTGCACATCAGTGAAAAAGTTCTGGCTGCCATTGAAGAGGGCAGACACGTGGAGGGAATTGCCCCGGTGTTCATGCGCGGTTTCATTCGTTCCTATGCACAACACGTGGAAGCCTGGGACGAGGATCTTGAACAGCAAATGCGGCAAGACCAGGAATTACAGGAAGTTCCCGTCAAGCCCCTGTTCCAGCGGAGTCCTTTCCCGAAGAGGAAAAACAAACGGGTGCGTAATGTGCTGGTCTTCTTTATCCTGGGTGCAGCGGGTTATCTTATATACGCATTGTTTTATTTTTCTCCTCCTTCACCGGAATCGGTATCAGAGATGATTCCTGCCGACAGCAAACACAAACTGAATGAACCGGACAAAACCTCCATAAATACTGAAACATCAATAACTGAAACCAGCCCGGACCAGAAAGAAACAATCCCGGAAGTAACAACAGAGCCTGAAATGCCGGTACAAAATCCGTCGCCCGCGGAACTTCCCGAACCCGAGGCAGCTGGCAAGTTGACGGATGCGGAGCCGCTGAACGGAGGGGAAGAGGACACAGATCCTTTTCCAAGCAGCAAACCGGAAGCTGTATTAGAAGCTGAAGGAGAACCAACCTTGGATGAACCTGCCGAGTTTGCAGCAGCTGTAGAAAAAAAACTGCCGGACGTCTTGGAAGACCATCTTCCTCCTCCAGTGGTATCCTCCATGAAACTGGTGATCAGTGCCACGGATCGAACCTGGATTTCCATCGCGCTCGATGGCGGCCCCTACAGGGACGTTCAATTTGAAGCGGGAGAATCCTATGAATGGGAAACCAACAATCAATTTCTCTTGACGCTGGGAAACTCGGCGGCGGTACACCTGATGCTGGATGGACGCGAACTGGAATTCGACCGCAGCCGTAGCCTGCTTACCGACTGGGGCATCCGCACGGACTCACGAATTGAATGAGCACGACGGCTGTTATGTCTACCCTCGGTTCCGCGTTCGGAGTTTTTTTTATTTTGCACTCTTCTCTCACTAATGAATGAATACCTCAGACAGTGTCACCCTGACCAACCCGGTTTTTGATCACGGCAAGAGTTATCGGCCGCTCAGCCAGCATTACCGTGAGCATTTCGGGGAAAAAGTCTTCAAGGTCAGTGTCTCCATTGCGGATAGGTGCCCGAACAGGGCAGGAAGAAACGGAGCGAGAATCTGCAGTTTCTGTGACGAATGGGGGTCCGCTGCCTATCATCAGTTCAAAGAGTTGTCTCTGGAGGAACAGATACAGATCAACCGCGAGGCCATCCGCCGCCGTTACCGGGCGCGCAAGTTTCTCGTCTATTTCCAGGCATACACCAACACCCTGGAGAAAGCCGCGAAGATGAAGAAGTGGTATGATGTCGCCTTGCGTCAAACCGACATTGTCGGGATCGTCGTCGGTACTCGACCGGACTGCCTCCCTCGCAGGGTCCTCAACCTGTTCGCGGAAATTGCTGAACATCATTATTTGTCTGTTGAGATTGGCGCGCAGAGTTTCAATGATGAGCAGCTGAACTTCCTTTCAAGAGGACATAATTCCGCTTGTTCAGTGAAGGCTATCAAGAAACTGAAAAAGACTCCCGGAGTCAATGTCTGTGTGCATTTGATGTTCGGGCTTCCGGAAGAAACGGAAGCACAGCTTCGCCATACGGCGCAGCTTCTTTCCGGCCTGGGAGTGGATGGCGTAAAACTGCATAATCTGCACGTGCTGCGCGCAACGCCTCTGGCAGAGGAGTATGCCAGCGGGAGATTTGTCCCGGTCACACTGGAAGAATACGCAAGAAAAGTGTCGCTGTTCCTGGAACACCTTTCACCGAATATAGCCATACATCGGCTGGCCGCGGTCGCCAACCGCTGGGATGAATTGATTGCCCCGGACTGGACCAGGGAGAAAATGAAGACGCAGCAATTCATTGAAGACTTCCTGGACTCTCATAACTGCGTCCAGGGAGGAAAACTCTGTTCCCGCAATTCCGCTAATTTCATCTTGAACCATGCTGAAACCGCCGCATCAAGCACCCTTCAACTAGGAGTCTCAGTCTGAAAATCCCGCATCGAAGTTTGAAACAACTCAATCAACCGAAAGAAATTACCAAACCGGAGGGACCGGCAGGAATACTGGCCGAGGTACTGATCAAGGAACTGCAGAAGAACAAATCACTGAACCTGTGCATGATCGATGTGCAGGGACGCTCGTCACTAACCGATCTGCTGCTTATTTGCGAAGGACGCTCTCAGCTGCATTGCAGAGGCATCGCGGAAAAAGTGGTTGCAAACCTGAAGAAACAAAACCACCGTCCTTTGGGAATTGAAGGAGAGCGTGAAGGCAACTGGATTCTGGTTGATTTCGGAGACGTGATTCTGCACGTGTTTCATCCCGAGATCCGTAAATTTTATGATCTTGAAGGTTTGCATGCCTCCTGTCCGGTCAAGAGATGGCCTGATCCGGAATAAACATGTCCGCGTTTGTGGAAGAATGGTCACAGGGATTGCGAAAACTGCCCCTCAGTTCACGTCTACGCTGGAATGAATCACTGAAGCGGTTCAACACCTGGAGAATCGGCGGGGATGCTCATTGTCTGATCAACGTTGAAAATGAAACCGACCTGGCTTTGCTGCTGCCTTTACTCGTGCGGGGGTCCGTCCCCTGGTTTCTGCTCGGCAAAGGGTCGAACCTGCTCATTCCGGACTGTCCCTGGCCCGGGGTGATACTCCTGCTTTCAGGGTCATTCAAATTATGGAAACCACTGGAAGACCCATGCAGTGTCTCTGCCGGAGCGGCAATGGCGGATGTAACTTTCGCCCAGCGATGTGTCACTGAAGGATGGTCGGGGATGGAGTTTATGATCGGCATTCCCGGGACAATTGGCGGCGCGGTGGCAACAAACGCCGGAGCGCACGGTGGTGAAACCGCTGACTTTCTCACAGGTGTCAGGTGGATGGACCTGCATGGTAAGTTCCACCACAATCGCAGAGACGAACTTCATTTCCAGTATCGGAATTCCGAACTAGATGCTAAACAGGGGCGGATTGTGACTTCCGCGCAGTTCAGACTGAAGCCCTCCGATTCTGAAAGCGTGCGCAAAACACTATACAAGTGCCAGAGTTTCCGCAAGAAATATCAACCCCACAACCAGCCGAGCTGCGGGTCCGTATTCAAAAACCCGACCGGAGACCATGCCGCGCGCCTGATTGAACTGTCCGGATTGAAAGGCGTAACACGCGGTGATGCGCAAATCAGCCCCAAACATGCCAATTTCATCGTCAACCTCGGACAGGCCAAAGCGGAAGACATGCTTGGCCTGATGGAGTTGATACAAGAAAAGGTCCTGCAGGATCATGGTGTGGAACTCGTCCCGGAGGTGCAGATCCTGCAGTAAGTTATTTTATACGTAACCGGTTGTTAGTGATCAGCGAGTAAGGGAATGTCCCCGGTTTTCCGCACACTGGCTTTTTCCCAAACCGCCGCTGCTTAATCGCTCAAACCGATAGGTGAGCCTGTATGCCCAGTCAACGGGAAGCTGAATCATCCCACTGAAAAAGAGCAACCATGCAGGATCTGAAACGTCATGCACATCGACGTCCTGCACCCCGGAAGCACCGAAGCAGTTCCGTCAGCATTCGCAACATCCGGGGTAAAACAGTCATATTGACCCAGTCCAATCCGGGCAAACGACCCGCAAAAAACCGCCGCAAACCTCTGCTGTGGTTCCTTTCCGGAGATTCATCCGCATCCGGAATTCCACCTTGGTCCTTGTGGCGGTTGTCACAATTGTTGTTTACCCTTTCAGTGCCGGTTTTTATGCTTTGGCTTGGCGGAGGAATGGTTCACCATGGCCGCACATTTTTTCAAACCCAATTGCGGGAAGTGCGAATCAGTGGGAACAGGCTGCTGCAGGAAGAGGAGGTATTGCGAATCAGCGGCCTGAGACCGGGCATGAGCCTTGAGGAACTGGATTCATTTGCAACCGCAAGCATGCTGCAGCAGCACCCGGTGATAGACCGCGCGGATGTACGCAGGATTTTTCCTGACCGCGTACACTTGATGCTTCTGGAGCACGCTCCCGCCGCCCTGATCGAACAACCGACGACAAACAGCAAATCTCCTGCCGGATACTGGCTGATCACCCGAGAAAAACTAGTGCTGAAATCGGTTACCGAGCAGGAGGCCCGCGCGCCTTTGCTGCGTGACCAACCGCGGATCCGGGGTTTGCCTGACAACGGGATCAAACCGGGGTGGAAATGGCAATCGCTTGCACTTGAACGCGGGCTGCGTTTCCTCGACACGGTTCGTTCCGGACAACAGCGTACTGTCGCATCAGCACAAGGGATTCAATCAGCTTCAGAGGAAGTGCCTAATGGTATTCAATTGACAAAGGGACTGGTGATCAACCTGTTCGATCCACTGAACCTGAATATACGCATGCGCTTCCCAGCGGCTTCCATGACTACGACGCAGGATCCCAGCTCCTCTGAGATTGATAAGGAACACTCCGTGTTGGTGCATATCGGGCACCGGAATTTCGCGGAACGTCTGAGGACACTGGAAAAGATTGTCCCGGAATTGCTTATGAGTCATCCACGCATGAAAAGCATCGACCTGCGTTATCCGGACCGGGTAACGCTGGTCCCCTAGGTCCATCCCCTTGGCGGAGTGAACGGGTATGAGTCTGCTCAAAGACCTGATTGCCGGCAACATGGTCAACCCTGAGCTGTTGAGACAACCTGAAGAACCCCAGGCAAACCTCTCCGAATTTGAACAGGCCCTGCGCCTCGTTCGCATGAACCTTCTCGAAGAAACGCGGCTGCTTGCCCTGCTTTCCTCACGATATGGGATACCCATGCTTTCCAATGTAGTCGAGGAGGTCAGACCATTTGACCCGCACTCGTTCAGCAGAAACATTTATGATACAACCCATATCCTCCCGGTTAGAATAGGGAAAAAATGCGCGGGTTTGATAAGCATCTACTCTGACTGGATGTACATGAACCTCGTGCGCTTTCAGTTTGAGGAACCGATCAAGTGGTATCTTGCCTTGCAGCAGCAAATTCAGGTAATGCTGGAACAGGCGGTTTTGCCTCATGATCCCTCAATGGAAAGCGTCACCGAACGAATTCAGAAAATGTTTGAGGATGCAATTGCCCGTAATGCGTCGGATATTCACCTCGAACCAGAAAAAGAACTGCTGCGTGTGCGCTTCCGTGTGGACGGGTTTCTGCAGGATGCCGAGACGTTTCCCATTCACTTTCACCCCCCGTTTTTTACCCGCTTAAAACTGCTGGGAGGGATGGATATCGCGGTGAGGCGGCAGCCCCAGGACGGATATTACGCATTCCAGGCCGGGGATAGCCGCTGGTTCGATGTCCGTGTTTCAACTATGCCCGGGCAACAGGGGGAGAAGTTGGTGCTGAGGCTGCTGGATCAAACGCCGGTTCAGCACAACATGGAAGCACTTGGATTCCTTAAAGATGATCTGAAAGTGCTGCATCAAGCAAGTCTTGCACAAAATGGTTTGATTGTGATGGTAGGCCCAACAGGAAGCGGAAAAACCACCACCCTCTACGCGATTCTGCATGCACTCAATTCACGGGATAAGAACATCCTCACGATCGAAAACCCGGTGGAATACCATGTTGAAGGAATCACCCAGGTCTCTGTTGAACCTGAACAGGGTTTTGGTTTTGCGGACGCGCTGCGGGCAGGGTTGAGACAGGACCCGGACGTCATCCTGGTTGGAGAAATCCGGGATGAAGAGACCGCGGGGATTGCAGTCAAAGCCGCCCTTACCGGGCACCTGGTCCTCACTACCCTGCACAGCCGTGACGCGGTTACTGCCGTGCAGAGGCTTTCCAACCTCGGAGTTTCCAGGGACCTTCTTGCGGAAACGCTGACCCTGATTGTTTCGCAGCGGCTTGTGAGAAAACGTTGCCTGCACAAAGAAAACGGGAAAACCTGCATGCGCTGCCGGGGAACGGGATATTCCGGGAGGGTCCCGCTGTATGAAATCATGCGCGTCAATCAGCTGATGCGTGAACGGATACGTTCAGGGACCACCGGCCACCGTCTTGTTGAACCTGCATCCGGTTTATATTTTCATTCGATGAAAAAAACTGCCGAAAGGCTCGTGCAGCTGAAATTGACAGACTGGAAAGAAGTCCGTCCGCAGCTCCTCCAGGAATGACCGGATTTTTACATGAATCCGCGGTGCATTATGAAACCTGTCCGGACACAAAACCTGAATGTGAAAAGCGTGGCAGCAGTATCCGGAACTGCTTGCACAATATGGGTTTGTGTGAGAATCTCATGCAGACTTTCCCATCGGACTGTCCTTTCCTGATACTTTGATGAAACCAGATTTCACTAACCGGCTGCTAATTCCTGCCGCGTTTCAACCCCGACCCGAGCTGCGGATCGATGATGCCCTGAGCAAACGCGCCGAAGTGGTCTATTACCCCGATCCGGGAAAATTGCCCCTGTCAGGAGAAGACACGATTCAATTGCTGGTAATTCCGGATAATGATTTCCGGTCCTTGTCCAGCAGCATACCGAAAGCTGCCACACTGGGATTAATACTGATTGAAACCGGATTGGATGCTGAGATGCCTGACCCTGATTCAGAACAGGCGCTGGGATGGGTTGATGCTGACAATATCAGTAACAGACATTGGAACTACCTGCTTAAACAATCACTGGCAAGATTGGAAAAACGCCGGTATTTCAGGACACTACAGACAAAAATCAATCAACACGAACAGAAAGTCAAGGAGCTGTATGAAATCGGCATCTCTCTCTCCACTGAGAAAAAACTGCACAAGCTGCTCGACCTGATTGTGGAAAAGTCGAGGCAGCTAACACGGGCAGATGGTGGCAGCCTCTATCTCCTCCAGCCCGTACAGGGAGTCCCGGATGATCCGCAAAATTACCTGGCAAACAAGGAACTCAGTCTGCGGGTGACATACAACCACTCGCGCGACATATCGCTGAAAAACAGGCTTAATCTGCAGGTCTCGCCTGACACGCTTTATGGAAATGCGATCCTGAACCGGCGCACGATACACATTGATGACGTCTACAACCTTCCGTCCAACCAGGATGACCGTTGGGGAGGACAGGAAATCGACGAGTTCTACAATTACCGCACCAAGTCAATATTGACAGTGCCGATGATCAACCACCGCAAGCAGGCAGTGGGCGCAATCCAGCTGATCAACTGCAAAAAAAACGCGGAGCAGATATTGGGTCAGCCGGAATCGATTCTCAAAGAGGTGACTCCGTTCGATCAACTGGACGTTAAGGTGATGGAATCGGTTGCATCACAGGCCGCGGTTGCAGTAGAAAGCGCGCAGTTGTTCGATTCGATCCAGATCCTCTTTGACGGGTTCATCAATGCCAGCGTAAAAGCCATTGAATCAAGGGATCCGACCACATCAGGACACTCCAGCCGGGTGGCCACTCTGACCATTGCTCTTGCTGAAACCGCTAATCAACTGCAAAGCGGACCCTGTGCCGACATCCGCTTCACTCCTGATCAACTGAATGAGGTGCGGTACGCGTCATTACTGCATGATTTCGGAAAAATCGGTGTAAAAGAAAGTGTACTGGTCAAATCCAAGAAACTCTATCCCGAAGAAGAGCAAGCGGTGAAGGACCGCTTCCGGTTGATTCGCCAGGGATTAGAACTTGAGATGTCACAGCGGCAGCTTGCCATGTTTCTCGAGGCCTCACGCGAAGAGGCCCTGGTCCAGCACAAAAACGAATCAGGGGAATTGGAGGACCGCCTGCAAGCGCTGGACGAATACCTGAAGTTCATTCTCAATGCAAATGAACCGACGGTGTTGGCTCAAGGAGGGTTTGAAAAACTGGATGAAATCGGACGGATGGAATTTCTTCATCCTGACGGGGAAAAAACACCATATCTCAGCCCTTATGAAGTTTCGTCGCTTTCTGTCGCAAAAGGATCACTCAATGAAAATGACCGGCAAGAAATCGAATCTCATGTGACACACACCTATAATTTTCTCAACATCATACCGTGGTCGAATGAACTGGCGCGTGTTCCCAACATTGCGTACGCCCATCATGAAAAACTCGACGGGACCGGATATCCGCGCAACCTCACCGCGGAGGAAATCCCGGTGCAGTCGAAAATGATGACCATTGCCGATATCTACGATGCGCTTACTGCCTGGGACCGTCCCTACAAGAAGGCGATGCCTGCTGAACGGGCATTGAATATCCTCGGTTTTGAAGCAAAGGACAACCATGTTGACCAGGACCTGCTTGACCTCTTCATTGATGCAAAAATCTATCAACTGGTCTCGCGCCCCGTTCACGGGACGGATCGTTGAATATTGTATTATCAAAATAGTTGTGCTAGAATGAAATAATTTGCGTTTTTCTGACACGTCTCATTTGACGCTCCATGTCAAGTTACTCCATCCTCCTGCTGAAGAAGAACAATTCCGGAGTCAGCCAATTTCATTTCGGCTCGGCTCTGCTGGTCTTTTTCCTGGTTCTCCTGCTCGGAGGAGCATCCGCGTTAGGCGCCTTGTTCTACCTGCAGAACCAGACCATCCACACCCAGACCCAGACCATCCTTGAACAGGAAACGGAGCAAGCAAAGCTGCAGCGGCGCATCGACATGTACGACGGTCGGGAATCCCGCATCAATTTCTTGGAGGATTACGTTGAAGAGTTGAAGCATGATGCGTACAACAGTGAAATCACGTTGAAAAAACACCTTGCACTGATGAATTCGAGCATCACCAAACTGGCTGAGCTGCAAGATTACATGTGCGGTGCATTCAGGGTGAATTGCAACTCAAACCGCCTTGACCCGCGCAACTCACGCCAGGTTGTTCAGTGGTTTGATCAGGTACAACGGGATTTTGAGCAGATGGACCAGTCGTTGCGCGAGTTTTCTCTCAAACGGGAAACTTTTGAAGAACAGGCAAACACGATTGAAGAGTTGCGGGCACAGATCACCTTGATGGAACAGAACCTGGCCGAGCACGTGGAGTTCATCAAGGTCAACCAGGACACGGTGGACCGTTTAAGCAAGAAAATCAGCAAAGCTACCGGAATCGTCCTTAACAGAAAGGGAGCAAAACAACCGGCAGCCAAATCTAAGAAAGGGCGTGGTGGTCCCAGTGCATGGGATACCATGACACTTGAAAACCCACAGACACTTTTTCAACCGGGGTTGCTGCGCAATTTCCTGTACCGTGAATCGGAGCCGTTTGACGAATCAGTAGCGTCACTGGAAGGGTTGTCCCAGTCCATTGAAAACAACTATAAAACATGGAGGCATACCCCCACACTGATACCAACCCGCAGCCGGCTGCTGTCTGATCGTTTCGGCAAGCGTCGTGATCCTTTTACAGGCAAGTTGGAATTTCATGCCGGACTGGACTTTGTCGCACGACGCGACAGCCAGATTTATGCTCCTGCAGACGGAGTGGTCCGGTTGGCAAAACGACACTATGGATTCGGGAAAATGGTGGAACTGGAACATGGACGAGGGTTCTTCCCGTCACAGAAAAAAACTGTGCGCTACCGCACCCGTTTTGCCCACCTTTCTAAAATTCTGGTCAAACGTCGGCAACGGATCAGCCGGGGTGATGTGGTGGGACTGGTCGGCAGCACCGGGCGGAGCACCGGGCCGCATTTGCACTATGAAATATTGACCAACAACCGCCGGACTGATCCTCTCACCTTGATAAAACGTTTTAACGGGGACCAACGTCTTTACGTTCGCTGAACCTTCTCTCATACCCTTATGTCAAAAGCAAAAAGTTCCCGGGACAAGGACATCGATTTTGTCGGTGACGACCTTGTCCTGGAAGGCACCATCCATTCTCATACCAAACTTGTAATCAACGGGACAATCAAGGGGATGATCAATGGTGAAAAGGAAATCCTGATTGGTGAAAATGGGCAGGTTTTTGGAAAAATCGAAGGGAAGTCCGTGATTGTCGCCGGACAGGTTGAAGGGGACATGACAATACACGATCACCTGGAAATCTCCGCTACCGGCAGGGTGGAAGGAGAAATCAACGTACCGCCGGGTAAAATGGTCATCCGCGAAGGCGCAAAGGTCATCGGTCAGTGCATGACAAGCAAACCCGTTCCCGCAAACAGTTAATCCTTCATCCGGACCTTCACTGCATTCTCCTGCATCCCCCCTGTTTCTGCGCACATTAGCACAAATTCCCCGATTTTTGCAAAGAGCATACTAAGGCTTGTGTTGTCACAGCCATCAGCCTGGAATCTGTCAGCCTGATCTTACCAAGCCGGATGTACAATCAAAACTGTCAGTCCGGACTTTTCAACATGACTGAATGAACTATCATGCAAGTGCGGGTGATGGTTTTCTCAAAGGTCTATCTGGACTGAACAACATAGGCACGTGAAGGACCCCCGACACACAACAGAACATCTGACCGATGCAGTACCCCACCTTTAAACGCTTTTTGCGCCGGCAGAACTCCAGTGCTTCCAGAATGAGAACGCTGAAGAACCAAGACCGCGTGCTTTATGTGCGCGGATTGTTCAATCCTCCTAGGGAACATGACCCCCTGTCTGAAACAGAAAAAAAGGAAAAAGAACAGTGGCGCTCCCTGTTCTCAATCGGTCTGCTTGCCGGTTTCGGGATCGTGATGCTGTTGATTTCACTGGTCGGCGATTACGGAGTATTGGCCACGCATGCACTGAAACAGCGGGAACTGCGGTTGCTTGGCCAACAGGCAGAACAGCAGGAACAGCAAACCCTCTTGCTGGAAGAAATCCATGCGCTACGGACCAGCCCGGCATACATTGAAGTAGTCGCACGGAAAGAACTGGGACTGGTGCATGCCAACGAATTGATCTATCACCTGCCTGAATCACTTCAGGTGAAACCTCATGCATTGAACCCAAGTCCGGAGACTCCTTGAGCAAGAATCAACTGGAATCCGGGGAATGCCCTTCATGATTCAATCCTCTGCTGACACAGGTTAAAGCGCTCAGTCTTCTGTTATGCCCGCGCACAAAGGACTCGTTGTCTGTAACGGTGTTTTTCCCGGGGAAAAACTGCTGTACAGAATCTGGAATAAAACCGATCTCCACGTTGCCGCTGACGGCGGCGCCAACTGCCTGCCCGCCCTGGGGCTCAAACCTGATGCAGTAGTCGGGGACTTGGATTCGCTTGCGCCTGCAACTCGCCGAGGCCTTCCACCCGAGTCGATAATACAGATTGAAGAACAGGAAACCAATGATGCCGACAAGGCAATCCGCTTCTGCATTGAAAAGGGGGTTTCACTGCTCCATTTGCTCGGGGCTGAAGGAAACCGCACGGACCAATTCATAGCCAACCTTGATGTGATGCACAAATACTCCCAACGTCTGCGGCTGCTGCTTTGGACACGGATT
>CAYFLK010000052.1:25446-31266 GCA_964344035.1 uncultured Pseudomonadota bacterium
TCATTTACGGCACATGGAAGGAGAACTTGCGTCCCGGCTCCACTGTTTCACTGCTGCCAATTTTCGGTGGCGCGCACGGAGTAAAAACCACGGGGCTGGCTTATGCGCTGAAAGAACAGGACCTACTTCCGGGGCAATCTCCTTCAGGAGTGTCAAACCTGGTGGAAACTTCACCGGTCAGCGTCACAGTCACCCGCGGAAGGCTGCTGCTGGTGAGTGAACATCACTTTGAGGGAATTTAATCCCGAAAGCTGACAGTGCATTTGGGAACATGCCCGTACCGGATTCAAACCGTCTCTCCTCGGGTACAGTTTTGCCGCAGAATCACCAATAAACCTATCCAGTTCCCATTTCATCAGTCCGCACCAGAAAAGCCGAGAACCTGGTTATCAGAATTGCTGGTTACACCATGGACAGCAGCAGTGTTAGGGTGGGAATACTCAGCAGAGTTGAGAAAAGCACCGCGGTGGTGACGAAATTCGGGGCCACTTTGTGTTCAATGGCAATTATCGCGGCCAAAACCGCTGAAGGCATTGCGGCCTGTAGAATCCCTGTTTTGCATGTTGACAGGATGAGGCTAAATAATCCGCTGACCCGGATTACGCCTACGGAAATGTTGGGATACAAACATCCTGCCAGGATCAATCAGCATATGTTGCGAACCTGAAGCAATGCTAAATGCGGTAAAGTTCAAAACGGCATCTTGTCCGGAAATCCGCACTCTTTGGCAATGACGCAACTCGCGCACCCGGGTTTTCTTGCCTTGCAGACGTACCGTGCATGCAAAATGAGCAGGTGATGTGCGTCTTTTTGCCATTTTCGAGGAACAATCCGCATCAGTCCTTCCTCTACCTGCAGCACATTCTCCCCAACTGCAAGACCGGTTCTGTTTGAAACCCGGAAGATGTGCGTATCGACTGCAATAACCGGCAGTCCGAAGGCGGTGTTGAGGACCACGTTTGCGGTTTTGCGGCCAACCCCCGCAAGCTCCTCCAGTGCTTCACGGGATTCCGGCACGCGGCCCCCATGTTTATCAACCAGCAACCTGCAGGTTTTAATGATGTTTTTTGCCTTCGTTGGAGCAAGACCGATGCTGCGGATGTGTGCCAGGACCTCTGCTTCACCAGCTTCGAGCATGTCGCGCGGTTCAGGAAAGGCATCAAAGAGCGCGGGAGTGACCTTGTTCACGGAAACATCCGTGGCTTGCGCGCTGAGGATGACTGCAATCAGCAGTTCGAACGGGTTGCCGTGACTCAGTTCGGTGGTTGGATTGGCAATGGATGAGGATAGCTTCTCAAAGAGCCGCCCTGCGCGGGCCCGGTTCACGACTACTCCATGAAGGCGCGATGAATCGACTGCAGCGCTTTCGCGGTTTCGCCTTGTTTGATCACACAGGAGATGTTTATCTCGGAGGCCCCCTGGGTTATCATTTCAATGTTGATCCCTTCCCCTGCAAGGGCGGAAAACATCTTCCCCGCCGTGCCGGGTGTGGTGCGCATGCCTTCTCCCACCAGGCTGAGGATGGTGCGGTCGGAAAGCACGGTCACCTTGCCGAGATGTTCCAGGTCCGCGGTCAGTTCATCTAGCCGGTTAATGCTGTCGACGCTGCAGGAAATATTGACTTCAGAGGTGGAAATCAAATCTATCACCACCTTGTGCTTCCTGAACACATCAAAAACCCGTGCGATAAATCCGGAGGAATGCAGCATTCGATTGGAATGAATATTGAGGGTATGGATGTTGTTCTTGGCAGTCACTGCCACCGCGGTGCGCTGCTGGTTGTGACGCATTTCCCGGGTCTTCTGGTCCAGGCCTTCCGGCAGGATCAGTGTTCCCGGTTTTCCAGGTGCAAAAGTATTTTTGATGCGGATGCAGACGCTCGCCTGGATGGCGCGTTCCATGGTAAACGGGTGAATGACTTCCGAACCAAAGTAGGTCAGTTCCGCCGCTTCTGCGGGGGATATGGCATCGAGGACACGTGCGTTGGGAACTTTGCGCGGGTCGGCGGAGAATATCCCATCCACTTCTTTCCAGATCTGCAGTTCCTCTGCATGTGTTTCTGCAGCTATCAGCGCAGCGGTGAGGTCGCTGTATCCGCGGCCAATGCGGTTGATGATGCCTCCCGGTACAAACCCGAAAAACCCGGTTACCACCGGAACCCTGCTTGTACTTTCAGGAAGTTTTTTGTGAAAATCCTGCTGACATTGAGTGAAAAAATCTGTGTCATTGACAATACGGATATCCGTCACGGATTCAGAAAGGTCAATGCTTTCAGCATCTACCCCGAGACTTTGCAGCACCCCGCTCAGCAGACGGGCCGAGAGTCGCTCCCCCGTGCCGATGATCAAATCCTGTGAACGCGGAGAGATTTCACGGATGACGTGGATGGCATCAAGAAATGATTTCAGCGAGCGTAGTTCCTGGTGAATGTACTCCTTTACTTCCTCTTGTATGTCCGGGTCGGTGATGGCCTGTTCAAGCGCTTCCAGGTGGGTCTGTTCGACCTGATCGAGGATGCGGAAAAACTGCCCCCCGCTGAGCGCGAGTTCCCCCGCCTGGATAAGCCGGCTGGTGGTACCCTCTGCCTTGGTATAACTGCTCATGGCGGAGACCACCACGATCACCTGGTGGTCTGCAAGAAAGTCACGGATGATATGGGCAACGTTCTGCAGGCGTTCCGCATTGCCGAGGCTGGTTCCACCAAATTTCTGGATGATCAAAGACATGCCGGGTTTCAGATTGCTTGTGTTTTGGGAAATGTATTATTACAGTTTCAGCTTCTGAATCTACCGATCTCACGGTGAATTGAAAAGCCAAACCTGTTAAACATTATTTTCGAAATGCTGAGAGTTAAAACTTGAATAAAGAAATGCTCCTCTCTGCCGTCAGTCAAAATTCTTCTTCACCCTGTGACCCTTAATTTTTAAATCAAATAGAAAACCATGAGCAGCAAAAATTTCATGCCCCTGCAAATTGCAGTGATGACCGCATCGGACACACGCACCCTCGAAGAGGACACCTCCGGGAAAGTGCTGGCCGAGAGGCTGACCGACGCGGGGCATATACTTGCGGAAAGGACAATCGTCCCGGACGATGTTTATCAGATACGGGCCGTCCTTTCACGCTGGATTGCCGAGGAAAACATAGATATCGTACTCACTACCGGGGGCACCGGACTGACCGGACGGGACGGCACGCCTGAAGCTGCAAGGGTGCTGTTCGACAAGGAAATCGAAGGATTTGGAGAACTCTTCCGGCAGGTTTCCTTCGAAGAAATCGCCACCTCAAGCATTCAGTCACGTGTAACGGCCGGGGTAGCGAACGGAACTTACATCTTTTGCCTGCCGGGTTCTTCAGGCGCATGCAAAACCGGCTGGGACAAAATCCTTGAACAGCAGCTCGACCTGCGCAGCCGTCCGTGTAATTTTGCCGAACTTATCCCCCGACTGCGGGAACATTAAGCAAATTTATCCGGGTGTGCCATGAAAAATACAGCTAGAGCATACCCCATTCACACATGGCGGTGCAATCCCGTGAGATTCCTGGGGATGCTTCTCCTGCCACTGTCCATCTGGATCGTGACGGGCTGCACTTCTCCTGCGAAAATCAGGAAAATGAACCGGCTCAACCTGAACAGGCTGAAAATAGAAATGTCACGGGAGGAGGTGCTGGCAGTGATGAAATACCCCTACCGCAGTGAGTTCATACGCATGCCGGATGGAGAACAACTTGAACTGCTGTTTTATCACACCGACCTGAAAAACCCGGACGGCGCCATTACCGATGATGAGTTGACGCCGGTTGTGCTGGTTGACGACAAGGTGGTCGGCTGGGGCTGGATTCTGCTCAACCGATACCGGTTGTTCAAAACCGGGGAGCCTCAACAGCAGCCCTCAACAAACCCGGAAGACATTCGGGAAGAAATAGGGGGATACAAACTTTATTGACAATTCAGAACCGCTGCCAGGAACACATGGAATCTGCGGGGCTGGGGAGTGTAACACGATTTCAAAGAACCGCTTTCTGCATGTAGGAGAATCAAATGGAAAACGCGGAATTACTGGAGGGAATTCAATGGGAAATGCCAGTGTCTCACACCAGCCTGGATCTCAGTCAGGACCAACAGGGACATGGACTTGTTATAGTTGACGAGGTCAACGGCTTTGCCACAGTCGGTGCAGGCAGTCTCGCGCCGCAAACGCCAAATGCCCAGGTAACGACGATGGTGGAAGAAACAAACCGGCTTGCGCAGGGTTTTGCCTCAGTGAACTCCCCGATACTGGCGTTTCTCGATACCCATGAACCGGGGAAGCCGGAACCCCCTTATCCGCCGCATTGTGAAAAAGGAACCGGGGAGGAAGAACTGGTGCCGGAATTGAAATGGCTGGAAAGCGAGCCCAACGCCACGCTGGTCCGTAAGGACTGCATCAACAGTTTCATCGGTTCATTCCAGCCGGACGGGACCAACGCGGTCCTCAATTGGATTCGCTCCAACCAGGTAAACAATGTCCTCGTGGTTGGGATCTGTACCGATATTTGCGTGATGGATTTTGTCCTCACCCTGCTTTCCGTACGCAACCACGGAATGGTCCCTGGTCTGCAGGAAGTGATGGTCTACGAGCAGGGATGTTCGACCTACAGCCTGCCCCGTAGTGTTGCGGAAGATATCGGTCTCCCACCAAATGCCGGACATCCCCAGGAACTCACCCACCACATGGGACTCTATTTCATGGCCTCCCGCGGCGCACAATTGATCGGCCAGGTTTTTCTCTGAAAACACATGCTGCAATTGAGGCTGAGTTCAATCCATTCGTGAGTTTGAATGAAAAGACCCACCTCCGCGGTTAAACGAACTTGAAACCAGGCCTACTGGAAAAACCGGTCCATTTACAGGAAGTATTATTCCTTAAACAAGCATCCCGCGGAAAACGTCCAGCAACAAGGGAAAGAACAATGGACTTGAAATCCATGCGTCAAAAATACTCAACCCGGGGTCTCTCAAGGGAAGACCTTGATCCGAACCCGATCGTGCAGTTTGAAAACTGGTTCAAACTTGCATGCGAGGTGGAACCGCTTGCCAACGCAATGAGCCTGGCAACCACCGGATCTGACCTCAAACCGGCTGTCAGGACCGTTTTGCTGAAACTCTTTGATGCTAATGGATTTGTATTTTTTACCAATTTTGAAAGCAGGAAAGCCCGGCAAATTGCTGAAAATCCAAATGTCGCGGTGGTATTTCACTGGTACGCGCTTGAGCGGCAGCTAGTCATCAGCGGGATTGCGAAGAAGATTCCGACCAACGAGTCACTGGGTTATTTTCTCACGCGTCCCCGCGGAAGCCAGCTTGGGGCATGGGTGTCTCAGCAGAGTTCAGTGCTGTCTTCCCGCAGGCTCATGGAGATGAAGATGGCTGAGTTGAAACAGAAATTTGCCGGGGGAAAAATCCCACTGCCAGATTTCTGGGGGGGATACCGGATTGAACCTGAAACCTACGAGTTTTGGCAGGGCTGCCCAGATCGTTTGCACGACAGATTTGAATACACCCGCAATGAGGATGGCTCATGGCTAATTGAACGCCTGGCTCCTTGAAGGCGGCAATTGCTGAACCCGTGAATGCAGTTTTCACTGAAAATGCTGATCAGGTTCTTAGTGCAATCATTTGTTTTTCGGCGCTAAATCCCTTTCAATGTATCGTTGAAAGATACTGGAGATAAGAGTTTGATAGGGGATGCCCATTTCCATTGTTTTTTTGAATCCCTTTATAATTGGCTCTGTTCTCCTTAAGTGTTGATTTCCCCTCCTAACGGTACTAAACTGTAA
>CAYFLK010000053.1:0-29476 GCA_964344035.1 uncultured Pseudomonadota bacterium
TTATCAAATTAATCAAAGAGATATGACTGATCACTTAAGGGAACTTCGGCTTAGGTTGCGGTGTCAGAATGGTGGGGCCACCGCGGTTGTTATTATTAATGCGTTTGCAGATTCCATGTCATAAGCTTGCGTGTACTGCTGGGCCGTCGCGCCTCAAATACTTGAGTTACGACCAGGCTGCACACCTCCCGGATGGGGGTGCAGTTATAACAGGGGGTGTCAAACAGGGGGTCCGTAGTTTTTTGGCAACAACTTCTGTCTAAGCAGATGTAGCGGCAGCTCAGAGGGACTGGTAGTAGTCGGAGAGAATTTTTGCCACTTCAGGCCTGGAGAATTCCGGGGGAGGCGCATCTCCCTTGGCAAGCATTGCCCGCACTTTGGTCCCGGAGAGTAGAAGGTAATCATCACGGTCGTGCGGGCAGTCACGCATCATCACCACCTCTTCACACTTGTGGCACCAAACTGTGTGGTCTCCGCGGAATATTTCTATCTGTAAAGCTCCTGCCGGGATAACATCAAAAATAGTCTGCGCGTCAAAAGCCCCGTAATAATCACCAACACCCGCGTGGTCACGTCCCACTATCAGGTGTGTGCATCCCGCGTTCTGGCGGAAGATCGCGTGCAGGACGGCCTCCCTGGGCCCAGCGTACAGCATATCGAACCCGTACCCGGTGATCATCACAGTGTTTTTAGGAAAATACAACTCTACCATGGTTCGAATAGCCTCGTCCCGCACATCCGCGGGGATATCCCCTTTTTTAAGTTTGCCGAGAAGCATGTGCACCAGAATTCCGTCGGCATCCAGTTCCTGCTGGGCCATCCGACACAACTCTTCGTGAGCGCGGTGCATGGGGTTTCTAGTTTGAAAGGCGACCACGGTTTCCCACCCCCTTTCACTGATTTCTTCCCGAATCTCGAAAGCAGTGCGGAATGTTTCCGGGAATTCTGTTGAAAAATACGAAAAGTTCAGAACTTCTATCGGTCCGGAAATCAGAGTATCCCCGGCGGCAATGAAGTTTGCCACCCCGGGATGTTCGCTTTCTGTAGTACCATAGACACGCCGGGCGATATATTCCATTTGCTCGTCAGTCATCACGTCAACCGAGCGAACTCTTTGAACGGCGATGACGGGATGCCCGTCCACATTCGGATCACGAAGCGCGATCCTATTCGCGGATTTAACTTCATCCGGAAGGGAGTGCTCCTTGACCATGTTTATCACCGGGGTAGGCCAAAACAGGCCGGAAGGCAGCTGCATCCTTTCCGCGACTCGCATCACGTCAGAGAGGTCCATGTAACCGGTGAGCGGGTTGAAATAACCCGCGCCGAGCATCGCGGCATTGGCTGCTGCTGCCGAGGAAACAACAATCGACGGCAGGGATTCCGCTTCCGCCAACAGCATATTGCGGCGGGTTTCCTCCCCCACGTGTAGAGGATTTAAAATGTCTGAACTGTATGGTTTAATCATGTTTTTCCTTCAGCAATGTTTGCATTTCAGTAACTTAAACAATCACACTGCGCTCAGCGATCATAGCATTTTATCAATTTCTTTGTTGCGTCCGGAATAACGCGCGTAAACCAGGCAAACCGGACGGTAGAAGATATGACCAAATTTGGTCTGAGGTGCATAAGCAAGCATGTAGAACACCATCACCAGGTGGATGTAGTAGGTGAAGAAAGCAGCCCCGGCCTGATCGGCAACCCTGAACATCTGGCACAGTATGCCGGTAACAACGGTGAGGAACATGTTGCCGATAAACATCCAGTCAAACATGGTGAGCAGGCTGGTTGATGAGTTTTTTAAGCGGTCCAGAACAATCAGGGTGATTCCGCCAAATGCGGCCAGTGCGCTGACATTCCCAAGGATTTTTACCGGATGAAAAAAAGGAAACGGCGTATCCTGTATGTCAAACCCGAATTCATGCAGATAGTGAATGAGGAACACCAAGTTGGTGGTGATGAACAGGCCGATGAATCCGTACATCATCAGAAGGTGCGACAGGTTTCTGCTGCGGTTTGTTCCGCACTTTTTGAAATCTTCGTGGGAAAAGACGGATTTGACCGTATCCACAATTGCGGTGAGCAGCGGATCACCTTTTTCAGTCGGAGGGTAATGTTCTTTCAACCCGCTGATAAAACGAGTGAGGGTCATAAATACGTTGAAAACCGCGAAAGCGGAAGCCGCGAGAAAAATCACATCGATCGCGGCGACAGGCAGCATGTTAGCGTAAACAATCGGTTTTTGAGCAAGAAAGGCATATCCGTCCCCTGCATTCAACAGTATTATCGCCGAGGCGACGATGAGCATCGGGATCAAGAACAAAACTGCGTTCCCGCCCAGGTTTTTGGTTGCGCGTGAAATAACAGCCGGATACGAGAAATGCTCAACGGTCTGGCTCCGTAGCGCAGACATGACGTCCCCGGGTTTGGCCCCCCGCGGGCACTGTTCCGTACAGTCGTTACAGTTGTGGCAAAGCCACAGGTCCATGTTCTTCACCAACCTGTCCCGCAAACCCCACTGGGCCCCGATCATTTCTTTGCGGGGAAAAGGCAGTTCGTCCGGAGTCAACGGACAAGCGACAGTGCAGGTGGAGCATTGGTAGCATTTTTTCAGGTCCGCGCCACCGTTGTGGATCACGCCTTCCACGAACTGCAAATCCGCATTGACGGCAACTCTTCCAGTCATCTCATGCTCCTTTGTAATAAATTACGAAATGGACACGATAAGATTTTTCCTCATAATCTTAAATCGGCAAACATTCGCAATTTGTATCGTAATTCGTAGTTAGTGGTTTGTGTTGTATTTGAATGTTTCACATCCCCTTGAACGGATTGGGGCCGTAATCCTCAAGTTCCGCAACATAATCGTCAATAATTTTCGGCAATTTTTCATAATCATTCATGCTTATCGCAAACTGCTGGATCCGTTCCGATTCCAGGTTCAATCGCCCGATTGTTTCCTGCACCTTGCTTAAACGGATGTTGGCCAGCTCACTGCCCTTGACGAAATGGCACTGATAATCATCCCCGTACGCGCAGCCCATGAAGATGATGCCGTCATATCCGACAGACAACGCGTCCGAGACATAGACCAGGTTGAGCCCGCCCAAACAGCGCATCGGCAGAATACGGACATAGGTGTTGAGTTTCAGGCGGTTCAGCGCGACCATGTCAAAAACCGGGAGTGCGTCATTTTCACAGGCAAAGATCAGGATCCTCGGTTTCTCGTCAAATTCATCCGGGATTTCTATGCTGTTCATCATCTCGTTGAAGATACTCGGACTGTAGTCTTTGAAGGTAATGATCCTAACCGGACAGGCGCCCATGCATACGCCGCAGCTCCGGCAGCGCGCGGGATTCGGAAAAGGCGTCCCTTTTTCATCTTCATCCAAAACCCCGAACGGGCATTCTTCCGTACAGCGTTTGCATGAAGTGCAGCGGCTGAGAGCGAATTCCGGATATGTCAGGTCTCCCACACGCGGATGAACGGTTTTCCCCTGATCGGTCAGTTCCATCGCCTGGATTGCTTTCAGGGCCGCGCCTGTCGCGTCAAGTTTGGCATCGTATATATCCATCGGCTGACGCACGGAACCTACCGCGTAAATCCCGGTACGGCGGGTTTCATAAGGGAAGCAGATGAAATGCGAATCCGGGTATCCATATTTGAGTTCCGGCAGGTCAGTACCTTGGCGGTATTGAAGATTCAACGCGGATTCGCCGTCGAGCGTGGAAGGCACCTGCCCCACCGCCAAAACCACCAAGTCCATATCCAACGTCACCGCTTCGCCGAACAGTGTGTTGTCCACGTCCACCGCAATGCTTCTGTCCGCGGTCTCGCTGACGCCGACCACATCACCCTTGGTCAGAAAAACTCCGGGATCATCCTGGCGGGAGCGGTAAAAATCCTCATAAAGTCCGGGAGTGCGCATGTCACGGTAAATTATGTGCACCTTTGCGTCAGGATTCTGTTCACGGACATAGGCCGCTTGCTTGAGCGAATCCATGCAACAAGTCCCTGAACAATAGGTAAGATGCTCGGCATCTCTTGAACCGGCGCATTGGATGAACCCGATGTTCAATGCAGGTTTTCCATCCATACGGCGGATATTTCCGGATTTCGCCATCTGTTCAAAATCTGCGCTGCTGATCACGTTTTCATGCTGAATCCCCAAACCTTTGAGCTTGCCGGCATCATAGGGACGGGAACCGGTGGCGAGTATGACTGCACCGCTCGTGAATTCACTGATTTCTCCGTTGTGATTCAGTTTCACCTGAAATTCTCCCGGTTGTCCGGCAATAGAGACCACAAATGACGATGTGTGGACCGTAATCAGTTCGTTGCTTTCAACTGCTGAAACCGCGGATGAAACAGAGTTTGCTTCAGGTTCCCGGAATGGCGCGCTAGAAGGAATCAGCTTGTGTTCGTTCAGGCAGTAACCGCCCAGGTGTCCGTCTTTTTCCACCAGGTCCACCGAATATCCCGCGTTTGCCGCTTCCATCGCCGCGGTCATTCCGCTCACTCCGCCACCGATCACCAGCAGGTTTTTGCTGGTATCCTGCTCAAAGGGCTCCGGCAGCCCATGTTTTTTGATTTTGGCGGCGTACATCTGTATGTAATCTTCGCCGGCCATTTGCGTGTCTTCATCGACCTCGCCATTATCGTTTCTTGTTTTCTGAGTCCAGGCAACATACTCGCGTATCGGGGCGCGCACGACTATGATTTCTTCACCCATGTCAAATGTCGCTTCGTGATAACGTTGCGAACAGGCGGCGATGAGAAAGCGGTTTACTCCCTCGTTTTTACTGTCCTCTCGCATCAACTGCACTCCTTCATCACTGCACAGGAACGGGTGCGTTTTGCAGACGGGGATCTTGCATTCCTTGGAAGCTACTTTAGAGAGCTCATCTACATCGAGCGCTTTGTCGATGTCGCATCCGGAACAGATGTATGCGCCAATCTTGCTTTCCATTAACTGTCTCCTCTTGCGCTTTGAATCGCTTTCAACGCTGTGCCGGTTGAATCCTGGATGGAACTGTTGACATCAACCGGACGTTTTGCCACCCCGGCAGAAAATATGCCATTTTTCTGCAGTACCGCCGGCACAAACCCATCCTCATCAAGTTCAATCCCCGCTACCTTTTTCTGGCCTTTCAGACTCGGTTCCATACCGGTTGCCAGCACGACCATGTCGACGTGCAGATGCACCTTTGTTTGCTTGAGCACATCTTCAGCCTCAACCACAACTCCGCCATTTTCTCCGGCAATGATTTTGGCGACTTTACCTTTAATCATGTTCACGTTCGGTTCGGACTGTACTTTGGCCACGAAATCTTCGTACTTCCCGGGAGTGCGGATATCGATATAGAACACATGCACTTTTGCATCAGGGTTATGTTCCAGCATGTATTTGGCTTGTTTCAAGGAACCCAGACAGCAAATCGAGGAACAGTAGGGCAGGTGGTTTTCGTCTCTCGAACCGGCGCACTGTACAAAGGCTATGTTTTCCACGGGCTTTTGATCCGAGGGCCGTAAAATCTGCCCTTTGGTGGGGCCGCTCACCGATGCCAGCCGTTCCATCATCACATTGTTGATCACGTTTGGAATGCTGGCAAAGCCCATGTTTGTTAGCTTTGTAGCATCATAAGGCCTCCAGCCCGTAGCGACTACAACCGATCCCGTTTCGATTTCAAACTCCCTGGCCTGCATGTCCAAATCAATTGCTCCGTATCTGCACACCTCCGCACATTTTGAACATCCTTGCTCACAGGCAGGACGATCGATCACGTACCTTGGCGGATACGCCATTTTATTGGGCAGAAATATTGCTTTTGTTTTATCAATCCCCGAGTTGAAATCGTTGCTGCGCTCAGACGGGCAGACTTCGGTGCAGTGATCGCAGACCACGCATTTTTCGTTCACAAATGTCGGATTCGTTCGGACTTTGACTTTGAAATGTCCTGCGTCTCCGGAAATAGAAAGCACTTCGGAATTTGTGTAAATCCGCACATGCGTATTCGCACGCAAGCGCCTGTAGTTGATTTCCAGTCCACATGTTGGGGGGCAAAGTTTCGGGAAATACTGATGGAATCTAGAAACACGTCCACCAAGTGTGGGGGAACTCTCTACCAGGACTACCTCGCGGCCTACCTCGGAAGCCTCCAGGGCCGTAGTGACTCCGCTGATTCCGCCACCGATGACCAGAATTTTTCCTCGATTACTCATTCGCTTGCCTCTGATTCAAGTCTCATGGTTAGGTTTGGGAGAAGTGTAACAGATTCTGGAATTGAATTTAGGGCTATTACACCGGCAGCATAATTACACAGAGAGCGGGGGGGGGGACGCCTGCTATTGACGACTCTGCACCTCTTTGACTTCCAACCGGGTATTCTGCCCAGTGGATGAAACCGAGTGCTGCCTGCATTTAACCCGACAGCGTGTAAAGGTCATCCCGAATGAAAAGGACGTTGCCGCACTTTTCATTCGGAATTGCGCATTGTTTCAAGGAATCAACTGATGGTATTCCCTGCGGAAAACATTCCACTCACCCGTTTCCTTGTCATAAGTGGAATTGACGAAACACTTCCAGTTATCATCATCAATGGCCAGATGATCTCCGCGATAATAATAACCCGGATAACGGGTTTCCTCCCGGAAATAAATGTGAAGCGCATGCGCTTCACCAGCCAGGATACGATGGAAATTTTCCCATGCGCGTAGCAGTTCATGGAGGTTTTCCGCGGCCATGTGCCGGGAATCTTCCTTGACCATTTTCAGGTAATTGAAGCCTTCCTCGAGCATGGTTTTGCTGGTCATGTACCATGTCCCGACACCTCCGACATATTCATCCATCACCTTCTGCAGACGCTGCTGCATCATCGCCGGGCGTATGTAATTGGGGTTGATGTTCGGATCGGTGGTGTACCCGCTGTACTTGCCGTAGGTCTCCATCGGCATGTAGATTTCCTTTGCCAGTTCTTCCGGGTTTTCACTGAAGGCGACATCCTCGCCTTTGGTGTCAAGACAGTAGGCAGCCATTGACTTGCCGCAGATGCGACCTTCGGCATGGGAGCCGGAAGAGAACTTGTGCCCGGAAGCACCGACGCCGTCCCCCGCGGTAAATAGCCCGTTGACGGTCGTCATCCGGTTGTAACCCCAGTGATATTCATCCGGCCCGAAGTCGCCGGGACCACTGGTCCACAACCCCGCGCAGCCAGCATGGGACCCGAGCAGGTATGGCTCTGATGGCATCAACTCAGACGGCACTTTTTCCGGTTCCATGTTGTTTGCCGCCCAGACTCCCGCCTGCGCGATGGTCATATCAAGAAAATCTTCCCAGGCCTCCGCTTCCAGGTGTTTGATTTCCTTTTTGCTCATCGTTGCCGACAGGGCCTGGAGCGCCTTGTCGGTGTGGATCTTTATCGGGCCCTTGCCTGCTTTCATGTCGATCATCATCATGTGGTTGCGCATGCAGGTGCCAAGGGAATCCACGTATTTCCCGTAGAGCTTTCGGCTTTCCTCTAGATTGGTGGCGCAGTAATCTTCGCCAAGCGCGTTTGTGGCCTTGGCCTTGAACAATAGGAACCACGCACCCACCGGGCCATAGCCGTCTTTGAAACGGGCAGGCACGAAGCGGTTTTCCATCATCGTCATTTCTGCCCCTGATTCCGCTGCCATGGCATAGTTGGAGCCTGCATTCCAGACCGGAAACCACGCACGCCCCTGGCCTTCCGCGGTGGAACGGGTTTTAAAGACATTGACCGCTCCTCCGGTTCCGAGCATGGCGGCCTTGCACTTGAAAACATAAACTTTGTGCTCACGAACGCTGAAACCGACTGCGCCTGCAACTTTTTTGGGATCATCCTTGTCAAGCAGAAGTTTCACGATGAAGACCCGTTCAAAGTGATTCTGATCGACCCCGGTTTTCTCACGGTTATTGGCAAGCGCCATCTTACCCGCTTCGGCGACAATCACCTTGTACGATTCTCCGTTGATCATTATCTGCCAGCGTCCTGAGCGGACAGGTTTCCCGCCATCGCGCAGCGATCGCATTTCCTGCCTCTGCGCCTGATGGCCGTCAAGCGACTTGCCCTCATCGTCTTTTTTCCAGATTGGTAATCCCCAGTCTTCAAACAAATGAACCGTGTCGTCCACCACCCGCCCCAGATCGTAAACCAGGTCTTCACGGATGATGCCCATCAGGTCGTTGCGGACGTATCGAACGTAGTCATCCGGAGAGTTTTCTCCGAGATATGTGTTGATTGCCGACAACCCCATGGCGACAGCGCCGCTGCGGTCGGTTGCCGCCTTATCCACCATAGTCACCCTCAGACCATGCTGAGTAGCCCAGCGGTCCGCTTCATATGCCGCGCCGCAGGCGGACATGCCTCCGCCGATGAGGAGGATGTCGGTTTCATGGATCACTATTTCCGGTTTTTCACAATATTCGAAATTATTAACTTTTGGTTCCATCTTTCAACCCTTGTTTAATTATGAATGATTTCTGATTTACGCGGGGGTAGGCAGCGTTTTCCCGTCGGAATGATGGGTGTATAAACCCGGTTCCTTGATGCGTGACGGGTCAGCGCTCGCTTCCCCGACTCCGGCATAAATGTCCACCGCACCGGCTTCCACCGTGCGGACGGGGAATTTGAAACGCTTCATGTTTCCGTTGCGAAACTTGACAGTCCACATGATGCTGTCAGAACCGAGCAGCGGGGTTACCTCTCCGCCCAGAGGAGCGAATTCAGCATAGCAGCGGACGCTGATTGCCTGCTGTGGACAAATCTTCACGCAGTTGTAGCACTCCCAGCACTGTACCGGTTCCTGGTTGACTGCTTTTTGTGTTTCCTTATTCAGGGTCATCAGGTCATGAGGACAGATATACATGCAGGCCGTCTTGTCCTGACCTTTGCACCCGTCACACTTCTCGGTGATCACAAAACTTGGCATGGTTTACTCCTTTATTTGCATGGAAGCATCGGCTTTTCTTTTTTCCAAAAACCAATGCGGATATTGGGCGAATGATGGTATCTGAAAGATAATCTTGTCCTAATGGACAATCCTCCTGTTGTGGAAGACCGGAGGCCAGCAACCACTGTTTTTAAATGTCTCAACATTAAACTCATAATAGACACTGGAACCTGCCTCTTTGTCAGCAGCATATGACCTGGCTGACAAATTCGATCCACTTTAATTCATGATATCAATATAGAAGCAAGGTGACATAAAATGATACTTCAAGTCTCATTCTGTGTCAACAATGGCCTAGCCTTACTCTCTCTCCAATAAGAAATCAGCTTCTCCTCAATTTGCACGAAACCAGTTTTTATACACTCTCTTCTGTGTTCGGAGGGAATAAGCTTACTGCAATTATTATTCAAATATTCAAATTTTGAAATAAAAAATAACACAATTTTATTAATTTACGTGCATTTTCATACGTGTCAAGCATTTTTTTCACAATTACAAATTCAGCTGCAAATACACCGAGCATGCATTGTCCTGGTTTTCACCAATAATCATTATGATTTCACTGATGTGGGCATGCACTGTTTCACGAACCACGATAGAAGCAGTTATTATTGAGAGTGAGAAATCGCTGTTCCGGCGGTAATTTGACCAGTTTACCTGACAATTTACGCGGAATAGTTGAAGTGCGAGGAAAATTGTTATACCGTGACATGATTGCATTCACCCCTTTGAACTGAACAACACGCCATACGACATGGAGGTATGTATGAATGGTTTTCGCCGGATGGTTTTCATCACAATGCTGATCTCGTCGCTTTGTCTGACCGGCATCACAACAGCACGGGCCCAGGCTTTGGAAGTAGTTTTCCGTGACAGTCTCTGGGGGGCGGCTATTGGAGGAGTATCCGGGCTGGCCACCTGGGCCCTGCAGGACAAGGACAAAGAAGACAAACTTTTTCCAAAATACATCAACAAAGGCGCGGCTTTCGGGTTTTTTGTAGGGATGGCTTTTGGAGTTTATGATTCGCACAAAGGAGGAGACGTATTCATGAGTCAAGGTTTCCGACCCAAAGGACTGATTCATTACAATGATGACAGGGCATTGTTCACGATACGTCCGGCCCAGATCCTGTTGCAGAACCAACAATCATTACTTGCACAGAGGAATATTCAGCTGAATCTGTTCAGCGCCGAATTTTGATGCATGATCCTTTTGATCACCGGGGGATCCGGTTTTATCGGTTCCAACCTGATTCATTACTGGCTCGAGCGTCACCCTGAAGACGAGGTTGTCAATTTTGATGCGCTCACCTATGCGGGCAATCCTGAAAACCTGAAGCGGGTTGAATCAGATCCACGCTACCATTTTTTCCACGGGGACCTGCGCAAACCGGAACAAGTCGCCAGTGTATTTGAAGTCTACAAGGTGGAAGGAGTGATCCACCTGGCGGCGGAATCCCATGTGGATCGAAGCATTCAGGGTCCGGCGTGTTTCCTGGAGACAAACATCACGGGCACATTTCATCTGCTCGAAACGGCCCGCCATCACTGGCGCAAAGACCTGTCCGCACACCGGTTCCATCATGTCAGCACTGACGAAGTATACGGTTCACTCGAAAAAACCGGGTATTTTTCCGAAAAGACTGCCTATTCTCCCAACTCACCTTATTCATCGTCAAAAGCCGCAAGCGATCACCTTGTTCGTGCCTGGACCCATACCTATGGGATGAACACAGTCACCACGAACTGTTCCAACAACTATGGCCCCTACCAGTTTCCTGAAAAACTGATCCCCCTGACCATCAGCAACTGTCTGAGAAAGGAACCGGTACCGGTTTACGGAGACGGCAGGCAGGTCCGGGACTGGTTATTCGTGGAAGACCACTGTGAAGCCATCGATGCGGTGTTCCAACATGGAGATCCCGGAGAGACTTACAATGTCGGTGGTCGGAATGAGTGGGCCAACCTCGATCTGGTTCGTTATCTCTGCAAATGCCTGGACCGGAAACTTGAGCTGGATGAGGAAAGTTCAACTACAGACCTGATCACGCATGTGCAGGACCGGCCCGGGCATGACCGGCGTTATGCAATTGATGCGTCAAAAATCGAGGAAAAACTGGGCTGGCGCCCCAGGCACAGCATTGAAAAAGGACTGGAAAAAACCCTAAGCTGGTATCTGGAAAACCGGGAATGGGTTGAGCATGTCACCTCCGGAACATACCGAGAGTTTCACCAGAGACAGTATGGCAAATCCTGAAATCCGAACAGTTGCGCGACAGCACAGGCCCCTGATTGTCAGGGACGCTGTACTTTGCGCGATTGATGGGACGGTCCAGACCGGCAACAAGTTGTGGCATCATTTTCAGCGTTTCCCTTGGCACCTGGATCAGCCTGAACTCAACCCCCGATTTGGAGAACACCGGCGACAGGTTCTTTTGCGGTTATCCCGTGGACTCCCTGATCCTCAAACTGCCCGTGAGCTCAGTGGAAAATATCATCTGGGCATCTCCCCTCACATCGGCAGTTATTATCACCTAATAACTGACCTTGTCCCTCATCTGATCCGCGCACCGCGTCTGCCTGTACTGATTTCAAAATGTTTTCCGATATCATACCGCAGGTTTCTTGAAGAAAACCGATTCCAGACACTGACGCTGCCTCCCGGAAATTACCGGGTGGAGAAACTGTGGATTCCGGAAATGCCCGTGCCGGAATGGAATAAAGAAAAAATAAAATGCGTCCGGAAAGCATTTCTTGGAGGGCATGGTTCTCATCTTCTACAAAACAGAGAAAGTACCGTTTCAGCTTCAAGATTGTACATTTCCCGAAAGAAAGCGGGCCGTCGGCACCTGGTTAATGAAGAGCAGCTATTCCCCATCCTCAGCAAATACGGATTTGTGCCGGTGTTTCTGGAAGACATGGAAATAAGGGACCAGATACGGCTTTTCCGCAAAGCAACGCATGTGATCGCGCCCCATGGCGCGGGACTGTCCAACATTGTTTTCGCACCACTCAGCACAAGGATACTGGAAATCCGCCCGGTGATTTCCAGCGGAAATTATTGCTTTGATTCTCTCTGCCGATGCGGGTGGAAACAACACGAGGTAATCGTGCCGAAAAAAAAGGGGAGGTTCGAATTGTCCCCCAACCTGCTGGAGGAAGTCCTGCAACGGTGGCAAAGGGAACATGTAGCATTTCAGGAGGCACGTTGCACTTGAGCGTCGTTTTCGTAATCGGGCTGCCCCTGTTAATGATGTCTATCGGAACAGTGGGTTACCACTGGATTGAAGGGTGGTCGTGGTCGGAATCCTTCTACATGACGGTGATTACGATTTCCACTGTCGGATATGGTGAAATCCACCCCCTTTCTGAGCAGGGCAGGTTATTCAGCGTTGTCCTGATCCTTGTCAGCTTCGGATCCATCGCCTACTGTGCAACACTCTTCTTCGGATTCATACTCGAGGGGGGAATCGCAAATTTTATCAAAAGGTTGAAAATGGAGCAAAGCATCAGGAACCTGCGTGAGCATTACATAATTTGCGGCATCGGGCGCAAGGGAAAGGCCGTCTGCAGGCATTTCCAGTCCTATGACATGTCATTTGTCGTGGTGGAAAAAGATCCGGATATGATTCGTTTTGCTGATGAAACCGGATATCTATTCATCCACGGAGACGCACATGATGATCATGTTCTTAAAAATGCAGGAATACTGCACGCGCGAGGGTTAGTGGCAATCCTCGGCCAGGACGCGGAAAACGTGTTTCTTGTCCTCTCGGCCAGGCAGATGAATCCCCGGCTGCAAGTGGTGGCATGGGCATCTTCATATGAGTCTGAACGAAAACTGAAACGCGCAGGCGCGGATCGAGTGCTATCCCCCTTTGAGCTGGGAGGATTTCAGGTCGTGCAAAGCCTGATTCGTCCGCATGTGATGGATTTTCTAAACAGCGCCTTGAACATTGAGAACGAGGAACTGCAGCTGGAACAAGTGCGCATTTCCCGTGATTCAGTGGTGGCGGGAAAAACCCTGCAGGAATGCAGGTTGAACCCCTCGGTTAAAGTATTGGGGATCATCCGGGGTGAAGAACAGCATTACCAGATCAGCGGACAGGACACCTTTCAAGAAGACGACATCCTGATAGTATTGGGCGCGAGGAATAATCTGACCCAATTTATAGAAACGATGTAACGTTCCGAGTCACAATTCCGGCAGAAGCGCTGAGGCCCGCCTGGTGTGCAGGAGCCAAAGCTGGTGTGCCGCCCGCGTGATGCCGACATACAGCAGATGCCGGGATGCGTCATCAAGTCCATATGTGGAGGCGTCCGCATCGGTGATGATGACGTAATCGAATTCAAGCCCTTTTGTTTGTGCGATGTCCGTCACCTCTATGCCAGGCATGAAAAGAAATTCCTGGTCCCGAATCAACCTCAGGTTTGGAAGATCTGCGCGAACGAGCCCTCTATAAACCAAATCGGCAGATTCAGGTTCCCTGGCAAGAACCGCCACGCTTGCCTGCGGTTCACGGATTCCCAGGTTTTCCAGTGCATCGGCTAAAAAAACCATTAAAGCGCCCTGGTCCCCAAACCTGAAACGTTCGACAGGTGCGCCGTGTCTGACCGCACGCCAATTGAGGTTGACCGTTTTATCCGCGATCACCGCTTTGGCCACATTCATGATTTCATGTGTGGAACGGTACCCGATCGTCAGCGGTTCCAATGCAGTCACATCGATGTTCAGATGACGCAGTGACGATTCCCAATTTTCAACACCGCTCCCCGGCAGAATCCGCTGATCCATGTCTCCGGCCAGCGTGATGCTGCGCCGTTCTTTGGGTGATAAATTAACCAGCAGCTGCAGTTCAAGCGGACTGAAATCCTGTGCTTCATCTATCATCAGGTGGGTGAAACTCAGCGGTTTTTCGTTTTTCCGGCGAATCGGCCCCACCAGCATTTGGTACAAAATCAGCAGCAGAGTGTCGTCTTCTTCATCCAAAGTCGGTTTTTCCTCGGTGAATCGGCTTTCTTCGGTGATCCCCTGGGAGGTAAATACTTCGACGACTGATTGCCGCTGAGGAAAGTCATCCGGGTTTTCCAAATCCCGTCTCTTTTGGTACTGCCGCACCGTCCATGACCACACGCTTTGCAGCTGGTCCCTGGAAAACTCTCCGGGAGCAAGCCGCCCCACCGCGGACTGCAGCGCTTCTTTGACAATCAGGGAATCGTTCCAGATCTGCAGGACTATCCCCTCCGGGTCTGTATCAATCCCGGGAAACGATTCTTCCAACTGGGAGATGATGACTTTCGCCAGTGAAGAATTGTCGCAGGGTGGAATTGATGCGGTAACCCGGTTTCCCTCACTCCATTGATAAAGGCGCTGCAATCGTGGAAGCAGAAGGTAAGGCTGAAGTTTTTCCCACAGCGCAAACACCTGTTCATGTTCGGGGAAAGGTCTGGTTCTCTCGCCCAGTCTTTCCAAAAAATGCTGAACGCGCGCATCGATGTTCTCCTGAAACCATTTTAAAAGCAAAGGATGCCGTTTGAGCTGAATAACAGCCACCGGCGTGTTTTCAGCATATGTCTGCGGAAGCTGGGGAAAGATCCTCGCCCGTGTGCGCGACACCCATTGGTGATAAACCTGCGGTTTGACTCCATTGATACCGAGTGAAGGAAGCACTTTACCAATGTAATTCGCCAGGGCCTGCCCAAACACGACGGGCATCACCGTACCGGTTTGAAAATAGCCTGGTTTTTGACTTATAAGGTAAGCCATTCGGTGGAGAGCAACAGTGGTCTTGCCAGAACCGGCGCCGCCCTGGATGAGTATCACCCCGGACTCGGGATGGGTGATGACTTCGAACTGTTGAGGATCAATCAGCGCGGTTATCTGTTTCAGGTGTTTGTCCACACTGTAGTGTTTCACTCCGCGGCTTTTGCCCAGCTGCCCGGGGATGCGTTCATCCTCAAACGGTCTTGTTGCTGAGCCGCTTCCCCCCTGCAGACGGGAAGGAGCCGCCCTGGAGGTTTCCCAGTTTCCACCGTTTTCCTCCAAACCACCGTCCTGCCAGCTGATGCGAGTCAGCCGTCCTTCTTCAATTACAAGTACTCTGCGCAACAAAATTTCACCCTCGACTTCCCGCTCCCCTATCTCTTCGACGTATTCCTCTCCTTCATGATATTTATAAAAGATCCCGCTAATAGGTGAATGGCGCCAATCCACAATCGGGCATGGCAGGTGAGACGAGAAGCAGTTCCCCGTGCCGATCAGCAGATCTCTTGTCCGGCCTTCTTCAAACAACCGCATGTGACCGAAGTAAGGGGATTCCTGGTCGATCACTGCGGAGTTCCGCGAGAGCTGTTGTTGTTGTTTCAGCAACACCATGCGTTCCATCTGCGCCATCATCGCCGGCAAATCCTCATTGCGGGTTTCGATCAGAGAGTCACGAAGTTCCAGTATTTCCGTGATATGCTGGGTGTTGGGATCGCCTTCCCTGGTTTCTGCTGCTTCAAGAAGCAGCCCCCGCTGGACCTCCAGCAACATACTAAGTTCTTCCTGCAGTATTTTTTCCTCCTCGGGGTTGAGGTTCACAGAGTACATGTTGCTCCGTTAGTGTACATTTTCATTTATACTGTTTTTTATTTTTGTTCTAAAAAAGCCATGAGTTTTGCCGGAGAGTTTGAATAATTCGAGAAATGACTCCGGCGCTATGCATAATAATACACCGCGATTTCTTTTTATTCCCGGGCACGCACAATGCTTGCCCCCAGTGCATTCAGTCTTGTATCAATGTTCTCATAGCCACGGTCTATCTGTTGAATGTTCTGGATTTCCGTCACTCCATTTGCTCCCAGAGCTGCAATCAGAAGTGCCATTCCCGCGCGGATATCCGGGGAGGAAACAGGCGCCCCATGCAGCAACGCAGGACCTGAAACAACCGCTCGATGCGGGTCACAGAGGATGATCTGCGCGCCCATCGAAATCAGTTTGTCAACCCAGAAGAGACGGCTTTCAAACATCTTTTCAAAAATCAGCACCGCACCGTGGCACTGAGTGGCGACTACGGTCATGATGCTGGTCAAATCCGCAGGAAATCCAGGCCATGGACCGTCGTCGATTTTGGGGATTCCTCCGGGGATGTCAGATTGCACATACAGTTTCTGCTCCCCGGGAATCAACAGGTCCGGGCCATCGGCTTGTGTGGTGACCCCGAGTTTTTCAAACATCCTCCGGATGCACCAGAGCTGTTCGATGCCTGCATCGCGTATGCGCAATTCGCTGCGGCTGACAGCTGCAAGGCCGATGAAAGACCCGACTTCGGTGTGATCCGGCTGAATGCGGTAATCCGTTCCCGTCAGCCGGGAAACACCCTCGATGATGAGGCAGTTGCTGCCGATTCCCTGGATGCCGGCCCCCATTGCATTGAGGAACCGACACAACCCCTGCACATGGGGTTCACACGCAGCGTTGTAAATGCGTGTGGTCCCCTCCGCGGTCGCCGCGGCCATTATCACGTTTTCAGTTGCCATCACACTTGCTTCTTCCAGCTGCAGATCAGTCCCTATCAGCCGGTCTGTGTGCATGATGAAATTCCCTCCGGGAGTCGATTCAATGACAACCCCTAGTTTAGTCAATGCCCGCAGATGAACATCCACCGGCCTAAGACCGATGGGATCGCCACCTGGGAAAGGGAGAGTCACTCGTCCTTGTTTTGCGAGCAACGGTCCCGCAAGGAGAAAAGAGCCGCGGATTGAGGAGGCTTTTTTCAGCACGGGAGCGTGGCCGTCAAGCGTGGATGGATCAAATTCGTAAGTATGCGCCCCCCTGCGAGTGATGCCCACCCCCAAGTCCTCCAGTATGGCGCACATCGAGCGGATGTCGAGGATATCAGGAATATTGCGTAACACCACCGGTTCGTCGGTAAGCAGGACAGCGGCACATGCCGGCAGCGCTTCATTCTTGTTTCCTGACGGCGTGATGTTTCCGGAAAGGGTTCTTCCCCCTTCAACAATGAATTTTTCCATCAAAAACCGCGTTTCGTTAATAGCTGGATGTTAACAGTTTGATTTGTCCCAGCATCACCTGTGAAACAGAGAAAATGATTATGTCCGTACTCTCCATTTTTTCTATGGCGAGTCTATTCGTTATGAAAGTATGATTGAAAGAGAAAGGATCCCGGATGTGGAGACAACAGCCTGCAAACAAAGAGACATCAGGTGGTGACTTCTTCCAGTTCCGGTGCAAGACGATGGCGGATTCGGTTAAGGTTTCCAGGAAGCGTGGTTAATGTCATCATAATCCCTTCCTCCCGGTAATCGATGTTGTCCACCCTGCTCCAATCATATATGTCGGACAGGTTCCGGGAATTCTCGTAATCCAGGCAGATGGTGACGGTTTCCATCCGTTTGTCAAAAAACTCAACGATCTTTTGCTTCAATGCTTCCACTCCGCCATTCAAGGCAGAGACAAATACCGCGTCCGGGTTTAACTTTTTCAAAATCTGCAGTTGGGCCCGCGAGATCCGGTCCACTTTGTTGAAAACCTCTATCAGCGGGATGCAGTCGGCCCCCATTTGTTCAAGCACCTCACTGGTGGTTTGAATATGATCTTCGAAATCCACCCCCGTGTCGATGACGTGAAGCAGCAGGTCCGCATCAAGGATTGTGCCCAATGTAGAGCGAAACGCGGCAATCAGTTCATGAGGGAGGTGTTTGATGAATCCGACAGTATCAGACAGCAGAATTTTAGGACGCGAATCTTCTTCCAGCAAACGGGTTGTCGAGTCCAACGTGGCAAACAGTTTGTCCTCCACCAGCAAATGGGAATCGGTCATAGCATTCATGATCGTCGACTTCCCAGCATTGGTGTATCCCACCAGGCTGACGTTGAGACAATGAGTGCGTCTTTTCTTTTGGGTGTCCCTTTCCCGTTGCAGACGTTTCAGTTCCTCCTTCAGGCGTGAAATCCGTTTCCGCAGATATTGCCGGTCTTTTTCAATTTGCTTTTCCCCCCCGCCCCGGGTCACTCCGATCCCGCCGCGCTCACGGTCCAGATGCTGCCACAACCCTACCAACCGAGGAAGCAAGTATTCCGACTGAGCCAATTCGATTTGCAGCTTTGCTTCCCGTGTTCTGGCATTGTGCGCGAAGATATCCAGGATCACCTGTGTGCGGTCCAGCACCAGGCGTTTCATTTTTTTCTCCAGATTTCGGGTTTGTATCGGGCTGAGTGATGCGTCAACAACCACCGCGTCAGCCTGCGACTGATGCAGGGTTTCTTTGATCTCGCTGAGTTTCCCTTTGCCGAAATAATACCCGGGGTTGACTTGACGGCGGTTTTGAATGATCCGGTCAACTACTTTTCCACCGAGAGAAAAAACAAGGGATGCCAGTTCTTCCAGGGACTGCACGGTTTCTTCACTGGTTTTGTCCACCTGGAGAGAAAGTAACAGGGCTTTTTCCCATTTACCGAATAAACGGTTTTCGACCAATCGGCTCCTTGTTCTACTGTTGATTTCCAGTTTGCGGGTCTCCCTCAGTGTCTACTTGCTTGTAACTGAAATCCAGGGGAAATTCAAGCCTTTAGTTGAACCCTTAGGGAATCTGCGTCGTGTACGGGCATCAGGCAGGATTGTCGACGGCAAACGTATGCAGTTGGCCTGCCCTTTGTAGATGTTCTTCCCTTGGTCAATGGAATCAGTTCGGCCAATATTTGTTCTTCATCACGGGGAACGAAGGCGGTGACACAATCCGGGTGGAATTCCTTCCTCAAGACCGCCAGCAGGTTTTCAGTTTCTTTTTCCCCGCGCTCGCCTGCCACCACCACTTCCCTGGGAGGAGCAAGCGAGAAATGCAGCGCCTGCATCATTGCCGTGGAGTTCACTCCATTGTCATGAAGACGCTTGCCGAAACAGCGCAAGATTCTCCACCCGTCGTCATGATATTGTCCGGAAAGCCCGTAAGCATAAAGTTTGAGCAAGACCAGCGCAATTGTGCTGTTGCCGGAAGGTTCCACACCATCATAACTTTCGGCGTTACGAACGATCAGGGTCTCTGCATCATTGCCGGTATCAAAGTAGGGTCCGTCTTCGGAGCGAAAGAGCATTATCACCGTGTCGATGAGTTCGATGCATCGCTGAAACCAAAGGGTGCGGTAAGATGTCTCGTAAAGGTCCAGGCAGGCCAGTGCAAGTTGTGCGTAATCACAGAGATAAGCAGAAAGCGAAGCATCTCCTTCACGCCAGCGGCGCAGAAGCCTCCCGGAACCGTCACGCATGTTCCACCAGATAAATTCCGCTCCGCCTTCAGCAATCTGCTGATAATGTGCATCCGTGAAAACCCTGGATGCGCGCGCGAATGCGGAAATCATCAGAGCATTCCATGAAGTCAGAATTTTGTCGTCACACAGGGGCCGCTCCCTCTGAGCACGCACCTGCAACAGCATGTCCCGCGCAATTTCCAGGTTTCCGCGCAATTCAGATGGAGTGATGCCGAAAATTTTTGCTACAGCAGTTTCAGATTCACTCTGATGAGGTATGTTTTTTCCTTCAAAATTCCCTTCTTCGCTGATGTTCCAGAAACGGCATGCCTGTTCCCCCAATTCCTTTCCCAGCGTCTTCATGACCTCTTCCTTGCGCCAAACATAGAATTGCCCTTCAACCCCACCGCTGTCGGCGTCTTCCGCAGAACAAAACCCCCCGTTTTCGGAAAGCATGTCCCGTTCAACATAACCAAGCACATCTCTCGCGGCGGTTTCATAAAAAGGTTCGCCTGTCGTTTGATAGGTTTCGATCAGCGTCCATACCAGCAGAGCGTTGTCATAAAGCATTTTCTCAAAATGGGGGACCATCCACTGATAGTCAGTGCTGTAGCGGCTCAATCCTCCGCCCAGCTGATCATAGATCCCACCTTTGATCATTTTGCGCAGGGTGAACTCAACCATCTTCAACGAGTCATTGTCGCCAGTTCGGTGGTGGTGCCTCAACAACAACTGCAACCCCATGCTGGGCGGAAATTTGTTCTGTGGCTGCAGGCTGAAACCTCCATTGACATCATCAAAAGTTTTGCGGAAGAAAGCGACAGTTTGATCCTCTGCCTGCCAGTCCAGCTTAAAGCCCTCAACCGACCTTACAACCGCCTGCCGGCGCAGATGACCGGTCAGCCGGTTTGCCGTTTCCAAAATCCGCCCCCGGTCATTACTCCATACCTGAGCCATGGTTTCGAGTATGCTCCGGAATGATGGTCTTCCATATAATTCTTTCGGGGGAAAATAAGTGCCTCCCGCAACCGGCATCCCCTCGTGGGTGATAAACATGTTCAGCGGCCACCCTCCTTGCTGACCCAAGGCATGAAGCGCATCCATGTAAACTTTGTCCACGTCCGGACGTTCCTCCCGGTCCACCTTCACCGGAACAAAATGGTTGTTGAGAAATGTCGCCGTTTGGGGGTCCTCAAACGATTCACGTTCCATCACATGACACCAGTGACAAGTGGCATAGCCGATGCTGACAAGCAGAAGCTTGTCTTCCTCACGGGCTTTGTCGAAAGCCTCCTTCCCCCAGGGGTTCCAATCCACCGGATTATGCGCGTGCTGCAAAAGATAAGGACTCTTTTCCCGAATCAACAGGTTGGTATGCCGCGGAATTGACATTGCAATGGCAGTGAAAGTGGTGAATCCGAATTTATCTTTTACCCCTCACCCTTCTCCTCTACCCCGGGAGAGGGAAACATTCCCTTCTGCCTGGGATATGCAGACATCAGGGAAGAAAACTCAAGCGGGTTCGCGAATCAGGAATCAAACCCACCGGGATGGATCAGGAGTAGTTGGGAGTGCCCCGGTAGATAAAAGGAAGGTCAGGTTTGAAAGAGGTTTTTCCAGAACTTGACGGATACCTGCCGACCCATTTCGGCGATGGATTCGGTAAGGGGTATGGATTTGGGACAGACCTCGACGCAGTTCTGCGCATTTCCACAATTAGTGATTCCTCCTTTCTGCATTAGCACGTCGAGGCGTTCATTGAACAGGTTGTCTCCGGTGTGGTGCATGTTGAACAGCCGCGCCTGGCTGATGGCTGCGGCGCCGATGAAATCGTTGGTCCGACTGTATTGCGGGCATGCCTCGACGCAGCATCCGCAGGTCATGCATTCCGAGAGCTTATAGGCAACATGCTGATTAAACGGGGGGATCCTCTCTCCCGGACCCATGTCATGATATCCATCCGCGGTGACCCAGGCTTGCACCTTTTTCATGGTTTCAAACATGCGCGAGCGGTCCACCATCAAGTCGCGAACAATAGGAAACTTCTTCATCGGTTCAAGCCTGATCGGTGTTTCCAAATGGTCAATAAGGGCGCTGCAGGATTGCCGCACTTCGCCGTTGATAACCATGGTGCAGGAACCGCAGACTTCTTCGAGGCAATTGCATTCCCAAACCACCGGTCTTACCTTATAGCCGGCGCTGTTGACCGGGTTTGCGCGAATGTCCATCAAGCAGGAAATAACATTCGAATTGCTTTTGAAAGGGACCTCGAAGGTTTCCCAGTAGGAAGCGGATTCGCGGGAATCCTGCCTCTTGATTTTGAAGGTCACGGTTTTCGACATGAACAATCTCCAGGGTCAGTCATACTTTCTTGGTCTGGGTGGAACGAGGGAGGTGTCGACCTCCTCATAAGTGATTTCTGGCCTGCCGTTTTTGTATGTTGCTATCGTGGTTTTCAACCATTCGTGGTTGTTTTTTTCAAAACGTTCCATGTAGTCCAGGTGTTCCACAGAAAAACGGTCCTTGCGCACACCCCCGTTGGCTTTTTGTTCCTCGTATTCAAGATAACTGGCCGGGTCAAAATCGGCAGGTTGATTCAAGTCAAATTCCGGTTTGTAGTGTGATCCGCGGAATTCATCGCGTTTAAGAGCGCCGACGGTGATGATTTTCGATAGCTGGATCATGTTCCAGAGCTGGTTGATGAAGCTCGGCACGGGATTGGTCCAGTCCTGCGTATCCAAGCATTCAATATTGTGCCAGCGTGTTTCGATCTCGTCTATGGTCTGCAGGGTGGATGCCAGCTTCGCGTTTTCCCGCACGATGAGCACGTTTGAAATCATCGTCTCGGCAAGTTCTGCATGGAGTGCGTAAGGGTTTTCCGAGCCCTTCATCAACTTGATTGATGTGAATTTATCCTGCCACTGCTTGGCTTGTCCTGAGAAAACAGATTCCGGAAGGTCTGCCGCATTACGGGGAAGATTATGAAGGTAGCTCACCACCCCCGGGGCCATCATCAGTCCGGTGTAAATGCAGCTGAGCAGCGAGTTTGCGCCAAGCCGGTTGCCGCCGTGATACTGGTAATCCGCTTCCCCGGCGGCATACAGCCCGGTGATCGAGGTCATTTGGTTTTTTGGGGAATGATAGTCTATGAACCCATCCAACGTGGGTTCGTAGTCTGTCCAGATCCCGCCCATCGAATAATGCACCGCGGGAAAGATTTCCATCGGTTCCTCACGCGGATCGACGCCGGTGAATTTTTCATAGATTTCAAGTATCCCTCCCAACCGCGTGTCTAGAAATTCACGTGTGTGGTGAGTGAGATCAAGAAATACCTTCATTTCTCCATGCACGCCCAGATTCTGATTGACGCAAATGTCATAGATTTCCCTTGCGCCGACGTCCCTTGGGACGAGGTTCCCGAAGCGCGGATATTTCTCTTCCAAAAAATAATAGCGCTCAGCTTCCGGTATCTGCTTCGGCGGCCTTTCGTCGCCTGCTTTACGCGGCACCCAGACCCTGCCGCCTTCCCCACGCGCAGATTCGCTCATCAATCTCAGCTTGTCTCTGCCCGGAATGGCGGAGGGATGGATTTGGATGAATTCGCCGTTGCCATACTTTGCTCCCTGCAAATAGGCAGACGTTGTCGCAGTGCCCGTGCAGACCATGGAATTGGTGCTTCGGCCATACACAACCCCCGGACCTCCCGTGGCCAGGATTACCGCGTCTCCTTTTTCAGCGCTGATTTCCCCGGAACGGAGGTTCTGAATCACTGCGCCCACACAACGTCCCTCATCATCCTGAACAGCACCGAGGTATTCATGCCATTCCTTTTTTTCCACCAATCCATACACTTCAAAATGCCTCACCTGTTCGTCAAGCGCATACAGCAGCTGCTGACCGGTGGTTGCTCCCGCAAAAGCTGTGCGGTTATACAGTGTGCCGCCAAAACGCCTGAAATCGAGGTTGCCTTCCGGCGTGCGGTTGAAAGGCACCCCCAGGCGGTCAAGCAAGTAGATCACAAAGGGTGCATGGTAACACATGTCCTTGCAGAGAGGCTGGTGGGCCAGGAAATCTCCTCCTTTGACTGTGTCATAAAAATGTATTTCCGGTGAATCACCCTCACCCTTGATGTTGACTGCTCCGTTGATCCCGCCCTGTGCGCATACTGAATGCGAACGTTTCACGGGCAGGATTGAAACCAGCAGCACACGGGTGCCAAGTTCTGCGAGTTTCATTGTTGCCGCAAGGCCGGCCAGGCCGCCCCCGACTACAATGACGCGTTGATTTGCCATGCCAAGAACTCCAATTGCTGTATCACTGCATTAAAAAAAATTTAGATGGGTTTCCAGGACGTGTGGGTATGTCGTGAATGTCCGAGCCATATCAGTATGTTTGTAATCTTGTTCATTCTGAATCACCTCACGGATTCACCCTTGAACGAAATAATAAACATCAATAATTTCATTATTTTATGATCCATCAATTGATGTATGGCCCATGTAGCGTCACCAGATTGCGCTCAAGGCATACAGGACTATAGCCGTCAGGATCACAAACAGGATGATGCTGAAAAACTGCACCCGCTTTTGGGCCCTCGGAGTCAGGGCGATACCCCAGGTCATGCAGAAAGTATTGAGTCCGTTGGCCAGGTGAAAGGTAGCTCCCAGAACGCCGAGAATGTATACGGTTTTGGTTGCCCAACCCGTATCGGGATGCTGAAATCCGGTAGACAGGTGTTCCCAATGCGTGCCCCAGGTTCCTGCCAGCAAGGGGCCCAGCTTGGCATTCCAGACATGAGCGACGATGAACAGTAGCACCCCCACTCCGCTTATGCGCTGCAGCCAGTAAAGCAGGTGGGAAAAGTATTGATACTGGGGCTGGACCCGGGCTTCGAACACATAGACAACCCCAAGACCCGCGTGAAAGAGCAAGGGAAGATACACCAACAGGAGCAGAAACCAAAGAGCCAGAGGGCTTTCGTAAAACTCGTTGATTTTCCGATTATATGTTTCTGATCCGGAATGTAGATATAACTGGAGGTAAAGGTGGTAGACAAGGAACAGCCCAATCGGAATGATGCCGGTAAGGCTGTGAATTCTTCGGTAAACAAAATGACTGTCCATCAAACCCTCTTTCGGGAGGTTGTGCAAACGAAAACTGCCTCATCCTTTTACGGCAGTGAGTTCAAAGGTCAAATCGTTTCTTTTCGGGATAAAAAACGAAGGCCCATGATGGCTTTGACAGGGAAACGATAATTTCCAGTTTCAACCTGCCACGACTTTTGTCATAGCCAGCGACAACCGTGATTTATAACGTGATGCGGTTCTTTTGTGCAGGATTCCCTTGGTGACTGCTCTGTCAATGGTTTTCTGCACCGTGGGATACTCTGTTTGCAGTTTCTCCGCGTCTCCCTGTTCAAGCAAGGCGCGGAATTTTTTGATGGCGGTACGTGTGCTGGACCGAAGCGCGCGATTGCGGAGGGTGCGTTTTTCAGTCTGCCGTACTCGTTTTTTCGCGGAAAGATGATGGGGCATGTTTGAAATTTCCTTTGTTAAAATGCGTTGGCAATGTGCTCGATGAGCGGTTTACGTTGGGGAAGAAATTGAATTGAAATGACGTCAAAACGTGGTTGATGCCGGGTATATCCATGTCTGCCCAGAAAAACCGATGCCAGTTTGCGGATTCTCTGGGTCTTTGCTGGGGTGACGGACAGAGACGGGTGAAATTGGCTGTTTCCTTTTCTCGTTTTCACTTCACAAAAAACCAGGTATTCCTCGTTTATCGCAATGATGTCAATTTCACCATGACGCGTACGGTGGTTTCTTTCAAGAATACGGAATCCATTTTGTTCCAGAAATGCTGATGCCAAGTCTTCTCCGGCGGTTCCGAGCTGTTTGCGAGTATCCTTTACCAAAACGAAAGCTGTCCGGAATTTTTGTCTTTTTTAACGGGCCGGAAGGAGCGCCGGTGCACCAGACAGCGACCCTTGGTTTCAAGGGCTTCTTTGTGTTCCGTGGTGGGGTAACCCTTGTGCCTGGCAAACTGCCAATCAGGATACATGAGGTGCAACCCCTGCATGATCCGGTCTCGGGAAACTTTCGCTAAAATGGACGCCGCGGCAATACTGCATGAACGGGAATCCCCTTTCACCAACGCTTCTCCTGGATAGTTGATATCAGGGAAGTGGTTCCCATCCACCAGCACATAATCAGGTTCCACGCCCAATCCCTGAACTGCCTGCTTCATACCGTGCATGGTTGCCGCCAGCACATTCATCCGGTCCACCGTGTTTGCGTTAACGGCAACCGTGCATGTTGCAAGCGCATCGCGGCGGATGACTTCGTACAATTCGTCCCGCTGTTCCGCAGGCAGTTGTTTAGAATCCGCCAATGGAATTTCCGGGTCCCAGTGAGGCCCTAGGATAACAGCGCAGACGACTACAGGACCTGCCAGCGGCCCGCGTCCGGTTTCATCGACCCCGGCGACATGGACAAGCCCGCGTCGCCATTCCCGGCGTTCAAGATCCAGACTGGGTCCGGAACGTGAGCCGTTCCCGGATCCGCGCGGCTTTGCCACGGCGCGCTCTCAGGTAATATAGTTTGGCACGGCGAACCCGCCCCACCTTCAACACTTCGAGGCTTTCGATGCGTGGAGAATGCAAGGGGAAGATGCGTTCCACTCCGTATCCCTGTGTCACCTTGCGCACGGTGAATGTTGCTTTGTTGTTTTTGGGTCCGCGATGCTTGCGGATGACCACTCCCTCAAACGCCTGGATGCGTTCCTTGTTGCCTTCAATGATCCGGTAGTTCACCCGGACCGTGGAACCGACGCGGAAATCGGGAATATCTTCCCGCAATTGCGATTGTTCCACTATTTCCATTGCAGTTGGCATTTTCCTTCTCAGAACTTGTTAAGTTGCAGCCAAAAAATATAAACAGGACATTTGCACAAACCGGATGTTTCTTGGCGGCCTATGACCGTCCAGCAGTTTCAAGAACCTGTTTTTCCACTCACCTTTTCAAAATACCGGCCTTCAGCAAAGATCGGGCCGGCGTTCCCTGGTGCGTTTGTCGGCCTGGGCTCGGCGCCAGTCTTCGATCAACTGATGATTGCCGGACAGGAGTTCTTCCGGGACCGCCATACCCTCGAATTCCGGAGGACGAGTGTATTGTGGGTATTCCAAACCAGTCCCTGAAAAAGATTCGCGGTTTTTGGATTCCGGATTGCCCAGAATGCCCGGAACGAGGCGGCTGACTGTTTCAATCACCAGCATGGCCACCACTTCACCACCGAGGCATACAAAATCACCGGCGGAGATTTCTTCATCGACAAAACCGCGGATACGTTCGTCAAACCCCTCGTAACGCCCGCAGATGAGCATTTTCAACGTGGAGTCTTCACTCCATTCACGTGCTTTGGCCTGGACAAACGGCTGCCCCTGGGGTGTGAGGAGCACTTTCCTGGTCTTCAGTCCTGCCTGCCGATGACGGGCTTCCAGGCTCCTGATGGCGTTGACAATCGGTTCGACTCTCAGCAACATTCCCGGACCGCCTCCATAAGGTTCGTCATCCACCTGACGATGCCGTCCCAGTCCGAACTCACGGAAATCCGTCAGTTCAATTTCCAGCAACTGGTTCTCCAGCGCCCGACGCATCAGGCTTTCCCCGAGAAAGGAACGGAAAATTTCCGGAAACAGCGTCAGTACATCAAAGCGCAGCATCCGCTTGACTCCACCTCAGGGTGTCCTCCTTGAACTCCAGCTACCAATGTTCTTCATCCGCCGGACTATCCGGGATCACCGGCATCCTCTCACTGGTCTCCGGCCTCATTTTCCATCAATCCCGGGATCGGCTCGATCACCATCCTGCGTGCTTCTACATCCAGGTCCAGCACAATCCCCGGGCTGTCTGGCACGAGGAATTCGTGGGTGCCCCCTTTCACTTCATAAACAAGGTTTGCACCCGTTTCCAACGTGCCGCTGATATTCCCCAGCACCTCCCCTTTTGAGTCTTCCACCCGGCAGCCGACGATTTTGTGTAAAAAAACTTCCCCCGCCACAAGTGGCCGCAACTGCTCATCAGGAAGAAGCAGCCGCGCGCTTTTCAAGCTTCCCGCTTTTGTGCGGGTGTCAACCCCTTCAAACCGGATGTTCCATAGATCCTGGCGGAATACCATTTCGCGCACGCGGAACTGCCGCATGGTTTCCGCCGTTTCAACCACGAAGCTGGTCTGCTTCAGATAATATTCCGGGGTGTCGGTGAGTGGGCGAACCCGGAGTTCCCCTTTTAAACCATGAGGGGCAAGGACGATCCCGACACAGGTCAAATCCTCGAAATCCTGAAATTGCACCACTTGTCCGGCTGTTTAGCTTAAGGACTTTCGGGACGGCCCGAAACCGTCAAACCGCTAAATCTGCCTGCTTCATCAATTTTCGCACCCGGTCCGTGGGCTGCGCGCCGACGGAGAGCCAGTACTTTGCACGCTCAGCATCAATGTTGAAACGGTTCTCCTTGACCATCGGGTTGTAAAACCCGATGCGTTCTATGTACCTGCCGTCCCTCTTGGAGCGTACATCGGAAACGACAATGCGGTAATAGGGATTTTTCTTGACGCCCCCCCGGGCGAGACGGATTTTTACCATGTTTTTTTCATATGTTTGAAGATGATCTTGTTTTCTGTTTTCGCGGCTCGTCAGGCAGTTTTCAAAATCAGCGGGGCATCATGCCCTGCATCATACGCATGGCTTTCCCGGGGTCACTGGTTTTCGCAAGTTTGTGCATCATCTTGCGCATCTGCACAAACTGCTTGAGCAGCTTGTTGACCTCACTGACTTTTGCGCCGCTGCCCTTGGCAATGCGCAATCTGCGTGATCCGTTCATCAGGTTGTGATTCGTTCTCTCTGCTGCCGTCATCGAACTGATGATGGCATCAATGCGGACAACTTGTTTTTCGTTGAAATTGGTTTTTCTGAGGGCGGACATGTTGACTCCGGGGAGCATTTTCACCAGGTCTGTCATCGACCCCATTTTACGCATCGAGCGCAACTGGTCCCGGAAATCGTTTAGTGTGAACTCATTGCGGCGCAGTTTGTGCTGCATCTGCAGTGCTTCACGATCGCTGAAGGTTGATTCGACTTTCTCAATCAGCGAAAGCAGGTCTCCCATTCCCAGGATCCGTGATGCCACTCTTTCCGGGTGAAACGGTTCAAGGTCCTTGAGTTTTTCTCCGGTGGTAATGAACTTAATTGGTTTGCGGGTAATGGCACGGATGGAGAGAGCCGCCCCTCCACGCGCATCTCCGTCCATCTTGGTCAGGATGATTCCGGACAGGTCCAGACGGTCGTTGAACCCTCTGGCCAGGCTCACTGCTTCCTGGCCGGTCATGGCATCGGCGACAAACAGAATTTCATCGGGAGTCACCGCCGATTTTATTTGCGTAAGTTCTTCCATCAACGGTTCGTCAATCTGCAGCCGTCCGGCTGTGTCGATAAAGACAACCTGCGCTTCCACGTCCCGTGCCCGGGCGATTCCGTCCCTGACAATCTCAAGCGGAGCCTGCTCCGTCCTGGACGGGTAACACGGGACTTTCAACGCTTGGGCCAGCACATGCAGTTGGTTGATCGCGGCGGGGCGATAAACGTCGGCGGGGATCAGGTAGGGCTTCTTTTCCCGGCTTTGGAAATGCATTGCCAGCTTGCCCGCAGTGGATGTCTTCCCGGATCCCTGCAGCCCCACTATCATCACTACCAGAGGCGGGGTTTCGGGCAGTACCAGGTCCGCGTTTTCCCCGCCCATCATCTCTGTCAATTCCTCGTTGACGATTTTGATGAACTGCTGCCCGGGAGTCAGGCTTGCCTGCACTTCCTCTCCCACCGCGCGGGACTGAACCGAACGCAGAAAGGCTTTCACCACGCGAAAATTTACGTCCGCTTCCAGCAGGGCCCGCTTGACATCATTCAGGGTGCCTCGAATGTTGTCTTCATTGAGCCTGCCTCTGCCCTGAACCTTCCGTAATGACTGGGTCAGTTTTGTCGAAAGCTGATCGAACATCTGCGTGCTGATGGAATCTTGGCAAATTATATATTTAATTAAAAAAACACGGTTCTGTCAAGATTATTCCGGATTTTCATGTCTGAATGAAACCCTGGTAAAATGTTTCGTGAAAAGCTACCACCGATTCCCCGGAATACAATAAAAATAAAGGCTCTGTTCTCCTTAAGTGTTGATTTTCCCTCCTAACGGTACTAAACTGTAATC
>CAYFLK010000054.1:0-29092 GCA_964344035.1 uncultured Pseudomonadota bacterium
ATGTCATTGAGAAAGCAGACCATCCCGGTCGGCTCGTCGTTGGTATCGAGGATGACTGATAGCTGCACATCCAGGGGGAACTCCCTGCCGACCCGGTCGCGACCCCTCTGCTCACCGCGCCACATTCCTTCACTTTGCACCGTCTTGACGATCTCCTTGTCGGGGGGCTTCGTGATCCAGAAACTTTCGATGATTTTGCCCAGCGCCTCCTGCTCAGTGTCGTAGCCGAACAGGTTGACGAAAGCAAAGTTGGCCTGGTTTACCTTTCCCTCCATGTCGGTGATGGCGATCGCGCCGATAGAAGACTCGATTGCCTCCTGGCGCACGCGCACTGCTTCTTCAAGCTGCTTGCGCTTGCTGATGTCAATATGCGACCCCACCGCCCGCAGTGGGTTTCCCTGTTCATCGCGCTGCATCACTCTTCCAGTGTCCAGGATCCATTTCCATCCCCCGGATTTGGTCCGGCAGCGGTGTTCGGTACGGTACAGGTCTGTTTTGCCTTCCAGGTGCGTTTTCAACTCCTTCATCACCCCGGGCATGTCATCCGGATGCACCATTTTTTCCTAGAACTGGACGTTCAGTTCAACTTCGTTTAAGGTGTAGCCCAGCATCTCCGCCCAGCGTTCGTCAAACACAACCGCCCCGGAAGGGATGTCCCAGTCCCAGACCCCGGCCAGGTTCGATTTGAGCGCCAGTTGATAACGTTCCCGGGACAATTCAAGTTCTTCTTCCAATTGCTTGCGACTTGTTATTTCCCAAGCCATGCCCCGGTAGCCGAGGAATTTCCCTTCCCTGTTGAAAAACGGTTTGCCGCTGACGCTGACCCAGGAGGTTTCGTGTCCGTACTTGTTTTGGTATTCGAAATTCTGGAAAGGCCGGTGGGCTTCGAGGTCGGCCTGGTGCCGTTCCCATTTTTCCCGCTCCACGGATTCCGCGTCGCTGCGCCCCTCTATGCGGGTCTTGCCCAGCATTGCATGCGAACGGATGCCCGCAATTTCCTTCAGCCCCCATCGAAACTGGTAAATCGGTGTTTTGCGTCTGTCTCCCACCACCACCCGGAGGTCTCAGTCGCGTAGTCCTCCAGCCGCGCCCGGCTTTCACGCAGTTTCTGCTCCGCCTGCCTGCGCTCGTCTTCTTTTGCCGTCAGTTCCTTCGAGAGCATCAGCAGGCCATGGATAACCGCGTCCAATTCGTTGTCCTTGCCTTCCGACCGGGCGTTTGCCTTGCACTTGCCGGAAGCAATGTCAGTGATCATCTTTAAAATGAGCTGAATCCGCGGGTCTGAACTTGATTCGCTTGTCACCTTTTCTTCATCCATTTTAGCCATTTGAGGGCCTTGCTCTCGGATGTAAACATGCGCGTGGGGGCCTCGGGTTTGTTGATGCAGAGGTAGAAATTGGCGAACATGGTGCTCACCGGAGAGTCAACCAGCAGGGCCAGGGCTTGCAGGGTGGGGGCCCGTGAAAAAAACGTCGCGCCTTACGTTCGATGGAAGAAAGTCCGCGGAGGTCCACCAGCACCAGGTAAGGTTTCCCCTGCATGATTTTGTTGCTGGCCTCCACGTTTTCCCGGGCGGTCTCCAGCGTCTCATGCGAACCCGGAAGATTGACCGCTTGTAAAATGCCATCTTCGTCCAGCCAAATTTCCGCGGTGGACGTTTTAACCGCCTCAGCCATGAACTCCGCCTTCCGTGAAGATGTGCTACTTTCAGCTTATGTCCCACTTCAAACACAAGTCAAGTTTCGAGCGCTGAATCTGACTCGATCCCGCCCGGGCCCTTTAATTTTAACACCTGCCTGGCCGTCGTGATTAAACCAAGACCACTTACTATCGAAATCGCTATCGGGATCGATTGGGCGGACACCCAGGTCCGCCCCTACGGCCTGATCGCATGATGTAATCAAAACCGGGATCGGGTTCGCTATCGGGTTCGGGATCGCTTTTCGATTTCGATCAACCTTGAAAAGGGTCATAAACCTTTCAAGGTTCTTTTACGAACCTGACCTGCCTGCGCCAAGCGTAGCGCTACAGACCCGTCGTCCTTGCGAACAAGGTGATGGGCAGGCATGTTCCAATTAAATAATTCACGCTTGCGCTCTACTCCCTCTCCCTGTTTATCCGCTGTAACTGAACGTATTCTGCTGGACAAGGCCGGGGGATGCCATTCAGCAATGAATCAACAAGGCAAACCAGTTTTCCGGGGTCGGAATTCTAACGCAATCTTTTTTGACGGAGAATAATACAATATTGAAAGTGGGGTATCCACTTCGCTCACCTTGCGTCATGCCTTGCCCTCAGATTTTTTGCTGACAATTTCCTTGTATGGCACAGGTGCTACGCATACAGCTTGACTCAATAGCCGATAAAACAAAAGTCCACGTGCTCTTGACGTTCTCCGGTTGAAGCGAAAGGTGTATTCATCCAAATAATAATCCAAATGTTCTGCCCGCACGGCCCCTTGGTGTGTGCCAAGAAGCCATCGTTTTAATAATGAGGCAACCCTGTGGACGCCTGGCAAATTTACATGGGCAGGATCACCGCTCGCAGATATGTTGATTTTATTATGAACGTAGCCCAGTTGTTCCAACCCGTTGTAACCGCTCCAACTATCTGTGACAACCTTAGAACCTGGGGCAACCACATTGCATACAAAAGGAATCGGACTCTCCCTACTGACATCCGGAATACGCTGCATTCTCACACGTCCAAATCCTTTGGGGTCAAAAACTTCGAGGGCCACCACAACTATCGTTTTCTTTCCAGCCCCTCGCCCACGTCTTCCACCTTTGTCTTTGCCTCCGACAAGAGTCTCGTCCACCTCGACAGTGCCGCCAAGAGGTTGTCGCTCAGGCTGAACCATGGCACGACGCATTTTATGAAGCCAACTCCAAGCGGTTTGATAGCTGTTCAAGCCAAGAACACGCTTGAGCCCCAATGCGCTTCCCCCAAATTTTTGACTCGTCACATACCATGCAGCCTGAAACCACAGCTTGAGAGGTTTCCTCGTGCCATGGAAAATTGTGCCCGCGACAACTGAAACATCATTATGACATTCGACACAACGAATAAGACCCGAACTCATTTGCCAGGCTTTTCGGCCCTTGCATTTTGGACAAACAAAGCCATCTGGCCATCGAAGACGCTGCAAATAATCAAGACAGGCTTGCTCGGTCGCAAACCACTGGTCAAACTCTTGCAATGTGCGAGGGTAGTCAATGCCACCGACTGGATGAGAACCAGTGACTGTCCATTCATCCAGTATAACATTAGGGGAGCGAAATGGATACCCCCTTATTGAAATATAGGTCTCCCTTGCATTTTTCGCTTTTGATGATAATGAAACAGACGAGCCGCTGAACTCTGGGATTTGGTCTATCCCCAAAGGGAAATGGCTGGTAGCAGGGGGGAGATTTGAACTCCCGACCTCAGGGTTATGAATCCTGCGCTCTCACCAACTGAGCTACCCTGCCAAGGGGAAAGTACATAATAGTATAACAGATTATTGATGAATCCGGGCAAGTTTATTAGTAACTGCAGGGCTTGACTGGTAAATGAAAGTAGTCTCGGGTATGAGGCAGTCGAAATTTCCAAAATCTAATGGCTGTCATGAATTTATCTGACAGGGATGTCATGGAAGATGCCGAATTTGGATTGCGTCGATTTTGTCTACACCTGCCAGCACATCAGAGATAACCACCACTTTTTCTCCCGAGGGAAAGCCTTCCCGTTCCTTGAGCAGTTTAAAAGCGGTTTGCAGGGTTTTTTCCGGATTTTCGCTGAAGGAAATTCGGAAGGGTCTAACACAGCGATTGAGCATCATTGTTCTGCGTGCCTGGCTGACATTGGTGAAGGCATAAATACGGCTGAAGCGTGGTCGGCAGTTGCTGACAAAATCAGCCATAACGCCGCGCCGTGTAATCACGACAATGCAGCGCACACCAAGAGCTTCAGCCATCAGCACGGTTGCCAGCGATATGTGCTGTTTATCATTGACGAGTTTCAGGTTGTCAACAAATCGTTTGCCCGGTTCTGGCTCCACTTCCCTGGCAATGTTGACAAGTTGTTCCACGCATCGTACCGGGTATTTCCCGACAGATGTTTCACCTGAAAGCATAACCGCGTCCACTTCTTCGGATACGGCGTTTGCAACATCAGAAACCTCGGCACGGGTTGGGATCGGGTTGTCAATCATGGATTCAAGCAGATGAGTAGCGACGATCACGCGTTTCCCCTCCACAGCGCAGCGTCTAACAATTTCTCGCTGCAGGTTGGGTACTGTATGTACCGGAACTTCCACGCCAAGGTCCCCACGTGCTACCATGATACCGTCCACCTCTTTGAGGATGGGATCCAGGTTATCCACTCCTTCCTGGTCTTCGATTTTAGCTATGATCTTGATTTTACCTGTTTTATCACCAATCAGCTGTTTCAGCTGCAGGATATCGTCTGCTTCGCGTACAAATGAAAGTGCGATGAAATCAACATCGTTTTCTATCCCGAAAAGTATATCGCGCCGGTCCTTGTTAGTAATCGCGGGCAGGTTGACCCGTATCCCGGGCAGGTTGACGTGCCGTTTGCTTTTCAGTTTTCCCCCGTCGACCACCCTGCAGCGCATGGACAAGTCGTTTTTTTCCAGGACTTCAAGATTAATCAGTCCGTTGTCAACAGTGATTTTATCCCCATGATCCACGCTGCTTATCAAGTCTTCATAATCCACATGGATGGAGGTTTCCTCGACATCACTGAAACCGCGCACTGTGATGGAAATTTCACTTCCTTCCAAAAGATTGAGATCGGTGATCCTGTCACCAGTGCGGATTTCCGGCCCCTGTGTGTCTAGCATGATCCCAACCGGAAAGCGGATCTTCCGGTTAAGGGTTTTAATGTGTTTGATCATGCGCTGATGCCATTCATGATCGCCATGAGACATGTTTAAGCGCGCTATGTTCATCCCGGCACGGGTCAAAGAACTCATGGTCTCAAACGATTCTGTCGCAGGGCCAAGAGTGCAAATGATCTTGGTGTTGATCATGAATTGCCGATTTGCTTTGGATGAAGGAAAAACGGTTCGGGATTTATTGGTCTTCAGCCAATAGTGTGCGGATCGAGATGCGATTAAATTAGGCTGTTCGCAGACGACGGTCAAGCCTCATAATTAATCAGTAATCTGGAAACCGCAAAATTGTAATCAGAGCAAGCAGCGGAAAATGTAGCCTGTCTTCAGGCAGGTTGATTTGTCTTTTAACATGACCGCGGTTCTCACGGCCCAAAAAACAAGATGTTGGCCGATGAATTCATTTAGTCTGTCCAAATACCAAATTCATGTCTTGACAAGTAAAAGTGCAATCAGGTAAAAACATAACGTTAACGTAAACTATAATAATGAACAATCAATTTTGATGTCCGGTCGGCGGGAGACAACATACACAATTTCACAACTGGCAGATTATTTTAAAATCAGCCCGAGGACCATTCGTTTTTATGAAGAAAAGTTTCTTTTAGCTCCGGAACGATCTGCCGGCAACCAGCGCATTTACCGGTCGCGTGACCGCACCCGTCTGAAGCTGATTCTCAGGGGGAAGCGCTTGGGATTGACGCTGGAAGAGATCGCTGAGATTCTGGGGATGGCCGACGTAGACCTGAACGAATCGGAACAGATCCGCAAAGCACTCAGTATTGGGCGCAAACACCTGCGGAGGATTCAAAGTCAAATAGAGGAATTGAAAAAGCTGGAACAGGAATTCCAGCACTATGAGCAGCTTTTTTTGCAGCGCATAAGTGAAATGAAGTAGGGGTTTTGGTTATTTGGGTTTTCTGTTCTGATTGTTTATTTCTTGAGCTTCTACTGTATCTATTTTCGAAACAATCTGTTGAATCATTGCCAACACGAATATCGGGAGAAGTTCTACAAATCAAGAACTTAGCACATCCCAAAATACATGAGGGTCAGGTAAACTTATCATTTTAGATCATGGAAGAAATAAATACGGCAATTCAGCCCCAGTCCGAAGCATTCCGGAACAGGGTATCAGAAATGTCCGACTTGACCGGGGAACTGAGAAAGTGTCTACGGGAAAGCCTGGGCCAGGGAGCCCCGAAGTATTGTGAAAGGCATCGTAAGCAGGGCAAACTCCTCGCGCGTGAACGGGTGCGGCTCCTGCTTGATCGTGATTCGCCATTTCTGGAACTGATGCCGCTTGCAGGATACGGACAAAAAGAAATGACCCCCGGGGGGTCAATTGTCGGCGGGATTGGTCTTGTCAACGGGGTAGAGTGCCTGGTGAACGCCAACATCCCGACCATAAAAGGCGGAGCGCTCAACGAGGTCAGCATGCTCAAGGCACGACGTCTGGATGAAATTGCCGCTGAGAACCGTTTGCCGACTGTTTATCTTACGGAATCCGCGGGTGCGGACCTGCCGCAACAGGCGAAGGTGTTCAACTACGGCGGAGCGATTTTCCGTGAAATCACACGACGTTCGAAAAAAGGGATTCCCAGTGTCAACGTAGTGTTTGGCAGCAGTACAGCGGGAGGGGCATACCTGCCGGGAATGTCGGATTATGTGATTATGGTGAAGAATCAGGCGAGGGTTTTCCTCGCCGGTCCTCCTCTGGTTCGCATGGCCACCGGGGAGGAAACGGATGATGAATCCCTCGGCGGGGCGGACATGCACAGCAGGATTTCCGGGGTGTCGGACTATCTCGCCGAAGACGAGCATGCCGCCATCAGCAAGGCACGGGAAATCATCGGCACTTTCCTGGATGCAAAAAAAAACCACATTCACGCGGACCCGGTTGAGCAGCCGTTTTATGACGCTGAAGAACTGCTCGGCATCGTCTCTCCGGACGTGAAAGTCCCATTCGATTCGCGTGAAGTGATTGCACGCATCGTTGATGGTTCTCGCTTTTCGGAGTTCAAACCTTTATACGGAGAAAGCCTGGTCACCGGGTGGGCGAAAATCCATGGATTCATGACCGGAATCCTGGCAAACAACGGGGTGCTTTTCTCCGAATCCGCAAATAAAGGCGCGCAGTTCATTCAGCTCTGCAACCAGCGGGAAACCCCGTTGATTTTCCTGCAGAACATTACCGGGTTCATGGTCGGACGCCGCTACGAAGAAGGGGGAATCATAAAACATGGGGCAAAACTGATCAACGCCGTCGCCAACAGCGATGTGGCCGCCATCACCCTTTTGACCGGGGCCTCATACGGAGCGGGAAATTATGGCATGAGTGGAAGGGCTTACCAGCCGAGGTTCCTGTTTGCCTGGCCTAACGCGCGCCTTGCGGTGATGGGTAGTGAGCAACTGGCGGGAGTGATGGAAATAATTCAGACTCAGGCAGCACTTAAGCAAGGGAAGATTCTTGATCCGGAAAAGGTGAAAAGTAGCAGGCAGGCGATTGAAGAACAAATCGAACGCGAATCGGATGCATATTATTGCACTAGCCGGGTATGGGATGACGGCATCATCGACCCCAGGGATACGCGAGATGTTCTGGGGTTCTGCCTTTCCGTGATCCACAACACTCCCATTTCAGGCGGTTCGGGTTACGGTGTTTTCCGGATGTGAAGGTTTGCGATGAACAAGATCGGAAAAATCCTGATTGCCAACCGTGGAGAAATAGCACTCAGAGTGATGCGCACCTGCCGACGGATGGGCATAGAATCAGTTGCCGTGTATTCGGATGCCGACCGTTATTCCCCGCATGTTAAAGAAGCCGACGAGGCGGTTTGTATCGGTCCTGCCCCAAGCGGAAGCTCTTATCTCAATCCCGGCGCCATGCTGCGTGCAGCCGGAGAAACAGGTGCGGATGCGATCCATCCGGGATACGGGTTCCTTTCGGAAAATGCCGATTTCGCGAGTCTCTGCCGTGACCATGGAGTGCTTTTCATTGGTCCGAGTCCACAAACGATCTCCTCGATGGGTTCAAAGGTGGAGGCCAAGTCCCTGATGGAAAAAAACGGGGTTCGGGTAATACCAGGTTATTACGGGGAGGAACAATCCTCCGTGCAGTTAGTTCGTGAAGGAAACCGTCTCGGTTTTCCCCTGGTTGTCAAACCCTCCGCGGGTGGAGGAGGAAAAGCCATGCGGGTGGTGCGGCGTGAGCAGGATTTGAAACTTGCCATCGAAGAAAGCCGTCGTCAGGCAGAAAGCATTTTCGCGGACGGGACCCTGCTTTTGGAGTGCTTTCTGGAAGGCGCAAGGCATATCGAGTTTCAGATTCTAGGAGATCAGCAGGGTAAAGTGATTCACTGTTTTGAACGAGATTGCTCCATCCAGCGTCGGTATCAGAAGATCATTGAGGAATCCCCGGCTCAGGATCTGGCCCCCGAATTGAGGAGTTCGATGGGTGAAGCCGCTGTAGCCGCCGGGGAAGCGGTGGGTTATATCGGCGCTGGCACAGTGGAATTTCTCCTTGCCGGGGACGGCAGCTTTTATTTCCTGGAAATGAACACCCGCCTGCAGGTCGAACACCCTGTCACTGAAATGATCACCGGACTGGATCTGGTTGAATGGCAGATCCGCATAGCGCGAGGGGAAACCATACCATTTAACCACTCCGCGTTAGCAAGGAAAGGACATGCCATCGAATGCCGCATTTACGCCGAAGACCCCGAAAACGGGTTTCTACCCTCGACTGGGCGGGTCGAAATTTGGCGTGAATGTACTTTCCCGGGAACACGCAGCGACTGCGGGATTGAATCCGGAAGTGAGATCGGAGTGCATTATGATCCAATGCTGGCAAAAATCATCACTCATGGTGAAGATCGAAAGCAGGCCATCTTACGCATGATCCTGGCTCTCGAGAACACCGTGCTGCTCGGCGTTCAGTCCAACCGCCTGTTTCTGCTCAATGTTCTGCGGCATCCGGAATTCCAGCAGAAAAGTGGTGACACCGAGGCCGTTGAATGCGGACGTTTTACCGCGGAAAACGGGGAAAGCAAGGTAGGCGTAGTTATTCTTGCGGCAATGTTATGGCACTGGAGTGAAAGGGACGGTGCACGGAAAAATCTTCGGCATCTTCCTTCCGGATGGAGAAACAGTCCGGACCAGCCTCAGCAATGCGAGTATCAACTGAAAAATATAGTCGTCCCGGTCAAATACCGCGCGGTTGAAGATAAGGGGTTTGAGGCATCACTCAACGGACGGGAATACGAAGCGCGGATTCTGGAAAAAACCGAAGAAACCTTGAGCTGTGAGATCGATTCCAGGCGATACGTTTTTTTTGTTGCCGCTGACTCGGAAATGGTTCACCTTCAGTGCCACGGATTGGGGGACCACCGCATGCGTCTGCTTCCTCGTTTTAAAACCGCCGATGTTGTGGGTTCAGGAGATTGCACCGCTCCTCTGTCCGGTACCATACGGCGGGTGATGGTTGAGAGTGGAGCCAGTGTGCAGGCGGATGAAACGGTGGTGGTGATTGAGTCAATGAAGATGGAGCACTCTATTTCCGCGGGCAGGAAAGGTCAAGTTCGGGAAGTGTTGGTTACAGAAAAAATGCAGGTGGAAGGAGGCGCCCCACTGATTGTAATTGACCCGGAGGAATGAAATGCTGGAACTGACCCGGGAGCACAAACTTTTTCGCGACACCGTACGTGCGTTTGTTGAAAAGGAACTGCGGCCGCATGCCCTTGAATGGGAACTGGAAGGTAAAGCCCCGCGCCTGGTCTGGTCACGCTGCGGAGAATTGGGGTTTCTGGGAATGGCATACCCGGAGGAGTACGGAGGAACGGACACGGGAGACTATTTTTACAACATGATACTCGCCGAAGAACTGGCGCAGTGTGGTTCCGCTGGAATAAGCATGGGAATCGCGGTGCAGACCGACATGGCCACTCCTGCACTGGCCATGCACGGAAACGAGTTTCTCAAGCGGGAATACCTCGCTCCGGCTATCCGAGGGGAAATGATCTGCGCGATTGCAGTCACCGAACCCGGATGCGGGTCGGACGTGGCAGGTTTGCAAACCCGTGTAGTCAAAGAGGGAGAAAATTACGTGCTCAACGGCACAAAGACCTTTATCACCAGCGGTTCTCAGGCGGATTTCCTCACCCTGCTCGCACGCACCGATACAGATGCGGGTTATCGTTCCTACTCACTGTTTGTGGTCCCGACCAGCCTCCCTGGAGTTTCTAATGACCGGGTGCTGCGGAAAACCTGTTACCCTTCATCGGCGACCGCGGAAATCGTGCTGGATGATGTTCGTGTCCCAAAAGAAAACCTCATAGGCGAGGAAGGACTGGGTTTCCATTACCAGATGGCGCAGTTCCAGTACGAACGTCTATCCGCAGCTTTCGGCATGCTCGGTATCATGAAACGCTGTTACGCGCTGACAAAGGAATACATCCTCTACCGCGAAGTATTCGGTCGGAAGCTTTCACAAATGCAGGTCACTCAACACAAAATGGCACAGATGCTGACCGAAATCACCGCTGTCGAAAGCCTCGGCCACCGCTGTGTAGAATCCGTCAACCGTTCTCTGGATGTCACCCGCGAGGCGTCAATGCTGAAACTGTTTGCCGCTCAGGCGCAGCAGCGGGTCACCGAAGAATGCGTCCAGCTGCACGGGGGTTACGGATTGATGGAAGAGTATGAAGTCGCGCGCTATTTCCGTGATTCTAAACTAGCCGGCATCGGTGGCGGTTCCAACGAGGTGATGAAGAATATTATCGCCAAAATGGAGGGGTTCCCGGAGGGGCGTTCATAAGGAATTGTCACTTATGCCATTGTGTCTTAAGAAATGACAAATGGATGTAACATCAAATAGGGTCCCGATCACATGCGCACTGACGGGAGTACTCACCGATCCGGATAAATATCCCGTACCTGTGACACCGACGGAAATGGCTGACGCGGCCGAGCAGGCGTACAATGCCGGCGCCAGTGTTGTTCACTGTCATTTCCGCGACCAGAAACCCGGAAGGGGCAGGTTCCCAACTTGGGACCCGGAAACGGCAGCGGAGATCTGCGACGCCATCCGGGACCGAGTTCCGAAGATTATCATCAACATGTCAACCGGGGTTGTGGGACACGACATTTCCGGTCCGCTTGCCTGCCTGGTTAGGGTGAAGCCGGAAATTGCCGCGCTGAACGCCGGGTCCCTGAATTATTTGAAAACCCGCAAAAACGGTGCATGGGCATGGCCGCCGATGCTGTTTGACAATCCGCCGGAAAAGATTTCAGCATATTTGCGGACGATGCGCCGACACGGTGTCATTCCGGAGTGCGAGTGTTTCGACACCGGAATCGTGCGCAGCCTGAGATTGTTCCTTGAAAACGGCATGCTGGCCGCGCCCGTGATTGCCTCACTGGTGATGGGAGTTGCCAGCGGGATGCCCGCGTCGCCGGACTGGCTGCCCCTGCTTTTGAATGAGCTGCCGCAAGGAACACATTGGCAAACAATAGTCATTGGACGTGAAGAAGTATGGATGGTACACCGCCGTGCTGTCGAGTTGGGCGGACACGTCCGCACCGGGCTGGAGGACACTTTCTACCTTCCAAATGGTGAAAAAACCCGATCCAACGGCAAGCTGATCGAAGCGCTCGCAAACTTGGTGCGCGAATGCGGAAAGGAGGCGGCTTCTGTAGAGGAAACACGGGACCTCTATGGACTGTCCTGATGACAACAATAACTGAAAAAGGAATTCAATGAACAAAGTCGCATTCATCACCGGGGCCAGCCGGGGCATCGGCAAGGCAGTTGCCTTGAAACTTGCGCGGGAGGGTTGGGATATCGTGGTTGCCGCCAAAAGCATCGAGGAAGACCCACGGCTGCCGGGGACGATTTATTCCGCCGCCAGGGAAATCGAACAGTACGGGACACGCGTGTTGCCAGTTCAATGCAATGTGATCCGGGATGACAGCATCCGCGGCGCGGTGGAGAAAACCCTTGCCGAATTCGAAAAAATCGACGCAGTGATCAACAACGCCGGCGCGCTCTGGTGGACGCGCATCGAAGATACCCCGCTGAAAAGATTCGACCTGGTTATGAACGTCAACGTCCGCGGCGCTTTCGCCGTCACACAGGCATTTTTGCCGACTATGATAGAACAGCGCTCGGGTCATGTGATAATGATGTCTCCACCGGTTGACACAACCCGTCTGCAGGGTGCGACCGCATACCTGATCAGCAAATTCGGCATGACGCTCACCGCCCTGGGGCTGGCGAAGGAATATCAGGGACAAGGCATCCATGCCACAGCCCTCTGGCCGACCACGGTGATTGAATCGTATGCCACCTTGAACTACGGCCTGGGAAACCCCAAAACATGGAGGAAGGCCGACATCCTGGGGGACGCGGTACACGAAATCCTTTTACGTCCGCAGTTGTCTAATGGGCGTGCCCTGCATGATGAACCGTTTTTGAGAGAATGCGGGTATACCGATTTTGAACAGTACCTTTGTGAACCGGATGGAGAACCAATGCCCCTTACCCTGGAATCAGCCGCACTGGGAAAAGTGTCGATGACCACTAAATGGGCGCGCTGAATCAACCCATTGCAAAGTGATGGCAGGAAGAATTTTCCGTCAAGGACTGTTCAGTGGCCGGAAGGTGCTGGTGACTGGAGGCGGCAGCGGCATCGGTTTGCGCACCGCGCGCGAGTTGTCATCGCTGGGAGCGACCGTGATTCAATGCGGTCGGGCCGAGGAAAACTTGCGGAAGCAAGGGTTCGCATTCAGCGGAATAACGGAAAGGTCTGGTGCATGAAGCGCGACATCCGCGACGAGGAACAGGTTCGCGGGTGCATCAAGCGGATAGTGGAAAAGGACAGCTTTCAACTTACCTGCTTCAAACGGTTGTTGGCTTCCTCAAGCTGGTCCGAAAGCAGGCAGACCAGGTTTTCGGTAAACTGGGCTGTTGCCCGGACTTCCTTTTTCCGCAGGGACTCGAGGTGTTTGGCATGCACCAGCAGGATTTCCGCTTCCTCTACCGCTACCGCAAAGGGATCTGTTTCACTTCTGCCTGAAATAGACTTACCTTCGCCGATCAGGTCCCCGTCCTTGCGAGCAGCAATGCTAACTTCCCTGTTATCTATCCGGGCACGAATCTCCACTGTTCCAGACAAAGCCAGCACAAGATCATCCGATGATTCCCGCTTACCAATAAGTGGCGCCCTCGCCGAGACCAGCTGGGTTCGGCAATGGCTGATCAACTTCATCCGCTTCCGGGGACTCATGCCGCGAAAGACATCCTCATACTGGCGTCTAAAAGGAGTTGGGAAGGTCAGCGAAGAAAAATCTGACTTCTTCAGTTTATCAATCATTCTCCTGTTTGTGTCTTCCAGGGATCGGCTCAGCCGGTTTGAGAGGTTGAGATAAAGTTTTGTCGCGATACGGGGGTTGCGTCTTTTGAGCTGTTCGAGGCTGTCTTCCTTGATCACCAGCAGTTTACATGTTTCAGCGGCTTCTGCAGTTGCACTACGCTGAGCTCCCCGGAAGAGACCCATTTCCCCGAAAGTTGTCCCTTTTGCCAGTGTGGTCAATGAAGTTTTCCTCATTCCTTCCTCAAGGTATATGCGCACGCTTCCCTCGAGGACAATGTACATCTCCTGCCCCCAGTCCCCTTGCCGGAAAAGTACTTCTTGTTCATCCAGATCGACTGTGTATGACATTAGTGTGGCGATTTTCGCTTCGCGCACGCTCATGCCCTTGAACAGACCAATGCTTTCCACAAACGGTTTGTCAAACTTCAGGCCGACATAGTCCCAGACGGTGATCATCCCCGTTTCCATCACCACCGAGGGCAGGAAGGTCATATCCGTCGCCAGGCAGACCAACAGGGTATACGCAGTGAGAGTTCCGAAAAGGACCTGTGAATCCATATCGGAGAGGACGAACAGGATGAACCCCGTACTCAAGGCGAAAGTGGTGAGAACCATTGGCCGGGAAACGTGCGGAAGCGTTTCCAATGAAGCTTTCCGCTTGTCACGCAGGCGTTTAGCGCTTTCATTGTAGTGGCTGAGGAAGTGGATGGTGTCGTCAACGCCGATCCCAAGGGCAATAGCCGCAATTACAGAAATGGTGACCCCAATCGGGATGTTCAGCCAGCCGAGAGTGCCGAAAAATATCAGCACCGCGACAATATTCGGAAACAGCGCTATCACTCCCATTTTCCAGGAAAGGAAGAGGGTGGAGAGTATGACGAAGATGACTGCAAGTGCGAGAAAAACGCTCTGGATCTGCCCCAAGGCGATGTTGTTTGCCGATTCACTTGCCAGCACGCCTCCACCGGTGTAGCTGACGGAAAGGCGGGGCAACCATTCCGGGACTCGTTTTTCGAGCAGGTCCCTCAATTCCAGCAGTGCGGTGGACCCGCTGACGCGCATTCTCAGGGTCATCTGCAGCAGTTCTTGCGCGTCATCCAGGAACCTGGGACCGCGGTTTTCACGCATCTCCGCAAAAAAACTGCTCACTTCTTCATCACTGAGCTTGTCCAGTCCAGAGCGGTAATAAGCGAGGTAATCGACAGGAGAATATACCTTGTCAATCTGCAACCCATCGATTTGTCCAATTTCATTCGGTCCGCCGGTTTGCATGAGCCACTGCTGCAAGGATTGAATCCCGAGAATTGTTTCAGCGGTTTTCAATAGATTACGTTCCTGCCTGGTTGCGCCATCTCGGTTTTCCTGAGCGCGGAAAACAAGCCGCAGCGTGTCGGTTCCGGCGAGCTGATTTTCCACCAGCTCCAGGTCCTGGACTAGAGGGCTCTCATCGGGAAAACTGCGGGTTGAACTGTCTATGTAAATCCACAACATCCCCACCGCGGCAAATGCCGCCGCGCCGATCCAGATGCGAATTATGTAGCGCGATGAACTGCGGATGCGATCCTTGAGCCCGTCAACAATGAACTGCATCGAATCAGCCTGGATGGAAAACGTTTGAGGTACAGGGATGTGGAGGTAGTGCAGGATGGCCGGGGCCAGAGTAAGCGCGAAGAAATTGATGACGATTATGCCCACCGAAGAGTATAGGCCTAGTTGCTGAATTGCCGGTATCGGACTAATCATCAGCGCTGCAAATCCGGCAACAGTGGTCAGTGCAGTTACACTGACAGGGACGGCCACGCTTTTTACCGTCTTCCGCACAATTTCACTTCGGTTCACAGTGCTGCTGGCATGAGAAATGGAATGTTCCGCTACACGGTATTCCGACTGGTATTGATTGATCAACTTGATCACGTATGCACTGCCGACGCAAATTATGATCGGGGCGCAAGCCATGGTGACCAGGTTCAGTTGATCCCCTCGCAGTGCTAGTGTACCCGCGGTCCACAGCACCCCGAGCATCACCATCATCAAGGGTACTGAAACAGTCCTGACGCTGCGGAACGAAAGCAACAGCACCACCACGATCAAGAGCAGGCTCAGCGGGAGAATGGTCCGCACATCTTCACGAATCAGACGTGAAGCTTCAAACACCTGCCGGGACTGACCGGCATAAGCGACTCTGATCCCGGAAAGCAGGGGCGGACCTGTGTCTCCGCCCGCACCTGCCTGGTAGAGCAAAGATCCTGTCTGTGTAGGACTCACAGGCAGGTCCGGTCCAGGAGTCGACTCCTCCCCGGTTTCAACCTCTGTTTCAACCTCTGATTGAGTAACCTCAGGCATCCAATGCGGACTCAGAAGCCTGTGGAGAGCACCTTCGCTGACCCTGAACCCGCTATCTTCAGGCAGGACCCGAAACTGGATTGACGGTTCTTCCTGCTCCTCCACAATCCCCAGGCGGTTGCGGTATTCTTTCAGCAGCGTCAGCAGAGATTCCTGGATCGGTTTTTCGGAAGGAAGCACACCGGTTCCGAAGCGGACGACAAGCGCTGCTGTATGGAGGTCGGTGGAAATCAAATCGCCCTGGATAAGCGGGTTTACTGAAAGCTTCAGCAGGGCCTCGGAGATGCTTTTTTCTGCCTCTTCACGCAGTTTCATCATCGGTTTCCGCAAAAGGTCTTCAGTACAAACCCATCCGGATTTGCGCAGTTCTTCTGCGGAGCGTTTGCCCTCGATGGAGATAATACCTGTCTGCGTGCGTCGCACAGGCAGGTCGGATGGTACTCTTTGCGATTGCGATGATCCGCTAGTGCTTCCAGTGTTTATGCTGATCAGTTGTTTATCCTCAAAAGTTTCCTCTTCCATGCCCGCATCCGCATCAAAGTCTTCATCCAATGCCTGGTCGAGGTCATCGCTAAACAGTTCTCCTACGTCCTCTTCGAGGGATGCGTCCAGTTCATCATCAGTGGATGGAACCTCTCCTTCGGGTTCTAAAACTACTCCCTTATTGCTCATGTCTTGCCGACAGCTTCTTGCGTGGCGGAATTTCTCGAGGGTGGAAACACAATAGGAACCGTAGTCCAGTTGATGGAAATAGGATTTTCCCGAACATGTCCCCGGAGGTTGCGGTATATCAAACAGGCTGGTAACGCCGATCACTCCCGGGACCCTTACAGGCAAATCACGGCTCAGCGAGGCAAGGGCGTCAAGGAAATCGAGTCCGATTTTGTAATCGGGATTGTGCAACGCGATCACCAGCACGTCTTCATTGCCGAAAGCCTCACGTACTTTGAGAAATTCCTTGTAGGCGCCGGAATCACGCGCAATGAAGGGTTCGACAGTGCTGTCGATAATCAGTTCGCCTGTCTCTCCTTCATACAGTTTCTGCTCCACTTGGCGCCAGAAAAAAACACTGACGACCACACAGAACAGGATGATCAGCTTTGGAAAACGGTTGAGAAAGAGAAAGAGACTGACGTACATGTTGATATAACCGTACTTGAACCAGCGCTTGTTGATCCGCGATTAGTATCCCGAAAATTTCTGCGTGTAGACGAGGAAAACCTGGTTTGAAGCAAACGGGTTTTCCAGCATATATTGGTAATCAGTTTCCAGGCGAAACAGTTTGAGGTCGAGCTGGAAATTCTGCCGCAGTCTGTCCCAGGACCACAGGGAAACCCACCCGCGTTGCGCAAAAGGCCAAGTTCGGTAATGCATGACTGCGACACGGATTTCATTGTCCGGAGATTTGACTACCGCCAGTCCGGATAATTGATGTCTCTCCAGGTCGCGCCGGCTGGTCATGAGGGAGGATCCATTTTCATAAAACAAGGCATGGGAGTTTTCCGGCACGGAATAATGATGGCGCTGGGAATATATCATCATCCAGTAAAAATACGGGAAAGTCCTCTCCAACGAAGTCGCCCATGCGAAATGTGGTGAATTCACCGTGTTGAACACAAGCTTATTCCGATTTTCTATGCGGTAGGAGTATAGGTTTCTACGTTGGAAATATCCCGCGTCCAGTTTCCAAGCCATGCCTTCCCAGAGGGCGTCAATTTCAATGGTGAAGAAGTCAGTCTTTGATTCATCCTCGGTGTAACTAGACATCAAACCCTCAAAGGAGGTGTTTGTTGTACTGCCGGATGTGCCGCGATCATATTCAAAACTGATTTTCGGATTTGCATCAAACCAATGGAAGAACCCAATCCTGGTATCCACAATCGCTCCGGTCCACTGATACTGCAATCCAAAATAATCACGCAGGAATGTGCTGTCCTCCCCTTTTTTGCTTTGTTCCTGTTCCTCCAGCCGTTCCCGGAAATCTACGAATTTCATTCCGAAGGTTTGCTGCCGCACCGGGGCGAGGTAAATTGTGGCGGTGTGGGCTCCCTGGAACCAGTTGTATTTCACCGCCGGCAGTGCGTCCTTCGATTTTTCCGGGTCAAAGGTGTAGAGTCCCATGATGTTGTTCAGGTGCAGGGAATCGATGGTGCTGTCAAAATCGACTTTCCCCAGCGAAAAAACCTGGGTCCCGTAGCGTAGCTGATGGTTCCCGGTGCGGTAATTGGAATATATCTCCCTCAGGGTCGCGTACCCGTCAAAAAAACGGTCCTGGTTCACCTCGTAACTTTGGGAGAAAGTGACGCTCATGCGAAAGAAATTGTAGGTCTTTTCGGAAACCTGTACACGGAACTGAGGGCTGTAGGTGGTGACAAACCGGTATTCCTTGACCGAGGAAAGGTTAGGGTCGATGAGATACAACCCCTGGTTCTCGCTGCTTCCGAGCATCGTGGTTACTTCGTGCGTGAAGCTCACCTGCGGGTCAAAGGGGATTTCTGTCTGGTCTTCCACGATGTCGGTCAATTCATCAATGAGGGTTGTTTCGGCGGCAGTCGGTTCTGCTTCCACATCCAGGATTTGCTCCTGGTCCGCAAGTGAAAGCTGCCGCGGTTCCTGCACCGGGACCTCCATATCACGCACCACGTTCAGGCCCAATCGCAGGTCGGCTTCCGTCAATTCCGATCCTAAGGAATGCACCCCTTCCGGTTCCTCCAGCCCGAGACCGGCCTCGATTCTCTTTTTCAGCTTTCTGAGTTTGCCTGGAGAATCAATGGAATCCAGGATCTCCCCGTATAATTCTTCTTGATTTAAAAACCGTAATGATACGTTCTGTTCCCCCAGGGATTCGTTCCTGTTTTTAAGGGCCATGTGATAGAGCAGAATCATGCGGGGGGTAAAGGGACTGCCGAACCACCCTGATTCGAACAGGGCGATCATCCGCAGCGGACTTGTGGATGCAAGGATCGCCGCTGTTTCATGTTCCACATTTGCCTGAAACCTGGTGTTCCACCCCTCGTATTCCTGTGCTGACAGCAACCCTGTTTTCAGACGGCTCCTTGCTTCTCTTTCGATTTCCAGGATCAATTCCTGCGCGCGTTCCCCGAGGTTCCGTTTGCGGGAGGTCCGGGTGGAAGTTTGCGCCTGCACCATCAGGTTTACCAGCATGGTGGAGCGGGTGTTGAGATACCGTGCCCAGGAAGATGCGGGTGTCCCTGAGGCATCCCCGGCCTCCGTGGTTTCTTCGTCAATCCCCGGTTGCGTTTCAGTTTCCGCATCAGGTTCCGCAAAGGGGTCCTCTTCCAACCCGAGCAGGTCCCCGTTTTCATCATGCGCGGCAGCGTCTCCCTCTTCGTCTTCATCAATGGTGAACACGGAAGTTTCCTCAGCGGTTTCCGCCAATGGGTCTTCCTCGAGGGATTCTAAAAAACCATCATCCCCCACGTCCTGCGCGTGGACGGAGACCATCAGCGAAAGCAGGGCCCCTAAAAGCATGGCAAGAAATCCTCCGGTTTTGAGACAGGAGCATAAAAAGCCGTACCGGGGAGCAGGCGGTCTTTCCAGGAATCCGGTCCCGGGCATGAGGTAGTGAAAACCTAAGATCGGTTGGGAGTACCGTGGTGGAAAAAATTCAATCCGTGATGAACAGCGAATCACTGGTCACGTTCTTCAGGTGAGGATCCTTGAACGGGTCTGTATAGAGTCTGAGCCTGCCGTTTTCCTTGAGCACATGCAGCATGGTTTCAAAGACATAGGATTTTTCTTTGCCCTGAGTTGTGCGGACTCGGAGGACGGTGGAAAACCACTGCCCCGCGACGCGCACATAATATTTGGGGAAAAACCGGTATACCTTGCGCAGCACTTTTTTGGAGAAAAAATTCACAGTGATCGGCACCTTTTTCTTGCGGTCATAGTAGCTCACGATCCTGTTATAACCCTGCCCTTTTCTCTGCACATCGATTTTGAAGAAATCGGGTTTGTTCTTCACCTTTCTGCAGCGGCTGCTTTTCACTCCCTCGGTCAACTGGCTGAAATCGGCGAGGTCGATATTGGTGCTCGGCAGAAGTGTGCTTTCTCCCGAGGGGAAACTCCTGCAGTTCTCGTTTGAAACACGGCGACACTGTGAACAAAGATACTGCCGGTTTCCGCGGAGGATAACACACCGGGGAGCTTTCCTTCCCTTTGCAAAAAATATCCTCCGGTTTTCTCCCATGCGCTGAAAATGGATGGTCTCCTTGCCGCGTGCGCGCAGTTTCCGGTTTTTGCAGACCTTGCCCTCGCACGGATTGAGTTCCAGAGTCACGCTGACGTTTTTTCTTAACAAGGGGTTGGACTTATGACTGGCGGAAAGGAAATGGGCGATTTTCTTGGGGCTGTTTAGTTCGCCGCAGCCGATGGCATTAACCTGCAACGGGAGAGCCGGCACAAAAAAGAGGATCGCGGAAAACTTGATAATTGAAGAAAAGGAAGGCATTGGAAACAGTGTGCACATATATATTGGCTGATTTCATACAAATGTTCAGGAAAAGACCATGCAGCGACCCATCAAAAGCATGTGAATCATGTATACGGATTTTTGCCAGTGTGAATTATCTTCATCTCTATTCGGCTGGACGGTATGGGTCAGCGGATGCTGAATTCCCGAAAATTGCCTGGTGATTCCGGAACTGCCGAAACGTGGTCCACACGCGCATAAGGCGGACCTTCCCGGCACCAGGCAACGAACTTGTTCAGTTTTTCAGCTTCTCCCTCTGCGATTATTTCGACACGTCCATCACGGAGGTTTTTTACAAAACCGGTCACTCCCAGTTCCACTGCTTTCCTCCAGGCCGCATACCTGTATCCAACTCCCTGAACCATTCCGGAAATGATGATCCTCCTGCATTCCATCACGCAAACCCCTGCCGACGGTGGTTACTCCAGGTCTCTTGTTAGAACAAGCTTTTTCCTGATAAATGCTTCGGAAGACGCATCATCAACCAAGCGCTTTCTGCGTCAAAGTTCCGCGATTAAAACCTGGTCCAGTTCGCTTCTGCGCGCGAATACCTTCTCTGTGTTGCTTCTCAGCAGCCGGGCACTGTCTTTCAGGGGCCTGGTCCAGAGCCGCCTTATCCGGTCCGCGAGTTTTTCTATATCTTCGGCAATCATTGATTCCGGAGCAAAACTCATCAGCGGCTGCCTTTTCCGCGTCGAATCCGCTGTGGCTGGATCGTGAAACAGAAAACCGAAATAATCCGCGTACAGTGACAGATTATGTTTAAGTGTTTTCTGTAGTTGTTCCGCCACTTCCAGATCCTCCGGATGTGTCCCCTGGTTGAAAACGATGCGCGGACGGAAGCGGAGCCACTCCCGGCACAGCTTTTCTCCGATTGAAGCGTCCACCTTGGAAATCTCCCCGAGCACTCTTTTGATGGAAACCACTCCGGAAGTCACCGGTTGCCCCAGTGACTGGTTGAATGTGTTTTTCAAAAAAGTGTTGCGCGGCAAATTATGTTCGATGGTCCGCAGAGCAAAATTCTTCAAAAATGTGAGCATGTTCGCAAGCGATGCGTGTTCAAACGTGCAGATCAACATGCCGAAGTTTGACATCCCGAAAAAATCCAGGATGTGATATGAACTGCCGCTGCCAATGTCGAGCAACAGATAATCAGCTTCGAGCCCAGTCAGCCTGTGCATCAGCTTGGTTTTCTGTGAATGGTGAAGGTTCGCCATCAGCGGACTGCGCACGTCCCCGGGAAGCAAATGCAGGTGTTCAAAAGCGGTTTGCACAAGGAGATCCTCAAGTTCTCCATGGTGCGCGCGAAGATAATCTCCGATGCCCGGGTGGTCGTTATCCAGTCCGAGACAGGTGTGCAGATTCGAGGCGCCGAGGTCAAGGTCCACGGCGATAGTGCGGTATCCCTGCTCCGCCAGGCAGATGGCCAGGTTGGCGGTGATTACGCTTTTTCCGACACCCCCTTTGCCGCTGGCAACCGGGATGATTATCGGCTTGTTTCCAGGATTTGCTTCCATGTTTACGTATTTAATTAAATACCGCGGAATCCATGTGTGTGAACGCTGTCATGGCGGTTAGGAAGTTGCGGTCTCGATTCCGGGATTTAGGCTTTGATCTTTCTGCCGGAGATGTGCAACACCTTTGCCAGAGTTCAAGAATGACCGGGTTTCCAGGACCGGTTGGTCTAAGGGGGTTCAGGAAACGTAAAAAACCGCTCTATGCTTCCCATCAGCATAAAACAAATACCAGGCTCAGTTCGAGCCGGAATCCACAGGCGTTTCGGGTGGTTCACGCAGGAGGTGGATTTTCTCGTCCGGAATCGGCGCCGAACGCCCGGTGGAGATTCCGGTATAGACCCAGACAATTTCTCCGCTGCTCAGCAATTCCGCTCCTGCATGTGGAAAAAGCGCAAGTTCCCACGTCAGGCTGCTGCGTCCGACGCGCCCGACGCGCACTCCGATTTCAATCCGTGTATCATAATGTACCGGTTTGAGGAACTCTACGGTTGCTTTCACCAGGTGAAAATCGTGACCGCTGCTTTCTGTCTCCGAAACATAATCGTATCCGCAATGACGCATGTATTCCGTGATTGCCATGTCATAATAACTCAGGTAGTGGGAGTTGTAGACAATCCCCTGCATGTCGATTTCAGAATAGCGGACCCGGTGGCCCTGAAAAAATTGGAAATGTCGGCGGTCAAAATTCATTTGTATATGCTTGGTTGTGGATGCCGCTTTGATCAGAATTTACTTTATTTTTTTTGCAGAAGAGATTACTATCAAAAGTTAATTAATTTACAAATATACCCGCCACGCTTTTGATTCAGGAGCAGATTCATGGCCAAAGCAAAGAAACCCGCCCCGGAAGTCCACGAGTATCAGGCAGAGATGCAGCGTCTGCTGGACATCCTGGTTCATTCCCTTTATACCGACCGCGAGATTTTTCTCAGGGAACTGGTTTCCAACGCTTCGGATGCATTAAGCAAGGTGCAGTTGATGGCGCTCACCGAGGAAGATATCTTGGATAAGAATGTTCCCCTGGAGATCCGCATTTCCATCAACGACAAGGAAAACAGTATCACCATCGAGGATTCCGGCTGCGGCATGACGAAGGAGGACCTGGTTTCGAACCTCGGCACGATCGCCGGTTCCGGGACCCTTAAATTCCTACAACAGATGCAGTCGGAAAACAAGTCGATCGAGAACCTGATCGGTCAGTTCGGGGTCGGATTTTATTCTGTGTTCATGGTTGCGCAACGGATCGAATTGAGCACAAGGTCCTGGCATGCGGACAGCCAGGGGTGGCAGTGGCGTTCTGAAGGAGGGGGGCAGTATGAACTCGAACCGTTGGAGCAAAAGCAACGTGGCACTCGCATCAAAGTTTTGCTGAAGGAAGACGCGAAGGAATTTTGCGGAGAATTCCGCCTGGAGAACATAATCAAGCGTTACTCCAACTATCTTCCGTTTCCGGTGAAAATCAAGGACCGCACGGTAAACCAGGTGAAAGCAATCTGGACCCAGTCCAAAGCCGATGTCAGCGAGGAAGAATACAATGGTTTTTACAAGCAGTTCAGTCATGACCCGGAAGAACCGGTGCACCACGTGCATTTTTCGATCGATGCGCCGATCCAGTATCACGCGCTGGTCTATTTCCCCAAGAACCTGAGCAATGAAGTGCTATACGCCCGTGAAAGTCACGGTGTCGCACTGTACGCGCAGAAGGTGCTGATTCAGCCTGACAACAAACACCTGCTTCCTCCATACCTGCGTTTTGTGCGCGGGCTGGTCGATTCAGAAGACCTGCCTCTGAACGTTTCACGGGAAAATGTGCAGAAAAACGCGCTGATCGAGCGCATCAAGAAAAGCCTCACCAGCCGCATACTCAAGGAACTGGAAACGGTCGCGGAGTCACAGGTCGAACGCTACAACACTATGTGGAAAACCTTCGGGGTGCTGCTCAAGGAAGGGGTGAGCGCGGATTTTGCAAACCGGGAACGGCTGCTGAAACTGCTCCGTTTCAATTCCTCCATTTCCGGAGATGACGCCGCGGACACGTCTTTTCCCGATTATGTAAGCCGCATGCGTGAGGAGCAGAAGGAGATTTATTATGTGACCGGCGCCTCCCGCGGGGCCCTGCAGCTGCATCCAAACCTTGAATATTTCCACAAACAAGGGATTGAAGTGCTCTTCCTCTTCGACCAGATTGACGATTACATGATGACCGAAGTGCGGGAATTTGACGGGAAGGCGCTGAAGAACATCTCCGATTCTGAAATTGATGGAATGGCTGAGGAGACCGCCTTTTCAAAGGACGATACTTTGTCGGAAGAGGAAAAAAGCGACATTCTCAGTTTTTTCAAAAATCAGCTCAAGGACCAGGTGGAAGACGTTAGCGCTTCGAAAAGGTTGGTTGACAGTCCCTGTTCACTGACCAATCCCAAGGACGGTGTCAGCGTGCAGATGGAAAAGATGATGAAGATGATGAACCATGATTTCCCCACCGCGAAACGGCACCTGGAAATCAACCTTAACCACCCGATCATCCTCAACCTGTCAGAACTGCTGCAGAAAAACAAGAGCAACCCGTTCCTCAAGGACACCGTGGAGCAGTTATATGACAATGCGCTGCTGATAGAGGGTTTGCTGGAAAACCCGGTTGAAATACTGCCTCGCATCCACCAGTTCATGGAGGATGCCACCGCGTACCGGATTCAGCAGAAGGATTGAAACTACCGCAAGAAGCCTGCCGGATCAACTCCCGGCCGGGCTTCAGTTTGAGAGGTACTGCTGGGAAAGCGCTTCTTCGACGACCATCAGCCTCTTTTCAAATGCCTTCAGGGTTGATTCGATCTGGTCTGAATATTTGCGCAATTCCTTAAGTTGGGTAAGATGGAGGGAGAGGATTTCCTGTTGGTATTTAAAATCCACGGGGTTGCTTGTCCCGCGTGCCAGCAAATGGTCGCAGTCCTGGGTGATCTGCTCGAGGTTCCCGCGAATGGTCTGCAGGGTGAAACTGTCAATTTCTTTCAAGCGAGTCCAGGCATCTTCTGTTTCCTGCAGCTGGTTTCCTTCAAGTACAAAGCTGTGGGCTTTCATGTAGTCTGAAATCTGCCTCAGCAATGCTTCATACCGTTTCACCAGGGTTTCATATTCCTTGCGGAACACTTGTAGCTCATCCGCTAGCGGGCGGTTGAACCATTTGATGAATTTACGCCAGGTGTGCTTGAATACATGAGGAATCTGGAGGGGCTTCATGGGATCGGGCGATGCTTAAACAGGATGATCCTGCACGTTCAACGTAGTTTATTCAGTATAGAGTTGTGACAAAAATAGTCAAACACGGAAATTATGTTTGTATGCAATTGCATTGAATTAAGGTAACTGATGGCACGATCAATGACCGGATATGGCGCGGGAGAATCAGGTACGTCTTCGTGGAGGTGTGTGGTGGAAATCCGCTCAGTCAATCAGCGGTTTCTCGACATCCGCCTGCGCCTGCCCTCCCAGTTTTCATCGCTTGAAGCGGAGTTGAAGGAGCGAGTGCGGAAAATCTGCAAACGTGGAAAGGTGGAAGGCAGCATCAAACTGGAACAGGCGGAACAGCAGCCCGCGTTGCGCCTCAACCCGGAACGCGCTGCGCAGCTTGTTGCTCTCTCCAGGGAATTTGAACAACTCAGCGGTCAACCGATGCAATTTCATGCACGTGACCTGATGTCGCTGGAAGCGGTGGAGACGGGTGCCAAGAACGATCCACCGGATGGGTGCAAAGAGCTGATTCGCGAGGCAGTCAGTCGGGCGCTGGACGTGACCTCTTGAAAGAGAAGGAGGGTCAGGCCATGGCCGTGGACATCCGTGAGCGCATGGAACTTTGTTCCCGACACGTTCAGACCATTGAGCAGGAAACTTCCGGACTGGCTGAACAGAACTTGAAACGGGCGAATGAACGTATCCGTGATCTGACCGGGGGGATGGATATGGACCAGGATCGCCTGCACCAGGAAATCGCTATCCTGGCCGACCGCATCGACATCTGCGAGGAAATCGCAAGGCTTCGCGCCCACCTCAAGCATCTCGAGGAACTGCTCAGTGAAAAGGAAATCGGCAAGAAAGCGGAATTTCTGCTCCAGGAAATCAACCGCGAAATCAACACTGTTGCATCAAAAAGCAACCACTCGGGAGTGAGTCGCATTACCGTGGAAGTGAAAAGCGAGTTGGAAAAAATGCGTGAACAGCTGCAGAATATCGAGTGATCACCGATGAAAATCACCCTCTCCGGAACTCCCGGATCAGGCAAATCCACCATCCGGAAGATGATCGCGGAACATTATGGCCTGGAGGTGAAAGCAACAGGTGATTTCATGCGTGAGGCCGCCTTCAAGCATGGATACACCGACATCACCCGGTTCCTCGTCGAATACGTTTCCAAACATCCTGAAATCGATCACCAGGTTGACCAGGAGCAGCGTTCCTACGGTGAGCAGCACGGACATTTCGTACTCGATGCCCATCTTGGCTTTCACTTTGTTCCGGATTCATTCAAAATCTGCCTGACATGTGATCCGGAAGAAGCCGGCAGGAGGATCTATTCGGCGAAACGTGATTCCGAGGAAGCCGCAACGCTAGAGGACGCAATCAGGGCCGTACGCAAACGAAGGCAAACCATGCGGGATAATTTTATGCGCCTCTACCAGGTTGATATTGACGATTTCTCCCAGTTCGATTTTTTCCTCAACACAACCCGACTGAGCATCCAGCAGGTGTTTGTCGAACTCGTCAATGAGATTGACCGGCGCTTTGAAACAGGTCCTGCAAAACAATAGAGCATCTGCATCAGGCTTATTGCCCACTATCACCTGACCCTCCATGCGCCCGTAGCTCAACTGGATAGAGCAACTGACTTCTAATCAGTAGGTTCGGGGTTCGAGTCCCTGCGGGCGCGCCACAAATAACACAATAAAAACAAATAAATAAGGTGGTGTTTTAATTAGGTTTCGTATTCTGTTTTCCGTCAGAGTCACATTTATTACACACTTGGCAACTTAACATAAATACAATGCCAAAACACGAACCGGCATTAATTCAGCGCTGAAGTGAGAAAAGCCGTGTTCAAAGAAAGTACGCAAGTGCTCTCGGTAAAGATCAGGTTTTACGAGGAGCTGAACGATTTTATACGCAAAGACATTCGGAAACGCAGGGTTGAGAAAGGGCTCAAACACAGCACGACCGTCAAGGATGTCATCGAGTCATTCGGAGTCCCTCATACTGAAGTTGATCTGATTCTGGTAAACGGGGAATCCGCGGACTTTAATTACCACGTGAATGACCAGGACGACATCAGCGTCTACCCGATGTTCGAGTCGCTGAATATCTCCGGGGTCACCAGGCTTCAGGGAAGACCGTTGAGGGACCCGCGTTTTGTGGTGGACGTAAATTTGGGCAGGTTAGCAAAGAAGTTGAGGTTTCTGGGGCTGGATACAATTTACCGCAACGATTATTCCGATGAAGATCTTTTGCAGATTGTCACAGGGCAAGAACGGGTGCTTCTCACGCGGGACCGCCGGTTGCTGATGCACAAAGTTGTCCAGCGCGGATACCTTCCTCGTTCAGACATCCCCAACCGGCAGACGGTTGAAGTGGTTCACCGTTTTGATCTTGCTGACCAGTTGAAACCATTTTACCGCTGCATGGAGTGCAACGGGGTTTTGAATCTAATCCCTAAAGCTGAAATCCTGCATCGCCTGGAATCTAAAACAAAATTGTATTATCAGCATTTTGCCCAGTGCGGAGGATGCGGGAAGGAGTACTGGCAGGGTTCACACTACCACCGGCTGCGGGATTTTGCGGAGTGGGTTTGTGCTTCCGCCAAAAGCCTTGCGCTGGAATGAAATGTCTTATTTAACGTTTTCCCATTAACCTATTATTCAACGTACACTCTGCTGCCTCAGCGGGTGTCTGAATGTTTCGCGCAAATACCTATCACATGTCACACCCGGTTATTTCAACTCAAATTTCCAGCCCCACCCTGCGTCCTTCGTAAATCACAAACGGCGCCTGGCGAGGTCCGGCGCTGTCGCCGATGTTCAGGACGTGAAGTCCGGAACCCTGAAGTTCGCGGGCAAGGGTATCTTTCGCGACATTTGCGGTTGCCAGCACCAGAGAATCCGCTTCGACGAACCGGGTGCTCCCATCCAGCAGCCTCAGCACTTCCGCGCCTTTCCGGGTCCAGCGCGTGACTGCCGATTCAAGGATGAATCGCGCACCGAGTTTTGCCAGCCGCTGACGAAGCGGATAATCCGCGGTGGTGCGTTGAAGTTCCTTGCCGACAAGAGGGTCTGGCGTGATCAGGGTCACTTCGTGTCCGTCCTCGGCAAGCTTCCAAGCGGTCCCGCAGCCTTTCCAGTTTCCTCCTTCATCCAGGAGCAGAACACGCTTTCCAGTCCTTGCCCGGCGTGCCATCACGTCTTCCGCGGAAAACACACTGCCGAGTTCAATCCCTGGTAGACGCTTAACGTGGGGGATTGCCTTTTGAAACCCTGTGTCAGGTGGGTAGGACCCTGTTGCCAGCACGGTGACATCGGCGTCGATCTCACGGATTTCAACCGCTTCGATAAAGGTATTGAACCACACTTCGACCTTCAGTTGATCGAGCTGCCGGGCATACCAGTCGAGCAGGTCGAGAATCTGACCGCGCCGGGGCTGCATGCCGGCCAGCCGGAATTGTCCGCCAATCCGGTCGCTTGCTTCCGCGAAGGTGACATGATGCCCCCGCTCCGCCGCCACGCGGACGGCTTCAAGTCCGGCCGGGCCGCCTCCAACCACCTGCACCCGTTTCGGTGACAAGGTTTTTTGGAAACGGTCTCCGCCCCACTCGAATTCCCGACCGGCCGAGGGGTTGACTAGGCAGGAAATCCAGTAATCCCGGCTGCGTCTCCCCCAGCACATCTGGTTGCAGGAAAGGCAGGGACGGATGTTGTCTTCGCGTCCTGCGCGGGCTTTGTTCGCCAAATGCGGATCGGCGATTTGACCGCGCACGATGGAAACGAGGTCCGCCTGTTCCGCGGACAGCACCGCTTCGGCATTTTCCGCGGTGCGGACATGACTTTCAGCTACAACCAGCGCATGGGAAACAGCATGTTTCAACACCTGTGTCAGGTCCGTTCCTAATCGTTCCGGTTAATGAAATGTCGGCATCAGCTTGTAGAAATCGAAGTAACTACCGGTGCCGCATGTGACGTAATCAATCAGGTTGTCACGGTCATGAAAGGCAATGATTTCGGCAATCGACTCACGCTGCAGCGCGATTTCAAAATCAGGTTCGTCATTGACGGCGATGCCGACAATGAAATCCTCGCCGCAAAGTCTGCGAATCCGGGTGATGATTTCACGCGAAAAGCGGGTACGGTTTTCCAGTGAGCCTCCCCAGCGGTCACCACGGCGTTAGACCGAAGTTCCTTAAGTCTGCCCCCCTAAAATAGGTTTAACGCACTGATTT
>CAYFLK010000055.1:0-28684 GCA_964344035.1 uncultured Pseudomonadota bacterium
TTAGTACCGTTAGGAGGGGAAATCAACACTTAAGGAGAACAGAGCCTTAAAAAAAGGTTCATCAAGGAATCGAGTACAATGTTATAGCAATCTGTAGGGGCAGACCCCTGTGTCTGCCCAAAATCACGTGTCTGCACGCCTGCCTGCGCCAAGCGAAGCGCGGCAGGCAAGCATCATATGACTACCCTGCTAAGGGCAACCACGGGGGGTTGCCCCTACAGGATCGTAGTGAAACGTAGTTATCAATCATGGCCCCTCGCCTAGCGTCACCTGCCTGTGAGCCTGCCTGCCGCGCTTCGCTTGGCGCAGGCAGACGCAGACAGGTCGCACGCAGACTGGGGTGAGGGTTGTGTATTTGAACATTTCCAATCGCCTTGTGCGCAAGGTGACTGGATTTACGCATGTAAGCAACATTTACCCATATCATAGCCAAAAATGTTGATATCCGCGAATCCCAAAACCATGCATATAAAATGCTGGTGGACATGATGGCGTTCCTCTTTGATTGGATTGGAAAATTTCAAAAAGGAAAACCTGATTGTCCATTTTCATGCAAGTGAAAAAGTACGCAATTCCCGGAAGAGCCTAAAAATTATCCTCACCGGTTATGCATCACAAGTCGAAGCCTCGCGACTAGAAATATTACCCCATTGTTCAACAAATGAACAAAACACTTGACACATGCGCCAGAAGCATTAAGTTCATGTTTTACATCACCATTTGAGTTCGGTTTCCATGCACTATCATCCTGACGAAAGCTGGTACGTCCTGCGCATCCGTTCTAAAGCGGAGCAGCTTGTGCAGCTTGGTCTGCACGGGAAGCGTTTCGAGGTACTGAACCCGACATACCAGGCATTGAGCCGCAGGCGGGACCGGCGGAAACTGCTGACCAAGCCGATTTTCAACGGTTACATGTTTGTTCGTGTTCAGCTCGATCCGGAAAGGCACCTGGAAATCCTCAAGACGCATGGAGTGATAGAGGTGTTGAGAAACAGCGGCGGGCCGGTCCCAGTCCCGGATGAACAGGTTGAGAACGTGCGCCTGCTTGAGCATCATGTCGGCGAGTGTTTTCATTCTCCTGATTTTGCCCTCGGCGACCCGGTGTTTGTCCGTGAAGGCCCGTTGACCGGGCTTCGCGGCGTGGTTGATAAAATCAGGCGCGATCAGTTGCGAATACACGTGGACGCCCTTCCTGGTTCAATTATCATCGAAATTGACCCGCGCCAGGTGCAACTGGATCGCGACACACTATACGCAGTGGTCGAAAGACGCTGACCGCCGTCTACATTCGAATCCGGCATCTCAATGCGGACAATCCCATGTAACGCAGACGGCGAAGCAATGCCTTTTTTCGGATCCCCATCTCAAAGGTAAATTCACATACCCTTGGAAAAAACAAGCATTCCATAACCCCCTTGCCCCCCACCCACTGCGAGCGATCCTCTTTCGCCCACTAGGAAAGGTATGGGGTGAGGGAGATTAGTCACAATTCAAACCCGTTAACGTAGGGGCAAACCTGTTTGTTTGCCCAAAATGCCGGCGTTTTTTCCCGCAATGAACATCCAAATCCCCCCTGCCCCCCTTTTCCAAAGGGAGATTGAGCCTGCCTGCGCCAAGCGTAGCGCCTGTCTGCGTGCAAAGCACAGGCAGGCGGCAGGCAGGGGGGATTTAAAACACTCTGAAACAATATTGAAATAACAAAGGATATTTTTGTGTCTTTTCGAATTCGGTGAAGCTTGTCCTTGCGTATGCGGAGAACGAGGACAGACAAAACCGGGATATTCGTGACGCGGTGATGCTCTCTGAAATCCTCACCAACACTTACACCTGCCTCGAAACCTTGATGTTCCGCATCTCCAGGATGTTTTAAAACACACACTCGATCCTCGGCATTGGCACAGAAAACTTATTCAGAAAATGAGCATCGAGATTCAGGGGGTTCGCAAAGCATTTTTTTCCGCGGAAACATATCCGCTGCTGGATTAACTGCGACGATTCTGGCATTTCAAACGTTATTATTATGATCTGGATTTTGAATGGTCCAAAATGGATTTTCTAAGAAACGTCTGCTAGAGGCTGAATCCGCGTATATCCAATGATATTGAGGAGTATCTGCAGTTGTTGAAAACGATGGAGGGGTCTGGGTCATCACAGTCGGTATCAGATATTTTGCCCTTCGTAAAAAAAGCATTTAATAAGTTTCCTTGTCTTCTGCGTGATTCCGCGGCCATAAAAGAAAAGGGAGTTGAATTTGTGTAAATCAGATTTATAAGTTACGATATACACAAAGCAACATATCCATAAAATGATCCATCGAGATATCGAACATGAGCTAAGGGAATCCGCCTCGGAATATCCTGTGGTGACGATCCTCGGGCCACGGCAAGCCGGAAAAACCACGCTCGCGCGCATGACATTTCCGGACAAGCCGTGGGTTTCGCTGGAAGATCCGGATATCCGGCTTGCAGCCGAGACCGATCCACGGGGGTTTCTTGGCCAGTGGCCTCGGGGGGGCATTCTCGATGAAGTCCAGCGCGTGCCCGGGTTGCTCTCCTACCTCCAGGGGATTGTCGACCGGGAAGGTGGCAAGGGCCGATTCATTCTCACCGGCAGTCACCAGCCCGCGTTGCATCAGGCCATCAGCCAGTCGCTGGCCGGGCGTACCGCGGTGCTTACGCTGTGGCCCTTCAGCTGGCACGAAATCCGTCATTATGGGGTGCTGCCAACCTCTTTCGAACTCATCCTGAAAGGGTTTTACCCACGGGTACACGAAGAGCAGCTCAATCCATCGCGCTACTTCGCCAACTACCTACAAACCTATGTAGAGCGAGATGTACGTGCCTTGATCCAGGTGCGCGATCTCACAGTCTTCCAGAAATTTCTGGTCCTGCTGGCGGGACGAACAGGCCAGCTGATAAATTTTGCTTCGCTCTCGAATGATGTCGGAGTTTCACCGACCACCTTGCGCAACTGGCTATCGGTGCTGAAAGCGAGCTTTATCGTCTTTGAACTACCCCCATTCTTTGAAAACATCAGCAAGCGGGTGATCAAATCCCCCAAGCTGTATTTCGCAGATGTGGGGCTGGCGGCCTATCTGCTAGGAATTCATAGCGCAGAACAACTTGCGCGCGACCCGCTGTGTGGCAACTTGTATGAAAACCTTGTAATCGCCGAGGTCCTGAAAACAATACACAACGCTGGAAAGCGCCCCGAACTCTATTTCTACCGTGACTCGCACGGCAACGAAGTCGATCTGCTGATACGTCAGGATGGAGGCATTACCCCGGTTGAAATCAAATCCTCGGCCACGTTTACCAGCGCCTTTATCAAGGGACTGGCCGACTTTGCGGCATTGGGGGTGGTCAACACTCGTCCCGGCTTCGTGTTCTACAACGGCGAGGTGACGCATAACGTGCAGGGCATACGCGTCAGGAATCCACTGCAAAGTGAGCAGGGAATTGCTGATGTATGTGGAGTAGACCACAAATAAGGTTCTTCCGCTCCCTTCCGCGGCAAAAAACATCATCTTTGTTCAACGAATGAACAAAATGCTTGACAAATGCCGAAGATACTTTAAGTTCATGTTCTGAACACGCACTGCACGTCGAAATCCATTACGTATTCTTGCGGCAGCTGAACGCTGACCGCCGTCAACATTCGAATCCGGCACCTCAATGCGGACATTCCCATGTAACGCAGACGGCGAAGCCATGCCTTTTTTCGGATTCCCAGCTCAAAGTTAATTTCACTTACCCTTTGAAAAAACAAGCATTCCAAATCCCCTCTGCCCCTCACCCACTGCAAGCGGCCCCCTCTTTGAGAGAGGTTGCGGTGAGGGAGATTAGTCAAATCCAAAACCGTTAATGTAGGGGCAAACCAGCGTGTTTGCCCAAAATGCCGGCGTTTTCACCCGCAATGAACATCCAAATCCCCCCTGCCCCCCTTTACAAAGGGGAGAATCACACCTCCCCCTTTGAAAAGGGGGGCAGGGGGGATTAAAACACTCTGAAACAATTGACACCTGAAGAACAACGCACGCTGGATTTGTTTGAACTGGTCGAGGACCGTCCGGACATCAACCAGCGAGAACTGTCGAGTGAACTCGGCATATCGCTTGGGCTGGCAAACGCTTTTCTGCGCAAGGTGCTGAGCAAAGGCTGGGTCCGGGCACGCCAGGTGAAAGCCCGCCGCTGGTTGTATTTTCTCACTCCGCAGGGCGCGCTGGAGAAAAGCCGGCTCAGCCTGAATTATCTGCAGCGCACCCTGGATTCATTCCGGCAACTGCGCCGCAAAGCGGACTTGCTGCTGGGAGAACTTGCCGCGGATGGAGTCACCGGGGTGCACCTGATCGGCGACAGTGATCTCTCCGATATAATTTCGCTTTGCCTGGAAGGCTGGGACATCGAATGCATTTCGGTTTCTGAAACAGACATGTTTTTGAACAGTTCCCAACAGAAAACCAATCATTTTCCCGAGCTGTCCGGGAACCAGCGTATTCTGATCAATTCAATTGAACACAGGACCGCATTGGAAAAAGCGCTGCAGCGGCATTCACTGCAGCAGGGACGCCACTGGTTGGTATTTGAATAACCATTATGACGGAAGAAGCTCATGACGACGTCCGTTGGCGTCAGCGATTCCAGAATTTTGACCGGGCGTTTGTTCTGTTGCGCGGAGCTTTGGAAGAGCCAGGATTGGCACGTATGAACGAGCTGGAAAAAGAAGGACTCATCAAGCGTTTTGAATACAGCTATGAAAGGGCCTGGAAAACCATGAAAGATTAGCTGCAGGAAAACGGCATCAACATCACCCCGGTCACACCGAGGAGAGTAATCAAGGAAGCTTATGCCGCGCAAATTGTTTCAGACGGAAAAGTCTGGGTGGAGATGATGCTTCATCGAAATCTCCTTGCCTACACCTATGATTTCGAGAAATTTCAGGAAGTGCTTGAAGCAGTTGAGCAAAAATATCTAGGCGCGTTGGAACAGCTTCACACATTTTTATGGGAGAAACTGTTGAGTCATGAGAGGTCTTGATCCGGAGGATTTGAAACTGGTACGGGCTGAACTGGACCGTCACAAGGAAATCCACAAAGCAGTCCTGTTTGGTTCAAGGGCGAAAAGATCTGCACAACAGAACTCGGACATCGACCTTGCCCTGGAAGGTGTCGGGGATACACTGACTCTAGAAGCGATAGCCATGGCTCTGGATGAACTGCCGCTGCTTTACAAATTTGATGTTCAAGCCCTGGATGAGATCAAGAATCCCGCCCTTAAATCACCCATCGAACGTGTCGGTATCGAGATTTTCTGTAAATCCTGATTGTATGTTATGCTTCAGGTGGAATATGACTTTTGGAGGAGTAATTGCGGGTGCTCCGACCCATGCTACAATGGAACGTCTATATCATTCCAAACCGTCACATGGAAACCGAAAATTTGGTTGAAACCATAAAGCGGGAGCTGCCTGCCTTGGTGCGGGAAGATCCTTCCCTCCGCCGGTACATTCTGGAACTCACACGGAAACTTTATGCTCCACGTGAGCAAACCGAAGACCGTATCGAACGGATCCTCGATGAACTCCGGCGGGATCGCGAAGAACAAGCCCGCAAGTGGGATGCCTCTCAAGCGGAGCAGAAGCACAAGTGGGAGGAACAGAACCGCAAGTGGGAGGAACAGAACCGCAAGTGGGAGGAACAGAACCGCAAGTGGGACGCCACTCAAGCGGAGCAAAAGCTCAAGTGGGAAGCCTCCCGTGAAGAGTTCCGGCAGGTACATGAGGAAATCATGGAGCAAGCGAAGAAATTCGACCGTTCCATCGGAGGGTTGGGAGCTCGCTGGGGTCTGCAGTCGGAGGCCGCGTTCCGTAATGCGTTGGCCGGCGTTCTTGAAGAAAGCTTCGGTGTCAAAGTGCTCAACGTCAACGAATACGATGACGAAGGTGAGGTGTTCGGACGTCCGGACCAGGTGGAGTTGGATATTCTAGTCACGAATGGAATGCTCCTCATTTGTGAACTGAAGTCTTCCATAGACAAAGCCGGAATGTATGCATTTGATCGCAAGGTGAGTTTTTACGAAAAGCGTCACCAAAGACAGGCTGAACGGAAGATCGTCATCTCCCCGATGATCGATCCGAGAGCTATGAAGGTAGCCGAAGAATTGGGTATTGAAACGTACAGCGATTCATTGGATGTAAAGACCGAACCCCTGGAATCACCTTAAGGTGGGCTTCACCCGCATCCTAAAAATGAACTTCGCATCCTATGAATCTTGTGGGTTCAAACTCAAATTCGCAATAAAAAAATTTCCGCGGCTCAAAAGAAAAGAGAATATTATTCCGAGTCTTCAGCGTTCTTCCGTGGCTAAAAAAAAGGAATATATTGTTTTCCGCGGCAGCAAAAGAAGATGGTTTCGTAAAAAGTTGAAATCCGGTTTTTTGCATCTAATGATTTCAATGAGTTACGAGAACGAAATTGTGCGTTTTGGGACTTTTTACGAGTTCATCAAAGAAGTAAAATGAATCTTCATGAATTTTAACAAGCTTAAGCAGAAATGGGAGACAAGGAAACAGCAAATTCGCAATCGCTCAGCGCACATGCGCAGTATTTTGCTGAAGAAGGGTCCCGAAATTTTCCGAGAATACGGCATCCGCAAAGTATATTTGTTCGGTTCAGTGCAGGAAGGAAGAAGTGTCACCACTTCAGACATTGATCTCCTCGTCATACCTTTGCCTGCTGAGCATTACTGGACATGCTGGAGGAAATTGGAAGAAATGACAGGGTTCCCTGTTGATTTGTATACGATAACAGACGACACCCTCTTTGTTCAGAAAATCATGCAGCGGGGAGAGTTGATCTATGAAATATAATGTCGAATTGCTCAAAGCTGATATCATGGATGAATTGGCGAAACTTAAGCAACTTGGAGAAGAGTATTCCCACAATGCAGAAAAACTCAATCAAACGGATATTTCCGCATATGATCGAGGGGCCATCGGCTATTACCTTCACAATTTCTATGTGATTCCGTGGCCAAAAAAAGAAATAATCTTCCACGCCTTTAGTGGCAGCAACAAAAAGCGACCCAAATATAATGAAACTCAATCTTTACCAACCCCTGGTGGCGGCCCTCCGTACATCTTTTGGTGAACGTCTGCTTACCGTTGTGCTGTTCGGGTCCCGGGTGCGGGGTGAGGCGAAGAAGGACAGTGACCATGACGTGCTTCTTGTGATTTCAGGGCTGCCTTATAATCCGCTTCAGCGAATGCGTGAAGTGCGGGGCGCCGTATTGGAAATACCTCTGCGCCTGGGCCTGATTGCCAAAACCCCGGAAGAAATCGATATGAACCTCAGTCCCCTGCTGCTGGATGTATGTGTGGACGGTGTCTGCCTCCAGGGAAAAGAGTATTTCGAGGGATATCACCGGAAGGCTTTAAGGGCCTTGGATCAGTCGGGACTAAGGCGTTGCTGGCAAGAAGGGGAGTACTTCTGGCAATTCGAACATCCTCCTACCCGGGAGTGGGAGCTGACTTGGGAAGGATTCCGTGAACTCGATTGAGGATGCACGTTACCGCTTAAAGTTGGCGGAAGGGTTTCTCCGGGAAAACAGAGGAAGATTACTCTCTGCGTCGTTGGCGATCCTGTGTTTCCAATGCCCAACTCAGCGTGGAGAATGCCGGGAAAGCCTTGCTGTCACGCTTTGGAGTCACCCCCAAAACCCATCAGCCCGCCATGCATCTGCAGCGCTTACTGGATACGGTAAAGCTGGAGGATGAACTGAAGAAAAAGCTTAGCAATGTAATCCCCCAATTCAAGGCGTTGGGGTTTGAAGAACATTTCATGACAGACTACGGTGACGAATCCGCACGCATTTCTCCATGGGAGATTGTTCCACGAAGATTCAGCAGCAGGAGTTCTGGAAGCTGCAAGACAGTGTTTGGCCTCGGTTTCGGACATCTTTAGCGAATTAGAGTCCGCGATGTAAAAAATATTCTTGCGTCATGTCAGTCATCGACAGGAAAGAAAACCAATATAAATAAGAGTTTTCGCATCCAAAAGAAATGAGAAAGGACTTTCGCGTGTTTCCGCGTGATTCCGTGGCAAAAGTAAAAATGAAAGTATTAGTAACAGGTAGTGCAGGCTTCATCGGCTCAGCACTAACTCTCCGCCTACTAGCACGTGGAGACGAAGTAATCGGTATAGACAACCACAACGATTACTACGACCCAGCTCTCAAAGAAGCCCGATTAGCACGCCACGCAGAGCACCCGAATTACACACACCTCCGCATCGACCTGGTCGACCGCTCCGCCATGGAACACGCTTTTGCGGAAAACAAGCCGCAACGTGTTGTCAACCTGGCAGCCCAGGCCGGAGTCCGCCATTCCATCGAAAACCCGCTGGCTTATATTGATAGTAATATCGTCGGTTTCGCACATATTTTGGAAGGATGCCGCCACAACGGAGTAGAACACCTGGTCTACGCCTCTTCCAGTTCGGTTTACGGCGCGAACACCTCAATGCCTTTTTCGGTGCATGACAATGTGGATCACCCTTTGTCTCTTTATGCAGCCAGCAAAAAAGCCAATGAATTAATGGCACACGCTTACAGCCACCTTTATGATTTGCCAACTACCGGATTGCGTTTTTTCACAGTTTACGGCCCTTGGGGGCGACCGGACATGGCTCTTTTCAAATTCACCAGGGCTATTCTTGCAGACGAATCTATTCAGGTTTTCAACTACGGCAAACACCACCGTGATTTTACCTACATTGATGACATTGTCGAAGGGGTGGTCCGGGTGCTAGATCATCCAGCGTCACCGAATCCGGAATGGAGGGGTAATCATCCTGACCCAGGGTCCAGCAGGGATCCCTGGAGGTTGTACAACATCGGAAACAACAACCCCGTCGATCTAATGGACTACATTGAGGCCATTGAAAAAGCACTGGATAAAAACGCCCAAAAAGAGTTCCTTCCGCTGCAACCAGGTGATGTCCCGTACACCTACGCGGACGTCAAAGACTTGGTCGAACAGATCGATTACAAACCATCAACGCCTTTAGAAGAAGGAATCCCTCATTTCATCAGTTGGTATAGTGATTATTACACCCACTGAACCCCCAAATTATTTTCCGTGTCTTACCGTGTGTTTCCGCGGTAAAAAAAGAAGTGGAAGATGGAATTACCCGCTTCGTCAATTGGTACCGTGAATACTACGAAGTAAGAAATTAATTTATTTTCCATGTCCCCCCGCGTGGCACCGTGGCAATAATTGTAGAAAAACAGTATTTTAGTGCTTGGCAGAAAAGAGTCTATCATTAATTATATCAATATGATACACTGATATCTATGGCCCTTTAGATTCTAAAATACCTGTCTGCGTGCGAACACGCACAGGCAGGCATGAGCATACGTATCATAGCAAGATGGTCAACCGTTGCTAATACTGGATCTTCGGATTGATTCCTTCCTGCCTGTGCGGGGGCATGCAGACAGGGATTATCACAATAATCTTCACGATTTGAAATCTTATGCGCACCGTACATGATCGGCAGATGAAGTTCGGCGAAGTTGACATCGCCGCCATCGAGTTAAACCCCAAATCACGCGATGACATTCCTCCGATTCTTCGCGGACTGCAATACATTTACACCACTCCGTCCGGCACGGGTGATCCCCTCACGAAGCGGCCCCGGGCTGACTGATGAACAACGGCGTCAGCTTGGGCGTCCCGGGATGGAGCAGTGGAAGATCCTGGTTCTCGGCATGGGCCTCAACACCGATTATGATCGAGTTCATGAACTGGCCAACCATCACGACACCATTCGGCGGATGCTCGGGCATGTAGGCTGGGAGGACAAAACGACATACAACCGGCAGACGATCAAGGACAACCTGTGTCTTTTCAAACCTGAGATTCTGGATGAGATCAATCAGCTTGTTGTCAAGGCCGGACATAAACTGGTAAAAAAACGCCCCAAAAGATGGGCCAACCGGGCATCAGACGAAAAAGACTGAATCTTGTGGGTCCGCCAAGTCGCTGCGCGCGCGTTGCGACTCCTTTGTAGTTGAAACCAATGTGCATCATCCGACCGACATCAACCTGCTCTTAGACGCGATACGCAAAACGGAGGTGTGCCTGAAAGTGTGCCGGCAACAACAAAAACGGGGGGTTATGTAGAATATAGCGCGTAGTATTTCAGATATCTCTCTTTTTAGTCAGAATTCAATGTCCTTTCACTCTGGTTAAGCAAGTACTTTTTAATCAAATCGCCTTTTTCTGACAGGCAAAAATTTTAGGTGTCCAAGGTATTAATCACTACGGTTCCCTTTGGTGTAAAAGATCGCCTGCCATTGCAGTTGCTTGAGAATGCGGGTATTGAATACCTGTTTAACCCTTTGAACAATAAACTCAGTGAAGATCAACTCGCTGAACTGATAACCGACTTCGACGTTATAATTGCTGGAACGGAGCCGATTACCGAAAAGGTAATGAGCCAAGCACCAAAACTGAAACTCATCACCCGTGTAGGGATCGGGCTGGACAGCGTTGACCTGCGTGCGGCACAAAAGCGAGGAATCAAAGTCTCTTATACACCAGATGCCCCAGCACCTGCTGTAGCTGAACTTACCCTTGGCCTTATGCTTTCACTGCTTCGCTCGATCCATGTCTCAAATTCACAAATGCATCAAGGGAACTGGCATCGCTTTTTTGGCAGAAGACTGGCAGAGGTTACCGTTGGGATCATCGGGATAGGTCGTATCGGTACCCGTGTATTAAGAAGGGTGAAAGGGTTCGGCACATCCAGGATCATAGTCAACGACATTACGCCAAACCATGTGCTGGATCGAGAATTTAATCTTGAGTGGGTCAGCAAGGAAACAATTTACAAAGAAGCTGACCTTATTAGTCTTCACCTACCACTCACTCATCATACAAAAAATATGATTCGTAAAAAACAGCTTCACGATATGAAGTCTGATGCGATCCTGATTAATACCTCACGTGGAGGTATCATCAATGAGTCTGATCTATACGATGTGATGCAGTCAGGTCATCTAAGTAGTTCAGCAATTGATGTATTCGAACGAGAACCTTACAACGGCCCTTTGAGAGAGATTGAACGATGTTTGTTGACTGCCCACATGGGATCCATGTCGGTTGATTGCCGTACACGTATGGAGATTGAGGCAACTGAGGAAGCGATTCGTTTTCTCACGGGTAAGGCGCTTGAGAGCCTGGTGCCTCAAGAAGAGTATGATGTTCAAAGTCATGGTTTGTAAGTAGAAAACTGTTCTCTTTTTCGCTTGAAATGCTCTGCCTTTTTTCTGAGATCAAACCCACCTCATGAACGTATCTCACTACTTTTCGCAGCATTTCGAAACCATCGAGCAGAAGCTGAAATCCATCGACTCCACACAATTGGAACAAACGGCCTCGATGGTTCGAGAAGCGCATCAATCCGGTAAGAAGCTCATCGTGGTCGGAAATGGCGGAAGCGCCGCAATGGCGAGCCACGTGACGGTTGACTGCACCAAAGCGGCGGGCATCCGAGCCATCAACTTCAACGAGGCGGATTTGCTGACCTGCTTTGCCAACGACTATGGGTACGAACGTTGGGTCGAGAAGGCGTTGGAATTCTACGCCGATCCAGGAGACCTTGCGATTCTGATCAGCAGCAGCGGGAAATCGCCGAACATGCTCAACGGCGCGGAAAAAGCAAAAGCGATGGGATTGTCCTTGATCACTGTCTCAGGATTTTCCGCAGACAATCCGTTGCGACAGCCTGTTTCGTTACCGGGCCCAGGACCGCTATCCCTACGGAGACAACCACTTCGATCTCGCCATTTCCTTGAGCTGTCTCCACAATCTGCGCCTCTTTGAACTACAGTCTGCCCTCCAGGAAATCGAGCGCGTCGGCAGGCAGGGCTACATCATGGTGGAAAGCTACCGCAACGAGCTCGAACAGTTCAACCTGCAGTGCTGGGCCCTGACCGCAGAATCATTCTTCGACACTGCAGAATGGATCTGGTTGTACAACCACTTCGGCTACACTGGCGACTACGAATTCATCTATTTTGAGTAACAGGCTAAAAATAACAGCCCGGGGTAATCCTTGATTTGGACTTCAATGAAAATACGGCGGTGAATGGGAGTCGGCGGATGCGTCTTGACAGTAAAAAAGCAACATTCATTAAGTCCGGTCTCCAGGAGATGGCGGAAGGATCCGAGATCTATCTGTTCGGCTCCCGGGCTGATGATACCGCGAAAGGGGGGGATATCGATGTCCTGTGGCTGACCCAGTCCAAGGTCTCACACAAGAAGATCAGAGAATTCCGAATAAAGTTTTTCAAGAAATTCGGATGGCGAAAAATTGATATTGTCAACTTCACTTTTCAAGACAACGATGTTTTCAAGGACATCGCCCTGCAACAAGCAGTTGAATTATGAATGATGAACTCGTAAAAAGTCCCAAAACGCACAATTTCGTTCTCGTAACTCATTGAAATCATTAGATGCAAAAAACCGGATTTCGACTTTTTACGAAACCATCATGAATGAAAAAGAGCTCAATGCAACGGAGCTATTGAAAAAGAACTGGAACTTGTTGCTTCGCAGCCTCGAAACACTGAAGATTTCAGTGGAAAAGGCTGAATCTATGGGAAAGAAAGCGGAATATTCCTTTGAAGAAATGGAGACTTTCGATTCCTTAACCTCGAAATTCAGCCGCACCTCGGATATTTTCACCCAAAAAATCATTCGCTCGGCATGGATCCTATTGCATGAAGATCCCATGCCCTTGATTGATGTTCTGAACAAGGCTGAAAAAATTGAATTGGTATCCTCCGCAGACAAGCTCCTTGAAATAAGGGACCTGCGAAACCAAATCGCACATGAATATCTGCCCGAGGCAATCCCGGAACTGGTCCCTGATGTGATGGAACTATCGTCCGAACTGGAAGATAACATTCAAAGGGCTAGACAATTTATGAGCAAAAGAAAGTGGATTTAGACAGGGCTGTTCCAAAGCACCCAGAAAAATCGTAGTGAAAGGCTATGGCTGCAAGTTGGCGATGCGGTTGAAAGGCTTGAAGCGGCCATTGACGCTTTCCAAGGCGTTGGTGGTCGTGGGCGTGCCTTGCTCAACAGCCAGTTGAAGCAATGAATCATCGTGGATTTTGACAAGCTCAAGCAACAATGGGACCAAAGGAAACAGCAAAATCAGAGGCGCTCAGCACACATGCGCAGTATTTTGCTGAAGAAGGGTCCCCCAATTTTCCGGCAGTATGGCATTCGGAAAGCCTATCTGTTCGGTTCGGTGCAGGAAGGCAGAAGTACTGGCACTTCGGACGTTGATCTCCTCGTCATTCCCTTGCCTGCTGAGCATTACTGGACTTGCTGGAAAAAATTGGATGAAATGACAGGCTTCCCCATTGATTTACACACGATAACAGACGACACCCTCTTTGTTCAGAAAGTCATCCAGCGAGGAGAGTTGATCTATGCGGTATGATGTCGCACTGCTCAAAGCTGATATTCGGGATGAACTGTCCAAGCTCCAGAGACTTGGAGATGAATTTTCCAGGATTGCAGACAAACTCAATCAAACGGAAGTTTCGGCATATGATCGGGGTGCTATCGGCTACTACCTCCACAATTTCTACAATGGCTGTGAGGGAATCTTTCGTGCGATTGCAAGATTTTTCGAAAACGATTTGGAACCCCAGAGCTGGCACTCGGACTTGCTCAAACGAATGACCCTGGAAATTCCTGGATATCGGCCCGCCTTGCTTGATCAGCAGTTGTTCCTGCTTCTTGAAGATTTCCGGGGCTTTCGTCATAAATTCCGCTATAGTTACGGATTTGAACTGGATTGGGAAAAAGAGCGTGTGGTTGCCCTGAAACTTGTCCCTGCTCTTGAATTGCTGCAACAACAGATGGAAGCGTTTCTCCAAACACTGGATGCTCTGGATTCATGATCCCCCAAGCATCGGATGTGAAACTCCAACGAATCTTTATGCTTGGCTCATGTGGGAAAACAGGTGAACTGTTCAGAGATCTCGTTTCACCGAGTTGGATGCGTCAGGGCACGGCTGAATTTGGCCTTCAGCCAAAATGGGATTTTGGTTGATCCCGTCCCTGGGGCGGTGCCCCAGGCTACGGTGAGATCAGGCCTTCGGCCAGAAAGGGAACAGCAAGCTGGTGGAGTGACAGAGCGGTATCGAAGCCACCACCAGAACCCATCCATTCGACTCCGCTCAGGGAACCCCGAATGCGTGATTCCCTGTAACGCACAGGGCGGAGCTTAGCCTAAATTTCCTCACCGATTGCAGGGGAAGCGCCGCTGAGTGAATTCACTCCGAACTCATGAACATTGAAATTCACCCACATGCTCTGCAACGAATGGAGGAACGTGGAGCAACGAAGGAGGAAGTAAGGCAAACGGTTCTTTCGGGCGAACAAACACCGGCTCGATACGGTCGCACCCGATTCCGTCGGAATTTGATGTACCGGCGTGTGTGGAGAGGCAAGCATTACGAGACCAAACAGCTGGAAGTTTTTGCAACGCCCACAACAGATGGTTGGTTGGTGATTACAGTGATTACCCGATTTTTCTGAAAGGTGACGATGGAAATCTCATATGATCCCGAGTGCAATATTGCTTACATCCGCCTCCGTGCTAAAACCGACCAGGTCGAATCCATTCAAATCAGCGAGGAACTGGTGTTGGACCTAGCACCGGATGGTCGGATTTACGGAATCGAACTGCTCAATGCCAATGAGCAGCTCGCCCAAGAGGGACCCTACCTCTTTATCATCAACACTGCCTCGCAGTCAAAAAATCAGGTGTCTCTGGATTGGACGACCCATTCCTGATCCACCGTTTAGTTGGTTCGGGCCTTCAGCCCTTGGTTCTATCGGGGAAACCGATTCATGGGCCTCGCCCCATGCTGGGATGAGTCGGGCCTTTGGCCCTTGAATCGGCGAAGTGATGAACACAGCCGAGAATGTTGAAACGTTCGATATTCCCTGACATGCCCAACTACCAGCCCCTCGTTGACAAACTCTCGGGCGTCTTTGGGCATCGGTTGAAAGACGCTTCCCTCTCTCATTCTGGTGGGCGCGGGTGGTCACGCCAAAGCCTGCATCGACGTGATCGAGCAGGAAGGCTGCTTCCGCATTGCCGGCCTCGTGGAGCGACCGGCTTCAGAGGTCCGCGAGGTGCTCGGCTACCCAGTGCTGGGCACGGATGAGGACTTGCCGGAATTGATCCGTCAGTATCGGAATGCCCTGGTCACAGTGGGCCAGGTTAAAACTCCGGGACCGCGCCAGGCACTGTTCGAACGTCTGAAAGAACTGGGCGCAACACTGCCCACCGTGGTCTCGTCGCTAGCCTACGTCTCCCGACACGTTACCCTAGGCGAAGGCACCATTGTCATGCACGGAGCCATCGTCAATGCCGGAGCACATGTGGGCCGAAACTGCATCGTCAACACCAAGGCCCTGATCGAACATGACGCCGTGATCGAAGACCACTGTCACATCGCGACTGCTGCTGTGGTTAACGGAGAAGCTGTTATTGGCGAAGGTGCATTTGTGGGGAGTCAAGCAGTTATCCGCGAAGGAACTCGGCTTGGCAGCGAGAGTTTGGTGGGAGCCGGACATACGGTGGTCAGGGATATGCCAGCAAAAGCAAAACTAGTGAAGTGAGCTCATGAGTCAAAGGACTTTGATCATTGCCGAGGCCGATGTCAACCATAATGGCTCATTGGAACAGGCTCGTCAGTTGGTGGATGTGGCCGCCGAAGCGGGTGCGGATTTGGTCAAGTTCCAGACCTTCAACGCAGACCGTCTGGTGACGATGACTGCAAAGAAGGCGGAATACCAGCAGAACACAACCGATGTCTCCGAACCCCAGCACACAATGATCCGCAAGCTGGAACTGTCGCGTGAAATGCACGAGGAATTAATCGCGCACTGCCGGAATCAAGGCATCGAGTTTTTCTCAACCGCCTTCGATCCGGAGAGTGTGGAGCTGCTGCACGAACTGGGGCTGCCACGTTTCAAGATCCCCTCCGGAGAGATCACCAACCTGCCCTACCTGCGGCACATTGGGCGCTACGGCAAGCCGGTGATCCTTTCCACCGGCATGGCGACGCTGGGGGAGATCGAGGCGGCGCTGGAGGTGCTGGAGCAGTCCGGAACGTCAAGGGAAAAGATCACCGTGCTGCATTGCAACACGGAGTATCCCACGCCGATGCAGGACGTCAACCTACGGGCGATGCTGGCGATCCGGGAAGCATTCAGGGTCAACGTGGGCTACTCGGACCACACCCTGGGCATCGAGGTGCCGATTGCCGCCGTGGCCTTGGGCGCGACGGTGATTGAGAAGCATTTCACGCTGGACCGCACCCTGCCGGGACCGGATCACCGTGCCAGCTTGGAGCCGGACGAGTTGAAGGCGATGGTCGCAGCGATCCGCAACATCGAGCAGGCTCTCGGCGACGGCATCAAGCGGCCGAGTCCGAGCGAGTTGAAGAATAATCCGATTGCCCGCAAGTCGATTGTGGCCTCCCGCCCGATCCGCACTGGGGAGAAGTTGACGGCGGACAACCTGGCCGTCAAGCGTCCGGGAACCGGCCTGTCTCCGATGCGCTGGGACGAGGTGTTGGGGCGTTCCGCGATCCGGGATTTTGCCGAGGATGAATTGGTTGAGCTGTAACGGTGGAGTGGTCGCAGCACGCATTGGAGAAGTTGCGGATCTACGAGATTGCTTCGGAAGCCATTGAAGGGGCAAGCGTCAGGCAAGAACTGCGGGACCGGGAATCCGGAGCCTTGCTACAGGTAGTTGAGTTTCAGAACCGACCGTGGGTCATGGTCATCTCGGCGGAAAGCGGCAAGGTCATGACGGTGTATCCGACAGATGAAAAAACCTTGGAGCACAGAATCAAGAGTGGCAGATGGAGTGGATTAAAGAGATCAAGCGCATGAACAAGCAGGTTGATCCGGAAACTGGCAGCATCTTGTTTCATGCTCAAGACACCAGAGGAGTCCCGGATAAGGTGATGCATGGTCCGGGATATACCCTGGAATTCCAGAAGGGTCGCCTGCTGTTGATCGATCTGTATGATCCCACCGCACTAGGAAGATTCTTGGCAGCCAACGTTGAGGATGAGGCGATTGAAGAGTGATAGGGAACGGAAAATCTGCATCGTCACCGGCACCCGCGCCGAGTACGGACTGCTCCGCCACCTAAAACAACGAAAATCCTAGCGACTCATTACTCGTCACCCGTCACGGGTCATCCTTTACCCTTTACCCTGAACCCTGCACCCTGTACCCTCATCCGAAACCCGAAGTGCCTTTGGAATCTCCATGAACAAGGATCTCACCAGTTCTGACATCCATCGGCAGAACATTCTCAACAACCCGTATGCGGTTCAGGAGATTGAGAAAGCCTTCCAGGTGCGGGGAATCCCGTTTGAAGGGAAAACGGTGCTACTTCGGGAACAGGTCGAGGACTTTCTTCGCTCCTGGTTTGAGGAAGGTCAGTACCGTCGGCAGTTCACCGATGCGCTGAGAGACTGCGTGGACCTGGGCAACGCCAAGTATCCGCTCTACACCGACCTGATCTACGTCAGCATCTTCAGAGAAAAGGCTCGGGAATACCGGTCTTTTTCTGTGCTTGCCAGTTCCATTGCTTCGAAGACGGCAATAAACGCATCGCTATCACCCTCAGTACTCAAATGCTCCTGCAGAATGGATACCTCTATTGTGTCGGACGCTTTCTGAGGGAGATGGAGAACATCAGCTATCACGTTGCCGCTGGCAACATCGGCAAGGAATTGCTGGGAGAAATCATTCAAGCTTTCATCAACGAAGAAATGGACTCGGAAGCCCTCAAACTGAAAATCATCGAAGCGATTTCATAGGCATTCCCAAGCCCCTTCTAATGGGTAAAGCGCTTGAGAGTGAAGTGCCTAATGGATCTGGTTGTACAACCAGATCGGCTATACCGGAGACTACGAGTTCATTTATTTCGAATAGTTGATGTGGCTACGTTTCTTATGGATTCGATATTGGAATTGATTTCAAAGGGCGAGACAGAGACCGTCGAGTTCAAGAAATCGAGTGCCTTATTGCGAGAAGGCATCGAAACGATTGGTGCTTTTGCCAACCACCGGGGTGGGTATCTCCTGTTTGGTGTGGATGATAAGGGCGATGTTATGGGCCAGCAGGTTAGCGATGACACAATAAAAAACATTGCTAATGCTATTAAGTTGAACACCGACCCCAAGCTCTACCCTAGCATCGAAAAAATCGAGTTGCGCGGCAAGACCTGCGTCCTAGTGACGGTTGAAGAGAGCCCTTTGAAACCCCACTTAGCCTACGGACGGGCCTATTTGCGGGTCGGTAGCACCAACCAGAAACTGGATCGGGAGCAATACGAGTCCTTACTACAGCAGAGATTTAACGGATACGGATTTGATCATCGGGTTCAACCCGATGCTACGCTGAATGATATTGACACCGATACGCTGTATGAGTTTTTGGAGACAGCCAATATGGTCCGGAATCTCAACTCGAATTTGCTGTTGCCGGCAGAGATGGTGCTGCAAAAGCTAGAACTGATGACAGAGGTTGGGATTACGAGAGCGGCTCTGCTCCTCTTTGGGAACACTCCCGGAAAGTTCTTCGGCGATCATTATGAGGTCAAGTGTGGCAGGTTTGTCAGTGATGCCGGCTATGATGAACTCGCGCATGAGCAGGAATTTAAGCAAAATCTGATTCGGAATTTTCGCACGAGCCTTAATTTTATCCTTGAATCCATTGGTAAGAGCAGCCGAAAAGGGGACATCCAGCGGGTGGAAACATGGGAGTTTCCGGTGAGTGTGATCCGGGAAGCCCTAGTCAATATGATGGTGCATCGAGATTACCGGCAGAATATCAAAAGCACCGTTGAGGTCAGACCCTCCGCAGTTTCTTTCTACAACCCGGCGCAACTTTTTGGCCCGACGATTACCATCGAACGCCTGAAAAAAACACATCCGTCCCGACCCGGCAATAAATTGATTGCACGAGCATTTTATCTGCTGGGGCTGTTTGAAAATTGGGGCGGCGGCACCCTCAAAATTATTTCCGAAACTATGCGGGCAGGGAAACCTGCACCTGAGTTTACCTTTGAGGACGGGATGTTCAGGCTGGCTCTGTTGAGGCAGCGATAGAGAAGGGTGATGAAAGCAAAAGCATCGATTCTGGTAGCATTGAATGAACCGTTGGTGGTGGCCGAAGTGGGACTGCCGTCAGAGTTTGTGGAGCGCTTGCTGAATAGCGGGGATCATCCCCTGAAATGTTGGCGGGAGTATCGCAGACTGACACAGCAAGCCTTGGCCGAGCAGGTGGGGGTAAGGAAATCCTATATCAGCGCACCCTTTACTCGTCACCCGTCACTCGTTACTTGTCACTAGTCTGCGCTCTGCGCTTTTCCCTTTGCGTTTGCGCTTGAATTCATCACCCGTCACTCGTCACTAAAAAAGAACCATGCTGACCGAATACATTGATGAAGCCCTCAAACGGGCCAGATACGAGCTAATCCAGGACGAGGAACCCTATTATGGAGAGATCAAGGCTCTCACGGGAGTATGGGCCACCGGCAGGACTCTGGAAGGGTGCCGGAACAACCTGAAAGAGGTTCTGGAAGGATGGATCCTGCTGAGTGTCAAGAAGGAGATTCCGATTCCCCAATTGGGTCGCTTCAAGGTAACCGAAGTGGAGGAAGGCATTGCTGGATGACCCGACTTTCCCCAATCACACGCAGGGAACTGATCCGTAGGCTCCGTTGGTTTGGCTTTCAGGGACCCTATGCTGGAGGGAAACACATGTACCTGGTCAAAGAAGAAATCAGGCTGACTCTGCCCAATGTCCATAAAAGGGAAATCGGAATTGATCTGCTGTCAAGAATACTGAAACAAGCAAAAATCTCCAAGAAGGACTGGATTGAGAAGGGGGAATGATGCAGTTGAAACTAAACGCATCAATGAGGCAGTCAAAAACAATCCGGAGGAACTCATGCAACGCAGCGGAGAACTGATCACTGGCCTTTTCGACGATGATCTGCAAGCGACTGATTCCGAAACCACCATCGAACTGAATTTTGCAGCCTTGAAATTCAAGCACACCCTTAAGAAGAAACAACAGTGACACCTCTGTCACTTGTCACAGTGAGAGCAGGCACAAAGGCACTGCCCCTACTTGTCACTTGTTCCTCGTCACGTGTCACTTGAATCTGCGCTCTTTTCTTTCTGCGCTTGAATTCGTCACCCGTCACGGGTCACCCTGAACCCTGCCCCCTGCCCCCTGACCCCTGCATCCTTTCCGATGAAAACCCACCTCCAGGAACTCGAAGCCGAAAGCATCCACATCCTCCGCGAGGCCGTGGTGCAGTGCGAGCGTCCGGTGATGCTCTACTCGATCGGCAAGGACTCCTCGGTGATGCTGCACCTGGCGCGCAAGGCGTTCCATCCGACCCCGCTGCCGTTTCCGCTGCTGCACGTCGACACCGGGTGGAAGTTCCACGAGATGATCGAATTCCGCGACCGCAGGGCCCGCGAACTCGGATTCGAACTGCGCGTCGAAACGCCAACCCCGCATCCGCTTCATCCCGGTCTCTGCACTGATGGGGGCGAATGTGGTCCACGCCTCCAGTCACACTCCGTGGTTCAGCGGAACGCCGTTGCTTCCGTGGCTGGAAACGCTGGAACCGCAACGTGCCAACGAAGCGAGCCTGCGCTTGCCGATCCAGCGCGTGGTGCGTCCGAATGCTGAATTTCGCGGGTATGCCGGAACGGTGGCCGCCGGAGAAATCCGCATGGGAGATTCCATCAAGGCCCTGCCGTCCGGAGTGACCGGAACCGTGGCTCGCTTGGTGACCTTCGATGGAGACGTGGCAACCGCACAGGCCGGAGACGCGATCACCGTCGTGCTCCACGAAGAACGGGACCTTGGGCGCGGGGACGTGCTGGTTTCCGGGGATTCCGCTTCGGACATGGCGGTCACGGACCGGCTTGAAGCGAACCTGGTCTGGACGGACGCGAATCCGCTGATGCCGGGACGCCGCTACGAACTGCGCCTGGGAACCGCCGCCGTTCCAGTGACGGTGAAGCGGTTGATCCATCGGCTCAACCTGGAAACCCTGCAGGAGGAGGATTCGCTCCGCCTCGACCTCAACGACCTCGGACGCTGCGAACTGACCCTGGAGCGCGCCATCGCCTGCGACTGCTACGCGGACTCCCCCCGCACCGGTGGATTCATCCTGGTCGATCGCCTCAGCAACGCCACGGTGGGGGCCGGCATGATCACCACCACCGAAGCCCGCAAGGTGGTCTGGTACGAAACCACGGTCGCGCGTCAAGTTCGAGCCAAACTCAAAGGACAACAGCCTCGGGTGCTCTGGTTCACCGGACTCAGCGGCTCCGGAAAATCGACCACCGCCAACGCCGTCGAGCAGATGCTCGTCTCGCAGGGACGGCACACGGGGTTGCTGGATGGCGACAACGTGCGCCACGGACTCTGCAAGGACCTCGGATTTTCCGACGAGGATCGTGTGGAAAACATCCGCCGCGTCGGAGAAGTGGCCAAGCTGATGACCGAGGCCGGACTGATCGTGCTGGTTTCGTTCATCTCTCCGTATCGCGCCGAGCGGCAGATGGTGCGGGAACTGTTTGCCGAAGGCGAATTTCTGGAAATCTTCGTCGATACTCCCCTCGAAATCTGCGAACGACGCGATCCCAAAGGGCTCTACCGCAGAGCCTGTCAAGGACAGATTCCGAACTTCACCGGCATCTCGTCTCCTTATGAACCTCCGGAGGCTCCGGAACTCCGTCTGGACACCAGTGTGTTGAGCGTCGAGCAGTGCGTGCTGCGGGTGCTGAAACGCCTTGAATCAAGTTGAGACTGGCTCTAATTTTGCGCTCCGCGCTTTTCTTTTTTGCGCTTGAATTCGTCACTCGTCACCCGTCACTCGTCACCCGTCACTTTCATTTGCGCTCTGCGCTTTCCCCTTTGCGCTTGAATTGCTCTGCCTTTTTTCTGAGATCAAACCCACCTCATGAACGCATCTCACTACTTTTCGCAGTATTTCGAAACCATCGAGCAGAAGCTGAAATCCATCGACTCCACACAATTGGAGCAAGCGGCCTCGATGGTTCGAGAAGCGCATCAATCCGGTAAGAAGCTCATCGTGGTCGGAAATGGCGGAAGCGCCGCAATGGCGAGCCACGTGACGGTTGACTGCACCAAAGCGGCGGGCATCCGAGCCATCAACTTCAACGAGGCGGATTTGCTGACCTGCTTTGCCAACGACTATGGGTACGAACGTTGGGTCGAGAAGGCGTTGGAATTCTACGCCGATCCAGGAGACCTTGCGATTCTGATCAGCAGCAGCGGGAAATCGCCGAACATGCTCAACGGCGCGGAAAAAGCAAAAGCGATGGGATTGTCCTTGATCACTGTGTCGGGATTTTCCGCAGACAATCCGTTACGGAAGCTCGGAGACCTGAACCTTTGGGTAGACAGCACCGCTTATAACATCGTCGAAATGACGCACCACGTCTGGCTCTTGTCCATCATCGACTACCTGATCGAAACCAAGAAAGCATCTCAATGAAAGCCATCGTTACGGGAGGAGCCGGTTTCATTGGAAGCCACGTCGTCGATGCGCTGCTGAACGAACTCATCGATATCACAGTTTTAGATAATTTCAGCACAGGTCGTCCACAAAATCTGGATCATGTCCGTGATCGCATTGAACTGGTTGAGTGCGATTTGGGGGCTCCTGGAGAATGGATTCAACATTTTGTAAACGTCGATTGGGTCCTGCATCTGGCCGCCTTGGCCGACATCGTCCCAAGCATTCAGCAGCCAGAGGCTTATTTTCGATCAAATGTGGATGGAACATTCAATGTACTGCAAGCAGCAAAAACCGCTGGAGTGAAGCGTTTCGTTTATGCTGCTTCCTCGTCTTGTTACGGAATCCCAGATCACTATCCGACCTCGGAACACGCGGAGATTCATCCCCAGTACCCGTATGCGCTAACCAAGAGGCTTGGAGAAGAATTGGTGATGCATTGGGCGCAGGTCTATGGTTTGCCTGCCCTGTCCTTGCGCTTTTTCAACGTTTATGGCCCCCGATCCAGAACCTCTGGAACGTACGGAGCCGTTTTCGGTGTATTCCTGGCTCAGAAACTGGCAGGGAAACCGTATACGGTCGTTGGGGATGGAGAGCAAACCCGCGACTTCACGTTCATGACGGACGTTGCTCAAGCGGTTGTAACTGCTGCTAAATCCAATCGCTCAGGACAAATCTACAATGTTGGCAGCGGAACCACGGTTTCGGTGAACCGCCTGGTGGAACTGCTTGGTGGTGAAAAAATCTACATTCCCAAACGTCCAGGCGAACCGGATTGCACTTATGCCGATATTTCGAAGATTCGATCCGAACTGGGATGGGAACCCCGAATTCCGATCGAGCAGGGCGTGGCAGAAATTCTGAAGAATATCGACTACTGGAGAGGGGCACCGGTCTGGACACCGGACAGCATCGCCGAAGCGACCAAAGACTGGTTCCTCTATCTTGGGCGAGAGCAGTGAAAGAAGTCCGGGCCCTGTTGCTGGCGGCAGGATTGGGAACCCGCCTCAGGCCCCTCACCGATCACTGGCCCAAATGCCTGATGCCGATCGGTGAGCGTCCTTTGCTCGAGTACTGGCTGGAAACCTTGCACCTTACGAAAGTCCACAAAGTATTAGTGAACCTTCACCACCATGCCGAATTGGTGGAGATTTTTTTAAGCCGACCTCGTTTTTCCGGTTGGGTCAGTTCCGTGTACGAACCGGAACTTCTGGGAACGGCAGGAACCCTTAAAGCCAATCGGGCTTTTTTTCATAAACATACGACACTTTTGGTGCACGCAGACAATTGGTGCCAGTGCGACTTTGGCGATTTTTTGAAATATCATCATGAGCGTCGCCCGGAGCACTGCCCAATCACGATGATGACTTTTGAAAGTCTCGCTCCGGAAAGCTGCGGGATCGTCGAAACCGATGCGGAAGGTGTGGTGCTTGCTTTTCATGAAAAAGTGGCCATTCCGCCGGCAAACCGGGCCAATGGGGCCGTATACCTGTTGGAACCCGAGGTTCTTGAGTGGATCGAGGAACAACCGGGAGTCAGTGATTTCAGCACGGAAGTGCTTCCGCATTTCATGGGCCGCATCGCCACATGGCACAATACGGGGATCCACCGGGACATTGGTTCGATTCAGATGCTTCGGCTGGCTCAGAATGACCCCAAGCCTCCGGCGTATTGGTCTGAACCGGACCTTTGGCAACAACATTTCTTGACTCATCCAATTCATCAGCAAATCTCTGGAGACAGACTGTGAACCGGGTTCAAAACAAAATCACTCGTCTTGAGTCGCTCACGTGGTCCAAGGAAGAGTCGGTAGTTTTGTGCCATGGTCACTTCAACATCATCCACCCCGGCCACATTCGTTATCTGGAGTATGCGCGAAAGCATGGATCAAGACTCGTGGTTTCCGTTCAAGGAGATTCGACGTTTCGAGGATCGGAGCGCAGGCATCACTTCAGCGAGCAGGAGCGTGCTGCGGGAGTCGCCGCTCTCCATGTGGTCGATCAAGTCATTCTTCTCGGAGACCGTTCTCTGGAAGACCTGATTGCAGTCCTCAGACCGGACCATCTCGTCTTGGGCAAAGAGTTCGAGCATCAACGTCACGGCGAGGTGAAAGAGGCCATCGATTTGCTGCAGAAACTGGGTGGATCGGTCTTGTATCACGCTGGCGAAACGCACTACGCTTCTTCCGAACTGCTTCGAGAAAACCAGTTCGATCTCAACGAGGAGCGGCTACGACTGTTCCAACAGGCATGCAATAAGCAGCGGCTGCCACTGCAGTCGATGCTGAGAGCGCTAGCACGGTTCGATGATGCCTCGTTGCTCGTGATCGGCGATACGATTGTCGATCAATACGTGGCCTGCGATGCCCTGGGCATGAGCGCGGAAGCCCCCGTCATCGTGGTCCGGGAGTTGGAATCCCGGGAATACGTCGGCGGTGCCGCAATCGTGGCCGCGCACGTGCAGGCGCTTGGGGCAAAGTGCCACTATTTTTCCGTGGTCGGTGAGGATGCCAATGCGTCGTTGGTGGACCGTGAACTTCAGCGTCTGGGAGTGACCCATTGCTTGATCGAAGATCGCTCGCGTCCGACGACCTACAAGATCCGCTACCTGGTCGAGAACCAGAAAATATTTCGGGTCAGTCGCTTGAAAGAACACAGCCTGCCCCAGTCGGTTGAAGAGAAAGTCATCCACAAAATCAAACAGATTGCCCCTCAAGTTCGCGGAATCCTCGTCGGCGATTTCGTATACGGGGTCGTGACGCCACGTGTCCTGGAAACCGTTGCAGCCGTCGCAGACCGGCATCAACTGCTGGTCTTCGGAGACCTCCAATGCAGCAGCCAGGTCGGGAACGTTGCGAAATTCAAAAACTTCCATTTGCTGTGTCCGACCGAACGGGAAGCCCGGATTGCCTTGGGAACTCAGGATGCAGGTGTGGAATGGGTGGCGAACACCTTAATGGAACAGACGCGCACCCGGAATCTGATCATGAAGCTGGGAGCGGAAGGTTTCATCGCCTACGAAACCGAAGCGGACGGTTTCCTCAACCGCCAGCATTTTCCGGCCCTGACGGTCAACCCCGTGGATGTGGCCGGTGCCGGTGACTCGTTGCTGGCGGTTCTAGCCGTGGGACTGTGTTCCGGAGCATCGCTGATGCAGTCCTCGGCGTTGGGGGCCTGCATGGCGTCACTGGCCGTCCAAACCGTCGGCAACATTCCCATTTCACGCCAAAGTCTGCAAAGCCATTTGAACAACATGCGATTCAACCCATGACCCCTCAATCCGTCTACATCACCGGCGGAGCCGGCTACGTCGGCGCGGTTCTCGTTCCGCGTCTCTTGGAGGAGGGCTGCTGCGTCACCGTTCTGGACCTGATGATTTACGGCGAAGAGGTCCTTCCCGATCATCCCAGGCTGAACAAGATCACCGGCGACATCCGGGATCAAGAACTTTTGAAATCATCTTTGCCAAGCCATGAAACCGTCATTCATTTGGCCTGCATTTCCAACGATCCGAGTTTTGAACTCAATCCGGAGCTGGGACGCTCCATCAACCTCGATGCGTTTCGCCCCCTGGTGGAGATCAGCAAAAGTTCCGGAGTCCGGCGCTTCATTTACGCTTCGTCCTCCAGTGTTTACGGGATCAAAGAAGAATCAGACGTTCATGAAGGCATGTCGCTGGAACCGCTGACCGACTACTCCCGCTTCAAAGCAAACTGCGAGAAGATTCTCTCCGAATATCAGTCTGATGATTTCACTACGGTGACGATCCGCCCGGCTACGGTTTGTGGTTATTCCCCACGCCAGCGTTTAGATGTCGTGGTGAACATTCTCACCAATCTCGCCTACCACAAACGCGAAATCAGCGTCTTCGGGGGATCCCAACTCCGTCCGAACATTCACATTGCCGACATGGTCGAGGCTTACGTCGTATTACTGAATGCACCGAAGGAAAAGATCGCCAGTGAGATTTTCAATGCAGGTTATGAAAACTACTCGGTCCAACAACTCGCGGAAACCGTGCGCGATGTCATTGGTAAGGATGTCGTCCTTAAAACGACTCCCACCAACGATAACCGCTCATATCACATCTCTTCCAAGAAAATCGTAGAGGTTTTAGGGTTCACGGCAAATCATTCGATCCGAGATGCCGTCATCGGATTGAAAGACGCTTTTGAAAACAATCTGCTGCCCAATTCTTTGGAAGACGAGCGCTACTTCAACATCAAACGCATGCAGTCCCTCAATATTCAGTAACGTGCGGATTGGTTTGGATTTCGACAACACCCTTGCACGCTACGACCATGTGTTCGCGCATGTCGCCAGGGAGTCTGGTCTGATTGAGTCAGACTGGACGGGGACGAAGAAAGAACTGCGAGACGCGTTGAGAGCCCAACCCGGGGGTGAGTTGGAGTGGCAGAAACTGCAGGGATTGGTCTATGGGCACTACATGTCAGAAGCGGAACTGTTCCCCGGGGTCGCCAATTTTCTCCTGCGCTGCAAACGCCGGAATGCTGAACTCTTTATTGTCAGCCATAAAACGGAGTTCGGACACTTTGACGCCGAAAAAGTGCCATTGCGGGAAGCGGCTTGGAACTGGATGAAATCCAAAGACTTCTTCAATGAAGAAAAATTCGGAATTTCACCTAATGCTGTTTTCTTTTCAAACTCTCGCCAAGAAAAAGTGGAGCAAATCTCAAAGCTGCAACTGGACGCATTCGTCGATGATCTGGAAGAGGTATTTTCCGAACCTGAATTTCCAGGCGGTATCAGGAAAATCCTTTTTGGAGCCAATTCTTGCGAAACCACCGATTACAACGTGTGTTGTTGCAACTGGACAGAGATCAGCAGGGAACTGTTGGGAAAACCCAGCCGCGAGGATTATCGGTATTGGGCCCAGACGATATGCGGAGATGAAGTTACTGAAATCACTGAGCTTCCGGGCAGTGGTAACAGCAGAGTGCACCGCATCCAGACTGAAAATGGAACGGCTTACGCACTGAAAACCTATCCGGACCGGCTACTGGATTCGAGAAATCGCATCGAAGCCGAATTCAACGCATGCCGCTACCTCGAGAACACAGATCGCACCCCCAAAGCCATTGAGTTGGACCGTGATCTCAACATGGCAATCTACGAGTGGGTCGAAGGGATCCCGGTTCAACGGGTGGAAAACAGCCACATCGTTGAAGCCTTATCGTTTACAAAATATTTATGGAGTGTTTCTCAAAGTCCGGAATCGTCTTGTTTTCCATTGGCCTCCGAAGCGTGTATCTCCGCAGATCAGCTTTTTTCTCAAATCGAAACCCGCTTTGAAAAACTCAAAGAATGCTCCAAGGATATCGAAAGCCTGGAAGATTTCCTTGAATCCGTTTTCAAACCGACCTGGCTGGCAACCCGGAGTTGGGCTGAAAAGCTTTGGCCGACGGATAATCATAACAAAACACTCCCGCAGGAAAACCAGACACTGAGCCCCTCTGACTTCGGTTTTCACAACACACTAATCCGAACGGATGGGTCCCTCTGTTTCCTCGATCTGGAGTACTTCGGATTTGATGATCCTGTCAAGTTGATCGCCGATTTCATCTGGCATCCGGCCATGTATCTGAGTGACGCCCAAAAAAAACAATGGGTGCGGGAGTGCTTCAAGATTTTTGGTAACAACCCTCAATTGGAGTCCCGTTTTCGTGCCGCATGGCCAGTGTATGGTTTGAGGTGGTCGTTGATTCTGCTCAATGAGTTTCGCAAGGACGGTTGGCAGAAACGGGTGCATGCAAATGAAAAGTTGGAACAACTACATGAACAAAAACTGAGTGAACAAATCGATAAAGCCAGTGCGATTTGCCATTTGATCAATTTCCACCGTATGGAATGTCCTTATGTCTGATTTGGGTATACTCCGTTTAATACTAAGCGAAGTTTTGTTTAAGATTGGAAATCCAGATACTCACATTTCGGGTTTCAAATTTTGTTACAATGCCCCGAGGGCAAGGGCTTT
>CAYFLK010000056.1:0-4875 GCA_964344035.1 uncultured Pseudomonadota bacterium
AAATCAGTGCGTTAAACCTATTTTAGGGGGGCAGACTTAAGGAACTTCGGTTTAGGGGGGCAGACTTAAGGAACTTCGGCTTAGAAGAAGAAGGGTAAGAGGATTATTGTTGTTCCACAATCTTCACGTTTTCTGTGTGGCTGAGGCGGCACATACCGTCACTGCTGATCCCGTCGAAACTCACCCTGCATTGATATGTTGATTTCTGCCTTGGCGGTTTGAAATTTATCGTCAGTTGCTCCATTTTTGAAACCGGAGGAACACTGCCTTTCTGCGCAATCAGGTTGATGTAGAGGTAGTTCAACGAATTGAAACGGACCAGCGCCTGGAAACGATGGGGTTGCTTCTGATCCTCAACTCTGCCCGTGATGTCCAGTTCGGTCCCGGAGGCAATCTGCCGGGTGGTGGTGACCCTCATGTTTGGATTGTCGGAGTTGAAAAGCAGTTTTTCACGGATTTTTATCAATGCATCCATAACTTCGCGGTCCGGGTTTTCGTATTCAGTGATCAGTTTTTCAAAAACCTTCACCTTTTCCAGCACCTGGGACAGTTCCTTCTCCTTGGTCTTCCGTGACATTTCCCACAACAAATCCGCCTCAAAGTCAGAGAACCGATACTTCATAATTGCGTCCCGTTTCAACTGATCTTTTGCCAGGTCAAGCAGCTTCTGCTTGAATCCGTCAATCTGCGGTTGATCCGAGGTGTAGTAGATGTTCAGGTTTCCACGGTCCGTGTCTTCCCAGAAAGTAGGTCCGGCAAAACGCAGCATTCCCGCCGTCATTTCCAGCACACGGTAGAAGGATTCCTCACCAATGACCGTCAAATCGTCCAGGATGTCCTTGGCAATGCGGTCGACAAATTCATTAACTCCTTCTCGCTGGTAAAAAAGCGCGAGTCCGAATTGCAGCCAACGTACCCCGTTGTTGAGCATGATTCCACGGTCCAGGTCCTCCTTGTTGAAATCGGGAGGGTTGTCAACCTGCAGGATTTCGTTGACGAGCGCACTCTGTATTTCCAGTTCCCAGCGTTCATGATAGATCTTCTCCAGCAGCTTTTTCATTTCCGCGGCAATCACTGCGACGATGAAATAAACCGATGCAACTTCGGCAAACTGACGCGCAATTTCCACTCCATACATGCGTAAATACATGAAGCATCGTTTCACCTGATCTACCTTTTTGTGATCGACCAGGTAGGTGATGAACACCCCGTAATAGAAAGCCAGGTTATACAAATTCCGCGGTTCGTTGTTGCGCAACGCATGCTTGATGGCCATTCGCAGGAGTGTGTTGAAACGGATGATCACGATTTCCACCAGCTCCTCCTCCTCGCATTCAATGGCAGTCAGGCCGATTTTTGCAACTTCTCCGGCAACCATTGACGAAAGATCAAATTCACCTTTTTCAAGGAGCTGGATATAGATGTTATTGAGCAGCCTGAAGCATTTCTGTTCATAAAAGCTCCGGGATTGTTCCATCTCCTCAAATTGCCCGACCATGGTTTTGAAGGAAATGTCGGAACGGATGCGCGGGGTCACGTTGAAAAAATCCGGGTGGATGTACGGTTTCAGCTTGATGTAGTTCTGTATCGTGCGGCTCATGTCGAAAATAATGTCTGCCTTCAGTTCCTTGAAGGAAACATATTCTAAAATGTCGTCAAACTGGTTAAGCGCTTCGAAAATGGAGTACTGCTGGTGTTCAACCACTTTTGGAATGGTGACCAGCGCGTGACTGCGGGCGCTGGTCAAGCCATTGATCTGCACCATGTTGTTGTCATAGATGCGCGCGATGATGTTAGTTGGTTTCGTGTAACGCAGGATGTAAAAGATGTAGGGAAAAGCGATGATGGCGCAGATCGTCATCAAAATATGCGCATTGAAAACCCTGCTTGACTCGCGCATCAGGTTAATTTCACCATACAGTTTGATCAGCAGAGCATGCCCCCCGGAAATGATGAGAAACCAGATGTAGATCAAGCTGGGGAGATCCTTCATGTAGAGATCGATGAGTTTCGGAATGCTTTGGGACGCGATTGAAATAACAAGAATGAGTGTGCCGAGAACCATCCCCAGTAACGCTTGCCAGACCTCTGGGGCAAACCCGATATCCACTTCCGAAAATTCTCCGGGCTGGACCCCGGATAATGATTCAACCAGTCCGACATAGGGTTCAAAGAAAAAACGGGCGAAAAGTATGTCTGCGGCCAGGACGGTCAGGAGAACGGTAATGAAAGACGCGACTGAACGGTTGCTGTCCGCGAATGCGATAGCGCGATGGAGAAAAAAGCTGAGGCTGTGTTCAGGTTTGGATTCATCCCGGGACAACAACCCGTTCATGGCTTTGCCGGTGTTTTCGAGAGTCTGATCCATGAATTGATGATTTTGCAGAAATTCAAGGAGCAAGCACCAAGGACAAAGGGACCCCCAAATCTTGCCCCATGCTGCTTTTTTTAAACCATGTTATTTGTTTCTTGTTTGACTTGCCGGAATCAAACTGACGCCGGGCAGATCTCGGCCTTCTAGAAACTCCAGGGATGCTCCGCCCCCGGTGGAAATGTGGCTCATTTCCGCGGTCAACCCAAACTGCCGAATAGCAGCCGCGGAATCTCCTCCGCCGACAATGGTGACCGTCCCTGAACTTGTCGCATCCGCGAGAGCATTGCTGATGCCCAGGGTGCCCGCTGCAAAGGGCGCCACCTCAAACACCCCCATGGGGCCGTTCCAGAGGACTGTTTTTGCCTGACGCACGGTTTCTGAGAACCGACTTACACTTTCCGGACCAATATCCAGGATTTTCCATCCCTCCGGTACACCTGCTTCGATGTCAACGGTTTTCGTGCTTGCTTCAGCAGTCATCTCTTTTGCGATCACGACATCCTCGGGAAGCAGCAGCTTCACCCCCATATCAGATGCTTGCTTAAGCAAACCCCGTGCATAATCAAGGGAATCCTCCTCCAGCAACGACCCGCCGATTTCATGTCCTTGAGCTTTGAGGAAGGTGCAGGCCATTCCTCCGCCGATCAGCAGGAACTGGATTTTCTCGAGCAGCTTTTCGATCACGCGTATTTTATCTGCAACTTTGGCCCCCCCGAGAATGGCAGCAAACGGGGTTTGCGGGTCTAGTACCGCATCTCCCAGAAACTGGAGTTCTTTGCGGATCAAGTACCCGACGGCGGCTTCTTTCATGAAACGGACCACTCCGGAGGTGGAAGCATGCGCTCGATGCGCGGTACCGAAGGCATCGTTTATGTACACCTCCCCGAGTCGTGCGAGAGCTTCGCAAAACCCGGGATCATTCCTGGTTTCTCCCTGGTGAAACCGGAGGTTTTCCAGCAGGATCACGTCGCCGTCTTTCATTTCCGAGACCAGTTTCTCAACCTCTCCGCCGATGCATTCGGGGGCAAGTGTCACCCTGCCGTTGAGCAGCCGTTCCAGTTCCGCCTTGGCGGGCCGCAGGCTCATCGATTCCACACGCCGCCCTTTGGGTCTGCCCAGGTGAGACATCAGCACCGTCCGCCCTCCCTGTTCAATTACCCGGTTGATGGTTGGCAGTGCGGCCGCAATGCGCGCGTTGTCCGTAACGCGCAGATTTTCGTCCAGTGGAACATTGAAATCGACGCGCACGAGTACTTGTTTTCCGCAAAGAGACAAGTCTTCGATGAAACATCGATCACTCAGTTTTGTCATAACAAATCCATTTGAAAAAGAATCGGCCTTTGAATCGGGAAAAAGGTGTTTCCAATTCAAACTTTTCTTCTAGCGATTCAATGGTGAGTGTGAACCCTAAATGATTGTGAGGAATAGACTGAATATCAAGTCGGGAATACCAGCAAAATAGGCATTTATGTTAGGGGAGCCGTACCTTTAATGTTCCTTTAGGGCTTCCGGACCTGTTCGCGCAAATGGTTCTTGCGGATTTTCCCTGTGGAGGTTTTAGGCAGTTCACCGAACACGATGGATTTGGGTATTTTGAATCCGGAAAGCCTGGTTCTGCAAAAGGCAATCAGGTCCTGTTTTGAAGTGGTCCTGCCTTCTCTAAGCGTTACAAACGCGCAGGGGGTCTCCCCCCAATGTTCATGGGGTTTCGCCACCACGGCGGCTTCGAGAACATCCGGATGCTGGTAGAGGACGTGTTCGATTTCGACTGAACTGATGTTTTCCCCCCCGGAGATAATGATGTCCTTGGCGCGATCCTTCAGTTCGATGTAACCGTCAGGGTGTTTCACTCCAAGGTCTCCAGAATGAAACCATCCTCCGCGAAACGCCTCACGAGTTGCCTCAGGGTTCTTCAAATATCCCTTCATCACAATGTTGCCCTGCATAAACACCTCTCCCATGGTTTCTCCATCCGCCGGGACTGGTTCGAGAGTTTCGGGGTCAGCGACCATGAGGCCCTCCAGCATCTGGTAGTTTACACCCTGGCGTCCTTTCATCTGGGCCTGCTCCTGCATATTCAAGCCGTTCCACTCTTCCTGCCAGGAGCAGACCACCGCCGGTCCATAGGTTTCGGTGAGTCCGTAAACGTGTGAGACCCTGAAGCCGATTTCTTCCATCCGCGCAATAACCGGCGGCGGCGGAGGCGCGGCGGCGGTCATGATCTGCACCGGAAAAGGTAATTCCCTGCGATCAGTATCCTTCGCATTTGCAATCATGTTCATCACCACCGGTGCGCCGCAGAGGTGAGTCACACCGTGTTTTTCGATTGCGTGATAAATGTCCCGTGCTGTTACCTTGCGCAGGCAGACATGAGTCCCGGCAAGCAAGGCGATCGTCCACGGGAAGCACCAGCCGTTACAATGAAACATAGGCAGCGTCCAGAGGTAAACCGGGCGGTGTGGCATTTCCCAGGCAAGCACGTTTCCGGCGGCAAGCAGGTA
>CAYFLK010000056.1:4885-25644 GCA_964344035.1 uncultured Pseudomonadota bacterium
TGTGGTATACGACCCCCTTGGGGTGCCCGGTCGTGCCCGAAGTGTAGTTGAGTGTCACCGCCTGCCATTCATCTTCGGGGAGAGCCCATTGGTGGTCAGGGTCGCCTTCCCGGAGAAACGTTTCATAATCCATTTCCCCCAACAGTTCTCCGCTGTCCGCGAGAGGGTCGTCGATGTCAATTACGATCGGTTTGCTGTTCAGGCGATTGAGGGCGTCATTAATCACTGGCGAGAATTCCCTGTCGGTGATCAGTACTTTTGCTTCCCCGTGTTTCATGATGTACGCCAGCGTCTCCGCTTCCAGCCGCACATTCAGCGCATTCAAAACTGCCCCTGTCATCAGCACTCCGAAATGAGCTTCCAGCATTTCCGGGACATTCGGCGCCATCACTGATACGGTGTCTCCCCGACCGATCCCCCTTTTTTTCAGTGCCGAAGCCAACATTCTGCAACGGCGCGCGGTTTCCTCCCACGTCCAGCGCCGCTCCCCGTGGATCACCGATGTGCGTCGGGGATGGACTTTTTCCACTCTTGACAAAAAACTGAGCGGAGAAAGAGGGGTGTAGTTTGCCGGATTTTTCGACAAGTTTGTTTCATAAATGCTCAGTTTGTTCATGAACCTCCTTGATCATTTTGTAATGATGTCATTTCTCGCGCGGTTATCTACACCGTGCTTCCCACTCAGCGGGAAGGGTTATAGACCAACCCTCCTGCTTCGACGTATTGCCGCAACACCGCCCGGCCTTCGTCACGGAGGAAGCCGGGGATCACCCGGATGCCTCTCGATTCCAGTTGCTCATCATAATCCCTGGGCGCAGGGCCTTCGTCAAAACCGACAATTCCTTCAACGTCTTCCGGCTGCGCGGAAGCCAACACCTCGCGAATTCCGGACCATACAACATTTCCCAGGCACATCGCGCACATTTTCCCGCTGGTCACCAGTTGATGGTCTGGAAGTCCGTCGGCACCCAGATCGTGGGTGCGAAGTTTTTGCTGTGCCAGCATCAAGGCCATCATTTCCGCATGCGCTGCTGAGCAGTGTTCGCGCACCACCACGTTAACCCCGACCGACAGCAGCTTCCCGCTTTTGCGCTCAAAAACTGCCGCCCCAAAGGGACCCCCGGTTTTTTCTGAAATGTTGCGGCTGGTCATCTTCAGCACAAAGCGCATCCTTTCTTCATGGGAAACCAGAGGAAATGAATGCCCGGCAAGGAAGTCAGATATCCATGTGGGCAAAGACAGAGTAAGTTTTGTCATGCGTATTCCGGAACTGGGTTTCGGGCGATAAATTGCTGAGGGCCTGGTCTCGGACACACAGCAATCGTGACCAGATGCTGACCGCAATTTCCGCGGGATGAATGCATCCTAGGGAGAAACCAAACGGACAGGTGGATCGAGCACATAGCTCTGGCTGCATTCCTTCATCCCGCATTTCTTTTTTAGGGATACCGCTTTGGCGCGGTTTCCGTTCACCCCGAGAAACACCTGCTCTCCCCGTTCCACGAAATGTTTCAAAACCAAACCCGCAACAGGAATAACCGTTGAACGCGGAATGATCCAGATGAAATTGCGGATGAAATTCGTTTCATGCTGAAAACTGATGGTTTTGCAAAAAGTAGTGATTGAGTGCCCTGCCGTTCTCTCATTTGTCATTCCGTGCGCAGTGAAACGGAAGCACGGAATCCAGAAGTAGCTGATTATACGATTGGATTCCCGCTTCAGCGGGAATGGCAGCAAAACGGGAGTTCTCCATTATTTTCGTTGTTTTGATCTCATTCCAACTTTTTACCAGTGCATCAAATCTATTTGAACAGGTACGAGTGAAAAGAGTTTGATTGTGGGGTACGCGGTGGTTAGGATTTTCATTCTTTGTCATTTATCTTCATTGGTGAATCATGAGCAAAGTTATAGACTGGGGTTATTTCCGTAAAGGTTGAACCACCTGCAAGCGAGCGCAAGAGTTTCTTGACGCAAACGAAGTTGAAGTATCCACTCGCGTGAACGCGAACAAGGATAAAATCGGAGCGGAACAGGCGTGGGAACTGTTGAAGGACGCAAGCCTGATTCATGTTGCCAAAGGCAAAAAACATATGGCATGGGACCCGTCAACTGATGATCGGCAGGCGATCATGAAATTGGTTATTGGTCCCAGCGGCAATCTGAGAGCGCCGACATGGCGTATCGCTGACGAATTTCTCATCGGTTTCAACCCCGACCAGTATCAGGAGTTGCTGTCGGGATGATCCGCACCGGCATTATCGGCGCCGCAGGACTTTCCGGTCTTGAACTGCTGCATTGGCTTGAGCGCCATCCCCATGTGGAAGTGGCCCTTGTAACTTCCGGAAAACATGAAGGTATGAGGGTTGAAGAGGCATTCCCACACCTTTCCGGGCATTCCCTTGTTTTCCAGCCTCATCAGGCTGATGCTTCAGAGTGTGACGTCGTCTTCCTGGCAATTCCCAACCGTGCGAGTCTGGAACATGTTCCTCGCCTCCTCAAACAGGGGGTGCGGGTAATAGACCTCTCCGGGGTCTACCGCCTGAGAGACGCCGATTCATTCGAAAAGCATTACCGGCTCAAGCACACTTCTCCGGAACTGCTGGAGGAGGTGGTGTTCGGGCTTCCTGAATTTTTCCGCGAATCCCTGCCGGAAGCCCGATTGGTTGCAAATCCCGGCTGTTATCCCACCGGTGCCTTGCTTGGCATGCTTCCCTTCGGCGAGCTGCTCAGTGATTTGCGGCATGCGCCGGTTATTGACGCAAAATCCGGGGTGAGCGGTGCGGGTGGGAGAGTGGAGGATGATGCCACCAATTACGTGGAGGTTAACGAAAACTTCAAGGCTTACAAGGCTTTTTCCCACCAGCACCAACCAGAAATTCAGCAGTTGATGGAAGACCTCAGCCCTTTTCGTTCAACCCTATTGGGAGACATTGTATTCACACCGTATCTGCTTCCGTTGAGCAGGGGCATCCTTGCAGGAATATACCTGCGTTTCCGCGTCCCGCCAGCCGAACAAGAGGTGCGGACACGCTTCGAGGCATTTGCGTCTGAAAACCCCTTTGTTCAAATCCTGCCCCAAGGAAAACTGCCCGACCTGCACATGAGCGTTCATACCAACCGCTGTTGCATCGGGTGGGCAAACGATGAAAGCGGGTGCGACTGGCTGGTGCAGACAAGCATCGACAATTTGGTCAAGGGCGCTTCCGGCCAGGCGATCCAGAATATGAACCTCATGTTCGGTTTGCCGGAGACGACCGGGTTACTCTGAAATCGTAAAGTTTCAGTGGTTATTCGTATCCCTTGTTTCAAGTATCAGGATTGAGCTGTTTGGAACTTGTTACTCGTTACTTGAATCAAAGCGGCGGTCTGGTCCAGACAGGTGCTCAAAATAGCACATTTCTCTCAAGCGCGAGTATATGCGCTGGCCGACCCGTTTGCGGAGAGTATCCTGCACATATTGATCCGGATCCCCCTTGTCACGATTAAGCACCCTTTCCGGCAGGGTGTCCTCCACATTTTCAGAATAATTAGTGGTCGCCATGATCAACTGGTTGCGGTTATAACGTTCTGAAATCAGGGTGTCGAGGATGCTCAGTTCCCACTCGGTGTTGCGTCCTTTCCCCAAATCATCGATAATCAGCACTTCGGTACGAAGGTGTGGTTCGATGATTTCCACATCGGATTTGCCGTCTGAATAGCCCTGCCGTAATTCAGAGAGCAGAGCGGAAAAACCCTGGAACACGCAGGAAATTCCGTAACGCACGGTGCATTGGTATGCAAACCCGGTCATCAGGTGGGTTTTTCCCGTCCCGGGAAGACCCATCAGCACCATCCCTTTCAGTTCATCTTCTTGTGTTCCAAGCTGGGTTTGTTCGTGGAGGAATCCGGGCAGGTTTTGCAGGATGACAGTCAGCAAGTCGAAGACCATGCTGTTTTCGTCGTCCCGATGCTGCTGTTGCAGGCGACTGTTGACAAAGCGTTTGGGAATGCGCGTGGAATTGTAAAGCTTGATTCGCAGTTCACGTTCCTCGCAATCCGGGCAGGGTATGGCAACTTCACGCTGGTGCGGGTGCCCGTCAAGCAGAAATCCCGTCCCCCTGCATGTGGGGCAGGGGAGGTGCACGCAATCGCACACTCCGGCTTGTACTTCACGCCGGCGCGCCATTATACTGAGCGCGACTCCAGTGTCTTCACACTTCAGGCAGCTTGGATTTTCAGGGGGCATGACAATCGATCAAAGGGGGAGTTTTATTCGAGCTTGTTCTTGATTACTATCGTCGGGTATGCCTCGGGAAGAGTCAACTTCAGTGATGCAGTTAAACAAAACCGTCTCAAGCAAAACCATTGAGAAACGATTATTGAAATGCAGGGATTCCGGCCGATGTGTATGACAATGCATATGCTTCCATGAAGTTGCCGGCATGACTCTCAGTAATATTTATGATATGACAGGATTAAAAAACGACTTGCTGCTCAAGGTGTTCAACCGGGTGCCTGTCCCGCGGGTCCCGGTATGGATGATGCGGCAGGCGGGACGTTCCGACCCGGAATACCGCAAACTACGTCAATCGGACGGAAGACCTCTGGAGGAACTGTTCCTTGACGTGGAAATGTCTTTGCGGATTTCCTTGCTCCCCGAGCGCTTCGGCGTTGATGCGATCATCATGTTCCAGGACATTCTCACCCCGCTGGCGCCGATGGGAGCGGGTTTCAGATTCATACCCTCCCCAGTGTTGGATGAACCGATCAGAACCGCGGAACAGGTGCGCGGCCTGCATCGTCCTGATCCTGAATCCGAATTGAGCCATGTTGGTGAACTGCTGCGTGGTTTACAGAATGCCCTACAAGGAAGTCTTCCGGTGTTGGGTTTTGCAGGAGCGCCGATGACGCTGGCTTTTTTTTTGATCGCAGGCAAAAGCCCAAACCTCCAAGTACCGGAAATACTGAGCTTTATTGAAGAAAACCCGGTTCTTGCGGATAATTTGCTCAACCTGCTGACAGACCTCACCATCGATTACCTGAACTACCAAATATCTTCCGGTGTTCATGCTGTGCAGTTGTTTGAATCATTTGCGGACGTGTTTCCGCGCCCGTTTTACGAAAGGTATGTCCAGCAGACACACGAACGCATTTTTGCTTCGCTCGACACGAAAACACCCGCCATCCTGTTTGCGCGGGAATGTACTCACCTGGATTTGATGGCAAAAAGCGGGGCGACGGCGCTGAGCCTGGGGAACTGCATCGACCTTGGTGAAGCACGGCAACAGTTTCCGGAATTGGTGCTGCAGGGAAACGTCGATAACCGCGTTCTCAGGGACGGGAACCCGGAAGAGATCACTGAATCTACCAGGAAGTGTCTCAAGCAAACCGGCGGGGTCCGTCACATCCTCAACCTCAATCACGGGTTGCTGGCGGAAACCCCATTTGAAAACGTGCTGCATTTTGTCGAATGTGCGAAAACCCATGGACAAGTATCAAATATCAAGTAGGAGGGGCATGTGTCCCCCGAACATTTTTGTTTGTTCAGTAGGTCTTGGTTATTAAACGCGCACAAGTCTGCGATCCAAACCGTTCGAAACAACATAGTCTACAAGTTATTCGACTCCTTCAGGAGTCAGGACCATGAAAACTTCAAGTGATTCATATTCCTTCAGTTTTAAGAGTCCCGGATCGGAGTTGAATTGTCTCAGGCAATCATCCAGGTTTTCGATTAAATAGTGATTCAAGTCCGGACTGAGCACCAGAAATTGGGGTTTATGGGCGACAGGATTTCTTGTTTTTGAGATGCAGTTTCCATCCTGACCTTGAGTGATTGCTGTAAGTTCTCTTCGGTTTAGCTGCGGTACCAGTGAAGTTTGCACCGCAATTGCTTTTCCCTGGGTTTGCCTGTCCAACCGCACAAGTTCCCCACGTATTGCAGAGTGTTCCCGGGTCGGTAGGTTTTCCCACATCACACGCAACGGACTTTTCGGCAGCAGCAAAAGTGTAGCGGAAGCCCACCCGGTCAAAACCCAGCGTTTCATTCTCAAACCACCGAGCCATTCAGGAATTATTTTTTTGACCTGTGTAAGTATAAGGACCATCGTCAGCATCAGCAGCGTAGAAGGAACATCATCATAATGAAACGAGGTGGAGTACATGTTTCGTTCCGGCCCTGAAAGCAGGTTTACTCCAACAGCCGGTGCGGCCAGTATGCCCAAACGCCAGTGAATCAAGGGCAGAAAGCCCAAAGGCGCCAACAGTTTGAACAGGTATACTAGTTTTTTGGGAATGTCCTCGAATGGAGCAACACCCATGCTCCAGCTTGCTTCATAATTTCTGAAATACTGCATTACCTGAAACATGACCAGGTAGACTACCAGCGCACCAGCCGCAACAAGAAACAACCCCAGTTTCTTCCGGGGGGTTGAGAGCATCAGGTAAATCCCCAACCCTATCCATACTGAACCAAGGTGTTCCTTGAACCCAAGTAGAAACACCATGGTCAATCCGAAGCGAATCCAATGTTCGCGTTGCAGGCACAGGAATGCGTAAAGCACAAAGGGCAGGGCCAGGGAGGAGGGCTGAAACTCGTAATACAAGCTGTTCAACGCGGGGGCATAAAACAGCAACCAGGCGCACGAAATCAGGGCAGTGTCCCGGATGGCCGTGCCAGGCTTTATGCCGGTTTGCATCCGAATCCGGTAGAGAAATATTGGAACAGAGATATAGGCCGTAGTTTTTGCCAATGTCATCCAGTGCGTGCTTGGTTCCAGCATGTAAAGCAGGGCCAGCGGTGACATTGAAACAGAGAAGTGATCTGCAAGGTTGTGAACCCCGAGGATCGAGGAATAAAACTCGCCTTGGGAAATGTTGTAGAGCATGTTGCTGTGATTTCCCACGTCCCATGCGTTCCAGCTAAAGGAATAATATTTCAGGATGGTGAAAATAAAGAAAATAAAGCCCTGGAACACAAGAAACCCCAAAACAAAACGGTGGGAGAAAAACCTTGTGCTAAGATCATCGAACTGGCCATGGACTGGTTCGTTCCTATAGGCATTAATGCCAAGCAGAGTTATAAACGCCAGTCCTGGCAATAGATACAGATCACGTCCAGCAATACCGGACCACCATACAGCCAGCGTCAACAAAAGGAACGAGAGGTTGTGATCATTCCGGAAGAAAAAATATGACCGCGGGAGGAGTTTACCCATGCTGAAATTTAGGGGGGTATCAACCCCGTGAAAGAATCGACATGACCCGCTCGTGTACCATGGAAACACTGATGTCTTTCAGGCAACGGTTATCAGAGCAGGCAGATTTTTTCTGGTTGAAGACCGAGATGCACGGGCTGCATGCCAACCCTAGCCATAGCGGTTTTGCATGGGTACTGAGAGGTCCGAAAATATTTGGAGTTTCCGGACCAAAGAGCGCGATCTGAGGCAGGTTGGTGGTAGAGGCAAAATGGACTGGTCCGGAATCATTGGTGATCAGCAGTGAACTGATGGTGTAAAGGGCAATCAGTTCCCGGAAGCTGGTTTCACCGGCAAAGTTCACCACGTTCTCACTGGAAATGCTGGTTTTCAGTGTTTCACAAGCCTGACGTTCTTCAGCACTTCCGGTCAAAACCAGGGTAAGTGATTTATCAGCAAGAAGGACCCTGCCCAACTCCACAAAGCGCTCCATCGGCCACTTGCGCAGGGGTACGATGTCACTCGCATTTGCGTTAAGGAGGACAATCCGTTGCAAAAGGGCATGGGAAAGCTGTTGAAGACGGTCACGGATCGATTTCTGTTCCGCTTCGGAGATATCTACACGCAGACGATTACAAACTTGTGAAGGCACAGGTTTTTTCAGCATCGGTTCTTTGGAAGGTGGCTCTCCAACTGCATTGACCATGGCAACGTATAATTGAGAAGCATGAAGGTGGGGATTGTATACTATGCGGTGAGTGAACATACCACCAAGGTAACCTCCTTCATTCAGGAATCTGTGACAACCCACACGGACATCAGCACCTATCCACCTAGAAAGCAGCGCGCTGATTCGGGTGAAAGGTTCCAGTACAAGCGCGGCGGAACCACGTGCGCACCCGCGGATTTTCAACAGGTCCCTGAAGATGTCCAAAAGCGAGGAAGTCCGCAGCAGCTGGATGTCATGAGACGAAAAACCCATCAGCTCAAGTGCACCCATGCCGGCGGGAGCGGTCAGGAAACAGATCCGTGAGTCAGGAAACAGCTTGCGGGCGTGTGTGACCGCCGGGTAGGAGACAATCAGCGCACCAATTTCCGCGATGCCGATGAAGTAAATGGTGTTTGGCTTTCCGGAAGAAAAGGTCCGCCGCTTCTTCAATACGGTTACAAAAGAAGCAACAAAGCAAAGTGGGATGCCCACCCAGCGGTCGATGAGGCGCATCCGGTCGGGGTGCATGAAATCCGAATAGCTCAGGTATTGGTTTCTGACCGGATCCAGTCCAGGAAATCAGGGTTGCCTCCCTGCACTGGAAGTTCGAGGATGCAAGGGCAATCGTAACTGTGTTCAGATTGAACGGTTTTCACCAGTTCCGGGACCAGTTCTTTTCGGGTTTTGGCGATAACCACTGTTTCTTTGTCTTCCTGAAGTTCGTTGTTCCAGTGGTAGATAGAGGTCATTCCGTCGAGCAGGTTCACGCACGCAGCCAGTTTTTGCTGAACCAGCATCCTGCCGATGTTTTTGGCTTCGTCGAAAGAACCGGCGGTGATATAGAGCCAGCTCAAGAGTTGATGGTCCGGATTCATAGCTGGATCTCCTTTACATTCAGTTGTATTTTGCGCTTCCCACGGAATTCGTTGAATCCCAGTGTAACCGCCATTCTGCTTGGTTTCCGGTTTTGGATTTTTTCGGCGAGGTTCCAGCCAATCATCTCAACCCCTCCGTTTATTTCCCACTTTACGTGTTTTTCCTGGATCAGGCTATGTGGATTTGCAGGAGGAGTGATGGAAAAAAGCGGTTCCGGGTTTGCCTCTCCGAAGGGCTGGAGCCGTTCCAGATGGTTGACCAGCGTCCCTGTCAGCTGTTCGTAGCCGAGGGCGCCGTCAAGCTTCACTTCCGGTTTTAAAGGAGACGGGACATGCTGGCGGCACAGGGTTTCAAACCGCAAACTGAAGGCTTCCAGGTTGTCCTGTGTCAGCGTGCAGCCTGCCGCGGCGGCGTGACCACCGAAGCGTTCGAGCAGGTCTTCGCACTGCGATAGTATTTCTTTCAGGTGGAATTCGGGGATGGAGCGTCCTGAACCCTTGAGCTTTTTGTCCCGGATACTGAAAACAAACACCGGTTTGTGAAAGCGTTCAACCATGCGGCTGGCGACAATTCCGTTTATTCCTTCATGATAGTCAGGTGAGGTCAGGACCAGTGTCCTGCGTTCGTTTTGCCTTCCGGCCTCATCAAGCGCATGGGCCAACATTTCCGCTTCCTTGTTTCGGCGGTCCTGGTTTTGTCTTTCCAAAATCTTAGCCAAGTGGAGAATTGAATCCCGCTCTCGTCCGAGAAGCAGTTTTACCCCGGTAGAGGCCTCACTCATTCTTCCGGCGGCATTGAGAAGCGGACCGAACTGGAACCCCAGTGTGCGCGAATTGATCCTTCCGACCCGCTTAAGTTGTTTCAGCACTGCGATTGCAGGTCGTGGGGATTGGTTCATTACCTCTAAACCATGGTGGACGATCAGGCGGTTTTCATCGATCAGCGGCACCACATCCGCTACAGTGCCCAGCGCCGCCAGGTCCATCAACGCCAGCAGGTTCGGTTCCGAACGCTCCGCGTTCCACCACCCATCTTCCCTGAGGACCTTGCGGAATGCCATTGCCAGCTTGAATGCAACCCCGCACCCGGAAATACCCTTGAAAGGATAGGAGCATTTTGGTTGGTTCGGGTTCACCACAACACCGTCCGGGACCATTCCTGTTTCAGGAAGGTGGTGATCCGTGATCAAGGTGTCAATCCCTTTTGATTTCAGCCTGGCAACTTCATGAGAGGCAGTAATTCCGTTGTCTACTGTCACCACCACTTCGGGGGACATTCCCAGCAAAACCTCCGCACTTGCAGAAGTAAGTCCATACCCGTGTTCCAAGCGGTTGGGAATGAAGTAATCAAGGTGCCGGAACCCGCATCCCTGAAAGAACTCGAGTAGCAGGGAAGTCCCGGTAATTCCGTCAACGTCATAGTCTCCAAGTATGACCAGACGTCGCTGCTCCATCAATGCATCCCGCAGCAAACCGACTGCTTCATTCATCCCCCGCAGTTGAAAAGGATCTCTCAGGTCCTGAAGGCGCGGTTGAAGGAAGGACTCAATGTATTCCGGAGAACGGTATCCCCTGCGCAACAGGATACCGGCCACCAAAGGGTCAAGGTCCCAATTGGAACTGACTACGCGTAAATGTTCTCTCTCCAGTGGTTCAGGCAGTATCCATTCTTTTTCGAGCATGTTCTTCAGGTTCTTCCATGGACTGATATTTCTGTTCTTCCGCGGGCGGAGGCCATAATCCACCCCGTTGGAGTTGAAGGTACATTTCCAGGCAGACCCAGGCATCGGTTGCAGCATATGTCTTCTGATGCTTGTCCAGGGTCGGTCGGTCCCAGTTTGTCAACTGAGCCCGTTTTGAAATGCGGACGCCGAGGAAAGTAGCGGCTAGGTTTCGCAACCCGCATGTGACAATGCCCAGCTCGCGGGCAACGTCTGAAAGGTCTAAAAATCCGCGCGGTTCAAAGTGGTTCAACTTCTGCAGCGCCTTGAGGTCGTCATGGATGGCGACACCCACTTTTGTAATCTCTGGATTTTCCAGCCATGAAACGAGCATGCTCGGTAGACCAATGTGCCTTAAACGGAAAAGGAAGGCTTTATCCCGACCTGCTAACTGCAGCAGTGATACGGGGTGTACAACGCCTTTGCTAAAAGTGGGCCTGGTTTCCGTGTCAAAACCGATTACCGTCTCCCTGCTCAACTTGGCAAGCGCTTGCGGCACCTGTGGTTCTTCAGTGACCACCTCTATCTTTCCGGAAAATGAACTCAGAGGCAGCATCCTCAAGGCTTCTTTCGTCATCCTCTCAGGAAACGGCGGGGATGGGTAATATGGCGGGGTTTTGGTTTGCAACTCTCTTTTTTCAAAAACAAAATAGGGTCCGGTCAGAAACGTTTCAGACCGGTATCGGCCAGCGCTTCTTCAATCAAATCCCTTGGAAATCCACGCTGGAAAAGTTTCTGTCCCAGTTTTGCACGGTTCACGAATTTGCCGGTTTGCATCAATTCTTCCAGATTCTGCTGCACTCGGGCAAGCCAGAACTCGGGATCAGCAAGTTCTTCGAGTACGGATTGAGCAAGGTCTTTGGAGATGCCACGTTCGCGCAATTCCGCGAGTATCAGAAATGGCCCATGTTTTCTTTTTCCCAGCCGGGATTCAACAAACAGCCGCGCAAACCGGTCATCGCTCTGAAACCCACGGTCTTTCATTTCCTCCAGAAAGCGACCGACCAGGCGCTCACTTTCATGGAAACGAGACAGGAGCTTGCGCTTGAGTTCCTGTTCCGAGTGATCGCGACGGGCCAGCAAGTCGAGGCCCTTTTGACTGATGCGCACATACTCCGATTCTTCTTCAATGGTTGCAAGCTGTTCCGGAGTAAGCCGCTGCTCAGGAGAAAGCTTAAGTTGATCCCATAACTTCACACTGACCGGAAATTTGCGCCCGTCACTAATGACCAGCACCAGTTGTCCTCCGGGGTCCTGATCCACACTGCGTAATTTTGGAGCGTCAAGTTCACTGTTTGCCATAAGCGTAAAATGCGTTTTCGTCCCACTGATTACCGCACTCTTCCCGTCGAAACACTGGAAAAGATGGCGCGAAACAACCCTTACATCAAGCGTATTTACGACTATCCGTGTGTACTAATACCACATCCCACTATGGAGTCTTTTTCAAAACAATGGCAGCCCATTGTCAGTAATCAAAGAAAGGTCCATGTGGAAATCGGCTGTGGTTCCGGACGCTACCTGATTCAGCTTGCTAAAAACAACCCGCAAGACGCCTTTCTCGGACTTGAACTGCGGCTGAAACGCCTCGTGTTGGCCGCACGAAAAATAGAACGGGACCAAATAATAAATGTGCTACTAATGCGTGAACGTGGTGAGTATCTCGATGACTATTTCACAACTGCATCAATCGATGTGATGCACGTCAATTTCCCCGATCCCTGGTCTAAGGAAAAACGCAGGAAGCACCGTGTGCTCAGTGAACCATTCCTTGAAATGATGCACTGCCTTTTCAAGCAAAACGGGGAGTTGCATTTTAAAACTGACCATCTTGAATATTTTTCAACCGTTACTGATATTATCAACAGTTCAGGTTTGTTTAGAATTGCTGACTCAACACTGGACCTTCATAATAGCTTGCTGAATAAATCAAATATCTACACCGAATTCGAACTGCTCTTTAAATCAAAAGGAAATCCCCCAATTGGATACTTTCGTGCAATTTTGAATGAATAAACACATGTTAATTCAGAATATTACAAAATGTTTTGTAAAAAATGTATACATGATTATGTGCAGCCTGTCATTTGTTTTTTGGTTTTTCAGGTGGACAGGAGCTGACGCATACATCATTCCACTGACAATTATTATAATTATATTTCTGTTTGAAATCAAAAACAAAGAATTCAGTTCCACAATTAATAATCTTTTTATTTATGATGGTTTCGAAAAGAAGTATAAATATATGCTTTTTGCATTGCTACTTAATTCGGTGCTTCTGCTCTGTATCGGTTATTCCAAATATAATTCATTTGAATATAATGTATTAGACCTTGGGAACTTCAGCAATATACTCGACAATTTTTTCGCGGGTAAATTACACATGTCATATTTAAAAAAACATCCGTTTGGAGATCATTTTGTCCCAACACTATTAATGTTTACAATTTTTTATTATGTTAAGCAAACTTCATTTTGGCTTATAATTATCAAATTCATAAGTTTTTCAATTTTTCCATTGCTGTTGTATATATTTGGGCTAACTGTGGGCCTTCCAAAAAGATTGTCAATAAACCTAAGTTTTATATTAGGCTGTGCATGGCTGTTTTTTTATAGGCCTGCAATCAATTTTCTTTATTTTGAATTTAATCCGTCGAATTTGTCATCCAGTTTTATCATTATATCATTTATATTTTATTATAAAAGAAAATGGAAATATTTTTATATATCGTTGATACTTATGTTAGGATTAAAAGAACATCTTTCAACAGTTTGCCTAGGCTTGGGGATATGCGGGATATTAACCAATAAGTATCATAAAGTTAATTTCTCACTGATAATAATTGGTTCACTAAGCTTATATATAATACCATATATAATTATGTCCCATTTCAATTATGGCGGTTATCAGCACGAAGGTTTAATCAATCCTATAAAAGACATTGACTTAAAGTTAAAATATATCACTTACGTGTACGGGTTTTTCCTTTTTATTCCACTTATATTTCCAAAATATGGCATAATATCAATACCTTCAATTGGAATAAATCTAGTGAGTGGGAAACAGTCGATGTATACCGGATGCTGCCAATATGGTGATGTTGTGGCCCCATTGATATTTATTTCAATAATTCTGATTGCTAGTGATAGGTCTAACATAAAACAAATGAGAAATATTCTAGCTTACAAAGTTGTACATGTATCCATAATTATATGGATAATTATATTTTCGATACAATTACCCGAAAACCATTTAATTAAGCTAATTAGATTTATACCCAACGCTGAACACAGAAATGCAGCTAAGGAAATACATGACTTTCAATTACTGGACAGTAAATCATCCCTTGCTTTATACGATAATATTGGTCCGTATTTTAACAGATTAAATGTAGAATTATTGCAACCCCCATGTAATACAAAACTTGATTCTGATTATGCAATCGTCCCAATATTTTCGACAAGATCACTCTTCGGTGTACAAAATAAACAATGTATTGATAACTTAGACAGAAATGAATCATATGAAAGGGAAACACAATATGTTAATATTGCAATATATAAAAAGCTCTAAGTAATTTCTGAATATATAACAAAAAAAATCACTTGTTTTGAAGCAAATGAACGAACTAATTGTTTATAAAAATCATAAGACAACTCTTTCTTTCACATGGATATTATGAGTTCACAATTCAATTGGAATCGGCTTTAATAGCTTTCCAAATGTATAGCAATTCAATTGGGGCCAGCAATATTTTTTTTATCGTCAACTTTGAATTACCTATATCATGCCATTGTTTCAACGGCAGTTCATAGAGGCGCTGATGAATGTCATCGAGGCCAAAATGTTTAGAAGCAAGTCCGGTAAGTTCGACGTCGAAGAACCAACGTGATTTAAATGGGTTTTTGAACAAGGAAGGTACAAGGTTGGAACGGAACAGTTTTGCGCCGCATTGCGTGTCATAGATGCCGAGTCCCAGGATCATGCTCGCAAATGTTGCAAAGATTCTTCCCAGGTAATGGCGGGCCGGATTTCTTTTAATGGAACTTCCCATGCGCAGGACCCTGGCACCGTATACCATCTGCAATTGCGGGTTTTCCTGAAAAACCAGCAAAAAATCAATTATTGCCTCTAAGGGTGTAGCAAGGTCGGCGTCCCAGTATCCGATGAATTCATAAGGACCAGCTTTATGCATGAACAGCATCCCGTGCCTCACCGCTTCGGCTTTCCCGAGGTTGGTGTTCAAATTATGTAAAAAGAAGTGATCCGGATTTGCTTGTTGAATCTTCTGGAGCAGAGCATGAGTCCCATCCGAGCTGCCGTCGTCGACAAAGCAAAAATCAACATCACTATGAGCAAGGGAATAGTCAACAAAAGCTTGTTTCTGTAACCGATTCTCTTCGTTGAAGCAGGGCACAACGATGGCTACGCGCTTTTCAGGCTTGTGATCCCTGTGACTCATTTGGTCCAACAGATACACCGGGTAAAACGGTAACGGCAGCAGAAATCGGCTTATATCAAGCGGAGTAATCTTTGGAGACTGTACTTTGAAGGACCAGGTTTATCAGGTTTTTAAAAGGTTTTTCCTCAAACGTTGAAAAGTGTGGTCCCTGTGCTACGCAATTCGTCGCAAGCAAGTTTCACGCGTTCAACCATTGCCGCTTCGGCTATCTTCAGGTATGAACGGGGGTCGTAGACTTTCTTGTTACCCACCTCATCCTCGATTTTAAGTACTCCATCGTAGTTTTTCATGACATGGTCGACGATCGGACGAGTAAAGGCGTACTGTGTATCGGTATCGATATTCATTTTAATTACACCGTAATCAAGTGTTTCATGTATTTCTTCTAGGCTTGACCCACTCCCGCCATGGAAGACGAGATCCAGGGAAGCGGCATTTCCATACTTGCCGGTGACAGCGGCTTGGCCTTCGCGCAGAATCCCGGGTTTAAGCTTCACGTTTCCGGGTTTGTAAACACCATGCACGTTGCCGAAAGTGGCAGCAAACATGAAACGCCCGTGGTCTTTAAGTGTTTCGTAGACCTCGAGCATATCATCCGGTGTAGTATAGAGTTTTTCCGCTGGTTGTCCGGAGTGATCCATGCCGTCTTCCTCTCCACCGACCACCCCTGCTTCAACTTCAAGTACAATTTCATTTTCCGCGCACAGGTCGAGCAGTTCAAGAGAGATGGCCATATTTTCTTTTAATGAAAGTTCTGAACCGTCAAACATATGTGAGCTGAATAGGTTTGGCTGTCCCGTTGCCCTTCTGCGGGATGTTTCAGCAATCAAAGGTCGTAAAAAACCATCCACTTTCTTCGGCCGGCAGTGATCTGTGTGGAGGGCGACGTTTACAGGATAATGTTCAGCGACAAGGTGAATGTGTTGAGCAATGGAAATTGCTCCAGTGGCCCCGTTATTAAGCGCGAGTCCGGACGCGAATTCTCCTCCTCCGGTGGAAACCTGGATGATTCCGTCGCTTTTCTGCTCCGCGAAAGCCTGCAAGGCTGCATTTGCCGTGGTTGGAGAGGTGACATTGATGGCAGGATAGGCGAAGCGGCCATCCTTGGCGTGATCGAGCATTCTGCAATATGTTGTGTAATCGGCAACAGGCATGGAATTCCTTCTGGTTTCAATGTTGATGAGTGAGTCGCAGGTGCTTGTGACATACCTGACTGGGTTCAACCGTATTACAGGGTAGGCGGGCCTGCAAGCCATTTGCACCCCGTTTTACCAGTTAAATAAGGAAAATAACGGGAAATGCTTGGCGAATTTTGTATACTGTGTTAGCTTCTGTTTTTGGCAATTGTGCTGATTGATGAACACCTCGGGAAATGGGAAATTCAAATTCAGGAGAAGAACTTTTTTGTAAAGTATTTGAGGTGTCCCTCAAGCCCCGCGGCAGACCGCTGAAACACTTTTTGCGTCAAACACAAACATAAGGAGCATGATGAGCAATGAAGAGGCATTGATTAGGGAAGTTCATGAAGCCATAAACGCGGACCTGGAAAAAAGGCAACCCGGCCTGCAACAGAATCAGGAGGCAGACAAAGAACTCATGCAGCGGATGGCGTCGGGAGAAATCGGGGTGAGTCATGGCGCCGACCATTATGTCAGCGTGCTTATGTTTGCGGTCGCGGCAGTAGTCACACTGCTTGCGTTGTACTTCGTAGTCGCATTCAATCCGGCCCATTACCAGGTTTGATCTCTTGACGAGGTCCTTTCAGATTAAAAAAAACTGATCCTCTCCAGCAGGTCTGCCATGTCCCGCCGTGTGATGGTAATGGGAGTGGGTGCTTTTGCCCATTCAGTGATGACCATCCTGCAGGAATCCGGTGCGGACACCGACTGCTACCTGACCCGGCCCTACGCGCATTACGGTGCAAACAAGTCCGGCCGCTGCTGGGATTCCCGTGAACATCCCTCACCCCTTCCGCTGATTGCCGATTCCAAACCGGATTTAATTGTCCCGATGGCAATTGCCTGGGCGGAAAAACCTTGGGCGGAGCGCCTCGTTTCAGACGGCGCCCCTTTGCTTAGTCCTGTCGGGAAGGCCATGCAGATCGAGGTTTCCCGTGAAACGGCCGCAAAACTTTGCCGAAAACACGGGGTCCCGGTCCCGGAATTCCATTACGCCGGCAACCGGCTTGAGGCGCTGGAATGGATGCGGGAACAACCTCGCCCCTACGTGCTAAAAAACCCGATCTGCTCTCCATTCAGTCCCGTCCACACCATTGTATGTGAAACAGTGCAGGACACCCTCGGGTGGCTGGACCGCGTCGATTACGCGGAGGGGGTGTTTTTACAGGAATACCTGGGCACCGCGGAGGCGGGACACTTCGTCTTTGTCAGCGGAGGCGAAATCACCAGCCTGGTTACCAATCAGGAATACAAGCGGGCATTTACCGGAAATATGGGTCCGGTTGCCGGAGCGCCGATGGCGGGGATTGCCGAACAGGACCCGGAAGACAGATATGGACTCGCCGCCGCTTTGATCCACCCTCTCAAACCATGGTTCAAAGAAACACGCTATCGTGGCCCACTGCAAGTGACAGCCATTCAAAAAGGCGGGACATGGCATGCCATCGAATACAATGTGCGTCTTGGCGTAACCACCGCCGCGCTGCTGCTGAGAATGCTCGAAAATCCTCTGGATGCACTCATAGATGTGGTCCGTGATCGTGTCCCCCGGCTGCGCTGGCATCCGGGACGCCGCTTTGGTTGCACCCTCAGCCTTGCCGGGCAGGGTTATCCATATGTTGTCCCATCTGTTCCCAAACTGCCGGTTGACCTCAAGACCCCGTTGGACTGTGACCTGTGGTGGAATGAAGTTGATGAAACAGAGGGGCAACTGAGCATGGCCTCCCACCGGAACCTTGACATGGGACATCGGATCTGTGACGTCAACGCCTGCGCTCCGGCTCTCGAAACAGCAACCTCAACCGTTTACGACAACATCCGCAGGGTTCGCTGCCTCGGCAGTTACTACAGGCTTGATCTCGGCGAAACCCTCTGGCCTCCCGGAACAGGGTTTTGAACAAAAGTGACGCTTATGGTGTGATGGGTAAACGAGAGATTTAGAATTACAACGTCTTCGCCATACATACAGAATTTCATTGCGTTAACAACAAGATGGGACAATCAAGCTTATGAACTCGTGAATGTTTTATGAACTACAAACTGCCCGCGGATTCTGAAAAAGCAGTTTATGTGGAACGCAAGTTCGATGAAATCGCTCAGGTTTACGATCGGTTCAACGACTGCATCACCTTCGGCATGCACCGCTACTGGAAACGCTTTGTGGCATGCCAAACAGGTCTCCGTGCTGGCGAACACTGTCTTGATATCTGTTGCGGGACCGGAGACATTGCCCGTGCGGTCAAGCGTATGCATCCGGAGTGCCGGGTAACAGCCTTGGATTTTTCCAGGGAGATGCTGAAACTGGCTGGTGGTCACCGTGATGCGAAATCAAACCCGGTGTGTTACCTTCGCGGAGATGCAATGAAACTCCCTTTTCATCAGGACGGATTCGAGGCAGTGACGGTCGGTTATGGCTTGCGTAATGTCCCTGACCTTAAAGCATGCCTGAGGGAAATCCTGCGTGTACTCAAACCGGGAGGAGTGCTCGTCAGCCTAGATGTGGGGCGGACCCGGCTACCTTTGCTTTCGGACCTGATCCGGTATTATTTTTTCAGCATCGTGCCCTGGATCGGCCGCAAGCTGATGCCGGGACAGGAGATGTTTACTTACCTGCCATTTTCCTCTCTTGAATACCCGGACCAGGAAACGCTGAAACGGCTGATGCTGGAAAGCGGCTTCCAGCAGGTCGATGTCCATGATTTTGTGTTTGGCGCCTCTACAGTGCATGTGGCCTTCAAACCTGTGCGGCATTGAACCCCGTCAGCCTTGTTCAAAAACCGAAAACATGCCATTATTTATATTTTTGTAATTGAGAATTAATTGCATAATCATTCCATGCTGGCTCCCTTGAAATCGGACACGGAACGCGTGTTCAGTGTAGCGGACGCTCCGCTAAAACTCCTTGAACAACTTGAACTCCTTCAGCAAACCGGATTTAATGCGACACCCGGAAGCGAAAGCATCATCCGCCTGGAAATCCCGGTTGCCGCCGAAGACCCGCTGCCATGGTTGATTGCTCAGGAGAGCTGCGAGAAAACGTTCTGGTCCGACCGCGACGCGGATGCCTGTGTGGCGGGAATCGGTGCAGCGCTGGTGGTAAAAGACCCCACCGGAAGCTCACATGAACTTGCTCTGCAGCGCATGCGAAGGTTGCTTCAGCACGCACCGGAGTCCGTGCGTTTTTATGGCGGCATGCGCTTCAGTCCTGATTCCTCTCCCGCGCATGAATGGCAGGAATGGGGAGGGGCATGTTTCACTTTACCGGAAATCGAATTTTCCCGTGAACGGGACCGGGCTATACTCGCAAGCCACCTGGTGCATTCCGGAGCAGTAGAACAAAATTCTCTGGACCGGCTTCAAGGCCGTATAGCCTCCCTCGTGCCCGCGCAGGAAATCCCTCAGAGTCTGCCAATCCGATATTTGAAACGTGAAATCAAACCGGGGCATGAGGAATGGTGCCGGCAGGTGGAACAGGGGCTGGAGAAAATCCGTTTGGGGGTCCTGCAAAAATTCGTGCTTGCGCGTGTCGCGCTTTTTGAACTGGAGAATAGTCATGCTCCCCTGCAATTGCTTGCTCAACTCCGCAAGCATGCACCCCATGCTTTTCATTTCTGCTTCCAGCATGGAGACACGCGTGCGTTTCTTGGCATCACCCCGGAACGCCTTTATCGCAGGACCCAACGCAGAATAGAAAGCGAAGCTGTCGCCAGCACCCGCCCACGAGGCAAGGACGCCCAAGAAGACGAACGTCTTACCTGGGAACTGCTGAGCAGCGGCAAGGAAGTGAGGGAACACCTGATGGTGCTTGACCGGATGGAGCGGTTGCTGCGGGAACACTGTTTGCAGACATCCCGGCTTTCATACCTCGAACCCCTGCGGCTGACACACGTGCAGCACCTGAAAAGCCGGGTGGAAGGACAGCTGCGTCCCGACATCGGCGATTCGGTTTTGCTTCCCGCTTTCCACCCCACTCCCGCCGTTTGCGGGACCCCAAACAGCGAAGCCAGGGAACTGATCCGTGAACTGGAACCGTTCGACCGCGGTTGGTATGCCGGACCGGTAGGCTGGATAGGTAAATCCCGCGCTGAGTTCGCAGTCGCCCTGCGTTCAGGACTGCTGGACGGCAACATCCTGCGGGTCTACAGCGGCGCGGGAATCGTCGAAGGCTCGGTCCCGGATGCGGAATGGAGGGAAGTCGAGGTAAAACTGCGCAGTTGGCACTCTCTGCTGGAGCCGGTGTGAGCGGCAGCGCCGCGACCTGGAATTTCCGCTGGGGCAGCTGGATCATTGAGGAGTTGGTCCGCTGCGGGGTCAATACATTCTACATATCTCCAGGTTCCCGTTCCACACCACTTACCGCCGCCGCCGCACGTCATCCGAAAACACGCTGCAGAGTCATAAACGATGAAAGGGGGGCGGGTTATCACGCGCTCGGTTATGCCCGGGCGACAGGAAAACCGGCCGCGCTCATCTGTACTTCCGGAACGGCGGCTGCTAATTACTTTCCCGCGGTGACCGAGGCATCCGTCGAACATGTGCCGTTGCTTGCGTTGACCGCCGATCGTCCTCCGGAACTTCGCCGGACCGGCGCGAACCAGAGCATCGGTCAGGACCGTCTCTACGGAAATCACGTGCGCTGGT
>CAYFLK010000056.1:25705-27509 GCA_964344035.1 uncultured Pseudomonadota bacterium
GCCCCGGGCCGGAGTTTCCGCCGGAAGCCCTGCTCTCAACCATCGACCATGCGGTTTATCGGAGCAGGCACCCGCTGCCCGGGCCGGTACAGCTTAATTTCCCATTCCGTGAACCGTTTCTCCCCCCTCCCGGAACTGCTCCGACCGCGCTTGCATCGGAAGATGTTTTGCCACTGCAATGGAGACAAGGGATGGACCCGTGGGTGAAGCATCAAATCCCGCGCGTTAAACCTGGGGGGGAAACAATCCGGAAACTGGTAAAACAGCTGCCTGAACGCGGTATACTAAGCGTCGGCCGCGTCCCATTCGATGCGCTGGATGCGGTGCGAAAACTGGCCGAAGTGTTGGGGTGGCCTGTGTTTGCCGATGTCAACTCCGGGCTGCGCCTGGGAGAGAATTGTCCAAACCGGGTGACTTATTACGATCAACTGCTGCAGTATGAAATTACGAACACGATACAAAACGAATCCAGCCGGCTGCAGCCGGATTCCGACAGAAAGCCGTTTTCATGGATGCCCGAGGCCGTTTGGCACCTCGGCTTTCCCCCAATCTCAAAGCGTTGGCTTACATTCTGGGAACAATACCCCGCCCCGCAAATGGTCTGGGTTTACGATCATGCGGAGCGTCAGGACCCGGTGCACCGGTTTCGCCAAAGGATCGAGGCGGATATTTGTGAATTCTGCCGGGCGGTTAAAGAGGAATTGACGGCACAAGGAACACCCGCTAAAATTGATGCTTGGCGACGGCAGTGGCTGGATGCATCCGGACGGGTGGATATTGTGATGACGGAACACTTTCAAACCGTTTCAGCAGGTGGGGAAATCGACGAATTCAGCTTGGTGCGGAAGCTGACAGAGATCCTGCCAGAGGATCACGGTTTCTTCGTCGGCAACAGTCTGCCTGCGCGGGAGGTGGATATCTACGGCAGCGGCAGGGGGCACGCCGTTCCCATCGCCCTCAACCGGGGCGCCAGCGGAATCGATGGCATAATCGCATCCGCCGTTGGATTTGCGGCCGGGCTGCGGAAAGCCGTCACTCTGCTGATCGGCGACCTCTCCGCGCTTCACGACCTGAACTCCCTGGCCCTGCTCAAACAATCCGAGTTTCCCGTGACCGTCGTGCTCCTCAACAACCGGGGGGGAGGCATCTTCTCCCTGCTGCCCATCGCCGAACATCAGGACATTTTCGAACCCTACTTCTCCACCCCGCATAACCTAGATTTTCGCCATGCTGCCTCCATGTTCGGACTGGATTATTTCCGACCGAATACAGAGGAAGAATTCACTCAGACATACGCCAAGGCTGTCCGCCAGGGAAAATCCGCGGTCCTTGAAATATTCACCATGCAGGACTACAACGCTAAACGCCGGAAAATATGGAGTGATAAACTACAAAAAACACTCGACAGTATAATTATCCTGTAACCAATAAGCGGAAATTCCTGGCATCCAGATATTCCTCCGCTGGGCTTGAGAATGTGACACGCAGGTCCCAATGATATGTCCATTATGCTCACGGCAGCTTGAGGAATGCCGAAAACATCACAAAGAGCGCTTTAGTCGAATGGACCTTATTTCCTTACTAGAGAGCGTGATACCTTATCAATTTGAGGTGAGATTCTGAACCCCATTGTTCTTGTGCGTTACCCATTAATTCTTTCAAGCGTTCCGGAAATTATGTTAGACTGCCGGAGGATCTGAAAAGGACGAATGAATCCCGCACAAACAAAGGAATTACGAGTATAACAGGGACCTAAATTGAGCGATTCTTAAAAAAGTAACGGAACATTACGATTATATTTTCT
>CAYFLK010000057.1:0-397 GCA_964344035.1 uncultured Pseudomonadota bacterium
CCCGCGCGTGCAGAGAGGAACAGGTGAACGATGTCATCGGCATGGCATGGCGCGGTTCTCGTTCCGCCATTGTTTTCGACATCGACGATCCACTCGGAAACAGTTCCTGCGTCGGCTGCGGAGAATGCGTCTAGGCCTGCCCGACCGGCGCTTTGATGCCCGCGGGAGGAGCGGGATTGCAAAAGGCGGATGAAGAAGTTAAATCCGTTTGCCCCTATTGCGGCGTCGGATGCCTGTTGACATTCCATGTCAAAGAGGGGGAACTCCTGCGCGTCGAGGGGCGCGAAGGGCCTGCGAACCACGGCCGGCTATGCGTCAAAGGACGATACGGATTCGATTATGTCCACCATCCGGGGCGGCTCACCAAACCCTTGATTCGCCTGAAGGGAATTCCAAA
>CAYFLK010000057.1:407-26339 GCA_964344035.1 uncultured Pseudomonadota bacterium
ACCGAGTTGCTCGCCCCGGAGGATTGGAAGTCGGTTTTTCGTGAAGCCGACTGGGAGGAAGCACTCGATTATGCCGCTTCGAGTCTGCGCGGGATACGCGACCAGCATGGCGGGAAAGCACTGGCGGCGTTCGGCTGCGCGAAAGGCAGCAACGAGGAAGCATATCTGATGCAGAAACTTGTACGTACCGGCTTCGGCGCCAACAATATCGACCACTGTACACGCCTGTGCCATGCCTCTTCCGTAAGCGCGCTGCTGGAAGGCATTGGTTCCGGCGCTGTGTCAAACCCGTTCACGGATGTATTAGAGGCGAAAGTGATATTCCTCATCGGGGCCAACCCGATTTCCAACCACCCGGTTGCAGCGACATTCATCAAAAATGCCGTGAAAAACGGGTCCAAACTGATAATCCTCGACCCGCGACGCACGGAACTCGCACGTCATGCCACTTATCACCTCCAGTTTCATCCGGACACCGATGTCGCACTGCTGAACGCGCTGATGCACACAATCGTAAAAGAAGAGCTGTGCGACGGGGAATACATCGCCCGGTACACCACCGATTTTGAGAAACTGAAGGCCAACCTCGAAGATTACTCCCCGGAGCGGATGTCCCCGGTTTGCGGAATTCCCGCAAGCACCCTGAAAGAGGTGGCACGCCTTTATGCCCGCTCCAGCGCATCGATGATCCTCTGGGGGATGGGGGTCTCTCAGCATGTACACGGCACCGACAATGCGCGCTGCCTGATATCGCTTTCGCTGATCACCGGCCAGATCGGGCGTCCCGGGACGGGACTGCATCCACTGCGCGGACAGAACAACGTCCAGGGAGCATCCGACATGGGACTGATCCCGATGGTGTTTCCGGATTACCACCCGGTCGCCGACGACCAAGCGCGTCATTGGTTCGAAACGTTCTGGGAAACCGCACTGGACCCCCGGCCTGGACTGACTGTGGTGGAAATCATGGATGCCGTTCATGACGGTGAAATCCGCGGGATGTATATCCAAGGTGAAAACCCGGCAATGTCAGACCCGAACCTTAACCATGCCCGTGAAGCCCTGGCCCGGCTTGAACACCTTGTCGTCCAGGATATCTTTCTCACAGAAACCGCGGGTTTTGCCGATGTGATCCTCCCCGCTTCAGCGTTTCCGGAAAAAACCGGGACGTTCACCAACTCCAACCGGCAGGTGCAGCTGGGCAGAAAAGCTGTTGATCCTCCCGGAGAGGCGCGTCAGGACTGGTGGATCATCCAGGAAATTGCGCTGCGCATGGGCCTGGACTGGAATTACCGGGGACCGGATGAAGTGTTTTCCGAAATCCGCGAAGCAAGCCCGAGTATGGCCGGAATCACCTGGAACCGTCTCGAACAGGAGCACTCCCTGACATACCCGCTTAAACGAGAAGGAGATCCGGGAGAACCGATCATTTTCCGCGACGGGTTCCCCACGCAAAACGGCAAGGCGCGGCTCGTCCCGGCACGGTTCAGCAGGGCCGACGAACTGCCCGATGATGAATTCCCCTACGTTTTCGTCACTTCCAGGCAGCTTGAGCACTGGCACACCGGAAGCATGACGCGGCGCAGCGCCGTGCTGGACTCCATCGAACCGGTACCAAACATCCATGTCCACCCAAACGATCTCTCCAAACACGGAGTCAAACCCGGGTCCCCGGTGACCATTGAATCGAGGAGAGGCACCATTTCCGCTTATACCCGACAGGATTCCGGGGTCCCGGAAGGCAGCCTATTCATGTCTTTCGCATACAATGAAGCAGCCGCCAACTTGATTACCTCAGATGCCCTCGATCCCTTCGGGAAAATAGCAGAAGTAAAGTTCTGCGCCGTGCGCATGACTCCCGGAGGGACACCGGAAGAACGTATCGGACACCGTCTTTAACATAACTTCATCGTATTTTGATATATGTATTATGATATACTAATGTTGACAACATCCGTATATCATGTTAGAAGTCAGGCACTTCAGCGTATTTAACGCACACGCATTTGTCATTTTATACGAAGTCGAACCTAAACACGGGATCAAAGCTCATCCCGGTGAAAATGGAAAAAATTTGAAATAATTACGAACCAGATGCAAGTTTCAATGACAGTCAATGGAGTCCACTGGCAGCATGATGTGGAGGCAAGGATTCTTTTAGTGCAGCACATCCGCGAGAACCTTGGTTTAACCGGTACGCACGTCGGCTGCGACACCAGCAGCTGCGGTTCCTGCACCATCCTAGTGGACGGAGAAGCGGTGAAAAGCTGCACACTGCTGGCCGTCCAGTGTGAAGGTGCGGAGATCACCACCATCGAGGGATTGGCGACAAACGGGAAACTGCACCCGATCCAGGAAGGGTTTCGTGAGTGCCACGGTGTTCAGTGCGGTTTCTGCACGCCGGGCATGATCCTCACCTCTTGGCAGTTGCTGAAACGCAACCCCAAACCAAGTGATGACGAAATTCGTCACGCGCTTGAAGGGAACTTCTGCCGCTGCACGGGGTATCACAACATTGTCAAATCGGTCCAGTGGGCAGCAAATAATTCAGGATAATGCAGGTTGGGCGAACACGCAGGTTCGCCCCTACAGCCAAATCCATATTTTTGTGTTTTTCGTGGTTAATAAGAGTTTTTATGAGCGCGTCATGAATATGTTATGTATTCAACAGCGCTTATGTTGGAGTTAATTATGATTCCCGCCGCATTTGATTACCTGAAAGCCTCCTCGGTCAATGAGGCGCTGTCTCTGATGCAGCAGCTTGGGGATGACGCCAAGCTGCTTGCAGGGGGACACAGCCTTATCCCAACCATGAAATTGAGGCTGGCAACTCCCGGGACCCTGATCGACATCGGCGGCCTCAGTGAACTTAACTACGTTCGGGACCAGGGCGGTCACCTCGCAATAGGAGCGGGAACCACCCACTGGACACTTGAATCTTCGGACCTCGTTGCCGCCAAAGCACCGGCCCTGAGGCAGGCAGCGGCGGCGATTGGAGACGTGCAGGTGCGGAACCGGGGAACCATCGGCGGCGCCCTGGCTCATTCCGATCCGCAGGCGGATTATCCGGGAGCAGTACTGGCGCTCAACGCAACGATGGAGGTTTTAGGACCCTCCGGAGAGCGGACGGTGGCCGCAGCGGACTTTTTCACCGGGCTTTGGGAAACGGCCCTGAACGAGGGTGAACTGCTCACCGAAATCCGGGTTCCCTACAACCCTGCAAACGCAAATTCATGCTACGTCAAGTTTCCCCAACCCGCCTCGCGCCACCCTTATGTAGGATGCGCCGTCGCCCTGAATTCCTCAAACGGGACTTGTGCCGAAATCCGGGTTGGATTCAGCGGAGTCGGCGAATGGGCCTTCCGCGACGCAATGGTTGAAGATACTCTGCGCGGACAAACCTTGAGCGCGAACATTATCGCCAATGCAGCGGAAAAAGCGGCGAACGGACGGGCGGTGTTGAGCGACGCGTTTGTTAGCGAGGAATACCGGCGGGCAATGGCTACAGTTTTTGCCAAACGGGCCATCAGCAGAGTGGCCTGATCAATCCCCTTACTTTGCAGACAAGGGAATCACCTTTCTCCCGGTCATTCCCATTCCGCGTTTATAATTACGCTGTTTCCAATTCTTCCCAAACCAGCCACATCCCCGAGGAAAAAGGGTGAGATTATACATGGGGAATCCTTGTGCTTTCACGGTTCCGGGACTACGCTATCCGTTTACAGCTGCAGGGAGCACAAGCCATGCACTGTGAGACATGACTGAGGGGAAAACAGAGGATGGCGGCGGAAATACTGATTGTCGAGGATGAGGTCCTGATTGCCATGGCCCTGCAAAGCAAGCTGGAAAATTTCGGCTTCAACGTCACCGGAATCGCTGCTTCCGGAGGCGAAGCCCTGGCAAAGGTGGTGGAGCATCCGCCGGACCTGATCCTGATGGATATTGTGATTCAGGGAGAGATGGACGGGGTACAGACAGCACAAAAAATCTGGGAACAGTACCGTATCCCCGTCATTTACCTCACTGCGTATGACGATGAAAAAAACCTGAACCGCGCCAAACGCACACAGCCATCGGCATACCTCCTGAAACCATACAACGACCGTGAACTTGAAATTACCATCGAACTCGCGCTGAACAAGGAGCGCACACGGAAGCGCGTGGACAATCAGCAACGCTGGTATTCGACAATCCTGCGCTGTCTCGGGGAAGTGGTCATAACGGTGGACGCGGAAATGATGATTCTCTACATGAACCCCGCCGCGGAAGCGATGTTTAACAAGCAGTCGTCCGAACTTCTCGGACGCCCGCTCGAAGAATGCTGCCATTTCAGCGCGGGCGAAAAAACGGTTGCGGTCGACCCGTTGGTGCGTGAAGTGATGGAAAGCGGGGAGCGGATTCAAAAAACCGGTCTGCGTTCGGACGAAGCAGGCTCCCGCACGGAATTCGATCTTTCTATCGCCCCGATCTGGGATGAGGAAGACATCCTGCGGGGAAGCGTGCTTGTTTTCCACGAATCGTCAGCAAGGGCAGGACAGGCCCGCAGCAGCGAACAAAACCAGCCCAGTGCGGAGGCGGACCTGCTTTCATACCGGGAAAAACAAGTGCTTCAGCACATGGTTGACGGCCAGGCCACCAAGCAGCTTGCGAACACCCTGGGGATCAGCCCCAGGACCGTTGAATTTCACCGCTACAACTTGATGCGGAAACTGCATGTGGAGGACATCCCCTCCCTCGTCCGCAAGGCCTTGGTGCTCAAACTTGTGGATTTGTAATTCTTGATAGTGCCGCAAAAAGTCTTCGCTCGATCCAATCACCTAACGCCGGCTTCGCCGTCAGGGACATTCCCTGACCCAATATTATCGGGATCGCTACCGGGATCGAACTTCGATTTCGATTTCGACAACGAAAAGTTATGTAACTACAAATGAAGTTGCGGTAACTCGTTCAAATCCGCTTTTTTTTTTGTGAGATCATCATTCTTGTTTTTATGAATCGATCCTGGGCTGGCATATGCTCCATATGGGTTTATGCCTGGATGAGTCAACTTTACTTTTTGCCGGGGTGTGGGGCGGGCCGTTGTTTCCATAATTTGCGATGCAAGATGAACCCGTACAGCACAAGGTTGACCAACAGCACAATCCCGCCGAACAGCAACTGGAGTTCCCGGGTCAGTCCCGGAGGATAGAGGATGGGCATCAGGTATTCGTTGACGAAACTCCCTGAATAGCCCTCTTCTCCGGCCAGCAGGCGGAAGCGGATTTCCAGCGGAGTCAACGGACACAGCAAGCCGGTGAATTCAACGGTTATCCCCCACAGGCAAGCAGGCAGATGCAGCCATGCAGCATGACGCCATTTCAAAAGCAGCAGCGCGCCGAGGAGGACAAAAACAATGAAAGCTGCATGAACAACGACAATCAAGTCGGCCAGCAGTGAATAGCCCATGTTCGATTCCTTTAGTCAACACTTTTCCGGTCGAGAAAAACATTTCAAACAACCTTCTCATAATAGCAAACAATGATCGATTTACGCAGCGACACAATCACACAACCCACGGAAGAAATGCGCATGGCCATGGCTCGTGCGGAAGTCGGAGACGATGTACTCGGCGACGATCCCACTATCAAGGCGCTGGAGCAACGCACCGCCGAGGTGCTGGGCAAGGAAGCGGCCGTCTATATGCCTTCCGGGACCATGACCAACCAGGCGGCGGTGCGCACCCACACGCAGCCCGGGGATGAAATCCTGATCGAGACCAGCGGTCATATCTACCTCTATGAAGCGGGTGGACCAGCAGCCCTCTCCGGAGTGATGGTCAGGCTTATCGAGGGGCGACGGGGCATTTTCAGCGGAGACGCCCTGCAGGAGGCTCTGCGTCCCCCGGATCTGCATTTCGCCAGGCAAAAACTGGTGTGCGTAGAAAACACCAGCAATCGTGGCGGCGGTTCGGTCTGGACGATGTCACAACTGCAGTCGGTCGCTGAATGTGTCCGTAGCAATGGCCTGAAGCTGCATCTGGACGGCGCCCGGTTGTGGAATGCATCGGTTGCATCCGGTATTGCTGAAGCGGAACTGGCCGCCCCTTTTGATTCAGTCAGCGTTTGCTTTTCCAAGGGACTCGGCGCCCCGGTCGGCTCGGCGCTTGCGGGGACCGTGGATTTCATCGCCGAAGCGCGCCGTTTCCGTAAGCAGTTCGGGGGCGCCATGCGACAGGTAGGCATCATCGCGGCGGGGGCATTGCACGCCCTTGAATATAACCGGGCTCGTTTGCACATCGATCATCAAAACGCCAAAAAACTGGCGGAAGGTCTTTCCGGGCTGCCCGGGATCGAACTGAACCCGGAAGATGTTGAAACGAACATCGTCATCTTCCGGACGGCAAAACTCAGCGCTTCCGAACTGCTCCAGCGCCTGGAGACAAAAGGGGTGCGCATGCTCGCAATCGGTCCGGATTCGATCCGCGCGGTCACAAACCTGATGGTTGAACCGGAACAGATCGACGCCGCACTTCGCATCTTCTCGGAGGAATTGCGCTGAGGTTCCAGTTTCAATCCTGCGTTTGGGTTTCCTTTTCCAGCAGATATGTCACCGGCCCATCGTTGACCAGCCGCACCTGCATTGACTCCCGGAAACGCCCGGATTCTACACGCAGTCCGCTTTCGCGCAGGAAACAGAGGAACTTCTGGTAGAGCAGTTCCGCATGTTCAGGCTCGGCACAGCGGTCAAATCCGGGCCGCCTCCCCTTATCCGTATTTCCGTACAAGGTGAACTGGGATACGGCGAGGATTTCAAGTCCGAGGTCAAGGGCGGAATGCTGATGCGATTTTCCGTCTTCCCCGGAAAAAATCCGCAGCTTGACGCATTTTCCCGCAAGCTTATGGGCCACAGTTTCATCGTCTGTGGGTGCTACCCCCACAAACAGCAACACCCCCCTGCCGATTCTTCCCACTGTTTCTTGCCCAACCTCGACGCTTGCCTCGCTTACCCTTTGCAGCAACACCCTCATAACCTGCCTTTACAGTCCTGTTCTCCATCTTTGCGGCACGGCATTCTTCCTTGCATTTTGCCACATGGGCCCTGAAAATCAGCATCATTCTTATACAACTCTCGCTCAAAGGCAATTCCGGCAAAAATCTCAACGGGGAGGACATTGATGACGCGAATGCTGAAAAAAACTGGGAACTGGGAAGAGATAATCGCTTCTTTCCGCTGGAGGGTCCCTGAACATTTCAACATTGCGGAAGCGATCTGCGACCGCCATGCCGGTGATCCGCGAAAAATCGCGCTGCTTCATGAAACGGAAGACGGAACAGTAGAAAGCTGGACTTTCCGCCGCCTGCAGCAGTCTGCCAACCGTCTGGCCAATGCTTTGCGGGGGCTGGGCATTCAACCCGGGGACCGGGTTGGGATCATCCTTCCGCAGCGTCCTGAAACCGGGATCGCGCACATTGCCCTGTACAAACTGGGAGCCGTGGCGCTGCCGCTGGCCAACCTGTTCGGCCCGGAGGCGCTCAAATACCGGCTCAGCGATTCCGGTGCATGCGCGGTTATCACTGATGCGGAGAACCTGGGGAAAATCAGGGAAATCCTACCGGACCTACCGGACCTGAAACTGCGCATCCTGGTTGATGGGCCGTTGGCAGAGCGGGAACAGGGATGGAACAACCTGCTTGAATCTGCATCTCCGGAGTTTCAAACACGCATGACGAAAGCGGACGATCCCTGTTGGATCGTCTACACTTCAGGGACTACCGGAAACCCGAAAGGCGCGCTGCACGCGCACCGCACTCTGATCGGCCACATCCCCGGGTATGAACTGTCCCATGATTTTGCCCCGTGTCCCGGGGACCTGGCCTGGACCCCCGCGGACTGGGCATGGATCGGCGGACTGGCCAACATCCTGCTGTGTTCATGGTTTCACGGCATCCCCGTACTGGCTTACCGGTTCCGGCGGTTCGACCCGGAAAAAGCACTGAGGTTGATGGAGAAACACATGGTGCGCAACACCTTCCTTCCACCGACAGCGCTTAAGTTCATACGGCAGGTCTCCAATATTAACGGGCGCTTCCGGCTGCCCTTGCGTACCATCATGAGCGCAGGGGAACCACTGGGGGGGGAAATGCTGCAATGGGGAAAAGAAACTCTGGGCATCAACATCAACGAAATGTTTGGGCAGACAGAAGTGAACTACTTCATCGGAAACTGCCAGATGATCCTGCCAGCAAAACCGGGGAGCATGGGACGCCCATACCCGGGACATAGAGCCGCGGTCATAGATGCGGAAGGAAATCCGCTGCCCGCGGGAACACCCGGGGAAATCGCTTTTTACAAACCCGGGGACCCGGTTTTTTTCCTGCGCTACTGGAACAATGAAGAAAGCACCCGCGGAAAGTTCATTGGCGATTGGGCCCTCAGCGGAGACGAAGGGACCATGGACGAAGATGGAAACTTCTTTTTCGCCGGACGTACCGACGACGTCATCACCAGCGCGGGATACCGTATCGGACCGGCGGAAATCGAAGATCAACTGCTCAAACACCCGGCAGTCGCGCTGGCCGCGGCAGTCGGTATCCCGGACGAATTGCGGGGGCACGTCGTCAAAGCATTCATCCGTGTTAATCCCGGTTTTGAACAAAACGATACCCTGAAAGGGGAAATCCGGGATTTCGTCAAAACCCGGCTGGCCGCCCACGAGTATCCGCGGGCCATCGAATTTCTAGATGAATTTCCCCTGACAACCACCGGAAAAGTCATGCACCGTGTGCTGCGGGACAGGCACTGAATAATTAGGGTGTTTTTCTTATGATCCTGTATTTTCACAGTCGTTTTCACACCGAAATCTCCATCACTCTATTATTTTCAGATAGCGTAATTTCTTTGACATCAACAGATAAGCACCCATCTACTGATTAATAAATACGGAAAAACCATCCACGGATGGGTGAAAACGCAGTTCACGGTGTATGCAGTCCAGGCGGTCGGCTTCGACGTGGGTTACGTAGAGGACCTGGGTTGCGGTGTTCCCACCGATTTGATCCACGAGCGCTAAAACACGGTTGCGGTTGGCGCGGTCCAGTCCCTGGCACGGTTCGTCCAGGATGAGCAAAGGCGGGGATTTCACCATTGCCCTCGCAATCAGGATGAGCCGCTGCTGTCCATATGAGAGACGGGTGAAAACTTCATCAGAAAGTTCCGCAATGTCCAGGAAATTAAGCCATTTCCGCGCGGTTTCTTGCTGCGCTTCGGAGGCATGGCGAAAAAATCCTATGGAATCAAAAAAACCGGAAAGCACCACCTTCAGCGCGGAAATTTGTTCACGGTAACGCACCTGGAATTCTGATGACACCATCCCGATCCGCTGTTTGATATCCCAAACGCTTTCGCCCGAACCCCGTCTTTGTCCGAACAGGTGAATTTCATTGGCATACGCCTGCAGATTGTCACCGCAAATCAAACTCAGCAGAGTCGATTTACCGGCCCCGTTCGGCCCGACAATCTTCCAGTTTTCTCCCCGGAGCACTTCCCAGTTGAAATTGTCCAGCACAGTCTTGTCTCCATAGCGGACATTCACGTTTCGCATACGGATGACACAGGCGGTTAGACCATCATGCTCGGTCCCCTCAGCGAACCAACCGGCATTGGAATCTCCGGGATTTGAGAAATTGTTTTTCCTGAACGACGCCCCGGTTTTCCCCTTGTCTAAACGGTGCTGTTTTTCTGCAGGATCGTCACCGTACAGTTTTCCCATCCGTTCCGGGACCAGCACCCGGTCACGGTTCCCCTGCGCAAACACCATTCCGGATTTCAGACAAAGGACGTGCGTGATTTCCGGGACCAGTTCCTCGAAGCGGTGGCTTACGAGCCAAACAGTCAGGCCTTCCCAGATCAGCCTTGATAGAGTGCGTGACAACCATTCCGCCGATGTAGAATCCAGCCCATCGTAAGGTTCGTCCAGAATCAGCAATTCCGGTTCAGAAAGCAGGGCCCCCGCGATCAGTGTTTTACGCGTCTCCCCGTTTGAAAAGAAGCGCAGGGGCCGCTCCAGCAGGGGTTGAATTTCGAGCTGTTCGGTAATCCTGGCAAGCTTTTCCTGATGCTCGCCTTCCGGGTCCATCACCTCCCGTCCGGTCAAAAGATGCTGTTCATGCCCGCTGTATGCTTCATAGCGGTCTTTCTTCTCCTCGCGTGCAATCAGTCTTTTCTGTTGTTCAAACGAAACATGAGCGATTTTTTTTGGGTCTTGAATCCGTTCATCCCGCTTGATGGTTCCGCTATAGGGCAACAGCCCCATCACCACTTTCACCAGGGTTGATTTTCCTGCGCCGTTGGGGCCGAGAATCGCCCAGCTCTGTCCAAACTCGGTCGTCCATGAAACATCCTGGAGAATCGGTTTGTCCCAGAGCCGATTGGAGACGCTTATGAGAGAAAACAAAGTGCGGATGCAGGAAACAGGAAGAGGCACGTAATACGTGGCAACACCAACCGGAAATCAAGCATGTTCGTCCTCGTTTTGCAGCTGCCACATCTGCTGAAAATATCCCGGGCGGCGGATGAGTTCGGCATGCTTTCCCTGGTCGGCAATGCGTCCTTCTTCAAGGACCAGGATCAAGTCGGTTTTTTCCATGGAAGTGACGCGGTGGGAAACGATGAGGATGCTCTTTGCCAAGGGGGGCGCGTCTCCGAAATGATGCATCAGACGCAGGATTTCACGCAGCAGAAACCGTTCAGTTTCATAGTCAACCGCCGAAAACACGTTGTCCAGGATCAAAAGGTCGCACCGTCTGGCAAGCGCGCGGGCAAGACTGATGCGCTGTTTCTGTCCGCCGGAAAGCATGATTCCTTTTTCTCCCACCAGCGTCTGTTCATGCTTGGGGAAACGGTCCACTTCCTCAGCAAGGGCGGAAATGCGCAGGATTTCACGCAGCCTCTCCGGATCCAGCTCGATGGAATCATCCAGTCCGAAACGGATGTTCTCCGCAACCGTGTCGGAAAACAAAAACGGTTCCTGTTCCACCGTGCGAATGGACCGGCGCAGCAGGTGGTCCGGCAGCGTGTTGAGGTCATGTGCACCCAACATTATCATTCCGTTTTCCACCTCGAGATAACGGTTTAAACAATTAACCAGGGTCGTTTTGCCGGAACCGATCCTGCCCAGAAGACCCACCACCTGCCCGGGCCGTATGCTCAAGCTGATGTCAGCCAACACGTCCCTGGTCCCGGATGGATAGCGGAATCTCAGGTCCCGCACATTGATGCCATCGGAAAAAAAATTATGTTCCGAAGATACAAAACTCGTTCCAATGCGCTTGCGCGGCAGATCCTGTTGCAAAACGGTCCGTATGCTTTCCAACCCGATCAGCCCCCGCTGAAACATGGTCGTCAACCAGCCGAATGCCATAAGCGGCATGGTCAACAAAGTGGTGTAGGTGATGAATGCGGTCAGTTCCCCAATGGTCAGCAGGTTGCTTATGACCATTATGCCGCCAGCTGACAAAACCAGCAATTTCAGCAGGTTTTCAAGGTTTGTCAGCAGGGGCATGAGAAACGAACGGATCCAGGCAATCTTCAAACCCCTGTGCACCATTTCCTGGTTTTCAACTTCAAAGCGCTTGAGCACCCACTCATGCAGGGCGTAGCTTTTGATCACGTCAATGCCTGAAAGGGAAGAAATCGTGAATCCGGATAGTTCCTGCAGGCTGGCCATCCGTGCGCGCATATTTTTCACCAGCAGGTGCATGCCGAGCCGTACCAGGATGAAAACGGCCAGCACCGGAAGCACGCAATACAAGGTCAGTTTCGGGGACAGCTGCCACATTTTGTAAGGCGTCATTGACAACGCAGAAAGGATGTTGCAGATCTGCATCATGCCGAACCCGTATAGCATGCGCACGTGGTTGATGTCGTTGTTTATGCGCGAGATGATATTTCCGGATGGATTTTCGACGAAGTATTCCCTTTGCAGCCCCATCAGCTGGTGAAACATGTCGTTTTTGATCCGGCATTCGATCGCACGTCCGGGGTTGAAAAAGAGGATGCGAGACAGGATGCGCACCAGTATCATCGAAACCGCCAGCCCGATCATGATCCACATATATTCCCACAAACGCTCCTGCATTGCCTCGATATCCAGATACAGCAGGTCGATGCTCTTCTGCACATACTGCGGGATGCTCACCGCAATCCAGTTGGTGGCAAGGATGGCCAGCACCCCGAAACTGTAGGAAATCCAGTGTTGTTTCAAATAATGGAGCAGCAGCTGAAAGCGGGTTGCGCTGACCGGGGGCATCGAGTTGGGAAATGGGGAGGTGAGGTTCAGAGTGTCGAGGACGACATTCGTTGCTTGTATTTGCGGCGCATCTGTATCCGTACCTTGCGGTTTTTCTGGTAATAAGAAACGGCCTTGTTATGCTCCCGCAGAGAAGTCGAAAACTGGCTGCTTCCGTCACCACGGGCAACGAAAAAGAGGTAACTCTCCTGCGCCGGATACAGCGCGCTGTAAAGCGAGTCACGCCCAGGGCTGCAGATCGGTGTGGGAGGAAGCCCATAGCGCCGGTAGGTGTTGTAGGGAGTCGGCGTGCGCAAATGCTTGCGTGTCAGGTTTCCGTTGAAATCCTTCAGCCCGTAGATGACAGTCGGGTCGCTGTCGAGACGCATCCTGCGCTTGAGCCGGTTGTGAAACACCGCGGCGATCTTGGGGCGGTCTTCGCTGGCGCCGGTTTCTTTTTCGATGATGGAGGCAAGTATCAGAGTTTCGTATTCAGTCAACCCCAGTTCTGAAGCACGTTTTTTGTGCCCGGCGGTAAATGTCTGCCGGTACTGCGCAATCATGGTTTCCAGAATCATGCGCGGAGAGTCTATTTTAGAAAAGAAGTAGGTGTCCGGGAAAAGAAATCCTTCCAGGGATACCGCGTCCGGAACACCGGTTTTCATGAGCAGTTCCGGGTCCTTGAACAGGGACTTCAACTCATTTGCATCCGCAAGCTCATGCGCCTCCAGGGTGAGGATGATTGAGGCGAAGTTCCTCCCTTCCGGGATGGTAACGCGGTGGACGATACTTTTGCCGGAAGTCAGGTGCTGCAGCAGCTGCCAGGTGTTCCAGTTGTGCTGCAGTTTAAATTCCCCCGCGCGGATGCGGGAATGCACCTCCAGATAGCGTGAAAGGTAGTGATACAGCCGCGGATGGGGAAGGAGGTCATGTTCCTTGAGATGTTGAGTGACAGTGCTGAAAGGGGTTCCCCGGGGAATGAGGAGTGTTGTGTTCCCGGAAGGATCACTTCCGATCGGTGACTGGAAAATGGAATACAGGTAAGCGCCTCCCACTCCGGCCCCTGCAATCGTACAGAGTAGAATTCCTCCCAGTATTTTGATCCAGAAACCCTGCTTCATCTTAACCGCAATTCCGGCGTTTTGGCACGGGCAGCCTATTCAGCGGACCGGCCACATTCACATTTATAGTATCCCCGCATTGAAATGGCCGCAGCATCGAAGCCACGGATTCCAGTTCCTTGCGGAGTTTGGCAGACGGTGTCAGCTGCACCACCAGATCGACCCTCGACGCGTCCAGCCTTTTTGGGTTCAGTTGCACCGTTCCGCTGATGGTTCCTGCCAGCATCCCTGCCAGCTTGACCCTCTTCAGGTTTAGCATCGGACCCAGGGAAAGATCAAAGCGAACCTCATCCAGCCGAATTTCTGACAGCGCCAGTTCCGGCAGCAGCAGCCCGAGCCCGAGCAGCCGTATCCGGAAGTCCAGTAAAATTCCCTCCATGCGTCCTTCCGGGAAAGTGGTCTTGCGTGACTGAAGCGCCTGCATGTTGCTGATTTGCAACTCCATGCCAAGCCCACCGGCAAGGGTTGCGTATGGAAACCGGGCAGCCGCCGGCATCTGTTCAAGCCGTATTCCCTCCATGCTTATACTCAAGTTCCGAGGGTTGAACAGTCCGGTTTCCACCTGCATCATGCCTTCGTGGCTTTGTGCGTTAAACTGCAGAATCTGCCTGGTGAAAAGCGTCCAAAATGGGATTTGCAGCTGATTGAAAACCAGCAGCGGCCCCTTGGGGAGAGGTTCCCAGGCCGGCGGACGGATTACAGTCAATTCTGAAACCTCGATCCCGCTCCATTCCAGTTCCACCGGGCTCATATCAACCGGAATCCCGGTGCGAACGCCGATCTCGCCCCTGAGCCACTCGGCCAGCGATTCCCCGGGGAAATGGCTCTTCAGTCCCCAGAAAGCCAATCCCGTCAGCAGCGGGAGAAAAACCAGGAAAAGCAGCAGACGTTTCAACCACTTCATCGTCAAATCATTATACCGGTCTGCTTATGTACAATGTATGATGCGATATGCTGGAAGATGAATGAAAAGTGATGAATCCGTCATCCATGTTTCCCGTCAATCCACATCCAGCTTTCGTCATTCAAGACCTGCCTGCTTGTGCACATGAAATCCGGCGCGGACCAGCCTGCTCCCGGGGCTGATGCTGATGTTCAACTGGGACATCCGCAGGACCGGGCGGTGGTTTTCCAACTGAAACAGCATGTCCGTCAATTGGTCAAGCTTGAGACGATCGAGCCGCACCTGGACCCCTTCCATACCTTGTTCCACCGAGGTCAGCGCGTTCAACTGCAGATTGTCCTGGATGGCAAAGGAACGCGCGACTTTTTCAATGAAAGTGGTCAGCGCCTGGCGCATCACAGGAGCAGTTGGTTTCTGTTTCAAATCCTGCCATTCATCATGGAGGGTGCGGGCGAGGTGTAGCTGTTCCCTCTTTTCAGTCAGCATCAGGGACAACCGCTGCTGCTGGCGGTCTGTACGTTGGTAGAGGATAAAAACCCCAAGCCCCAGGGCAGTGATGAGCATCAGGACAATCAGGGCCTGTTCCCTTACTGTGAGATTCCTCAATGACCGCCTCCGGGAAGATGGGAAGGGGAGTCAGGCCCTTTCTTCAAGGACCTGGAAAGGACGTTTGTTGGACCCGCAGTAGATTTGCCGAGGACGTCCGATCTTGGGCGGACTGTTGTGCATTTCCATCCAGTGCGCAATCCAGCCGGGAAGACGGCCGAGGGCGAAGAGCACAGTAAACATGTCTGTAGGAAATCCCAGTGCCTTGTAGATTATGCCGCTGTAGAAATCGACGTTGGGGTAGAGATGGCGTTCTACGAAATAATCGTCCTCGAGAGCCACCCGTTCCAGCTGCTTGGCAATGTCCAGCAGCGGATCGTGCAACCCGACCTTGTCCAGGATTTTGTCGCAGTAGGTTTTGATGATCTGTGCACGCGGATCGAAATTCTTGTAGACCCGATGCCCGAATCCCATCAGACGGAAGTTCGAATCGGGGTCCTTGGCCATTTCCACATACCTGGAGACGTTGCCTCCGTCAGCTTTAATCTGTTCCAGCATTTCCAGCACCGCCTGGTTTGCTCCCCCGTGCAGCGGTCCCCAAAGCGCGGCGATTCCGGACGAAATGGACGAGAACAAATTCGCCCTGCTGCTGCCGACGAGACGGACAGTGGAAGTGGAACAGTTTTGTTCATGGTCCGCGTGCAGAATGAAAAGCACGTTCAGCGCCTTGACGAATTCCTCCGGCGGTTCAAAATCAGACGCAGGAACACTGTAAATCATGTTCAGGAAATTCGAGCAATAGCACAAATGGTTGTTAGGATAAACAAAAGGCTGGCCGATGTTCTTCTTGAATGCCCAGGCGGCGATCGTCGGCAGCTTGCCCATCAAGCGCCAGATCGCCAGGTCCACCGCATCCTTGTCAGTGGCGCTGAAATCCGGATAAAAGGTAGAAAGCGCGTTGACCACGCTCGAGAGCATGGCCATCGGGTGTGCTCCCTTGGGAAATGCCTGGTAGATGTGCCGCAGGTCTTCATGAAGCATCGTGTGGCGCGTGATGTTGCTTTCAAACTCCACCAGTTCCCCGGGATTCGGTAATTCCCCGTTAATCAGCAGGTAACTGACTTCAAGAAAATGCGAGTGTTCCGCCAATTCCTCGATCGGATACCCGCGGTAACGCAGGATCCCTTTCTCGCCATCCAGATAAGTGATGGCGCTTGTGCAGGAACCCGTGTTGGCATATCCCGGATCGAGGGTGATGGCCCCCGATTGGGACCTCAGTTTGCTGATGTCAATCCCGATTTCTGCCTCTGTCCCTTCCACCAGAGGCATATCGATGGAATTGCCTTTGACCTCCAATCGCGCTTGCTCGCTCATTGCTGTTCCGGAGTGAGTAGGTGTGTGAATCCTTTAGGGGGTGGCTGCTTTTTGTATATCCACATTAACTGTTCAAAATTGACGTTAAAACATGAGGGTTTTCAGCGGAAAGGGCAAGTCAAACAGACGGACAGATTTGCGCGGTATGTAAACCGAACGGGCGTTTGGGCAAGCATTCACTGGTGGAGAATTACATCATCGTCATTAGGATTGATGTAGTGCGCCTTGAAACGCTGTCTCAACCAGGCCTTGACCCAAACGCGGGTCCCGGGGATGAGGAGCAGGAAGCCCACGGTGTCGGTGAGGAATCCGGGTGTGATCAACACCAGTCCGGCCAGGGCGATCAGTAGCGCGTCCAGTAATTCGTCCCCTGGCATCCTGCCCTCGCGCAGACTTTCCTGTATGCGAAACAGCGTCCGCAGGCCTTCCATGCGCGCGAGGTATGCGCCCAGGATCCCGGTGCCGATGACAAGAAGGATCGAGGACATCGCCCCGAATGCCGTGCCGATCTTGATCAGCAGGTAGATTTCGACCAGGGGGATAAGGGTGAATGCCAGAAACAGTTTTAGCAGCATCGGGGATGAATCCGCGTGGGTGGGGGGTAATGTGGATATATTAAACATGAACGGTCCAGCGGGGTTAGTCCAGTTTTTTTCTGCTCGTCTTCCCGCATCTCTACCGGGGAAAACCTACCCCATCGGGTAGGTAATGGCCGACCCAAAAGAGTTTCCGCACCTATCCATTGGGGTGTTTGCAGACTGATTGGATTTGCTAGACTGTACGTAAAATTAATTGATTGCGTCAACGGAATACTTGGAGGTTCCATGGCAAACGTGGACACCCATGATTTGATTTTCCCCTATTTGCTTCGGAAGGTAACGGAACAGGCCGCGCTGGCTTCCTATTCCTGGATTGGACGCGGGCAGAAGGAAAAAGGAGACGCCGCCGCGGTTGAGGCCATGCGCGAGTCATTGCAGGCCCTGAAACTCAACGGCACGGTGGTGATCGGGGAAGGCGAAAAGGACGAGGCTCCCCAGCTTTACAAAGGGGAAAAGTTCGGTGACGCGGATCACCCGGTGCAGGTCGATATAGCTGTCGATCCGGTGGAGGGAACAACCTACCTGGCCAAGGGATTGACCAACGCAATGGCAACCATCGCCATCTCACCCCGTGGAACCATGCTCGATCCGGGGCCGGCATTTTACATGGAGAAGTTTGCCGCGCCCGCGGAAGTGAGGGGATACATAGACATGGAGTGGTCGGTGGCGAAAAAACTGAGGACGGTCGCGGAACTGCTTGGAAAAGACATCAACAGCATCACCGTGTTTGTCCTCGACAAACCGCGGCACCGCATGCTGGTGGAAGAAATTTACGCAGCCGGCGCAAAAGTCACCCTTTACCCCGCAGGAGATGTGGCAGGGGCGCTGATGGCCGCCATGCCGGACACGGAGGTGGATGTGCTGATGGGGACCGGGGGCACCCCGGAAGGTATTCTTTCCGCCTGTGCGGTCAGGGCGATAGGCGGTGAATTTCTGGGAAGGATGGACCCTCAGCTGCCGACTGAAATCGTCCGTGTGCGGGAAGCAGGAATGGATACCGGTAAGTGGTATGACCGTGACGAACTGATCGGATCCAGCGATGTCCATTTTTGCGCGACCGGTATCACCTCCGGACTGCTGTTTGACGGGGTTGAAAAAACCCCTCATCACTTCCGCACCCAGACCCTGATAATCACCGGAAGCACCCAGGAAAGGGTGATTCTAACCAACTGGTACCGTCTGTGAAGAAAAATGTCGAACACCCATTATGCCACTTTTGCCTGAACGCTGTTACTGGAGATCAAGGAGAGACCATGCCTAAAAACCGTGTGGACCGTCCCATCATCCTGGGGATCGTAGGGGATTCCGCGGCCGGGAAAACCACGCTGGCGGCCGGGGTCGCCCAGATTCTCGGGTCAGACCGGGTGGTTACAATCTGCACCGATGATTACCACAAATATTCGCGGAAAGAACGCGGAATCAACGGGACTTCCGCACTCGATCCGGCGTGCAACTACCTTGACATAATCGAACAGCATCTGGAAAACCTGCACAACGGCAGACCGATTCTCAAACCTATCTATTCGCACGAACAAGGTACCCTCGAAGCCCCGGAATACGTTGAACCAAAACCGTACATTGTCGTAGAAGGACTGCTGGGTTACAGCACCCGCAAAATGCGCGATGCATACGACGTAAAAATCTACCTCGATCCAGAGGAAGACCTGCGCATCAGGTGGAAAGTGCAGCGGGACACAACCAAGCGTGGTTATACCGAAGAGCAGGTGATGGCTGCGCTGGAGAAACGGAAAGATGACAGCCCGACCTACATCCAGCCCCAGCGCACCTTTGCGGACATAGTCGTGCATTTCTTCCGTCCGGAAGGCAGGGAGGAGGAATCAGGAGCAGGCCTCAACGTCATTCACACATTGAGGCCTACGCTCCCACACCCGGACCTCAGCTCGCTCCTGGATGTCGGCATGAATTCGGGGATTTCGCTGGAACTGGCACGCGACAAGGACGGGAAACCGGTGGACAACCTGACGATTTCAGGCAGCATTCCCGATCACCGCGCACACAAAATAGAAGAACTTCTATGGGGACTGATCCCGGAAGCGGAGCACCTGCGGGCAAACACCCGTTCCATTGAGGAGATGAACCGCATAAACGTGATCAGTCATCCGCTGATGCTCACCCAGTTGTTGATTGCCTACCACATGGTTAAGGCGGCGCTCGGGGTACACGCGATTTGAAATAATTTCAGGGAAGCAAAATGTCGAACAACCCTCAATTCATGGACATGTCCAACGCGCTGCGTTTTCTTTCCATGGACGCGGTGCAGAAGGCAAATTCCGGACACCCGGGCATGCCGCTGGGGATGGCCTGCGCGGCGACTGTGCTTTTCACGCGCTTTCTAAAGTTTCATGCCTCAGTGCCTGGCTGGCCCGACCGTGACCGGTTTGTACTCTCCGCGGGACATGGTTCGATGCTGCTCTACTCGCTGCTTCATCTGACAGGATATGAAGACTTCCCGCTGGACCAGTTGAAACAGTTCCGGCAGCTCGGTTCCCGCACCGCGGGGCATCCGGAATACGGACACGGCGCTGGAATTGAAACCACTACCGGCCCCCTCGGACAGGGACTCGCAAACGCGGTCGGGATGGCGCTCGCGGAACGCATGCTTGCAGAGCAGTTTGGCTCCGAACTGGTTGATCACAGGACCTACGTGATTGCCGGGGATGGGTGTCTTATGGAGGGCATCAGTCACGAAGCGATTTCGATGGCGGGACATCTGCGCCTGGGAAAACTGATTGTCCTCTTCGACGACAATTCCATCTCAATTGACGGTCCGACCGAACTCGCGGTGAGCGACAACCAGCTTCTGCGCTTCGAAGCCTGCGGGTGGGATACCCATGCCTGCGACGGACATGATCCTTCCGCAATCGCCAATGCCATTGAAGCGGCGCGAAAAAGCGAAAAACCATCACTGGTTGCCTGCCGGACGCAAATCGGATATGGCGCGCCAAACAAGGCCGGTAGCGCCTCCGCGCACGGGGCGCCCCTGGGGGATGAGGAAATAGCAGGCGCACGAAAGAAACTCAACTGGCCGCATCCGCCATTTGCAATCCCCGAGGAAGTGCTTTCCCTCTGGAGGCGGGTGGGCGACCTGGGGAAAACAGAACGGGCAGCCTGGGAATTGAGGCTGCAGCAGTCGAGGCACCGCGCGGAATTCGAACGGGTAGTATCCGGACAGCTGCCCAGAGACTGGAGATCGGCAATTACCAAACACAAGCTGTGGCTTTGCGATGAGCAGCCGAAACTGGCCACACGCAAAGCAAGCCTGGAAGCTTTAAACGTTCTTACCGGAGTCATTCCAGAACTGACTGGCGGCTCAGCGGACTTGACAGGTTCCAACCTGACTCGCGGCGAACTGCAGCAACCGGTCCAAAGCGAAGATTTTTCTGGAAGCTACATTCACTACGGCGTCCGCGAACACGCGATGGCGGCGGTGATGAACGGCATGGCCCTGCACGGAGGACTCGTACCATATGGCGGGACTTTCCTGGTCTTTTCCGATTACTGCCGTCCGTCCATCCGTCTTTCGGCGCTGATGAAACAACGGGTGATCTACGTTATGACACACGATTCGATCGGGCTCGGCGAGGATGGTCCGACCCACCAGCCGGTGGAGCATCTTGCTTCCCTGCGCGCGATTCCCAACCTAAATGTCTATCGTCCGGCGGACGCGGTGGAAACAACGGAATGCTGGGAGGCTGCGCTGGAAACCGGGGAGACCCCTTCTGTGCTTTCCCTTTCAAGGCAGGGTTTGCCGGCGCTGCGAGGGACACACTCCGAGGAAAACCTCTGTGTTCGAGGGGGATACGTACTCAAAGAAGCCGAAGGAATACGTCAGGCAACCCTTATCGCCACCGGCTCGGAAGTTTCTCTGGCGCTGGAGGCGCAGACGCTGCTGCATAAACAGAACATCGGCGCCGCTGTCGTATCCATGCCCTGTGTTGAACGTTTCAATGAACAGGAAGCGCATTACCGCCGCGAGGTGCTGCTGCCAGGGAGCGCGACAGTGATTGTTGAAGCCGCGGTCGGACAGGGCTGGGAAAGGTTTCTCGGACAGAACGGGACCTTTGTCGGAATGCAGGGCTTCGGATCATCCGCTCCCGCCACTAAGCTTTATGAACATTTCGGCATCACAGCTGAACGGGTGGCGGAGGAAGCGGCAAAACTGGTGAACCAAAACCCGGACTGATGCCAATTCAATAAGAAAATACAATGTCCATTATTTCTCTCAGACAACTGCTGGACCATGCCGCCGAACGCGGGTACGGCATACCCGCGTTCAACGTCAACAACATGGAGCAGATACAGAGCATCATGCAAGCCGCACGGAGGACCGATTCACCGGTGATCCTCCAGGCGAGCCGCGGTGCACGTTCCTACGCGGGAGACATCTTCCTGCGTCACCTGATGGAAGCCGCGGTTGAGATGTACCCGGAAATCCCGGTCTGTATCCACCAGGATCATGGCAACAACCTCGACACCTGCATGTCCGCGATGGCAAACGGTTTTACCAGCGTGATGATGGACGGATCCCTTGAGGAAGACGGTAAATCTCCCGCAAGCTATGAATACAATGCTGGAATCACAGCCAAGGTAACCGAGGTTGCTCACATGATCGGAGTATCGGTTGAAGGCGAACTGGGTTGCCTCGGCTCATTGGAAACCGGACAGGGAGACAAGGAAGACGGGCACGGGTTCGAGGGCACGCTGGAGCAGAAACAACTGCTCACCGACCCGGACCAGGCGGTCGAGTTCGTCCGCGCAACCGCGGTGGACGCCCTCGCGGTTGCTATCGGCACTTCCCACGGTGCATACAAGTTCACTCGCCGGCCGGATGGTGAAATTCTTGCGATTGACGTTGTCCGGAAAATCAACGCAAAACTCCCTGGCCTGCACATGGTCATGCACGGATCGAGTTCCGTGCCGCAAGAACTGCAAGACGTCATCAATCAGTACGGAGGGGATATGCCCCAAACCTGGGGGGTCCCGGTGGCGGAAATCGTCGAGGGCATCAAGCACGGGGTGAGAAAGGTCAACATCGACACTGATTGCAGGATGGCAATTACCGGACAGGTGCGCAAACAGCTTGCCGGCAACAGGAGCGAGTTCGACCCGCGTAAATTCATGTTGCCCGGGACCAGGGCAATGCAGGACCTTTGTGAATCACGTTACGAAAGTTTTGGCACGATGGGCAACGCGTCGAAAATAAAATCGCTCCCACTGCCGGAAATGGCAGCACGTTACCGTGCGGGGGAACTCGACCCAGTCCTCAACTGAATTAGCAAGGTTGCTCCAATACGGAAACCGCGGATTACACATGGACACACTACATTAAAAGGAGAATTCATGTCAGTCAACCAATACAGCGCCGGGGTAAAAGACTACCGCGCAACTTACTGGGACGCGGACTACGCGCCCAAAGACACTGACCTGCTGGCCTGTTTCAAAATAGTCCCCCAGGCCGGGGTCCCGCGAGAGGAAGCCGCTGCGGCGGTGGCAGCGGAATCGTCTACAGGCACCTGGACGACGGTCTGGACGGACCTGCTTACCGATCTTGAGTATTACAAGGGCCGGGCCTACTCCATCGAAGACGTGTCCGGGGACGACCGGGCTTTTTACGCGTTCATCGCCTACCCCCTTGACCTGTTCGAAGAAGGCTCTGTAGTAAACGTGCTTACTTCGCTGGTCGGCAATGTCTTCGGCTTCAAGGCGATCCGTTCTTTGCGTCTCGAAGACGTGCGCTTCCCGCTGCATTATGTTCTTTCCTGTGGAGGTCCGCCCCACGGAATCATGGTCGAACGGGACGTGATGAACAAGTACGGACGCCCCATGCTCGGCTGCACCATCAAACCGAAACTTGGACTCTCGGCTAAAAATTATGGACGCGCGGTTTACGAGTGCCTGCGCGGAGGTTTGGATTTCACCAAGGACGATGAAAACGTCAATAGCCAGCCCTTCATGCGTTGGCGGCAGCGCTTCGATTTCGTCGCCGAGGCGGTGCACCTCGCCGCAAAGGAAACAGGGGAGCGCAAGGGTCATTATCTCAATGTCACCGCGCCGACAGTGGAGGAGATGTACAAGCGCGCGGAACACGCTAAGTCGCTGGACATGCCGATAATCATGCACGATTTCCTGACCGCCGGGTTTACCGCGAATACTTCGCTGGCGAACTGGTGCCGCGACAACGGTATGCTGCTGCACATCCACCGCGCGATGCACGCGGTGATCGACCGCAACCCCTACCACGGCATTCACTTTCGTGTATTGACCAAGTGCCTCCGGCTTTCCGGCGGCGACCACCTGCATTCCGGAACGGTGGTGGGCAAGCTCGAGGGTGACCGGGAGGCCACCCTCGGCTGGATTTCGCTGATGCGCGACAAATTCGTGCAGGAAGACCGCAGCAGAGGCATTTTCTTCGACCAGGACTGGGGGCACATGCCCGGGCTCTTTCCGGTTGCCTCCGGAGGGATTCATGTCTGGCATATGCCCGCGCTGGTTTCCATCTTCGGCGACGACGCGGTGTTTCAGTTCGGCGGCGGGACCCTAGGGCATCCTTGGGGCAACGCTGCCGGCGCAGCGGCCAACCGTGTCGCGTGCGAAGCATGCGTGGAAGCGCGCAACAATGGGCGCCAACTGGAAACCGAATCACGCGAGATCCTCACAGAAGCCGCGCAGAACAGCCCGGAGTTGAAAACAGCAATGGAAACCTGGAAAGAAATCAAATTCGAATACGACGTCGTCGACAAACTGAATTAACCGAAAGGAATGCTCCATGAGTGAAATACAGGACTACCCTTCGCGCGTGGGAGATCGAACCAGCCGGAAATTCGGCACTTTTTCCTACCTGCCGGAGATTGACACGGGCCGTCTGCACAAACAGGTGGAATACCTGGTTCGGCAGAACTGGGACGCCGCGCTGGAACACGTAGAACCGCAACGCTCGACCGAAAACTACTGGTATCTCTGGAAACTGCCGATGTTCGGCATTCGCGATGTAAATGCCATCCTCGCGGAAGTGGAATCCTGCCGGGCCGCCAATCCCGGGCACCACATCCGCCTAGTTGGTTATGACAAGCTGAAACAGACCCAAGGCACATCTTTGGTCGTTTTCAGGGGGGACTGAGTTCTTCCTGGAACAGCGGGAGCGGTTTTTGGGCGAGAACCGTTCCCGCATCCCGTTCGTTAAGTTACAGCATCTCCGGGATGGGGATTTCCCATTTGTACCCCTTTCCTTGTGGAAAGTCCTCATTCCCGGAGTTTCCTTCCATGCCTGAAAAAAAACTGGACCGTTTCCCAAACTCGGGGCAGTTTAATGATACATTCCAGGTATGTACCACGCCTGTTGCCAAGTTTCTGTTCCTCTCTCATGAAACTGGATGTCAACTCCCAAATGCCTCGAAATTGTAATTGCAGACAAAAACGCACTGGTTCTCAGCGGGCTTGTCGAGCTGTTCCGGCAGGACAACCGCTTTGATGTGCGCGCCACTGCTGTGGATGGAGAACTGTTCCTGCGGCTCATGGAGCGAGTACGTTTCGATGTCGGCATAATCGGCTGGAACATGCCTCACCTCGATGGACGCCAGGTGCTCACGGAAATGCGTGAACGGAAAAGTCACATACGTATGGTCGTCTATAGCGGCGCCTGGGTGGCCGAACAGGTAAAAGCTCTCGGCGGGGCAGCATTTTACGCAAAGGACGAACCACCGGAAGGATTGCTTGAGGTGGTTTTCCAAGTGGGGCAGGGGAAAAGCGTCTTCCCGTTTGTCAACCGTGAAAATCCTCCCCTTTCCAGCATCGAGGAACTCACTCCGCGTGAACTGGAAATGCTGAAAATGCTCGCAAAGGGACTCACCAACCGGCAGATTGCCCGGCAAGTCGACATCTCCACCAATACTGTCAAGTTCCACCTGAAAAACCTCTACGAAAAAATCCAGGTCAACAACCGCGCCCACGCCGTCTCCTTGTACAACGAAGCCATCCGGGAAGCATAGAACCGGATTTAACACGCAAGGTTTTCAATTCTGCAATGCCAACATCACACCGGACACCAGCATCCGGCCCATGCCGAACAGGCAGAGAAATATCAGCAGTGAAAGGGTAAACCTGCGGAATGTTAGTGGATCTGTGCGGATAAATCCGTGGTGTCCCAGGAAAATGCCGACAAACAGCAACGGAAGAAAAGCAACTGTCCGAAACAGCAATTCGAGGGTGATCAGGCTAAAAAAACCGGAGTAACTGACTGCGACTACATCGGACGCAAACAGGTAGGCGACCATCGAGGCCCGTGAAATCGCCGCACCGGTGGAGGTTGAAAGGAGGAAAAGCGCAACAGGCAATCCACCCACCGCTGTACTGCCGTTTACGAGTCCTGAGAACAGTCCCACGCTCAACGTAAGCCCTCCTCGGTACCCACCTGACAACCGGTATCCGCGCAACATTAGCAGACTCGCCACAAGCATCAGCAGCAGTACAAACCAGCGTGTCGTGTGTGCGGGAAGAACGCTCAGCAGATGTACCCCAAACGGGGTGGCCAGTAACATGCCGATCCCGAGCAGGCGCAGGCGTTTCCATTCTATGTCCTTCCAGACCAGTGGCAGCATGTGTATGCTTGCCGCGATTTCAAGCAGGAAGGCTATCGGAATGACCTTGGCAGGTGGTAGCATCAGCATCAGTCCCGCAACCATCAGGGCTGAAAAACCAAACCCGCTGTAGCCACGGATCACCGCCGCGGTCAGAATCGTTAATCCCGCCCAAAGCAGCCCTGCCGGAGTGAGGGCGATCCAGGGAATCAGTTCGGGGGCCATCCGCTTTCAGACGGGACCAAGAAGGACACATCCGGTCACCGGATTTACCAGGCAGCAGTTTCCCGGAATCATAAGAACTTCAGGAAAAACCAGCAGGTGAAGAAAGATTTCCCTGAATACGTCTTGTACTTTTCTTCATCAATACTGCTGCCTAACATCCTTAACCCAAACCAAATCACAGTGAATTTCCATGAAACTCTATCTTCGGCAGTGCAGGAAGGCAAGTTGCTACTGCTGGTCCAAACAAATATAAAGGCTCTGTTCGAGTTAAGTGTTGATTATCCAGCAACACAGCTAAGATATG
>CAYFLK010000058.1:0-25547 GCA_964344035.1 uncultured Pseudomonadota bacterium
ATTGGCAATTCACAGCCAAAGACGCGCGGATAAAACTCAAAAGGCTTTATCCGACATTAGATAGTTGACATGACACTAGTGGCTGAATATATAAAACGGCGGCGGTTTGAGAAACACATTTTATTTTGCCGCTCAAGCGAAATAGTTTGTATTTAGTGAACCATCACAGTTGCTAATGTGTTCAGACAAAGGGTTTCTTCTTGACTTCTGTATGCTGCGTGTTGAGATTACAGGAGTGGGCAAGAACAAGGAATTCACGCATTGATGATGAGGAGGAGAATGGGAAAACCAGTTCATGTCTCCGGTGTGGGGATGATCCCCTTTGTCAAACCAGGCACGAGCAGGTCATATGCGGAGATGGGAGCGGAAGCCGCCAGACTCGCGCTGGAAGACGCCGGAATCGAATACGGGCAAATTCAGCAAGCCTACGCTGGTTATGTTTACGGAGACAGCACCTGCGGTCAGGCAGCTCTTTACAGTTTAGGCATGAGCGGCATCCCGGTGATCAATGTAAACAACAACTGCTCCACCGGTTCCACAGCATTGTTCCTTGCCCGGCAGGCAGTTGAAAGCGAAGCGGTCGAATGCGCGCTGGCATTGGGGTTTGAGCAGATGAATCCAGGAGCACTGGGTGCGATTTATGATGACCGCCCTAATCCCCTTGAACGATTCCTGGAAACAGCCGACCGGAATGAAGGCGGTTCGGAGGCGCCGGTTGCTCTGCGGCTTTTCGGCGGCGCAGGCAGGGAGCATCAGGAACGATACGGGACCCGCAACAAAACCTTCGCCAAAATCTCGCATAAAGCGCGACGGCACGCGAAACACAACCCACGTGCAATTTTCCGTGATGAAGTCAGTGTGGAGGAAGTGCTTGCTTCTCCACGCATGCACGGGGTGCTGACCCGGCTGCAATGCTGTCCGCCCACCTGTGGTGCAGCTGCCGCGATTGTGGCGTCTCAATCATTCGTCAGACGGCATGGACTTAATGCGGAGGTTGTGATAGCAGGCCAGGCCTTGACCACCGACACTCCGTCCACCTTTGAAGGGTTGACCATGATGCAGGTCGTTGGTAGTGATCTGACTTCCGCGGCTGCAGTAAAAGTGTATGAACAATCCGGAATAAGTCCGCGGGAAATCGATGTAGTCGAACTACACGACTGTTTTACTTCCAATGAAATCCTCAGTTACGAAGCGCTTCAACTGACAGAAGAAGGAACATCGGAACGCTTTGTCTGGGATGAGGAAAACACCTACGGAGGCCGAGTCGTGGTCAACCCTTCCGGAGGGCTGCTGTCCAAGGGACATCCACTTGGCGCTACCGGACTCGGTCAATGTGCGGAACTTATTTGGCAGCTGCGTGGGCAGGCAGGAGCGAGGCAGGTTGAAGGGGCCAGGAACGCGCTCCAGCATAACCTTGGCCTCGGAGGTGCATGTGTTGTAACTTTATACCAGCACTCGAACTTGTGAGATTCGACTCATTGTCCAACAATGAAATTTGAAGAGACTAACTTGTCAATAACAATATGCTGCCTTGCGTCGGTACTTTTATTGGTGCCGGCGGGGGAGGCATTACCTCAGTCATCAGGGGACGGGAGGGACATTCAGCGCGCTATCCTTGAAACCTCGGCTTGGAACAGGCCGAATTCAAAACTGAAATATCTTAATCGGGATTTGGAACAATCAATAACAGAAGTGCGGAGCTTTACTTGGGAAAACCGCAAGTACACACACACAACATCCCAGCCCATGGCGAAAACCGGGAGCAGCAGTAGACCCACGCGCGGGACGAACTGGACGAGCAAAACGGCCGTCGTGCCCGGAAACTGATTTTCAATTCACTGCAATCGGTCTGGACGTCAGACAATGAATCCGGAAGAAAAGCCTACCAGTTGTCCGCTTTACGGCGAGGTATCAGTCCCGACAATGTACAGTTGGGAAGGAAAGCGCGGGAACTGGTGAATAATGAACAGTTTTATAAGCGCATCCCAAAACAAAACCGCGGATCATGCTACCGGTCCACTTTCTGTTCGCGTGACCGCTGACAATTGACTTTCCTCCTTTTTTTTGAGCAGGAACATACGTTACCACTCAAGCATCTATTCAATCCCATCCAAAAATGTGGTCAGGCAAACGAGTTTAGTTTGAAAACCCCTTATCATTCACCGCGCTGCAGCAGCTCTGCGATTTGAATCGCGTTCAAAGCCGCCCCCTTGTACAACTGGTCTGCGACCACCCAGAAAGTCAGTCCGTTTGGATGAGACAGGTCTGAGCGTATCCGCCCCACATAGGTGTCAAAGGTCTCGGTCACATCCCAAGGCATGGGGTATCCTCCCGCTGCATGTTCATCATGCACCACGATTCCATCTGCCTGCTCAAACAACTGTCGCGCTTTTTCAACTGACAGCTTTTTCTCGGTTTCCACCCAGATCGCTTCAGAATGCGCGCGCAGCACGGGAACGCGTACACATGTCGCTGATATGTTCATCTCCGGCGAATCCATGATCTTGCGTGTTTCATCGACCATTTTCATCTCTTCCTTGGTATACCCGTTTTCCTGGAAAACATCGATGTGGGGAAAGAGGTTGAACGCGATCTGGGCGGGGAAGGCATCCACCTTCATGGGTTCCCCCACGGCCCAAGACCGCAGTTGGTTTTGCAGTTCCTCCATCGCTTTGGCGCCCGCGCCGGAGACCGCCTGGTAGGTGGATACGATCACCCGCCTGATGTTTGCCTCCTGATGCAGCGGATTGAGCGCGACTACCATCTGGATCGTGGAGCAGTTCGGGTTTGCAATAATTCCCTGGTGACGGAACGCTTCCCGCGGATTTATTTCCGGAACCACAAGCGGCACCTTTTCGTCCATCCGGAAGGCACTGCTGTTGTCTACCACCACCGCACCGGATTTGACAGCATGCGGTGCAAACTGTTTGCTGCGTCCGCCCCCCGCGGAAAAGAAAGCCAGGTCTATTCCTTTAAACGAATGCGGGGTCAGTTCCTCGACCTGCAGTGATTCCCCCATGAATTCAATGCGTTTTCCGACGGAACGAGCTGAGGCCAGCAGCCTCAGGCTCTTCATCGGGAAATTGCGGGCTTCGAGCAGCTTGAGAAACTCGGCCCCCACCGCGCCGGTCGCACCGGCGATTGCTACGTGTTGTGTCATCTCGTTTCCTGAATGGCAGAAGAATGATAACGAAACTGCCGGCTTCTACCCGCGGCTTGCGTCGTTAATAATAAATGAAAATTGCCCTTTTCTGGTTTTTTTGAACATGTATACAGACTCAAAACCCTGTTTCTCCGATTAAGAATTAAATAATAACATCTTTCATTGTGGATTCGAAAGGAGGGGAAGATAATTCACAAGCGACAGCCGCGGTTCAAATATGCATCCTAGTTAATCCATACCGCCATCAATGAGACTGGATTTGAAATGCCCGCGGCAAACCGAGACATAAGTTTCATTACCGCCGATTTGAACCTGCGCGCCGGTGCTGACCGGACGGCCTTCGGAATCCAATCGCAAAACCATAGTGGCTTTCTTTCCGCAGTGACAGACGGTTTTGATTTCACGCAACTCGTCCGCCCATGCCAGCAGGAACCGGCTGCCCTCAAAAAGCTCTCCCCTGAAATCGGTCCTCAAACCATATGTCAGTACCGGAATCCCCAACTGGTCCACCACCTCTCCCAGTTGAAACACCTGGTCGCGATTTAGAAATTGCGCCTCATCGACAAGCACGCAGTGGAGATGACGCTCCCTGTTACGCTGTTCAACCAGCTGCCTCAGGTCGTCTTGCAGGCTGAAAGTCAACGCGTCCGCTTCCAGACCGATGCGTGAACGGACCTTCGTGAGTCCGTCGCGGTTATCGATCCCCGGCTTAAGCACCAGTGTATTCATTCCGCGTTCAATGTAATTGTGGCTGGACTGCAAAAGGGTGGTGGTCTTGCCGGCGTTCATCGCTGAATAGTAAAAATAGAGCTTCGCCATCTATAAAAACCATGGTAAGCGAGCAACACGTAAAGTGTGTGCAACATGATTCATGATCCTGAATCCCTGGCGGTCAATAGGGGCACGGGATTTGCTGCTTGTATATAAACCCCGGAGAGCGTTTCCGGCGCTTGGATCCTTGCTTGAATCCATGAATTGGAAACCCGGAACTATGGCATAACCACGGTTTCTCTCCATTTCACTCCGGGGCCTTCCATCCTACTCCTTCCGGCCCTGAAGCTTCAAGCGACGAATCTCACACGGTCAGGGTTTTGGTTACCCCGGGAGACGAGTCCGCCGACAAAATGTCAATGATTACAACAAAAGATTGGATTCCAACATTCAAATGCCGGGACTTCATTGTTTTTGAATAATCTTCTTACTGATAGACCATTCTCGGCAGCCAGAGGATTAGTTCGGGGAACGCAACACAAAGGAAGAGTCCAAATGCCTGGATGAACAGGAAGGGTATTGCGGAACGAAAGATCATTCCCATGGTGACTTCCGGAGGCGCAACACTTTTCAGGTAAAAAAGCGCATAACCGAAAGGCGGGCTGAGGAAGGACATCTGCATGTTGACCATGTAGACAACCCCGAACCAAAGCGGAACTTCCGACGGGTGAACACCCGGAAGACCAAACAGGCCGTCCCATGGTAGTGTTTTCATCAACGGGACAAAGATGGGAACGGCCAAAAACAGTATCCCCACCCAATCGACAAACATACCGAGGATTACCAGGATGAACATCATGATAAGCAGTATGCCATATGATCCGAGCCCCGTGCCGACAAGGGTGTCCACTACAAACTGCTGGCCTCCCTGAACAATGTAGAAACCTACAAAAACACTGGCCCCGAAGATAATCCACAGCACCATCGCCGATGCCCGCAACGTAGTGAGTGCAGCGGATTGAATAGTCGCCCAGCTTAAGCGTCTGTGCTGTGCGGAAACGAAAAGCGCACCGAAGGTGCCGATGCCGGCGGCTTCAACCGGTGTCGCAACTCCGGTAAAAATAACGCCGAGGACAAGGATAATCAGGGCGATGGGTGCGATGATGCTTTGCAGCAAACGAATTTTCTCACGTACGCTTACCCGTTCCTCCGGAGGTAAACCGGGTCCCATCGCGGGATTCATGTATGAGCGGGTGGTAACATAGATAATATACATGCCGGAAAGCAGCAGCCCTGGAATAACCGCACCTATGAACAGTTCCCCCACTGATTGCTGTGCCACCACGGCAAAGATGATGGCCAGGATAGAGGGAGGGATGAGAATACCCAATGTACCCCCGGCAAGAATGGAACCGCACGCGAGTTCAGGATCGTAATTCCGCTTAAGCATGGCGGGCAGGGCAATGATGCCCATGGTCACCTCGGCCGCCCCAATCACGCCCACCATTGCCGCCAGGATCGTGGAGGCGATGATGGTGGCTGAAGCCAAACCTCCACGCAATCCTCCAAGGATTTTATAGAGCATGTCAAACAGCTCTTCGATAACCCCAGCCCGCTCCAGCATGGCGGCCATGAAAATAAAGAGGGGAATGGCCGAGAGCTGATAATCCGTCATGAACGGGAATATACGTGACGGGAGAATGTTGAGCAGATCGAGATCACCGAAAAGGAAGAGAAACAGGACCCCAAGACCGCCGGTGACGAACGCCAGGGGCAATCCCGCCATCAGCAGGACAACCAGGGATCCGAACAGAAATACGGTGAGCCATCCAATACTTAGTTCAAGTCCCATGTCCTAACTTTCCTTTCCTGTGATGATGAGAACGTCCTTGATGAGTTTCGCTAGCCCCTGCAATAAAATCAGGAAAGCACCCAGTGCCATGGTGCTCTTTACAGGCCAGTACTGAATCTGCCACTCGGTGAAAGAAACTTCCCACACCTCAATCGAATCCATCATAAAATTCCAGCCGGTCCACAGCAGGGTCCCTGAGAAAAGAAAGAAAAAAGTGGAAGTGAGGATATCGATCATCGCCTTAGTGCGGTCTGAAAGCATGAGGTAGATTACATCAACGCGTACATGTCCGTCCTCACGCAGGGTGTAGGCGCCTGCAAGCAGGTATTGCATGCCGAACATTAAGAACATGCTCTCGTGCGCCCAGTTGGTTGGGGAGTTGAAAACGTAACGGGCCAGCACTTCATAATAGTAGACAAACACTGCGATAGCAGACCAGTAACAGACGAAATGCCCCACCCAACCGGTAATAGTGTCGATGAAGTCGGTGAAACGAGCATGAACCCTCAAGGTGGGATCTTCTCCTATGCCGACTTCACGCCCGCTGATTTCAGTCACGGGCTCCGCTGGAGGTCCTTCGACTTTCTCGCGTTCGGCGCACCGGCGTGTGAGCTTCGGCAGCATGAACGCATCGAACAGCAGCAGAACAACTGTTGCCAGTGCGAATCCACGTGACACCATCTGCCAGAACTTAAAGTCAGCTTTGGCGCGTGACAGCTTTTCTTTGACGTCAGTTAGTGCATTCTTGGCCTGTGCAAGTTTTTCCTCTGCACTTTCTTTGCCCTGGGCAACCGCTTTTTGTGCCCGCTCCAATTTGAATTCGACGCCGAGCAGGGTATTTTTCGCATGAGAGACTTCATTCCGTCCAGCCGCTCCATGGAAGTTTCCATAAAGAATTCCGATAAAAAGTGGTATGAAGAGAAACCCCCACATGTCTCGCAGATAAAAGCGGTGCAGACCAACAAACCCCCCGGAAAGCCAAAGCATGTAGGAGATGGGAAGTGAAATCCCACCGTTTGGGGTTACCATCTGTGTTTGCCGCCGGACAGTATAAATAGCAAACAGCGGAATCAAGAGAAGTCCCGCCCAATAAATCCAGTGGGGTAGAACAAACGTCAAGCTGGGCATGGATATATTATGCGAATTAGATTGATAGCAGGATTAGAGCAAACTACTGTTTTTTATATCATTCATGCATTACTAATCAAAATCACACCGGCCTTGTTCCAATTCCAAAGTGTTTGAGCAGACGCACTTCGGGAAGGAATCAAAAAAAGGATGGCGGCACAAGTTTATGACAACCGCGGGTTGTCTGTGCAAATTCACAAGCACCGAATAACCTTGTCCCGCGGGTTCTCAGGAAAAGCCGAACCAGCCACCCTTATAATTATGAGCCCTGGATACAGTTTTGAAAGGAATATTCTGAACAAACCACAATGGGCCGCCTCCTGAACGCCGGCCCATTTGGTTTTGTCAAGTATAATAAAAAGCAGGAGAAAGCCCTGTCAAATATTGAGCTTGTGCCCCTTGATCAAGTCCGGGGTCACATAACCCAGGCTGCCCGACATCATGTAGTCGAGCTGAATCTTGAAGACCCTGGCCGCGTTTTTGTCCTTGTTCGCCCATTCGAACCAGCGCGGCACAGCAAGGGAGGTAAAGCGTTCCACGTCATCTTGTGAAAGGCGGGTGACGACAGTGCCTGCAGCCTCAAAATCCTTCCAGGCTTCCTGGTCCGCCTTCTGAATGCCGGCGTGGTGGAAGTTGGAATAGACCTGCACTTCATCCTCAACGAACTGCTGCATCCTCGGCGACAGTGCATTCCAGTGTTTCATGCCGACGGTGAGGTCCATCAAGTCAACGGGTTGATAGATAGACATGAATCCCGGGGGACCCATCGAGATGTAGTCGGTCACCTGATGGAACCCGAGTGCACGGTTGATTGCCGGACCAACATAGTCCGCCACGTCAATGGTACCCTTTTCCAGCGCCGGAAAAATCTCGCTGCCTGGCAGGAGCGTAGTCTTAGCACCTGCGTCCTGGAACAGCTGGGCGACAATTCCTCCGGGCAGACGCATCTTGCGCCCACGGAAATCGTCGATGGAACGGATGGGGACCTTGGAGTGAATAATATTCGGCCCGTGCTGGATGTGGTTCACATAATACATGCCCTGCTGGGCAAACAACTCACGCGCGATATCCCGGCCACCAAGAGCATAGAAAAACACGTCCCACTCATGCGGGTTCCGCAGGCCAAGGGGATATGAACTGAGAAACACTGAAGCCGGCATGCGACCTGCCCAGTAGAGCGTAAAGGGGTTCATAGCCTCGATCACCCCATGCTTGACGGCGTCGAATAACTGCCATTCGCCCACAACCTCCTTGGCGCCGAAAGGCTTGAAAGCGAGTTCCCCGCCAGTTTTTTCTACTACGCCGCTGCACCATTGCTTGAAGAGATCCAGTCCGATGCCTCCCGGCCAGGAAGTCTGGATTTTCCAGGTGGTGGTCTTGGCCGCCTCCGCATTGCGAATGTAAGGGAACGCAACCGCTGCCGTACCCCCGACCACGGCGGTGGTCTTCAGAAATTCCCTGCGGTTGGATTGCGTGTTTACCACTTTTTCTACCATAAAACCCTCCTCTTTTCATATGATTATGAAACCGCGGCTGAGTCCCCCAACACCCACTCAAACCCAAGCGTCAATGTCGATGATCAGCCACAATTAAGATATATTACATAATTTATCATGAAGGTCAAATCATTATTAACATTTTTGTAACAAATTCAGGATTCAACTTGTGAAGTTCGGACAGAGGAAGGGATTGTAGGAATCCTGAGAAACCAGAATCCGAAACCAGGTTTACTGCCGGATCAATACTTGGATCCTGCTGTTGGTTTCGCGCAAGTTTTGAACCCGCAACTCTTTAAGGCGTGGTTGGGTCTGATTTTTCTTTGACGCCGCCACACTCCACCCGTTGGAGTCGCCATAAAACGGAGCCTTGCCCTCGGAGGTGCGGGCATTTTGAGACATAGCTTCCGAACGGGAGCGGACTGCACCGCGGAAAGACCTTGAAGATTCCCGGAAACCGTATGCCTGTTTTTTGAAATCGATCGGGGATTGCCGCTGAAGTTTCACCGCCTCTCCACCTTGCCTGGTTTTTTGCGCGGAATAGGGGCTGATACCCGGGCTGATGTAGGTGCGAATGATCCTCCATACCGAATGGCTGTTGCTTCGCAGATATTGTTCATCCCTTGCGTGCATTATTCCTGCGGTCAAAAAGAACATAGCGGCTATCATCAACAGCCGCAAACATGAGAAAAAACGCAACGGGATAAGCTTCGGCATGAATTTTCAGATTCTGAAACCTTCTGCATTTTTGGTGTGATGGGTTATGGATGAAGAATGTTTAGACCCGGAAATAGAATTTATGCAGGATCACGAGTCGTTTCCGTTATGGTTCAAAGGTCAGATAACGATTGGATGGATTTGCTTGCTTGAACTGATGGGTAATTGATGCAAGGATGTCTCCATTCCATTTTCAGATGACTTATGCTTGTGTGTAAGTCCAAGAGGGGGCTTTTATCCAGTTTCCGGGACTAGCCGCACAGGGATGTTTTTTGAGTGAAGGTAACGTTTCACTTCCGATACGGTATATTTCCCATAATGAAATACGGATGCAGCCAGCACCGCGTCAGCCTTGCCGGAGGTCAAAGCATCGGCAAAATGCTCGAACTCCCCTCCTCCTCCGGAGGCTATTACAGGGATATTCAGTGCGCTGCTGATGGACGAATTGAGTTCGTTGTCAAATCCTTCCTGGTGTCCATCAGCATCCATGCTGGTCAAGAGAATTTCTCCCGCGCCACGGGATTCCGCCTCCCGTGCCCATTCGAGGCCATCCCTTCCGGTCGGACGGCTGCCGCTATGGCTGTAAACTTCCCAGCGCAGCGGAGTTGAACCTGGAACACGTAGCGCATCGATGGCCACCACCATGCACTGGGCCCCGAACCTCCGGGCGCCCTCGGTGATCAATTCCGGATTTCGCAGTGCGGCGGAATTTATGGAAACCTTGTCCGCGCCCGCGGTAACAAGCGCATGTATGTCTTCGGGAGTGGCGATGCCGCCACCGATTGTAAACGGGATAAACAGTTCCCTTGCAAGACACGCGGCCAACTCAAGAGTGGTGCCGCGGTTTTCCTTGGATGCGGTAATGTCGAGAAACACCAGTTCATCGGCGGACTGCTCATTGTAACGTTGAGCGAGTTCGAGGGGGTCCCCCGCATCACGCAATCCAACAAAGCTGGTGCCCTTGACCACCCGTCCTTCCTTGATATCGAGGCAGGGGATAATTCTCTTTGCTAACATGCCAGGGCCTCTTCGAGCCTGATCCTGCCGTCGTAAATCGCTTTCCCGACTATCACCTGATCCACCCCGTCTTTTTCCAGCAGTTTGATCCGGCTGATATCCGCAAGTGAGGCAACCCCGCCTGAAGCGGTGACATGCATCCCGCTTCTGTTTGCGAAATCGAGCAGGGCTTCAATGTTGGGTCCGCTGAGCATGCCGTCCCGGGCTATATCGGTGAAAATTACCCGATTTACTCCAACGGTTTTCCAACGCCTGGCAAAGGTCACATCATCCAGCTCCGTCCCTTCCTGCCATCCTTCCACTGCGACTTTGCGGTCCCGGGCATCAAGTCCGAGCAGGATTTTGTCCGCATGATGCCGGGTTAAGGCATCTTCCAGCACCTCAGGATGCTTGACCGCCATGGTTCCGATAATCACCGAATCCACTCCCAGCGCAAACATGCGTTCAATGTCAGCCAAACTGCGTATCCCACCCCCGACCTGCACTGGGACCTGAATTCCGCGTAGGATTTCACGGATGCTATTCAGATTGCCTTCCTCCCCCCTGAACGCCCCGTCAAGATCAACCAGATGGAGTCGTTTCGCACCCGCTTCCGCGAAATTACGGGCCTGGGCAAGTGGATCCTCGGAATATACGGTTTCGGCATCTGCTCGACCTTGTTTAAGGCGTACGCAGCGGCCATGTTTGAGGTCGATCGCGGGAATAACAAGCATGAAATATCCGGCATGAAGAATGGATTTGATTAAGCGGCAAGGGCAGTATTATCTTCCCTGCATGATGCCTGATCAAGTCGAATGCCTCCCGTTGGTTGGCTTGTTAATTGAATATCAGGATCTGTCTCTTTAATAAATTTGAGATGGGGAAACTGATATAACATCCTGAACACGAAAAAGTACATGCAGATAAAAAATCAACCCGCTCCAATGGATCAGCAACAGATTTTGGAAAGGAGTAATGACTTCCCTGCCGAAAATACAAAATCCCAGGGATTGCATGAAGCCACGGCAAGCCAAAGGGATGGATCCGTATCCACGGACCGGACATCAAGATATTTAAAAGTCCTCTCGCGACTGGAGAACCTGCTGTTCCTGGATGCTCTACCTGAAGCTGCCCTTGAGGGTTTTGTCGGCGCAGTGCAAAAGCAGATTGATCAACTCAGCAATGCCGAAAAGATGATCATCCTTAAACTTCCGGAAGCAAGGGTGCTTGAACTGAAAAACCTTGATGAACTTCCACGGGAAATAACCGATTCGATGGAAAGTTCAACTCAGGCAATGGAAATGCTGAAACTGCTGAAGAATACTCAATTTGCCGGGCTGATGCTGGAGAATCAGGATGGGGCCAGTGCGGGGACTTATGGTCGAAATGGCGTGCCGACAACAGGCGGGATTGTAACCACTGCTGCTGGAACGGCAGGAAGAGCCGTTTCTGAAAACACAATCAGCACTCCTATGCCCACGAATCAGGATGCCGCAGGTTAATCCTCGGCAAACACAAAATGCTCGCGACATGAACTGTTAAGTCATTCATCAATACTCCTTCGATTCAATATAAATCAAAATTCAGGATTCGGGGTTGTTGCTGTCCGGCTCTTTTAGCAAAGGTGTTGGAATGAAGTTGCCTTCAAAACACCCCCCCATATCCATGCTCAACCCTCCGGGAGGGGCAAGCAAATCTCCTTCGACACGTGCCTCGGCCAGCACTTCCAACAAGCGACTGGCCGCCAGTCTTCCTTTTACCCTGCCGCTGACGCGTATGACCGGAGCATGGATTTCTCCTTCCACCTCTCCGGATTCCCCAATGGTCACTTCCTGATCACTTTCCACGTTGCCGACATAAACCCCGTCTATGCGGATCGCGTCTTTTGACTTTACGTCACCTTCCACCTTTAAATCGGGACCGAGATAACCACTGATTACCTTCATTGTAACTCCTGTATTATTCCTGACACAACTCCACACACAAGAGAAGGCTCAAAATTCCATCCATGGATGCGAGCAGGACTGAACCTGTTTGAGCTCTACATATTGATCTCATTTGCAGGATTGATGCCTTTGAAGTGAAACATGTTTCCTGGGTTCTTACCAACAATATATTGGAAAAATATCCTTTGTTACAGCACAAGCCTTGACGATGAATGAAAACATGATATTTTGCAATGTTTGCGTTGAAAAGCATTTTCAGGAATATTCAGATTTATAGAAAGACCGGTTTCGCGGCTTACTTGTATGCAATCCAGTAAAATCCGCAAACCAGTAAAAATAAACGGAGGATTTTGGAACTGATTCAACTGCTGATTACCGGGCTTTCCCAAGGATGCATTTACGGGCTGATCGCGCTGGGTTTCGTATTGATATACAAGGCGACGGAACTGGTAAATTTCGCCCAGGGTGAACTGATGATGCTAGGTGCATATCTTGCGGTCACCTTCATCGCACTTCTCAATTTGCCATGGTGGCTGGGATTTTTGCTGGCAGTGATTGTCATGGGGACATTCGGTTATTTCCTGGATGTTGCTATTATACGCATAATCATCGGTCAACCGGCGTTTTCCATCGTGCTTTTGACAATCAGTCTCGGATTCGTTTTCCGTTCCGCTGCGGGCATTATCTGGGGGCATGAACCGGCGGCCTTCGACACACCTTATACAGGCAAACTGCTCCAATGGGGAGAGCTGGTGTTGGGATATGAGAACCTGGCCATTATCATCGGCACCCTGTTGCTCAGCCTGGTCCTTTTTCTCTTTTTCCGACACACCCGTCTTGGAGTCGCGATGCAGGCTGCATCACAGAATCAACTCGCCGCCTATTACATGGGAATCCCTGTAAAGCGCGTCTTCTCGCTGGTCTGGGGTATCAGTGCAATGGTCGCCACTGTCGCGGGCACCCTGCTCGCACCGGTTTCACTGGTCCACACTCAGATGGGGTTTCTCGGCATCAAAGCCTTTGCCGCGGCTGTCATCGGTGGTTTCGGCAGCCTTCCAGGCGCACTGCTCGGCGGATTGATCATCGGCAGCAGTGAACAGTTCGCTGGCGCGTACCTGCCTCCGGGGTTCCAGGAAGTGAGTGCGTATCTTCTGATGCTTGCGGTACTCGTGGCCAGGCCCCAAGGCATTTTCGCCCAAATCCAGCGCAAGAAAGTATGATGCGTTCAGTTTTCAAAACAACATACGATCAGGATTTACGCTGGTGGAAACACGGTGGCGACGCTTTCTGGAATTCAATGCTGCTGGCACTCATGCTGCTGATGCCGCTCGCGCTTGACGAATTCTACCTGGGAGAACTGTCTCACATCCTGATTTTCGCCGTCACCGGGCTGGGCTTGATGGTGCTGGTCGGATTCACCGGGCTTGTCAGTCTGGGACATGCGGCCTTCATGGCCATCGGCGCTTATGCCCATGCATGGATGCTCACCCAGGGTGTTCCTTTTTTACTCAGTTTCCCGCTTTCCGGAGTGGTCGCAGCCACGGCCGGAATACTGCTTGCCATTCCCGCTCTGCGCATGACCGGGCTGTATCTGGCGATAGCGACCCTGGCCTTTGCTATAATCATTGAAGAGCTTTTCAGTCACTGGGATTCAGTTACCGGAGGATACCGCGGGATGGCGGTCCCGCTTCCGGAACTGCTGGGAATTCAACTCTGGCAGACCGTGCCCTTTTATTACCTTTCACTCCTTGTCCTGGTGGCAGTGATCGCGGTTGTCCTCAATTTGCTGCGCAGCCCGATAGGCCGGGCGCTGATTGCAATCCGGGATTCTGAAATCTCCGCGCAAAGCCTCGGCATTCCGCTAGCGCGAACCAAGGTGATCGCGTTCGGAATGAGTGCATGCATCACCGGACTCGGCGGCGCCTTGTTCGCACACAAAGCTGGTTATCTTGCACCTGAGGGGTTTAACATTTTAACCTCCATCCAGTTGCTGATGATGGTGGTGGTGGGCGGACTGGGCACTGTTCACGGCGCGGTTTATGGTGCGATTTTCGTCGGAGTCCTCCCTCCGGCGCTGGCATTGCTGAGGGATTTCCTGCCCCCGGCAATCGCCGACACACCAGGGATGGAACCAGGAATTTTTGGACTGATCCTGGCCCTGTTTATTGTCTTTGAACCGCAGGGAATTTACGGACGCTGGCGAAAGATCCGTTTGTATTTTGAAATCTTTCCTCTTTACCGGCGATCGACCTTCAAGCGCCAGAAAGCGTTCCTCCGCACCGATCGCATGCAATGAGCCTGTTTTCCGTAAACAACCTCTGCGTCAGGTTTGGAGGAATCCGTGCCCTCGAAGATGTCAGTTTTTCGGTGGAACCCGGAGAGGTGTACACCCTGATCGGCCCGAACGGAGCAGGCAAGACCACCATTTTCAACCTCATCAGTCGATTTTATGATGCGGATCAAGGTAGCATAACCTATCGAGGAGAAGACCTCACCCTCCTTGCTCCGCACAGGATCGCGGAACTGGGAATCGCACGAACTTTTCAAAATATTGAGTTGTTTGAACATGCAACCGTTCTGCAGAACCTGCTGACAGGGAGGCACGTTCACCGTGGGACAAGGCTTTGGCAGGACCTGCTCTTTCTTCCACATGTACGCCTGCGGGAGCATGAACATCGTCACAAGGTCGAGGAAATCATCGAGCTGCTTGAACTGCAGCACTACCGGGATCAGCTCATTGCGGGGCTGCCCTACGGCATACGCAAGGTGGTTGAGCTGGGACGAGCGCTTTGTGTTGAACCAACCCTGCTGCTGCTGGATGAACCTTCATCAGGGTTAAACCCTGAAGAAACCGAGGATGTGTCTTTTTGGATAAAGGATATCCAGCAGGAACTGGGTGTGACCGTGATAATGGTAGAACACGACATGAATCTCGTTTCCCTTGTTTCCGACCGTGTGCTTGCTTTGAATGAAGGACGCGTTTTAGCGGAGGGGACACCCCGGGAAATTCAAGATCATCCGGAGGTAAACCGTGCGTTTCTGGGAGTGGAAAACGGGGTCAATGACTGAGGCGCTGCTACAGCTGCAAAACGTAGAATCAAACTACGGCCCCATTCTGGCCGTGCGTGGCATCAGCCTGAACGTTCCTGAGGGCTCGATTGTCGCAGTCCTTGGTGGCAACGGAGCTGGAAAAACCACCATACTGAAAACAATCTCGGGGGCATTGGATCCGTTCAAGGGAACGATTCATTTTCAAAACCGTGCAATACACAAGCAGGACCCGGATGTTGTAGCCCGTGCCGGTATCGCTCACGTACCAGAAGGACGGGAGGTGTTCCCGTTCCTCAGCGTCCGCGAAAATCTGTTGATGGGCGCCTATACCCGGAACGACCAGGATGCAATTAAGAACGACCTGGAATTGACATATGATTATTTCCCCATCCTGCAAGAAAGACAATCTCAGCAGGCAGCCTATCTCTCAGGCGGACAGCAGCAAATGTTGGCGATCGGACGCGCTCTCATGTCAAGCCCGAAGCTGATGCTGCTTGATGAACCATCCCTTGGGCTTTCCCCGATTCTGGTTCAGGATATCTTTGAAATCATCTCCCGGCTTAACCGTGAACAAGGGATGTCGATTCTACTTGTCGAACAGAACGCGAGAATGGCCCTGAAAACCGCCTCGTACGGATACGTACTGGAGAATGGACGGATTGTCATGGAAAACACTACTGAAAAACTCATGCAAAGTGAAGACATCCGAGAGTTTTACCTGGGAATACAACACAAAGAAGACAGCCCTGAGTCCAAGCACCGAAGACGGTGGAAGCGGAAAAAAACCTGGCGCTGAAACAAGAGGATGCCGAATGAGGAAGATCGAGCACGCTACATTTGGAGGAGGTTGTTTCTGGTGCCTGGATGCGGTGTACCGCACGCTGGAGGGAGTGCTTTCCTGCACCTGTGGTTACGCCGGAGGTCACACGGAAAATCCGGGTTATGAAGAAGTATGCAGTGGAACCACCGGTCATGCAGAAGTCGTCCGCATTGCATTCGACAGCCGGGTTATCGGGTATCAAACCCTGCTTGACTGGTTCTGGCGCTGCCACGATCCGACAACCCTCAACCGTCAAGGCGCAGATGTCGGGACCCAGTACAGGTCGGTGATCTTCTACCACGATTCCACTCAGCAAAGCGCTGCTCAAAATTCACGCACGGAAATCGCCAAATCCGGGTTGTTCCACTCTCCAATCGTCACTGAAATCAGCCCTTTGCACGCATTTCATCCAGCAGAGGAGGTCCATCAGGATTATTTCAGCAAAAACCCCGGGGCTGCCTACTGCAGTTTCGTCATCCGTCCGAAACTGGACAAACTTGGATTTGTTCCTTCTTTGCGTTGAGAAATCCGGAAACAGCAAGCAGAATCAAATCCGTACTCCAAAACCTGGAGCATCGAGCGGCCTGAGCATCCCCGATTCGAGGGAAAATCCCCCACCTGCCGGATCCCGGACCAGGTCGAGATGTCCGTCCAGATCAAGGTAGGAAGTATTCGGGCATGAGAGTGCCGCATGCAAAGCGGCAGCGATGCTGAGCCTGCTTTCATTGTTGCACCCCCACATCAAAGGAACCCGCGCGGCTTCCGCTACAGCAGCAATTTTACGTCCTTGCAGAATCCCTCCGCATTTCATCAGCTTGATGTTGAATATCCCGCATGCCGGTTCCGGGATTAGCAGGTTTAGGGCGTCTTCGGTAGTGAGAAGCGATTCATCTGCAGCGAGCCTCATCCGGATTTCTTCCGGCAGCCTGCGCATCTCTTCCACGGCCCTCGCGGCCAATGGCTGTTCGATGAATTCAAGTTCCAGGTCTTCAGTTTCCTTGCAGAAAAACATCAGGTCTTCACTTGTATAGCCCTGATTTGGATCAACCCGTATCGCAATTTCCCGGGAATGTTGCTCCCGCAGTTTCCGCAGTTTTTCAATGTCTTCCCCGAGGTCCAGCCCGAGTTTAACTTTTAGCGCACGGAATCCGCGGCTGACATTTTCACGCGCTTCTCGGATGGTGTCGTCCACGTTTTTGATGCCGATTGTGATCGATGTCGGAAGTTCCAGGAAGCAGCGGCCGAGCATTTCCACCAGCGGAACCTTGAGCTGCCGTGCAAATAGGTCTTGCAGTGCCATCTCCAGGGCCGCACGCGCCGCGGGGTTGTCCGGCATGCGCTCTTCAAGCATTCTTACCAGCCGCGGAAGATGGCTCACATCCTCATCAGCAAGAAGTCCCGGTGCCTGCGTGGTTAAAGCTGCCGCACATGAATCCTCTGTTTCTCCGGTAACATGACTGGAAGGGCTGGCTGAGCCAAAACCGGTTAAACCTCCCTGAGTGACAATTTCAACAAAATGTATTACAACCGAATCTTCAGTGGAATAGGCGATTGCAAAAGGTGCGGTCAGTTTTATTGTCTCCTGCCATGCGCGGACGGACTTTATTTTCATTTGACACGTTCCTTGTCAAGAAAAGCCCTGACCACCGGCAGCAACTGCCCCACCCCTTGTTCGAGAGGGCAGCAAACAGGCAGACCCAATTCCCTCTCCATACTTTTCCGCTGTTTTTCAAGTGCTGTTTTATCCATGTTTTTCCCGTTGAGGGTCACGGCGAGGACTTCGCTTCCATATAAACGTATTAACTCTATTTCCTCGGATAACGGAGGAATTCTCAGGGGCAGAGTTTCCATTCCATGGAAATGATTGCGTGCAGGTGTGTGCTGCAGGATCACCCCTTTGGCCTGTGCGGAACACAAAAGCTCGGCGCCGCACGGACCAGACGGGAGCCGCAAGGCAGCTTGTCCCTCGATAAATATCAAATCAGGAGACTGTTCCCGGTCACAAAGCACAATAGCCTGCTCTAGTTCTCCGGGCACAAAATCGTTTGGGGTAGCATCCAGAAAGAACCCGTATCGATGTCCCTGCATCCACCCGGTCTGCCCGGTGTAAATCATCTCTGTGCGAATGTTGTTCTGGTTGCAGGTCTCACTCAGCCAAACCGCGGTTGTGCGTTTGCCGATCACACAGTCCGTTCCCAGCACGGCAATCCTCGGCACTCTAACCCCGAGGATGTCTCCGGACCAGAATTTTAATTCCGCAAGCGGCCGGGGTTTGCGGATGTCATGTAAGCTGACGTTTTTTTCCCGTGCATGTTCCCGGAACTCGGGATCATCCGTGAGAGACTGGTGCAGCCCGTTGACTATGTTCAGGCGATGATTGATAGCCTGATGAATTTCCTCGCGCAAATAGTCAGGAAGTACTCCGCCGGAGGTGGTGATGCCGATGACAGCATAATCTGGAGCGGATTCCATTTCAGTGATCGCATGCTCCACTGTTTCATACACAGGGATATTCCGCCGCTTTCCTTCAACAACTTCACCCGCATCCTTGCCCGAGTGCTCCGAATCAACCACGCCGACAATACTGAAACGGCTGCTTCCGCGTACCAGCCCGAAAGCGGTCTTTGCCTCATCTTGATTGAAATGCGCCGGGGCAAGGACCAGCGCCGAGCCATGAATTTCTGCAGTTGTTGAGTTCAAGAGATGCGAAACAGAAGTGTGCTGGCCCATGAAAGTCCAACACCGAATCCGGACAGGACAGCGGTCTTCATTTCCGCATTGTGGAATTCTTCAAAGAGGATCATTGGGATAGAAGATGATACCGTGTTGCCGTACTTGCCAGAGTAAAACGGACAGCGTTCCCTGGGGACCCCTAGTGCATTGGCAATCGAATTGACGATGTGAAGACTGCCCTGATGAAGCAGAAAACGATCAACCTGATCGAGCGGACAGCTGTTGACTTCAAGCATTTGCCGGATATTATCGGGTACTACCCTCACCGAGAATGTAAACACCGCCCTGCCATTCATGTGTACTTTCGAGTCATCGCGTACGATTATGCTGTCAGCTTTGCTTCCATCAGAACCAAAGAGGAATCTGCCCTGACGAAAAACCGGTTCAGCCGCAATCCATGTTGCCGCCGCGCCGTCGCCGAACAGTGTCGCGGTTTTCTTGTCATCATAGTTCATCACCTTCGAGTAGGGGTCGGCGGTGAAGAGAATCCCGTTGCGAAGCCCATTTGCCTCCATAAAGGAATGGATAATCGAAAGCCCATAAACGTAACCTGAACAGCCCAGAGAAAGGTCGAAAACCGCGCATTCCCGCGCAAGCTCAAGTTTCTGGTGTACCAGCGCGGATGTGTGAGGGAGCCCGTGTCCATCAGGATTCTGCGTGCAGACTACAACGCAGTCAATCTCGCGGGCCTGAACAGGGTGCCGGGACTGCAAGTCTTTCCAGGCATGTACGCACAAATCGGATGTTTCATCTTCCGGGCTTTTCTGTGCCAGTGCGGTAAAGCCGATTTTGTCGTTGATGAACGATTCGGTCATACCGAAACGCTCCATCCTTGAAAAATTGGAATGACGCAGTTCAGGCAGGTATACTCCGATACCCTTGATGCCGATCATGAGGCTGATGTGTTTTGAGTTTTGTGTATCAAATCAGGTCTTCGATGCCGGTCCGGCCTGATAATTAATTGGCTGGAATTTCTTACAGAATCCTGGTGCATCATAATTTCCCCCACTGCCGGACGTTTTTCCGGTCTCCTGGGTTCAATGTTCCTTGATAAACGGCTGGCCGATTGCGTTTGGCGCAACCGCCTTGCCGACAAACCCGGCTAGCAGCAGAACGGTAAGAACATAGGGCAGGGACTGTATAATCTGCACCGGCACAACCCCGACTACAGGCAGCGGCACTCCTTGCAGTCTGCTTTGAAGCGCTTCCGCAAAGGCGAACAACAGGCAGGCTAACATGGCCTGGACCGGGCGCCATTTGCCGAAGATCATTGCCGCCAGGGCCAGGTAACCTTTGCCCGCGGACATGTCTTTAACAAAGAAAGCCAGTTGCGCGGTCGAGAGATACGCTCCGGACATCCCTCCCAAAATACCGTTGACAACCAAGGCCATGTAGCGAGTGCGACTGACCGAAATACCAGCGGTATCCACCGCCATCGGGTTTTCTCCGACCGCACGCAATCTTAACCCGAATCGACTGCGGAACACCACCCATGCTGTTACCGGGACCATCAGATAAGCCAGATAAACCAGGATGTTGTGTCCGCTGATCAGTTCGGAGTAAATATCTCCAAGCAGCGGGACATGGCGTAATTCTTCCGCAAAGGGAAGATTGATGTTGGTAAACCTCGCCTTTGCAGGCAGCAGCGGGGTCTTGCCTCCTTGATGAAACCAGGCAATCCCCAACACCGTTGTCAACCCCATGGCAAATATATTAATGGCCACACATGAAACAACCTGGTTGCCCTGCTTGGTGATACTCGCGTATCCATGCATCATGGAAAATAAAATTCCAATAGCGATTGCGCCGGCAAGCCCGGCCCATGGAGATTGCGTGACATGGGCAACCGATGCAGCCACAAAAGCCCCTCCGAGCATTTTACCTTCAAGGCCGAAATCGATCACCCCGGAACGCTCCGCAAAAACACCGCCCATGGCAGCAAATACAAGCGGCACGGCGACCCGGATCATGGCATCCAGCAACAGTACGAAATCGGCCCACATTTTCGGGTTTTCAGTTATTTACAGCAATTTCTGTGTTTCTTTGCGTCAGTATCCAACGCATAATTCCTTGCACTTGCGGCCGGAACAAGTTCTCAAGTGCCCCTGCAAACAAAATGACAAGTCCCTGTATCAAAACCACCATGTGCCGGTCGATGGTCTGTGTTTCAAAAGCGAGTTCGGCGCCGCCCTGATAGAGGGCTCCAAACAGCAGGGAGGCCAGCAGAATCCCAAACGGATGATTTCTGCCAATAAGTGAAACCGCAATACCCGTGAAACCATATCCGAACTGAAAATTAAGCAGGAGACGGTGGTTGAACCCCATGATTTCATTGATCCCCACAAATCCCGCCAGTGCTCCAGCAAGGGACATGGATAGAATGATGTTCCAATCGACGTTGATGCCCCCGTAAACGGCTGCGCTTTCATTGGCCCCGACAGTGCGGAGTTCATATCCCCAGCGGGTGTGCCATACGTAGCGCCAAACGAGAAACGCGCAGATCAACGCCCAGAACACTGAAAGGTTTAGAGGAGTCGGAGTGATTTGAAATCCAAACCACCCGAATAATTCATGCATCTGCGGCAGCCAGCCGTTTTCTCCGAATTCCCGCGATTCCGGCGACATTTGTCCGGGTTTGATGAGCACATTCACCAACAGGTAGACCATCAACACGGAAGCGATGAAATTGAACATGATCGTCGTGATCACTACATGACTGCCCCGCTTGGCCTGCAGATAACCCGGGATTGCTCCCCAGGCAGCACCGAAAAGCGCAGCTACTGCAAGCGCGATGGGGAAAACGATGAGAAACGGCAGGTTTTCCAGCCACAGACAGATCAGTCCGACTCCCAGGCCGCCGATGTAGGCCTGCCCTTCCGCGCCGATATTGAAAAGCCGGCAGTGAAAAGCAATAGCAAAGGAAAGCGCGGTAAAAATAAAATTGGTTGTATAATACAGGGTGTATCCGATTCCTTCATCATAACCGAAAGCTCCGTAAAGCATCGTCTCCAGGGCAAACCAGGGGTCTTCACCCACCGCCCAGATGACGATTCCGGAAATCAGGAATGCCAGCAGCAGGTTGAAGATGGTGATCAGCGTCACGGTCAGGATGTTAGCCGTTCTCTCGCTCAAGCGGCATCCTCCCTGATCCCGGCCATCAGCAGACCTATTCTCCGTTCGTCCGCTTCTGACGCGGCAACTTCACCCATCAGCTGTCCATTGAACATAACGAGAATCCTGTCGCTGAGAGAGAGAATCTCATCCAGCTCAACTGATACCAGCAGCACTCCCTTGCCGGCGTCCCGCATGTCAAAAATACGCTGGTGAATGAATTCAATGGCGCCGATATCAACTCCGCGGGTGGGCTGTCCCACCACCAACAGTGAAGGATCCCGCGACATTTCACGCATCACCACCAGTTTTTGCTGATTTCCTCCGGAAAACAGTGATGTGCGTTGCCAGGGATTGGCCGGTCGAACATCGTAATCAAGCATTTTTCGCCCGCATTCTTCCACCATGCCGCGTTTATCCATTTCCAGCATCAGGTTGTACCCCGGTTCACGGTGGTATCCCAGTATCGCGTTTTCAGTAGCCTGAAAAGACGTCACCAGCCCCATTCGTTGCCGGTCTTCAGGGACATGGGCCATGCCGAGTTCCCGCATGCGTGCCGCATTTGCAGGTGTTTGCGGTGTGATCCTGGCGTTTTCAAGGGTCATTGTCCCTTCAAGCAATGGACGGATACCGGTAACGGTTTCAAGCAGTTCTGTCTGTCCGTTTCCGGAAACTCCGGCTATGCCGAGGATTTCTCCGGTACGCACGTTGAAACTGACGTCCTTGACTCTTTCCACGTTCATGTGGTCACGGACACTTAAGTTTTCCACTGCCAAAATCGTCCTGCCCGGTTTTGCCGGCGTGCGGTCAACCCGCAGCAGCACCTTGCGTCCAACCATCAATTCTGCCAGTTCTTCCCGGTTTGTATCCTCGGTCTTCAGATGCGCCACCATCTGTCCGAGACGCATCACCGAGACATGATCGGTGATAGCCATGATTTCACGCAGTTTATGGGTGATGAGGATCACCGTTTTCCCCTGTTCTCGCAATTCCGCAAGAATCCTGAACAGATCATCCGCCTCTTGGGGAGTAAGCACACCGGTAGGTTCGTCAAGAATGAGAATTTCTGCTCCACGATACAGGGCTTTGAGAATTTCCACCCGCTGAAGAAGCCCAACGGGCAGGTTTTGAACCATGGCATCAACATCAACCTCCAGCCGGTATTCCTGTTCCAGCCGCAGAAGGGTTTCTCTAGCGTCATCCAGGGATGCCTGGAGGGTGACCCCGGTCTCCACTCCGAGGACTACATTTTCCAGCACGGTAAAAGTGTCAACGAGCATAAAATGCTGGTGCACCATGCCTATTCCCGCGGAAATCGCGTCATGCGTGCTGAGGATTTTCAACGGATTTCCCTGCACAAACACCTTCCCTGTATCCGCCTGGTAAACCCCGTAGAGGATGCTCATCAGTGTAGACTTGCCTGCTCCGTTTTCGCCGATGATTCCGTGAATAGCGCCCGGTTCAACCTTGAGCGACACGTCCCTGTTAGCATGCACCGGGCCGAAGTGCTTGTTGATGTGTTGCAGTTCTATTGCGGGAGAGGACATCATCGTGTATTCAGAGTCGGGATAGCCCATCCAGGATCAACTGGAAAAACCCGTCCGCGTCAATACGGTTCATGAAGTTCACGTTTGGTGGACGGTCGGTAACTTTCCACCAGTCAACCACGGTCATCCCCATCGTCAGTTCGGAACGGATTTCAATTTCCACATTGACCAATTTACCCTGAAACAGGTCCGGACTCAGCAGGTAGGCAATCACGGTTGGGTCATGCAAAGGTCCACCGCTACTGCCATATTTTTCAACATCATGCCTTTCGTAAAATGAAAGCATCCCAAAAGCCGCGTCGCCCACGGATGTGCCAAGTGACTGGATCCGCTTCAGCCATTCCTTTTGCATCAGCGCCTGGTGGGTGACATCGAGGGAAATCATCGTGATAGGCCTCCCACTGTGAAGCACCGCGTGTGCTGCATGGGGATCAACATGGATGTTGAACTCCGCAGCCGGAGTGATGTTGCCTCCTTCAAAAAAACCCCCGCCCATCATCACGATTTCCCGGATTTTAGGCAGGATGTCAGGCGCCTTGGCAAAGGCCATCCCGATGTTGGTCTGCGGAGCAAAAAGGCAAAGGGTAACAGAATTCTCTTCAGCGCCGCGCAGCGTTTCAATTATCCAGTCCACACCATGCATGGACTGCAGTTTCATCCGTGGAGGTGGGAGGTTTACTCCGTCCAGTCCCGTTTTTCCATGAACGTGTTCCGCGGTGCGGAGTGATCTGACAAGTGGGCGGGAGCATCCGGCAAATACTTTTGTTTCCGGCTTCCGCGCCAGTTCGCACAGGGCGAGAGCGTTGCGGGAAGTCAATTCGAGCGGCACGTTTCCCGCCACCGCGACTATGCCCAGCAGATCCAACTCGTCTGGAGAGGCCAGCGCCAGAAGAATTCCAATTGCATCGTCCTGCCCGGGATCGGTATCTATGATTATCGGACGGGACATTAGAGAATATTAAATTTAGAGAGTGGGGGTAAGACCGGGATTTAATCCCGGTCTATTGGGGTTTACTGCACCGGGCAGGAGTTGTTGCTCATGTAATCATGAACCTGAATCTTGCCGGATATGATGTCTTTGCGGATCTGCTCGACTTTAGATTTCATTTCCCCGGTGATGAGAGGTGCGTTGTGTTCATCAAGAGACCAACCAACGCCTTCTTCAGCGAGACCGAGGACCTTGAAGCCGGGCTTCCATGTCCCTTCATGAGCGGTTTTAAACACTTCGTATGATGCCACATCCACTCGCTTGAGCATGGAAGTCAGCACGAATCCGGGCTGCAGATGGTTCTGGTTGCTGTCAACCCCAATCGCGAGTTTGTTGTTGTCAGCCGCTGCTTGAAGTACCCCTAATCCGGTCCCTCCGGCGGCTGCATACACTATATCCGCGCCATTATCGTACATGCTTTTTGCCAGTTCTCCACCACGCGTAGGATCGTTCCATGCCGCTGGTGTGGCTCCGGTCATTTTTTGATAAACGGTCGCACCGGAATTGATGTACTTGACTCCCTGCACGTATCCACAGGCGAATTTGCTGATCAGGGGGATGTCCATTCCTCCGACAAAGCCGACCTTGCCTGTTTCACTCTTCATCGCAGCCAGTACTCCGACCAGGAAAGATCCTTCATGTTCCTTGAAAATGATGGATTGCACGTTGGGCAAATCCACTACCATATCGATGATGCTGAACTTGGTATTCGGGTATTCCTTGGCCACTTTCTCCAGCGCGGCAGCCTGGGCAAAACCAACGGCGATTACGACATCCGAGCCTTTTTGTGCCAGTTTGCGCAGGAACTGCTCCCGCTGGGCTTCCTGCTGAACTTCGAATTCACGGTATTTGATGCCTGTTTCTTTGCGGAATTGTTCCGTTCCGTTCCAAATGCCCTCATTAAAGGATTTGTCAAACTTGCCCCCCATGTCGAATACCACCGCGGGTTTGAATGCCATCGCCTGAGAAAGGCTGAAGATCATTGCTGTTGCCAGCATTAACCCTGTAACCAGTTTTTTCATATCGTTCTCCTGAATGGTTGCCCTCCCGGAATTCTTTCAGCCGGGAAGATGAAGAAATGCCTTTTTGACAAGGCACAAAAAGACTAAATAAAGATCAGTTCCATTTTCAGAAATAAATAATCCTGAAACCGGAATATCCAATCAAGCTTTCAACATATACTGAAAAGTGCGGGAAGATTCAAATGAAAACTTCATTTGCGCAAAATATACTTAGTTAACCCTTAATAATTCATAGCTGGATAAAAAGCAGACCTGGAGTCACTAAA
>CAYFLK010000059.1:0-25502 GCA_964344035.1 uncultured Pseudomonadota bacterium
TAAATCGCTCTTGATCTCCCAGTGCGGCAACCTCGTAATGAGGGATGCCCAGGAAATACAGCAATGCATCGAGATTTGGCTGGGTCAGGCTTCCGGCGGTGCGCTCTCGTAGAAACTGATTTGCGTTGAAGGCGATGCCGAGGCTTACCACTGACAGCATATCGAGGTCATTTGCCCCGTCTCCCACGGCTATCACCTGCTCCATCGGAATCCCTTCGTGTTTGGCAACTTCACTGAGCAGCCTGCTTTTTTGCTTCCCGTCAAGTATGTCCCCAAGCACTTTCCCGGTCAATTCCCCATTTTTGATTTCCAGGGTATTGGCAAATCCATAATCCAGCCTGAAGCGGTTTTTGATGTGGTCGACCACCACACTGAAACCTCCGCTGACAATTCCGATCCGGTAGCCCAGCATCTGCAGGATTCTCACCAGCCGTTCTACTCCGGGAGTGTAAGGGATGTTGTAAATCAACCGTTCCAAATCACTTTGCCGCACTTTTGCGAGTAGTGCAACCCTGCGTGTGAGAGCCTCCTGGAAATTCAGTTTCCCGCTCATCGCCTCCCTGGTGATTTGGGCAACTTCCCTATCAGTTCCGGCAAGTTTACTGATTTCATTTATCATCTCACACTGAATAAAGGTTTTGTCCGCGTCCAGAAAGATCAACCTTTTGTTTCGCCGAAACAAGTCATCCGGTTGCAGGGCAAGATCGATTTGATACCGGTTGCGCAGTTCCAGCAGTTCGGACATCACAGACTGGCGCTCCAACGGTTTTCGCGAGTGAATTTTCATTTCAAACACCTGCAGATCTTCCGCGTCCAGGGGACTGATTGCCGACACTTCCAGCCCTTTATCCCGCAGAAACTCCAGCAGGTGCTGCAGCAGGGATGGAGACAACCTGCGGCCGAGCATGGTGAGAATATATCTGTGTTCTTCCTCGGGTGGAGGCTGTGAGGCAAGTATTTTGTAATCCAGCTGCAGACAATCCAGCTCTTTTTCCTTCCGCAGACTTTCAATCATCGGTTCCACCTGCACTTCCTTGTCCATTTCGAGTACCAGCAGCAGAGACAGGTTTTGTCTAAGGTTGAGGTGATGCAGTCCGCAGATTTTTACTGGGAACCGTGTAAGCAGAGCGAATATATCCTGCAGTTCAAATTCAGTGGAGAGGGTTTGCAAGCTGATCAGCACCTGTTTGTTCATTCCTGCCTTATGTTTTCAATGGGAAGAAACGTAGTGACATATTGCTTCTGACAGATGCTGGAAATCCTGTATCGAAGGCTTGACCGTAATGGGAAGTCCACGATTCAGTGCAGCAGCGGCGGTGATGTTGCCGAGGCAGGCAATTTTGTGAGCATCAGCTATCCCGGAATGCATATCGATTGGCAACACCCGGAACAGGTTTTCCACCGCGGAAGGGCTTGTGAAGACAAGCCAGTCCAGTCTGCCGGATGAAATCAGTTTCACTAGGGGGGCAAAATCTGTCTCCGGCAGTTCGTTGCGGTATGCTGGTGTGAAAAGGACGGTAGCGTCCATTTCCCTCAACGCGTCATGCAATTCTCTCCTCGGATCCTCCGCCTGTGGAAGCCAGCAGCATTTCCCCTGCAAATCACGTGTACGAAGGACCTCCGTGAGTCCTTCGCTCTGATAATGTCCGGCAACGACTTCTACCGGTATCCGCCATTTTCTCACCGCGGATGCAGTGGACCGGCCGACACAGGCGATTTTTTTCCCGGCAAGTATCTGTTCGTTTATACCCAGTTTCCGCAGACGGCTGATGCAGCCTTCCACTCCATTGCGGCTGGTGAAGATGACCCAGTCGATGTTCTCGTTATCATGTGCAGCCGAATCAAACTCCTCCCATGAAGCAGGCGGACCGATAGCTATCAGGGGGTGATAATGCACTGCTGCCCCTGCTTCGCGCAAGACATCTCCAAGAGATGAACGTGGCGAGTCCCGACGGGTGACCAGCACATGCTGTCCCTGCAAGGGGGATCCCTTCTTTCCAATGGCGGAAAAAGCAGGGGCGCCTGTAGGAGATTTTACCGACAAGATTCAGTTTCTATAATAGAGACTTTCTATTTTGGTGATCTGCGGTTGTGAAACCGGGACGGGGGTCTGGGTTTTCGCTGAGCGGACACGCATCACAAGGTAGTAGATGAGGTAGAGCGCTGGTCCAAACACTAACGGTGTGTAGAGGAGAAAAAAGAGGCGCATAACTGCCAGAGGGATTCCGACCATCCGCGAGAAGTCTTCACAAACCCCAAGCAACCATTTTCTTCTTTTGGGCATGTCCGGCAGAATTCCGTGGTAGCGGCGATACAGTCCGTAAGAAATCCAGATGCCAAAAAGCAGGGATATCAGGCCAAACAGATAAGCAGGCAGCATCATGATTTTCAATCCACAGTCAGCTAGAGGCCTTCAATTATTTGACGGTAGGCTTTGCGGAACCCGCGTTGAAGAAGATATTCTGGACTGACATCATAATGTCCGGACATCTCATGCAACACGGGCTGGAAATCCTGGCTCCCTTCCGCATCGTTTTGCATCAGTTTCCTCTGCAAATCACCGAGCAGGAGTTCAAATGAGATTTTTACTTCGGGTTTGGCGTTCATCATCCGGCTGTTGCTTTTGCCAGACGCTGCTTTAAAAAATTTTTGAATCAGGGAAGCAGGATCTGGATGAGGGGGCTTCCGGCTTTTCCCGCGGTTTTATTTTTTCAGAGTAACGAACCTTGAACTGCCGTTAATGCTGACGAGCAGCAAAACTCCTTCCTCTAAGTTGATGGAGGCGGCAATTTGATTGAAATCGCTGATCGTAGTCACCGGTTGCCGATTGATTTCCTGGATGATCATCCCTGCGGCAAGACCCACCGAGGCAGCGGGGGAATTCGGTTTCACTTCCTTGATGACCACCCCGCTGGAAACATCCAGCTTCATCTCTTCGGCCATTTCCGCTGTCAATTGTTCCACAACAAGGCCCATCGGGTTTTCTTGCGCGGGGGCTGGTTTTATGGTCACCCGACCAAGCTGCTTCGGCCGTTCATCGAGCCTGAGGGTGAAATACATCTCATTTGAATCACGGATGATTTTCAGTTCAATTTCAGAATTCGCGCCTGCGTTCGCAATTTCGTTGCGCAGCTGGTTGCTGTTGGTAATGGGCTCCTTGTTCAATTCCACCACCACATCGCCTCTTTTTAAACCCGCGCGGTCCGCGGGTGTGTTTTTCATCACCCCTGTAATCAGGGACCCAGTTGTTTTGTCCAGCTTGAACGCCTGCGCAAGGTCTTCGTTTATGTCCTGGATTCCGACTCCCAGCCAGCCCCTGGAAACAGAACCCTTTTCAATCAAGTCTTCCATGATGCGTCGTGCCATGTTGATGGGCACCGCAAAGCCGATTCCCTGGTAACCACCGCTGCGAGTGAAGATGGCTGAATTGACGCCGATGATCTCCCCGCGCAGGTTAACCAGCGGCCCCCCGCTGTTTCCGGGGTTGATTGCCGCGTCAGTCTGGATGAAATTTTCGTATTCGTTGATCCCGACATTTGTGCGGCCCTTGGCGCTGACGATCCCGAAGGTGACCGTCTGGGTCAGTCCGAATGGGTTCCCTACCGCAATCACAGACTCTCCTACCAGTATTTCTTTTGAATTGCCGACCGGCAGCGCATACAGGTTTTTCCTGTCTATCTTGATCACGGCAATGTCAGATTCCGGATCTGTGCCGATCAACCGGGCCTTGACTTCGCTGCCGTCGTAGAGCTTGACACGGATTCGGTCTGCTTCGCCAACAACATGATGGTTGGTGAGGATATAACCATCGTTGCTGATGATTGATCCGGAACCCATTCCTTCCTGCCTGAAAGGCTGTTGCGGGGCCTGCTGCGGGGGGCGGATGCCCGGGAAGAAACGTTTGAAGAATTCTTCGTTGTAAAGGTCAAGGGGGTTGTTCAGGGATTGTCCCTGGGATTTGTTCATGAATTTTTCCACTTTGATGTGGACAACCGCCTTCTGCACTTTTTGCACCAGCGCCGCGCGTGTTTTTGAAGTGCGGATAAGCGCTTCCAGGTCATCCGCGTTTTGTGCCTGGAGTATGCCGGGGCCATTTGCCAGCAGCAGCGCGAGTGCGAAGGTTCCGCGGATTAATTGGAGGAACGGGTTCTTCATGTGAATTTAATATTTTTTGCAAGTTGAAAGGCGGAACACTTATTTATTTCCATAAAATGATAGCCTGCTTTGCCGGGTTCCGCCATTCCTTTTTTGCAGAGGAGGGTTAGTTTGCGGATCATTACTTTTTTGCTGGACTTATCCTGTTCCAAAGATAGATTAGAACTGTTTTGAATCAGAGTTGCCGGTCGGCAGGTCCGTCCTGGGAACACTACTGGATTGTCTAACCTAAGAGGAACGATGAGCGAAATACCTGGAGAACTGCTCTATACTACGGAACATGAGTGGATTCGCTTCGATGGGAAAAAAGCCGAGATTGGAATCACCGAGCATGCGCAAAAGGAATTGGGAGACATTGTGTATGTCGAACTTCCGGCGATTGACGATGATATTGATGTCGGGGACGAATTCGGCACGATTGAATCTGTCAAGGCCGTATCCCCACTTTATATGCCTGTAAGCGGAAGAGTGCAGGAAATCAACACTGAACTGAAAGATCATCCGGAGTTGGTGAACGAAGACTGCTACGACGAAGGATGGCTGATCCGGATTGAACCAAGCAACCCTGATGAACAGGACGAATTACTTGATGCGGAAGGATATCGAAACGTCCTGTAAATACACTTCTCCCAAGCCCGGGCATGTTTCACGTTTTTTCATTGCAACCCGCAACATTAAGTGTTGAGTTGCTGTCGGCCGGGGGAATTGATTTCCAGTCAATTCCTGTCCGGATCATATCTTGTATGTTTCAGTAACGGCTGACTGGGGCCGGTTTTCATGTTAATGTCCTGCCTTGGCTTGCTGCTGTCTACCTTCCGAAGCAAAAAATGATTCCCTATCAAAACACTGGTTCATGGGCATGACACTAATTTACCTGTCGTTCCGGATGTTGCGAAGCAGAGATCCTGAATCCAAAGACAACTGATTTCACTTTGGATTCACGTTCCCCGTTGAAGCCGGGGACAAAATTCTCTGGAATGACTTAAAATGGCAAAGAACCAGTTTTCTGGGTGGCTTAATCTTGAAGGCTTTTTGCCGGATTATCAATAATTACGAACCAAACAGGATTTTGGTTTCACTCCACCATGAGCCATGCACGCAAAACCCGGTACAGTACCAAAAAATATCCTGCTTATCACTGCCGATCAATGGCGCGGGGATTGTCTTGGCTGTGTTGGACATCCCCTCCTGAAAACCCCCTACCTGGACGGCCTGGCGGCTGAAGGCCTGCTTTTCCGCAGACACTACTGTCAGGCAGTGCCATGTGGTCCTTCAAGGGCTTCCCTGCTGACCGGCATGTATCTGATGAACCACCGGTGTGTGAACAACGGCACACCGTTGGACCGCCGCTTTACGAATGTTGCCCTGGAAGCCAGGAAAGCGGGATATGACCCAACCCTGTTCGGCTACACCGACACCTCCTACGACCCCAGGGACTTGCACCCCAATGATCCGGCTCTGAAAACCTATGAAAATACTCTTCCGGGAATGAGTGCTGAAATCCTGATTGATGATAGCCACAAACCCTGGATTGCATGGCTCAAATCGAGGGGCCGGGGTCCTGGTTTATCGAGGGAAACCGTTTTCCTCCCATCAGAGGATGCTCGGAACTCAAGAACCCCCCGGTTGAATTGCCCCCCCAGGTTTTATGGCAAAGAAGAAAGCGACACGGCATTTTTGACTGATTCAATGCTGAGTTGGATGCGTGTGCGTGAACACGATAACTGGTTCGTCCATTTGTCATATCTTCGCCCCCATCCTCCATGGGTTGCCCCGGAACCCTACAACCGCATGTATAATCCGGACGACGTTCCCCCTCCCGTTCGTGCGGAGAGCATTGCTGCCGAAATTCGGCAGCATCCATTGATATCCGCGGTGCAGGAATGGAAACCCCGCTCCGGTTTCTTTCCCGGAGAAGGTGATACGCCGGTTGCCCTGGCATCGGATGAAGAAGTGCGTCAGGCCCGGGCAACTTATTTCGGGTTGATGACGGAAGTTGACCACCACCTGGGCCGGGTTTTCAGTTATCTGAAAGAAACCGGGCAGTATGATTCAACGATGATTGTCTTCACCTCTGATCACGGCGAACAGTTAGGGGACCACCACCTTTTCGGCAAACTGAGCTATTTTGACGAATCATATCACATCCCCCTGATTATCCGTGATCCCCGGTTTACGACCGCGAACTTGAAAAACCGGCAGATTGACAGGTTCACTGAATCGGTGGACCTGATGCCGACCATTCTGGACTGGCTGGACGTTGAAGTGCCGGATCAATGCGACGGTGTTTCACTGCAGCCGTTCATCCAGGGTGAAATGCCGGAACGTTGGAGGACTGAGGTTCATTGGGAATTTGATTTTCGCATGATCGGTTCTTTTCAACCGATGATAGAAAAACGGTTCGGGTTGCTGCCGGATCAATGCTGCCTTGCCGCGATCAGGGACGAACACTTCAAGTACGTACACATGACTGCATCTCCACCCCTGTTTTTCGATCTGCGGGCGGACCCCCACCAATTTGTCAACCAGGCAGAAAACACTGATTACCAGGAAATGTTGTTGACATACGCACAGAAAATGCTTTCATGGAACATGAACCACCGTGAGCGGGTGCTGGCAAACATGAATGTTGAATTCGGGCAGCTGCTGCAATGGCGTGGACCGAGATGTTGAAATCCCAGGCCGTTTTCCGTCAATCAGGTTTGAAGGTGCATGAATAACAAAACGAATTCAATGAAACTTATCAACGGTCAAAACTGAAGCGAAACCAAGCAAGTCCGCTGAAACCACAGGTTTGCGTATACATTGAACAACTTTCCTCTTGTGGTTTTTGATGAATGCCAGAGGATTTGTTTTCTACTCAGTTTTTTTCAGGCGTAGTTGTTAACAAACAGTCCTTACCTGCACAAAAAATGACAGAACAGAATAATGATTCGGTGAAAAATACAATCGTACGCGCCCCTATTGACCTCGAAGGTTTGCGGCGGCGTGCCATGCATCCCAAGGCCGGGGCGGTGCTGGTTTTTTATGGAGACGTTCGAAATCACAGTCACGGACGTGAAGTTTTGCTGCTCGAATATGAAGCCCACGAGACTATGGCCCTGCGCCAAATCAACCGCATTGCGGATGAAGCCCGGAAGCGTTGGCCACTGCATTATGTTGAAGTGATCCACCGGCTGGGGAAAATGGATGTGATGGAATGTTCCATTGCGATAGCGGTTTCTTCCTCGCACCGGGGAGATGCCTATTCATCGAGCAGGTACATAATTGACACGATCAAACACTCGGTGCCGATTTGGAAAAAGGAAATATTTGTCGATGGTGAATCCGCATGGAGTGAAGGCTGTGAAGCGTGCAGCGTGATTGCTGAACCCGGTGATACTCCGCCTCCGCTCACTTGACGGGACCGGGATCCTTTTCCTATATGGGTTATATGGATGTAGTTGATGGACACAATATTTATTCCAATGCGCTAGTTATTTCATGAGCCAGCTGACAGTAATAAAAACCGACCGTTCCAGGCAGCCGTTTATGCGCGGGATCCTGACGCATAAGCTGATGACCCGCGGTTTGAACTTCAGCAAATCCTTGAAAATAGCACAGGACGCGAAAACCTGCTTCCTTGACTCAGGGGAAGTCACTTCCCGGGAATTGTCAAAAAAGGTCAATGAGCTGATTATCAAGCGTTTCGGCAAGGAAGAGCTGGAATCATTGATGGCGGAGAACTACCGGGTCGGGGTGATTCAGGTCAAAAAAAAGCACTCCACCGTACCGTTCTCCAAGCTGCTGCTGGCGCAGTCGGTTACCGCGGCGGGGCTTTCACCGGAAGTTGCAAACCGCATCAGTTTTGATATAGAGAACCAGCTGCGGGCAGCGGACATCAAGGTGATAGCAAAGGATGACCTGTTTGACCGCATTACGGACAGGATAGAAAAGGAATTCGGATCACATACCGCGGGTCTGTACCGGCTGGCCAGCCGTCTCGATACCCTCGACCGTCCGCTGGTGATCTATATCAGCGGGGCACCTGGGACCGGCAAGTCCGTGATGGCTACCGCGCTTTCGGCGCTCCTGGGAATTAACAAGGTGATCGGCACCGATTCAATCCGGGAAATCATGCGCCTGGCCTTTTCCGGCGACTTGATTCCCACCCTTTACCAGTCCACTACTGAAGCCTGGAAGGGGCTTCCCCTTGAATTGAAAACACGCGAGCAGTTGATCACCGGTTTCTGCCTGCAGTCCGATCAGGTTTCACTGGGGGTGAAAGCCGTGGTGGAACGAACAGTGGAGGAGGGGGCAAGCCTGATCATTGAAGGGGTCCACCTGATTCCGTTCATTCGCGAGATCCGTTCCGGTAATGCACCCAAAGCATACCATATTCCACTGGCGTTATCGGTCCTTGATACAAACCAGCATCGCAACCGGTTTAAGGAAAGAGGAGCCAAAAACCATAGAAAAATAGAAAAATTCTACCTCGAACGTTTCAATGAAATCCGGGACATTCACGATTTCAGTCTGGAGCAGTTTGAGGGTGATGACATCGAAATACTCAACAACGACGATTATGACGCAACCCTGAACACCATGGTTAAATACGTCATCCAGCACGTGCAAATGCAAGTGGATGCACAGAATGCCGGTGTACGGAATGGGTGACTCCAAACCTTCACGGCTGTTGCTGCTGATCGACGGATTACCGGACCGGCCGCATCCTGCGCTTGAGGGGAAGACGCCGCTTCAAGCCGCGGACCTGCCGGTGTTTGATCGTCTGGCCGCCGAAGGATGCTCAGGACTCGCGGATGTCACTGTCCGTGAAAGCACAATCACCACGGTTCACGGCACCCTGGCGGTGTTCGGGTATGCACCGGAAAAACTGCAGATAGCCAGAGGGGTGATAGAAGCCCTGGGTTGCGAACTGCGGCTCGAGGACACTGATGTGGCGTTGCGAGGGAATTGGGCAACTTTTGATCGGCGCGGGCTATTGCGTGACCGCCGCGCGGGTCGGATCCGGGAAGGAAGTGAAGAACTGGCCCGGGAATTGAAAAAAATCCGGTTTGAGGAGGAAAACACGGTTGAGGTGCATCCCAGCACTGAACACCGGCTGGTCCTTCTGCTGAGAGGTCCGGACCTTTCAGAACATATCAACGGGAGTGATCCCGGTGATAGTCACCCGAGCGGGATCCCTCCGAGAATTCCGCAGCCACTGGATAACCAAGACCCCCTGGCCCGCAAAACCGCAAGGCTGCTGCACCAGTTTGAACAGGAAGCACATCGTCTGCTGGATCGTCATCCTCTCAACCTTGAGAGAACTAAAATCGGGCTCCTGCCTGCCAACGCAATTATCTCGCGTGAACCAGGGAAGCAGACGAACTTGAAGACGGTTACTTCCCGGAACAGGACCGTTCAGGCTACAATCATATCAGCGGAAAAGACGATTCACGGCATTGCCCGGATACTGGGTTTCGATTTTTACCATCAGCCTGAAATGACGGCCAATCTTGATACCGACCTTGCAGCAAAGTTTGCCTGTGCTGGGGACTTCCTGCATAGTCAGGAAGTGGTGATGCTGCATATCAAAGGAGCGGACATTGCGGCACATAACCGGGACCCGTTGGCGAAACGTGATTTTCTGCAGCGGATCGACTTTGAACTGGGGGAGTTTGTGGACCGGTATTCCGGCGATTTGCTGATCACCATCACTTCTGATCATGGCACTTCCAGTTTGACCGGGGTGCATCTGCATGATCCTGTCCCAGTGCTGCACTGGGGGAAAGGAGTTCAGCCTGACGCAGTGATGGTTTTTGATGAAACCCAGTTCAAAGAGGGAGGGCTGGGACGTTTTGCGCTTTCAGAACTATGGGAGCAGATTACTGGCGCAGCAGGCGGAGGGGGCTGAGACAATTCCGGGATCAACCGCTGGCGCTGATGGACTGGAGGATATTCCGCGCATTGGAACGCACGGTATTAATATCAAGGCCGCTGCCTTCTTTGAAGTAGGGGTGTTCTTCCGGGGAGATCCCGACACGGTTCATGATTTTTTTTATTAACAGTTCTTCCTCTTCCTCAAAGACGCCGTCCGCGCCCGCAACCAGGGCAAGCAGGTCAACAAGGGCTTTTTTCCCGTCATCGGTTTTGATTTCCCCCAGCATTTCATCCAAAGAGGAACGGTTGCGGATCATTTTCTGCTCCTCATGGGTTACCTTTGCGACTTTATAGGTGGCGATGAGCACTTTTTTTTCAGCTGGATGCATTTCCGCGTCGGCATGGGCCATGTGACTGATAATGGCCAGGATGTTTAGAAATTCGTTGCGTTCCATGATTTACTCCGTGTCCCTGGGTGCTGATTGTGGAAATGATTTCCCGTCCATGAAAAACCGTCTAGTTGACCACATACAGCGCATTCTTTCTTCTGCCTTGATTTATATTACGATTCCACTCGAACGTAAAGTCTAAACCCGTCTATCTTACTTCACGATCTATGCCGAACGATTCCCGCTACCACCAGGAATGGGCAACTTTGTCCCGATACATCCGCAAACTCTTTAACCAGCATTGCGCAAAATGCGGACAGGATTTCACTGATGCAGATTCATCGAGGGGGGAAGTGCTGCAGGTACATCACATTGATGAAAACCCTGGGAACAATGCAGTCGAAAACCTGATTCCCCTGTGCTCACGCTGTCATCTGCGTATTGAAAAGGAAGCCCGTCTTCACGCTCCTCATCATGGCGTACAGCAGGAGTTGTTTGAAAAACACACTTACCGTACGCGCATGGAAGAAATGCGCCGCGATGCGCTGGCACGCCATGGAGACAGAAAAGATACCGGAATACAGCACATGAGCGCAGAGGAATACGAGACATATTCCCGGAACTGGGAATTGGAAAACGGTCCTTGATTCATCACCTCCGTCTGCCGAAACCGCCAAAACTTCGGCGTCCAAAACCGCCAAAACTCCTCCGCATCGGGGTGCGCAGCAATCTCCTGCTGGAAGTCGGGGCACGCCTGCTCACAGCCGGGGCCCTTCTCGTCGTGGCCCGTGTGCGTCCAAACCCGCCTGTTCCCGCACGTTTGTTTGATGCCCGGTAACGCGTTGTTTTTATGTTGTTCATTGATTTTTTTGATGTTGAACGGAACTTGTTGGCAGTCACCGATTTCCCCCCGGCAGTCCTGGCGGCAGAGGAGGACGGTTTCGCTTTGCCGTACGACGATACGGACTGGCTTCGTGTTTGCCTTACCGAGCTAACCGCGACCGGACTGGGGTTATAATAACCGAATCCCATCCCGTAGCGGGGCATGAACATCCAGTTGGCCATCATCGAACCCGCCATTGAAGTCAGAAAAATGCTCGACAGACTTGGGCTGTGATGATAATAAGGTGGATACGATGCCCCGCCGGAATGGTACATCTGCGGGTTCGGAGTCGATTGCATGGTCAGCTGCTCCTCGCTCCCACGGACCACGGAGGCGGTCATCAACTCGATTGACTTGTTTTCGGCAATATCCCTCCAGGCGTTCTGATCGGAACCCGCGGGCAGGTTCGGCACCTGGGTCGCATCAGGCACGAGGATGGAGAAGACCAGGTGATCCGCACCGCTGCTTTCCTTCTGTGGGACAACCAGGATTGGATCGGCGACACCGTCTTCGTTCAGGTCGATGGTGCTGATGTCCCGGATCTTGTTGGAAATCCGCTGCACCAGGGTCGGGAGAAACTCTTGTTCGCCTACTTTTTCCTGTGCTGTCTCACGCACCGCATCAGTCAACAGTCCCGGGATCAGCTTGGGGTCCAGGTTTTCAGTCAGGTCCAGTCCCAACCTGTCAATGGCTGCCTGGTTGAATGATTCGCTCACCCCGATCGGCAGGTCCGCACGGTGGTACAAGGTTTGTTCACTTTGCGGATCATCCGAGAAAAAAACCCAGTACACCCCGAGCACGATGATGATCAGCAGCAGTCCATTGGTTGAAAACAGGTTTTTCATCCAGTCATCTGGTTCGTGGTTGTCTCTTGCCATGGCATTCCTCTCATGGGTTCGGTTTGTGGGGCTCGGTCCGCAAACAAGTGCCGCTGCAAATTAGTTGTCCGTATGTTGAAGCGGGGTCCATTACCTGGCCGGAAAATCATTGTTAACATAATCATACTTCTTCCATACCTTTTCAAATGTTTCTATTTAGTGATTGTTTTTCATTCACGCTGGGTGCCCATCATCGCGGAGGGAGTGTAGTGCCGGAGCAAATACTGCAGGGCATTGGCCAAGATTTTGCGGCTGTACCCGGGCATTACCAGGCTTGAAACAGAACCAAGCCGCAGCGCCTCTTCCGGATTAAGCAATTCGCGCTCATACCTTTCCGTTAATGATGCCAGTGCGCCGTCACGCTGTCGCGCCGCTTCCGCCTCTCCTGTTCCGTCCTTCAGCTGTTGCCGGTAGATCTTATGAATGTTCCGGTATTCTTCCTTGTAGATGTATTGCCGGCCGGCCGGTCCCATCACTGCTATCCTGGCGCTGGGCAAGGCAAAGACGAAATCCGCGCCGATGTGGTAGCTGTTCCATGCGCAGTAGGCGCCGCCAAAGGCATTGCGTACAATCAGAGTCAAACGCGGGACCCGCAGGTCGATGATCGAATCTAAAAGTTCCCGTCCCGCCTGCACAATTCCCGCCTGTTCCTGTTCCGAACCCGGAGCATATCCGCTGACATCTTCGAGGAAGATTACCGGGATGTTGTAGAGGTTGCAGAAACGCATGAATTTTGCGCCCTTGCGGGAAGCATGTACGTCGAGGTTCCCTGAGTTGAAGGCGCTGTTGTTGGCGATGAACCCGACGACGTGTCCTCCCATGCGTCCGAACGCGGTGATCAGCTGGCGGGCGCGTTTGCCCTGGAGTTCAAAATAATCACCGTAGTCCACCAGCTGTTGCAGGAACAGGCGCATGTCGAATGGAGTGTTGAACCCGGTTACCGGATGGGCAAAGGTTTTGCGCAGCAGGATTTCTTCTTCCTCCACAAAATCATCCAGACCCAGCGACGTATCCGCATAGGGCGCCAGGCTGTGGTTGTTGTCCGGGAGATAACTCAGCAGCCGCAGCGCGGTGCGCAAAGCGCCGAGTTCATCGGGCGCAGTCAGGTCCACTACTCCGCTTAGGCTGTGGACATTCGGTCCCCCCAGCGCATCGGGGGTAATGTCTTCTCCGAGGGCATGACGCACCACGTCCGGTCCGGTTAGGCCGAAAAAGGTGTCCGCGGGCTGGATCACAAAAGAGCCCTGCCGGGGCAGGTAGGAGCCTCCACCGGCATTGTAACCGAACATCAACATGATTGAAGGAACCCGCCCGGATATGCGGCGCATGGCTGCAAAGGCTTCCGAATATCCGTCGAGTCCGCCCACCCCCGCGGGCACGAATGCGCCGGCGGAATCGTTTATGCCGATCAGGGGTATTCCGTGTTCCGCGGCCATAATGATCTGCCGCGCGAGTTTGCCTCCGTTGGTAGCGTCCATTGAACCGGCGCGCACGGTGAAATCGTGACCGTAGAGGGCCACGTCTCGGCCCTTGATGTTAAGGATGCCGGTGACCAGTCCCGCACCGTCTAGCTTGGCGCCCCAGTTCTGGAAGGTGATGTGCGGGTCCTCGGAGGTCAGCACGCGAATGCGTTCCCAAACCGTCATCCGCCCCTTGCCGTGCTGTGTGCGGACCCTGGTCGGGCCTCCGCCCTTGCCGGGAAGGTCTAACAGTTCACGCGCACGGCTGACCATCTCGTCGTAACGGGTTTCTTCCCCCTCACCTTTTTCAGGAAATGCTCTTTCGGCATTAAATGGATTGTCCAGACTGAACGAGTTCACAAATGTTTTGTAAATGCAAAGTAACTGAAAGCCGGCACTCATTCCCGGTGTAATGCCTGATTTTAACCGTCATCAATGTGACCATCCTCGCATTCAAACGCAAGACGGATTTGTGATGAAACAGCTAGGGAACTGCTTCCGGGGGAGGCCGGATTGAAGTTTCGCTGAGCGGTTTAGAACCGAACAGCTTTGTCGTGATGGCACGTATTCGATGCAGGGTATAAGCAGATGTATTATCAGAAATACGGCAGTAATTAACTCCCCAGCTGCCTTATCAACTTCCGAAAAAGCGCTGTCAGTTTAACTGAACCTGTCCTTCGCCCGCCGCAGTGCATCGGATTACCCGGTTATGGACCAAGGGCAAACCGATTACCAGGGCAAAGCTGCTGAAACAGCAAAGTCCGACCTGTTGAAATTGATGCTGGCGTAAGCGGGGGGAGAGGCCTTCACATCCTTCCAACTTGATAAAACTCCTGTTTCTTGTACTTTTCGATTAGCTCTGTTTGCATTTCTTCCAGGGAAAGACCTGTCCGATTGTAACCGCACTCAGGCATTTTCATACGATCAGTACATTATCATGTAAAAAAGAACTGAGGGATTTGTTTTATTCCTCCCTTTTCCACCAGTTAGCTTTTTAATCCATCACAGCCTTTTTTGAAGCATTCTCAGATGAAAGACCGCGTTGTATTCATGGGAACTCCTGAGTGGGCGTTACCGTCTTTGCGGGCATTGCTGGAGGACGGTTGCGAAGTGGCGGGAGTCTTTACGCAGCCTGACCGTCCAGTGGGACGCAAACTCAGGCTACAGCCCTCGCCGGTGAAACTACTTGCAGAGGGTGAGGGGATTACCGTTTACACACCGCAAAAAGCCGGGAGTCCGGAAGGGCTTGAACTGTTGTCGGTGCTGGTCCCGGACCTGATAGTGGTGTGCGCCTATGGGCAGCTTCTTCCGCAGGCCCTGCTGGGCCTGCCTTCTAAAGGGTGTTTCAACCTGCATTTCTCCTTGCTCCCGCGCTGGCGCGGCGCGAGTCCGGTGCAGGCGGCAATCCTTGCGGGAGATAAGCAAACCGGTGTTTCGCTGCAGAAAATGGTGCTTCGGTTGGATGCCGGACCGGTGGTCGCTGAATCCACCCCGGAGCCGATCATGCCAACAGACACCAGCCTCAGCCTGGGTCCCAGGCTGGCCGAGATCGGAAGGGAGTTGCTCCGTAATACACTGCCCGCATTGTTCACGGGAAATTATACCTTGCGGGAACAGTCCGAGAAGGACGCCACTTATTGCCGGACTATCAAAAAATCCGAGGGGCAAATCGACTGGCATCAGGAAACCGCGGAGGATCTAGAACGTAAACTCAGGGCCTTCACACCCTGGCCTGGGATTTACTGTTTTGATGAAAAAGGCCGGCGTCTGCAGATCACCAAGGCAATGGTGCAGGCGGGAACTTATGAACCAGGAAAGGTCGGTCCGGACCTCTCAATAGGCACAAAGCAGGGGGCGCTGCGGGTGCTAAGCATCAAGGCGGAGGGAAAACGGGAAACGGATGCCCAAGCCTACCTGCGGGGGAACGCCCACCTGCCCGGGAGTTTGCTGCGCTGAAAGTAACGGTTGTTTTCGCTTACTCCTTTCGTGCATACTATTTTATGTGCAGTCCTTTTGCATACGTTTAACCGTGATTTTGTATTGACGTTTAAAGACTGTAGCAACGCTAAGTATGATTAATACGGTTACGGGTAGTTTCTTCATATTTATTCTCCGAGCTAACGCTCGCATCAGCGGCGCGATTTTTGCGTCCGCTGGAATGCTTTGATAGCCATTAAATCCCGAAACCCACCAGAGACATACTTATGAAGGACGCTAGATACTAGTGTTTGATATGGAATACCTTCCTCAAGCGCTCGCCTTTGAAGTGACTCCAAATCACGACTAGAAATCCGGATGTTAATCCGCTTATCCTTTTTGAATGTTTCCTCAGCAGCTGCTTGCAGCATTTTTTTGCGCCTGGGCGTGAGCACAGATTTGAACTCACCCGCCTCAAAATCTTTAAGAATTTCTTTTTCCTCTTTACTCAGTTTAGGATCACTCATGATTTCTCTCCAAGATACTGTTTGGTTGCCTTTCTGCTGGGAATCACCGTTTTTAAGAAAATCTCTTTTCGGTTTTCAATATAGGGTACAAGATGTACATAACCATCTATGTCGATAACGAATATACGTTGACTCGGATATTTATCGCTATTTGGATGTTCAATATCGTCCAGTAATGCGCCTTGCTGTAAATAGAAAATGACGTCCTCGAACGAACACCACGCCCTGAAATGAGCTGTTGGTTTTTCTCAGGATCCCAATTGATCGGCTTCATGACATGTAGTATAGCACAGATGTGTACCTTTTGGCATCAGGCCGGAGGTTTTATTGATGGTTAACGATCAAGCTCACCTGCCGCCAAAAGCAGAGCGAAGCGGCGCTTTTGGCGGTCAGGTGGAGCGCCTTGTTAGCGCAAGTTCTTCGAGTCTTTCGACCAACCAAAGCTTTATTATTGATTGGCGTGATACACCCACCCGGCTAGCTTCTTTATCTAAAGAGTCGATTATCCAGATAGGAAAATCTACATTGACTCTTTTTTGCTGCTGGTTTGGACGTTTCAAAGTGGACAAGTCAAGATCACCAATGATGTCTGTTTTATTTTCATCAAATTTTTTGTCAAAATCTTTAGCTTTCATAAAGCTCTACCTCGGTCTTTCTGGAACGTCTGACGGATATTATTCTGACTTTATCTTCACGATAAGTTATGACCGCTGACCAACGTTTTTCTTTTATCCGGCCAACGATTAGGAATCTTGGTTCGCTATCACATGCCGCTTTTACTTCGATGAGATCAGGGTCATCCCAAAGTTCCTGAGCCGTGACAAAATCAATTCCATGCTTCTTTAAATTTGAAGCACTCTTCCTTTCGTCAAACTCAAAATCATGCATGGTATAAATGATATACCATTATTACTCCTTTGGCAAGGTGGATTTTGCTGCGCTAACCCCGAGTTGAGCGGCGGATTTTCCGGATAATCGACTCCGGGGGAGGGGTATTATCAGGAAAAGATGCCTCTCGAACGACTTGTTATCGGGGCGCGGGAGCGCAGCGCGGCGCCACGATTCAAGTCGTGAGGGCGGGGACCGCTCAACTCGGGGTTGATCCGGGTCGCGCAGCCGAGCGAGCGACCCGGATCAACGCTTGCCATCAGCCGCCGCTTAACCCAGAGCGAAGCGGCGGGTTAAGCGGTCGGCTGGATGGCTTTGTTAGGCCAATTCTCTTCAACCGTGAAGGATTGCCCAAGAGTTTTAAAGTGGCTAAATTCTTGCGTTCGTAGCTTACCTCGGATTTCTTCAAAAGATTTGACTACATCTTCTGCATATAGTCTCTCTCCACAGTGGAGGCATACCTCGGCTGTGACTTTCATAGAGACTGTATTTCCACCTCCTCTGAGCAACTTTTCAACCTGCTTATCCTCTAACTCACCACTACAAACGGGACACTTTTCAAATGGTTTCATTTTTTCACCCTTACTTTCCAATCAATCCAGCGTTTTGGATCTGGACGATAAACTGTGATTAAGACTGCCCATAAATTATCTGGATTATAGGCCCAAACACTATGGATAGGTTCACCTGAGAAATTTTTACCCATAATTAGACAGCTTGAGTATGGCTTATCATTTGGATAATCCTCGATGATTTCACCTTGAATTACTGATGAGTATATTTCTTCATATGTCAGGCTATCATCAAATGCTTCTTCATCAGCATGGTCGGTAATTCTTACCCGACTATTCCGAATTGAATTGATTATATTTTCTATGTTCATGCATATGCTTCTTTTGGCCTAACCCCGAGTTGAGCGGCGGATTTTCCGGATAATCGACTCCTGGGGAGGGGTATTATCAGGAAAAGATGCCTCTCGAACGACTTGTTATCGGGGCGCTTAAGCGGCGCGGCTTCAGACGCGTCCGACTGCAAGCGCAATGTTTGGCAAACCATTCTTAATGAGTTGGAATTAAATTGTTGACAACTGTCACGTGACAGATTACAATATGCGCATGATAAAAACATTTGCCGATAAAGAAACGCAACAGCTTTTCATAAAAGGCAAATCGAAACGTCTGCCCTCTGATCTGATCAAAAGGGCCTTACGGCGATTGGAATATATCCATTATGCAATAACACTAAATGATCTCAGAGTACCCCCAAGCAACCGATTACACGCACTTAAAGGAGATAGAAAAGGGCAACATTCGATATCCATCAATGAACAATGGCGAATTTGTTTCCGTTTCATAGATGGCGATGCATATGATGTTGAAATAACCGATTACCATTGAGGATTTTAACCATGGCTATATCAAACACAAGCAAAAGGGAAACCCCACCAACTCACCCTGGCGAAATGCTCAGGGAAGATTTCATTCCTGATTTTGATCTAAATGCGACGTTAATGGCTGCGGCCCTGGGTGTATCGCGTCAGACGATTAATGAACTTTTAAGAGAACGGCGTTCCATAACACCCGTCATGGCGTTGAGATTGTCCCGCCTTTTCGGAAATTCTCCTGAATTTTGGTTGAATGCACAGCATGCCAGGGATTTATGGGAATCTGAGTATCGCTATAGTAAAGAGCTTTCTCGGATTCAGCCGCTCAATGCCGCTTAATAGACGGTTGGTGTAAATTTGTTATGTTTTCCTCTGAAGCATCAATTAGGCCCAACGACCAAGCTCACCGGCGGCAATGGAGCGGAACGGAATTGCCGTCCGGTGCAGCGCCTTGTTAGCTGCTTTCCCTTTTTGCTGCATCACGGATTGCTTTTTCAATGTTGTCATCCTTCAATTCAAACTTGTCTAATTGCCTCACATTGTCATCCTTGTGGAACACCGCATCAGAAAGCAAGCAAAAATGCTGGGATTTCAGTTAGTACCGTGTCAACAAGGAGTTGAAGTTACTTAGAAGCGGCTGTTTTTCAATATTTCTGACAAATCATTCGGGGTAAACGAGACAGCTTCATGCCATGTCCCAAAACCGCCATGATTGTTCACCGCCTTCACCCATTCCTGCAAATAGGCTCTTTTTGTCCGGGCAAGGTAGGAATCCTGTCCTTTGGTTTCCAGTATGAGAAATTCCCCGTTTTGTAATTTGATAATAAAGTCAGGGTAGTATTTACGCACAACACCCCTGTAGTTGTATAGAATGCTGAATCCCAGGTGATCGTTCTTGACCCATGCGCCCACCTTTTCACTTTTGTCAAGCAGGTAAGCTTCGCTCGCCTCCCATGTGCTGTCCACCACCACATGGTTGATGTGCGATCTCGATGTATATTCGCACGGCTTGCTTGTATACCATGTCCTCATTCTAGCGGTGCTTCTGATTGGGTTTTCACTGTCAAACACAGGAACAACTTTATCAGTGTTTTCTGCCCGCAGTCCGTTCCAGACATGTTGAACGATTCTGTTTATATTGAGCAAAATAAGCACCCTATGGCGTAGCAGGTCATTGCTGAAAAGATCATCCTTTATTACAACCCTGGCACTCTGGATAAAACCATCAACCAGCCGTATTATCTGAGCCAGAAAAAGACCTTCCGAACCTTTCCACCCGGGCTTTTCGCTGTTGTAAATCCGTTTTGCCGTTTCAAAAACAATCGTTTGTATTCTGAACTTCTCTGCTATTTCCTTCAGGTCAATTTCCGACAAAGCGGACGGATTGGGTTTGCCGGCAATTATGGCCGCCATTTCTGTCTGAGTAACGCTTTCATAAGGATCCAAATAAATCGGTTTCACTTCATCAAGATGCAGCTCAGGATGATAGACATGATCTACCCGGATAATGTTGGGCCAAGTGATTTCAAATTCCTGCTTTTCCAAAACAGGCTCAATCGCTGTCTTAGGCTTGGGCGGTGGCGGTGGCGCTCCTTCTCCGCCTTCATGCGGCAGAAAGGTAAAAGGAACGCCAAATATGTTGACATACTCCGCTTCAAACAACCCATCTTTCCCGACCTCATAGCTTGTTCGCCTGAGTCCGCGGCCAACAACCTGCTCGCATAGAAGCTGGCTGGAAAATGCCCGCAGTCCCATGATGTGAGTGACTGTTTTGGCGTCCCACCCTTCGGAAAGCATTCCCACTGAAATGACATTTTGAACCTGTTCGCCCGGTTGACCAATTTCCCCCACCGTATCAACCTTTTGCCGCAAGAGTTCAGCTTGCTGTTTTTTTGTCAGCTTAATCTCACCCGATTCGTCAGGAGTTAAATCGATTGGAGCACCTTCATCGGAACTTTCAGCCTCTTTCAAGACCTTGCTGTCGATATGGAGCATCTTTTCCGGACTGCATAGCTCGTCAATGAAAATCTGCTTGTGAGCAAAGCTGTATTTAACTCTTGCTGATGTTTCCGTCCGGTTGGCAACGGTGATCATCGCTGGCGGAACAGTATGACCTTCCTCTTCCCAAGCCTGCTTTGTCTCCAACCAGTCTTTTCCCAGCAGGTTATAGGCATTGGAAATCAGGTCGGGCAGTGGCTCTGTCTCCTCTGCCTTGCGGTTGATATCGTCCTTAACGTCCGCGTCCATGTAAATATGGTAAAGACGGGACTTCAACTCCCGTGTCCTTTTGCTGTCATCCCGGATAACAACCCTCGGTGTTTTAACCAACCCGGATTCAATGGAATCGTTCAGACCAAAATCGCTCATAATCCACCCATACAGCGATTCTTCTTCCGCCTTTTTACCGGACGGCGCAAAAGGTGTCGCCGAAAGATCGAAGCAGCGAAGAATTCCCCTGCTTTTGTGCAGTCTGTCCAATCCCCCGATCCAGATAGTGGCTTCTTCCGCGCTGTCTCTCATGTCCCTTTGACGCAGGTATTTCCCCCTGGCCTCCACATTGACCCGCCAAGCGTGATGCGCTTCATCATTTATGACAATCAGGTTCCGGCTGTTTGCCATATCACCCAGCACCTGACGGGTATAGGCCTCATCGCTTAACACGCCGCGTTTATCCACGCTCTTTTTCTTTTGAACCTGCTCCTGGCTTTCCCAGGACAGTTTATGCCAGTTGATCACCTTGATGCGTCCCTGCCTCAACCGCTCCATCAAGCCCTGGGGAACAATATTAAATTCCTCATAGTAATTCTCAGGGTCAGTGGGATGTAACACCGACAAGCGACTTTTTACGGTCAGTCCCGGGGCCACAACAAGAACATCTTTGGCAAATCTGGTATCCTGGCGATTCGTGATCTTGTTCAACACCTGCCAGGCAATCAGCATGGACATGATGACCGTTTTACCGGTGCCGGTGGCCATCTTGCAACACCAGCGCGCAAACTCTCCGCCGTCTCCCGGGATATCAATACCGGTCTTTTCCGCTTCAGGCGCCTCCGTCAGCCAGATCAGGGTTTCTATGGCTTCCAGTTGGCAGAAGAAAAACCGCCTGATTTCCCGTTCCTCCGGGTCTTGCCAGTGATGAAGCAGTCGGCGGGTGATGCCGGAAACGCCGGGATACCCATTTCCCTGCCAGGACTTCACACGAGGGCGAATTTTATTGACCAGATCAATGGGCACAAAAAACCCCGGATCATCAAATCCCTTACTGTCCGGCGTGGCAATAACATATCCGGCAGGCCGGCGGCCCTCGCGTCTTTCAAACGAGCGATATTCACGGTCATAATGCCAGTAATATTTCGGCTCCTCATATGGAGAGTTGATGGTGAGTTTGTCTATCTGTTTCATTTACTACTCTTTGTCCTTTAAAATTGATTGCAATTGTTCAATTAAAGGCGGCAGGTTTTCTTTAACTGTCTGCCAGACTATATGGTAATTAATATCAAAATAGGCATGGATAAGACGGTTTCTCATCCCGATAATAACAGGCCATTCGATTTCAGGATACTTTGCTTGCGTAGCTTTTGTAACATTTGCGGCTGCTTCACCAATAATTTCCAATGAGCGGACTATAGCATTTCCAAGTTTTCTATCACTTTGCAATTCTTCAAATGTTGCTTTACCTAAAAATTTTCTCGCATCTAAAGCCGCATCCAGCATATGTTTCAACCTGGCTTTATCCTCAGGCTTCTTCATAATGCACCTCAGCGTTTTTAACGACTTCATCCCGAAAGTATCTGCTTAAATCTTCCGGTGTTCTTAAATCCACCTTATGCCCAATGGTCCCGGATAATTTTATTTCCATTCGTGAAATATCAAACAACCCCGGCATATGGTTTTTGTCAAACTCCACAAGAATATCAATATCACTGTCCGGCTTTAATTCATCATGCAGAGCAGAACCGAAAAGGCACATTTTGGTTATATGATTTCTCCGGCAGAATGTTTCCAGTTCCGCTTTGGGAATATGATCTGTGAGTTTGAACATAATACACCTCTCTTTATAGTTTTTAGTGGTTAGTTTTGAGTTTTGAGTCTCAGCATTGGCCATTCTTTTTCTGAAAACTAAAAACTGGCAACTATTTACTATTTAAAGATATAACTCTTAAGCTTTCAATGCCCCGGTCGTCTATGATTTTTACGGCGATTTTAGCGTTGTCACCCTTCTCAAAAGGAAGCGAAACCGTACCTTTAAAGGCCTCAATCTTTTCCTCGTCAATTTCAGCTTTCAGGTTCCTTGCCAGTCTGCTCCAGCCGTCTTTTGCTCCAGACATGGGGAAGAATACCTGGGACGGAAACAGACTGCGGTCGTCATAATTGGTATCCAGAAGCCACATCGCGATATTGGCCTTACCGCCGGAATCTACATTGCCGGTTTTGGGGTTGTAATAATCAAATCCAAGCACTTCTACCTGTATGAAGTTTTTAGTTGTTAGTTTTGAGTTTTTAGAAAAAGGTACTTTCAGTTCTGCAGCGATTTTTTTAAGCCTGCCAGTAATTTTGCTATTTCCTCGCAATCGGTCAGCAATTTTTCTGAGTTGGCTTCGGTCAAGTATTCCAAATTCTTTGAGATGATGATAAAAGTCTCTAACTCTGCCAATGAACCCTGCGCTATCGAAAGAAATTGAAGGAATTCTTTTCTTCCCTGCCGTGCTTGGCCTTCTGCTATATTTGCCGGGATAGAGGTCCCAGCCCTCCGTATCTGCGAGGTAATGCCAAACTGTTCTTCCCTGGGAAAGGATCGTGTAAAAGAGTAAATCCTGCTCACCAAGCTGACTGATTTCTGCCAGACTATCAAGTCCCGATAACTCCTTGAAGATATCATAAGACCCTCCTATTTTTTCACCAAAAACTAAAAACTGAAAACTATCAACTGAAACATCCGGCTGGCCAATGAGCCAGAAGCTGTCACTGCCGGAGCGTTTTTTCTTTAAGTCATCGGTGAACAGGTCGGCGTTCATCTGCACCTTCAAAAGTTGCATGCCTGCGATTTTGGGTTTCAGTTCGTCAATATCCTTGGCTGCCTCGTCATCAAACTGGAAGGCGCAGAAAAGAAGCATATCCGGCTTGAACGGCTTTGCCTCCTGCCAGGCGTTTTCCACCATCCGCTGTTCCAGCGGTGCATGCTCAGGCCCAAACACCACAAACACCTTTTGCGGTTTACCTTCCTTTGTTTCTGCTTCGCACTGAATCCAGCGGGTGCCGCTTAAAGGCTCCATCCGGGTAAATTCCAGCTTGCTGCCGCCTTTGGCCCGCACTCCTGTTCTCAGAAGTTCATCCCGCCATTGTGCCTGGCGCAGGGTTTCGCCGGAACGGGATACGCTCTCGCCTGTACCCTGGTCTTCCTTTTCGATCTCTTCCAGAGACCTGGCGCGAAGCGAAGGCACCGCCTCAACCGTGAACGGCCCGGTGATTCGAGTCTTCTTCTTGTCCACCCTGGGCTGGTCGTAGAGTGTTTCTTCTTTGGGCGGTTCGTTGTTGGCAATGGATTTGAGGGTAATGTGCGGCACGGTCTTATACGCAAACCCGCTGCCCACACCCTCTTGTGGGTGGGCAAGCTGGTAATAGTCAAAATTGGCGGTCATCAGCCGCTGCTTGGCAAGGGTGAGCGCTACGCGGGACGTGTCGCAGGTGATCCAGCGCCTTCCCCATTGTTCGGCTACATAGGCGGTGGTGCCAGAGCCGCAGGTGGGATCGAAGACCAGATCGCCGGGGTCGGTGGTCATGAGGAGGCAGCGTTGAATAACTTTAGAACGTGTCTCAACAACATACTTCTGGTTAGGGTTAAAGCCAGACGTATCCGTCCATACCTCTGACAGCACCTTAAGTGGGTAATCGTCAATATAATACTTCCAGCGAATTTTCTTGCCATCTCTTACAATGCGCCCTGATTTTCGTAGTCCTTCCATTCCATCAGGGTAGGTTAATTTCCAGTGGCTGTTCTTGCTCGGCCTGAAAATCTCTCCTTCAAACTCGAAGGGTGTATCCTTGCTCGGTGGTCCTGCGCTTTCCAAACTTACAAGTCGGAAGATCTTTGCCCCGTTAGGCAACAGCGACGTGTCAATACTCTCGGCTTTGGTTATTTTTCTGATTGAACCATCCGCTAACTCGACATTGCTGTAAAAGGCATCTGGTGACTTCTCTGCAAACAGTTGACGATATTTCAGATGCTGTTTTTCTCTGGCATACCAAAGCAGGTAATCGCTTGTTCGTCCGAGTTCATTGGACACCATGCTACCAGTTTTCGCAAAGGTAATGAGTCTTACAAAATTTCCCTCTCCAAACACCTCATCCATCAAAGACCTCACCAAATGCACATTCTCATCCGAAATCTGCACAAACACACTCCCACTCTCGGTCAAAAGCTCCCTTGCCAGCAGAAGTCTATCCCGCAGGTAGGTCAGATAAGAATGAATCCCCAACTCCCAGGTATCCCGAAATGCTTTGATCATCTCCGGTTCGGCGGTCAGGTCTTCGTCTTTTCTGTCTTGCACATCCCGTTTGTTCACAAAGGGCTGGAAATTGGAGCCGTACTTGATGCCGTAAGGCGGGTCAATATAAACCATCTGCATCTTGCCGGCCATGCCTTCTTTTTCCAGCAGTGAGTTCATCACCAGCAGAGAATCCCCGGCAATCATGCGGTTGCTCCAGCCTTCCTTGTGCTTGTAGAACTCAATCGCCTCCCGCAGCGGCCTTTTCTCAGTTTCAAAAAGCGATATCTGTTTGCGGCCGTTCTCTTCTTTCTGAACCGTGTCAATAATCGTTTTCGGATCGATCCGTTCATGCACATGCAGGCTCCGGGTCGGCACTTCAAAAGAGGTATGCTCGGCCTTGCCCGCCCACTGTAGTTGCGGATCAAGATGCGGGTCATATTCGTATGTTTTCCTGGAGTCTTCGCAAGGTTCCGTGTCTTCTGACACCAACCCCACTGGCGGATTATTCAGCCGTTTCTTATCCCCATGATCGTACTGCTCGATATCTTTGTTCACCTTCTTTTTTCTCGCCATATTTTACCTCTGTTTTTATGCCGATAACCCCGAGTTGAGCGGCGGATTTTCCGGATAATCGACTCCGGGGGAGGGGTATTATCAGGAAAAGATGCCTC
>CAYFLK010000060.1:0-25425 GCA_964344035.1 uncultured Pseudomonadota bacterium
GTGAATGTGGGAAAACATTGCAATTATGTACACCTATTTTAGCACATAATGATATGATATTATACATTAAAAAGCTTTTTTAAGGGTCAACTACTTAAAGACTCACTGCTTCAAAGACTGATCGAATCAAGTCCATTTTGCCGGCGTGCGGCATTCAGGGTGTTTGCCATCAGCATCGCTATTGTCATCGGCCCCACTCCCCCGGGAACAGGAGTTATAGCTGAAGTCTTGTCCGCGACCTCCACAAATGAGACATCCCCCACCAGGCGCGAGCCTTTGGGGGCGGCTGGGTCGTCAATTCGGTTAATGCCCACATCAATCACCACAGCACCGGGTTTGACCATTTCGGCGGTCACAAATTGAGGTTGCCCGATAGCTGCAATGAGGATGTCCCCCTGCGCGGTGACTTGGGCCAGGTTTTGAGTGCGGGAATGGCACAATGTCACCGTTGCATTACAATCTTTCTGTGAAAGCAGGATTGACAGCGGCCGTCCGACAAGATTACTCCGGCCCAGCACCACAGCCTGCTTACCTTCAGTCTTTATGCCTGTATGTTTGAGTAGTTGCAGCACCCCCCAGGGTGTGCATGAAATGAAACGCTGTTTCCCGGAAGCCAGCAGTCCCACGTTGAAAGGATGCAGACCGTCGACATCTTTCTCCGGATCGATCATCTGAATCACCCGTTCTTCTTTAAGGGATTCAGGCAATGGGAACTGGCAGAGAATGCCGTGCACCGACTGATCTTTATTCAGGGATTTGACCAGCCCTTCAAGTTCTTCCTGTGTTGTTTCCGCGGGGAGGTTGTACTCCCTTGATGCAATGCCAAGTTCCGCGCATGTTCGCTTTTTGTTGCGCACATAAACCTGTGACGCTGAGTCTTCACCAACAAGTATAACCGCAAGACAGGGACTTACCTCCTGCGCGTGCAGAACAGCAACCTCCTGAATGATTTGAACAAGTATTTTTCGGCTGATTTCTTTTCCGGAAATAAGGTTGTACATGTAATTCCAGTCAATGGATAAGGGTTTGCAGAATCCAGGTTTTGCTACAAATCGAGGGGGAGAAAGAGTATGATGGAATTGAAATGAGCAAAATCATGGAACATCAAAGTAACCTGGACGCCTTACATCGCTCAAAAAACGGAACCCTGAAGATGTTTGAGGGCGCCGGATTACCCATCAGATACGGTAGCAGACTGGAACAAGAAATCAATCTGCTCATGAATGGATGCGGGCTGTTCGACATGAAAGCATCCTTTCTCATCATGCTCAAAGGAACAGACGCCGCCATGTTCCTGCAGGGGATGGTGACAAACGACGTGCTTAAACATGAAAAGTACAACCTGTTACCAGCGCTTTTATGTACAAACCGCGGGAGCATCCTCCACAAGGTGGAAATCATCCGCTTGCGGGAGGACGAATGGGTGGTCGGATGTGAACCTGGAGAAGGCCCTGCGGTGGGGCAAAAACTGGACCAGTTCCACATCCGTGAAGATTTCACAATGAGTCTGCTTAACCGCAAACGAATCCGGATCGACCTAATCGGTCCGCACAGTAAAACATCGCTGGAACAACTTGGTTTTGGCTGCACTCCCGGACTATGGGATTTCAGCAACCAGACTGTCATAACCATACCCTGCACTCTTGGCATCCTGCCGCGATTGGTGAACCTGGTTCCGGTTGAATCATCCCAGGAATTTGTCGAAGAACTGCTGGATCAGGAGCACACCGGGCTGGCTGGACTGAACGGGTTGGACCAGGTGCGCACGGAATTTGGCATCCCCCGTTTCGGCATTGATTATGGCCGGGATCACTTCCCCCAGGAAGCGTCACTGGGTGATCATATAGCCTATGACAAAGGCTGCTATATTGGTCAGGAAACCCATGCCCGCATGTATCACCGGGGACACCCTAACCGCCAACTGGTCCAAGTGCTTGTCCTTGAAGAAATCAAGATTGATGTCGGAACGAAACTCTATGTGGAAAACGAGGAAGCCGGGTATTTAACCAGCATCAGCGAAATACGAAATGATGGTGTACGGCACGGGATAGCCATGATCAAATACAAATTGACTGCAGACCGCGTCCCCCTGTCCGCGGAACCAGGAGAAGCCGGCCTGATTCAACAGCAACCCCTTCCTGCCACCATCAGTTGATGATAAAAATCGCGCTTTTTTCACCATGCATTCCCGGTATTCCTCCTATCCCCATGGGCTGCTTTACCGGATTCCTCCTCTTTCTGTCAGTGATTCTCTGGACACTTGTTTGAACTCTTCACCTGATGAAACGCAATCCCCTGAGCAAGGAGGCTGAAGCAGCTTTTTCCCCGGAAAATGGGAAGCCCGACAGCTATGCCGAGGGGAAACGGTCTAAGCCTTATCCGACTGAAATCGGCAGCCTTTCATTTCCAGCGGAAACCCAAACCCGGGAGCGGCCCGGTGCGAATGCGGCAATGCATTTCCATGCCCGCAGGCAAATAGACCAACTCCAGGAACATGCCGACCTGTTGGTACGACAGGCAGAAGCAATTGAAAAGCGGGTCAATCTCGCGGAGAGAATCGGCAAGGCACGCTACAGCTTCCACCCGGTTTTACTCAAACCTTATTTCCTCTACCAGTCAGCGGCCCCGGAGTTGCACCTGACACTGACCCTCATTGCACCGGAAGAGTGGGGGAAAGATCCTTGTCCCTATGGTGAATTTCTCGCCAAAGTGCGGCAGCTGGGTGACAGTACTTGGGAGGTCCTGGATGAAAACAGCTGAATCCCCCCACGCATCCGGATGATGGGGGTTTGCCTTTAGGAGCTGAGTAAGGAAATGGGTTAAAAGAGACCGCTGATTGTGAATTCAAACCGGTCAGGGGATTCCCCGGCACGTTGGTCCAGTTTCATTCCGTATTCGAATCTCAGCACCCCCATTGGCGTGATCACGCGGATACCCCCACCGGTGCTGCGTCGGAGGTCAAAAAACCTCGGTTCTTTTTCACCCAGCAGGCTGTATTGTTCCGGTTCCGCATTGACATTTCCGGCATCGAAAAATATCAACCCCCGCACGAAACTTCTTTCATCCCGGCTCAACGGAAACAGCAGTTCGAGGTTAAAGACACGTTCGGCCACCCCACCGCTTTCGAGTTTTTTCAATTGGTCAATACTCAAACCTTCAGTCCGTTTATCATAAGTCTTGACCTGTTGATATCCGTTTTCATCGACAATCACGCGGTACTCACGGTTAAGTGTTTGTTCAAAAACACCGAAGGGCCCCGCGATCGCATAATAGGAGTGTCCGCGCACTGAGTTGATGCCGCCTATGCGGTAGCGGTCTTCCGGCGGAATTGAAGATGTGCCCTGCTGCAGCTGCGCCAGACGGGCCTTGGCCATCAGGATCAATGTGCTTTCCAGGTTAAGGGACCAGAACTGTTGATAGAGAAACTGATACTCCCGCAACTGCACGTTTCCCCCGAAGGGGGTACCAGTCTGGGTTGCCCGGAAACTGGTCTTCAAACCTCCGGTTGGAAAAATCGGGTGGTTCACCGTGTTGTAGGTCAGTGAGGGTGAAACCGATCGCTTGTATACGTTGCCGTTTCCGGAAGAGTAGAGCCGGTCCAGCGCATTGACCTGGGTGGAAAAACGCAGGTCCCGGTAATATACCGGCAAACCGAAGCTGAAACCGTAACTGTTCTCCGTGATCACTCCGCGTGCCAACCCTGTGTTGTCCGCCACTTTCCTGCGAGAAACTGAAACTGACGAGGAGACAAGAGTATCCAGCAGGCGTGGGTCAATCAGGGTCAAGTTGAACTGCTGAGTCACGTCCTGTTCCGCAAATTGCGCACTTAAACGCAAAGTGCGTCCGGTCCCCAAAATATTTCCTTTTGACAGGGACAGTCCTCCACTGAAACCGGAGAGGTCGCTGAAGCCGATCTGGAACTGGAATGTTCCGGTTTGTGATTCTTTAAGCCGGGTGAGTATGTCGATAACATTGTCCTCGCCTTCACGTCTTTGCTGCTCTAAACTCATGCCGGGGGCGAAAAAACCCAGGCGCATCAGACTTTCCTGACTTCGGCGCAGTTTTTTTCCGTTGAACAACTCCTTTTCACCCACTTCGAATTCACGGCGGACGACATGGTCCTTGGTTTCAACGTTGCCGGCAATTTCGACACGGCCAATGTAGGCTTTTTCGCCTTTTGATACCTGGTAACTGACGTCCACAGTTCGCGAATCGTCATTGACCCAGGTTCGAGGCACGATACGGACGAAGGCATACCCGCGTTCCTGGTATATTTCACGTAAGAGTGAACGGTCATGATTTTGCAGGAATGGGTTGTAAACTTCTCCCGATTTTAGCTTCAACTGCTCCAACAGCGTTTTCTTTTCGCCCAGTACATCACCGACAACATCTACCCTGCCGATTAGATATTGCATGCCTTCTTCTATGTGCATCTTTACTTCGAGCTGGCTGTAGTCGGGGTTGTGGATTAAAGTAACCTCGGGTTTGTCAATAAAGACTTTAATGAAACCGTGTTTCAAATAATGCTGGGCAATCAGGGCAAGGTCCTGATTGACCGCTTCCTCACGGAAAACACCTGATTCGTTCATCCAGGAAAAGCAGTCGATTTCCGCGCTGTATATGAAACGTTTGATTTCCAATTCCGAAAAATACTTTGACCCTGTGATCTGTATGTCCGACAGATAAACGCGCGGTTTCTCTTCAATCAAAAATATAACCTCAAAAAGGGAATCAGTAAGTTTATTGACTTTCGACCACACTTTGACTTTGGGATAGCCGTCTTTTCGGTATTGTTCGAGAATGATTTCCTCGTTTTCTCTTACTTTTACTGAATCGTATATGTCTTGTGCCCGAAGACTCATCTGTTTTTCAACTTCATCCCGGGAAATAAGTGTCAACCCTTCGATGCGAACGTCTGCCAATCGAGGTCTTTCCAGGACAATATATTTCAGGATGACCCCGTTTTCTTCACTTTCCACTTCAACCTGGACATCCTGAAAAAGATTCATCCCGTATATCAAGTGCACATCTTGACGGATCTTCCTTCTGTCCAATTTCTCACCGACCCGGCTTTCGATCAGAAACAGGATTTGCGCCTTTTCCAGTTCAGACGTTCCGGTTACTTCTATTGTATGAACAAGAGGCATCCCTCCGGTCTGCGCGAGCAGTGGGCTTGGAAGGATCATAAAGGCAATGAATACAGAGAGGCTTATCACCTCCCGCAACACCCACCTGCAAATGGACAGGCTCTTATTTCTGCAGAAAAGTCGATTCGTGGCCATTTAACGGAGGAAACGGCGCAAGTTAGAAATCATAATGACGTGCAACTTGAGGAAATGTATGGGTGGCTGTTCAGGAAATGACTCCCGGGACCTGTGTCTGCAAATGAGCCGGCACTTCTTTAGTTTGTCTATGCGGATCAGGACCATTTGCCTGCATAGGCGCCAGGGGGTGAAGAAGCCCGTTTTCCATGCGGAACTGTTTTTCCATGGATTTGGCAAGCTGGAGGTTGTGGGTGATCATGATGAGGGTGGCTCCGTTTTCGCGGTTGAGCCTGAGCAACACATCCATTACGTGTTCCCCGGTTTCTTTGTCAAGGTTCCCTGTGGGTTCATCAGCAAGCAACAGCCGAGGGGAGTTCGACAGGGCACGGGCCATCGCCACGCGCTGCTGCTCTCCTCCTGAAAGTTGCGGGGGTTTGTGTGACAGGCGTTCTCCAAGTCCCACACGGTGCAGCAATTCCCTTGCGTGTGCTCTGGCATGGGATTCTGAAAGGCCCTGAATCAGGCAAGGGAGCATCACATTTTCCAATGCAGTGAAGTCCTGCAGTAACTGGTGGAACTGGAAAATGAACCCGATTTCATGGTTGCGGAAAGCCGAGGACTCTTCACGTTTGAGCCGGGTTAGGTCCAGGCCCTCAAACCTGATCTTTCCTGAATCAGCCTGCTCCAGCGTGCCAAGGAGATGCAGGAATGTGCTTTTCCCAGTACCCGAAGCGCCAACGATTGCTGCCGTGGAACCCTTACGTAATTCGAAATCCAATCCCTGGAGGATGTGTAATGTATGTCCTTCTCCGTCAATGAAACTCTTGTGGAGCGCGGAAACCTGAATCTGCATGGAAAGCAAGCTGTTGGAAAAAATTTAACTTTTTAAAATAACAGCTTCCTGCATTTCCTCAAGATTTATCAAAATGAAAGATGTGTAAAAAGCCTGCCTGTCTGCAGAGATGGATAAACCACCACCTTGTAGGGTAATATTAGGATCATTCGAGAATTGCGAACAGGGATAAGCAACCCTGTTTTCCTGTTCAGGCGGAATACGGCGCCATATCGAGTTGTAGGCGCCGTCAATAAGGAAGGAAAGAAAATTGTGGTACGTTACCTTTTCCAGTGATGGAGACGCAGTTTCCAGCGCCTGACAAACGACTCCAGATCATTGATAACTTTGCTATGATCCGGAAGTTGATCAGGAATAAAGGTCCTGAATCGTGTCTTTGTACTGCTCCTCCACCAGCGTGCGTTTCAGTTTTAGGGTCGGTGTGAGAAAACCGTTGTCAATGTTCCATTCTTCGGCCAGCAGATAAAAATTCTGAATCCATTCATAGCTTTTGAATTCCCGACTGAATTCTTTAATCTGTTCCCTGAACAGCTGCCGCACCTGTTCGTTTTCAAGCAGTTCCGAATCACTGCCGCTCAACCCGTTTTTTTCCGCAAACACACGCACCGCAGGCATTTCAGCAACAATGATCGCAACATTATGAGGTTTGTTCAGTCCATATATCATCACTTGATTTATATATGCGCTCAGCTTCAACATTTCTTCAAGCGGCGCGGGGGAGACATATTTACCGGTTTCCATCTTATACTGCTCCTTCACGCGCCCGGTGATGTAGAGGTATCCATCGGCGTCGAGATGGCCCAGGTCCCCTGTCCGAAGCCCTCCGTCTTCCATCACTGTTTCCCGGGTCTGTTCCGGCAGATTGTGATAACCAAGCATGATATTGTCTCCATAGGCAATTATCTCTCCGTCTTCTTCATTACCACCTTCCACGCCGCGGTCTATTTTCAGAGTCACTCCAGGAATTGCCGGACCGACTGAACCGAAGCGCCGCGTTCCGGGGTAATTGGTTGTGAGAGCCCCGGTGTTTTCACTGAGCCCGTAGGCTTCATACACTTCAATGCCGATGTCATTGACAAACTCCGCCACTTCAGGACTGAGTGCGCTGGCAGCGCTGACCGCCAACCTCATGTTACCACCAAAGCGGGCCTGGATTTTTCTGAAAATTATTTTACGTGCGAGGGTGAGCACTAGACTGTCAACAAAACCCAGGGTTTCCCCTTCCCGTTCCCGCTTAGCCCTCAGCAACCCCCCATGGAACAGCTTCTGGATCACACCGGGCTTCTCCCGGATTTGCGCTGACAGCCGTTCATAAATGCGGTTGTATACTCTGGGAACGGCATAAAAAATAGTCGGCTGGACCCTGGGGAATTCCTCGACCAGAATATTAACATCTTCCACGAGTCCCGCCGCAGCCCCTGCCTGGATCAGGCCATGGACTTCCACCAGTTGTCCAAAGATGTGTGCCCATGGAAGAAACGCCAGCGTCCTGTCTTCATCCGCCATACCGAGGAGCGGGAGTCCTGAGGCGATTTCGAAAAGCATGTTGTAATGACTGAGAACTACTCCCTTGGGTTTGCCTGTAGTCCCCGAGGTGTAGATCATCCCCATTGGTGATTTTCCTTCCGGAGAAATCGAATCCACCGGACTGGCTTTACCCAGTGTTAGCAGTTGGTCGTAATAGGGAATATCACCGTCAGGGGTTCCTTCCAACAAAACCAGGTGCTCCAGTAAATCAATTTGCTGTGGGAAGGACCTGACTTGGGAAAAGATTGTTTCGTTTGCCGCCAGCAGTATTTTTGCGCCGCAGTCTTCAGTGATAAATTTCCAGTCCCTCGCAAGCTGTGTTTCATACATCGGAATCAGCTGTGCGCCCAGACCATATGTCGCGTAGGCAGCCACCGCCCACTGCAATGTATTGCGGCTGATGATAGCCACCTTATCGCCCGCGGAAATTCCAAGGGTGGCCAGTCCTCCGCGGAAATCATTTACTCTTTCTCCAAATTCCTGATAGGAAACCCACTGATATTCTGTCCCGTACTTTATTCCGTACAAGGGTTTAGATGCATATTTTCGGCAGGAATCTTCCTGCATTTCCACCAGATTGGCATAAGCAACGGAAACATCGGCTGACGGACTCATGTGCTCTCCCTATGTATAAAATTACAAAGTGGATTGTGAAATGAAGCTCCCAGTCATACTGCCGGACAGCCCATATGCACTATAACGGAATCGAATCAGCAAGCAAAGCGGATTTCAGCGCCCTTTACCCCGGTATCGATTTTTCCATCATTAAAAACGGTTTGTCCATGCACCAACGTTCTCACGGGCCAGCCCTGGAGTTCCATGCCGTTATAAGGAGACCAGTTGACGCGGGTATGAAGGCTTCCATTTCTCACCCGTTTTTTCAACCCCATGTCGACCAACACCAAGTCTCCGTCATAACCGACTTCGATGCGTCCTTTACCAAGCATCCCGTAGATGCCCGCAGGAGTTTCGCTCATCCAGCGGGTCACTTCCTCAAGGGTGCATTCCCCTCGGTTTACCCGGTCAAGCATCAGGGGCAGTGATGTTTCCACTCCAGGCATGCCTGAAGGGGCCTTGCCATAAGGCAGGGATTTTTCCGCAAGGGTGTGTGGTGCATGGTCGGTGGCAATACAGTCGATCAGCCCCGTCTTCAAAGCCCTCCACAGCGCATCCGCGTGCCGTTTCGTGCGCAGAGGTGGGTTCATCTGGGCAAGTGTGCCCAGTTCCCGGTAACAATCCGGAGCGTGCAGCAGGAAGTGCTGTGGGCAGACTTCCGCTGAAACACGATGCCCGCGAGGCAGGCTTGCCAGCAGATTTGTTTCTTCCTCGGTTGTCAAATGCAGGATGTGCAGGCGGCGGTTGTATTGCATTGAAAGAGACACCGCTTGTTCGGAAGCTTTCAACGCAACCGCCTCGTCGCGTATCCGCGGATGGGCCTCGACTCTTATAATTCCATCCAGCAATGCAAGGTTGTCGTTGAGCAATGATTCGTCTTCGGCATGAACGGCGATTAAGCGGGATCCTGTGGCAAAAATCTGCTCCAGGTCTTGAGGATCACTTACCAGCAGGTCCCCGGTTGAGGAACCCATGAATATTTTTATGCCACAGACGTTTTCTGCTGTGTTCAGTTCTTCCAGGTTATCCGCAGTCGCGCCGATAAAAAAACCATAGTTGACCACACATTGCTCCGCGGCTTTGCGTTTCTTAGCCTCGAGGCGGACCCTGTCGATAATAGGAGGGTGGTTGTTAGGCATGTCGAGAAAGCTGGTCACTCCTCCGGCCGCGGCAGCACAGGAACCACTGTGGAGGTCTTCTTTCTCGGGCGCGCCAGGGTCACGAAAGTGCACCTGAGGGTCGATGATCCCGGGCAGCAGGTTTAAACCGGATGCCTCTACTTCTTCCCCGGTTCGCGGGATCCCCACACCGATTCCGGAAATGACGCCATCTTCAACAGCCACATCCACTTTCCGGATTCCCCCCGGAAGCGAAACCTCCGCGTTCCGGATAGTGATTGTGCCTTTCATTCAAGGAGTCCGAAATGTTTCCGCAAATAGAGGGCCGCGTCTTTGGCGAAATAGGTGAGGATCATGTCCGCGCCTGCACGTTTGATGGAATGCAGCATTTCCATCATTGCCAGGTCCCGGTCTATCCAGCCCCTTTCCGCGGCGGCAATTACCATTGCGTATTCTCCGGAGACGTTGTACGCCGCGACTGGAGCGTTAAACTCGCTGCGCACCCGTGCAATCACATCCAAAAATGCGAGTGCCGGTTTAACCATCACCACGTCCGCGCCTTCGTCGAGGTCGAGCGCCACTTCCCTGAGCGCTTCTCGGGAATTGGAAGGATCCATCTGGTAGGTTTTTTTGTCTCCCTTTTTGGGCGCGGATTTCAACGCGCCGCGGAAAGGACCGTAAAAGCAGGAGGCATACTTTGCCGAATAGGCAAGAATCCCGACATGTTGAAAACCCTGCTCATCCAGCACATCGCGAATGGCCCCCACCCGACCGTCCATCATGTCGGAAGGAGCAATCCAGTCCGCACCTGCTTCCGCATGGGATAGCGCCATTTTACAAAGCACCCCGACTGTTTCATCGTTTGCCACTTCTCCGTTGATAACCAGTCCGTCATGACCATGGATGGTGTAAGGATCAAGCGCGACGTCGGTTTGCACACACATCTCCGGCAGGGTTTCCTTTATTGCACGCACGCTGCGCTGCACCAGGCCGCGCGGATCAAATGCTTTGCTGGCCAGTTCATCCTTTTCCTCGGAATAACCAAACAGATTCACTGCACCTATCCCGAGCTTGAAAAGAGATTCACACTCTTGGACTAGCTGGTCCGCAGACATCCGAAACTGTCCGGGCATGGTATCGATCGGTTCCCGGACTCCATTTCCCTCTGTAACAAATACCGGGTAAATGAAATGCCTGGGCGACAATTCAGTCTCCCGAACCAGTTCGCGGACGGGCGCTGACCTCCTCAACCTTCTTGGACGGTATACCAGGTCCATAAGTCAATGCAATGAAATGTGTGTCTTGAGGATGCCAGGGGTTTGCCCGACATCTTTGTAGAATTTATCTGCAATGCAGGTTTGTTGAAAGAAGGGGGCAAGGGATTAAAATTGCCCTTACCTCCAGTTTTCATGATTCAGGCTTTTTCTATAACGATCTTTTTTCTGCCTGATTTCCGGACCGTGATATCGTCTCCGGGCTGCCAACCCAGATTATTGAAAATGTACTGCGGGATAATCACGCGCAGGGCTTTACCTGCCTGACCAGCAGTACGGACTTTGTCAGTATGAATTCGGCGCGGGGATATCATGGTTTTTGCGGCGGATTTCCTTGTGAATTTCGGCGGCGCTTCTCCCAGGTTGGAAGCCGCGGAAAGAAGCCTGTTCGTCAGTGTCTGTACCGACATGTTTAATTCACGGGCTGCTCCGCTTTTACTCATTTCACGTGCAAGTCCACGCACTTTTTTCATCAGATCCGCATCATTCATTTTAGCCATTTTCATCTTCCTTGTTAATTGATGAGCATTGTTTTGTTCAAACCAACTGCACTAACCTATGCTGTTATTGCAAACTTTTAATAGTAAACAGGAAAAGGTTTGTCAATTCAAGTATAAAAAGTAACTGAATGAAAAACCCCTCAGTTAAACTTAAGGATCACCCCTGTCTATTGGGCAAGAGAAGCCTGATCAAACCCTATCGCTTTTCTGCATCAACAACTTATGCTGAACTGCTAAATGAGCAGAATTTATAATGTTTTATTGCAATAAACCTGAATGGGCGTTTATTGAGCAGTCGCGCTATGCAATGGATTAGTGGAGGATCCCAATTTCATGAAATCATTCTGCAATTTTTGGAATGTATCTATTTGTTCAGGGTAGGGAGTATAATAGATATTCACATTCCCACGGTCAGTGTCCTCCCAGAATTTAGGGCCCGCATAGCGCAGCCTACCATAAATCGTATCCATCACGGTTTTGAACTCTTCCGGTCCCAGCAACTCCATATCCTGCAAAGTGTCATTGGCGATCAATTCCGCCAACTCAACCTCCTGTTTTTTCAGAAAATATAGTGCCAAACCAATGTGCAGCAGACGGATGCCGTGATTTTTACTGAAAAACCGAACAGCAAAATCACGTTCTATGTTTTGAAAGTTATCGAGCAGCAAAAACTGATGCAGCAGTTCCTTGAAACTTACCTGATCCCAATGCAATAAGTGCATGCGAATCAACCCTTTTTGCATTTCAGTGGCAATGGTATCCAGAATAAACGCAAGGCTCGGGGCATCTTTCAGTGCGTCAAAGCACTGCTGTCCATAAAAAACGTAATATCCATAACAGGTCTTCACCCGTTCGAGCTGACCATGTTCCACCAGGGAACCAACAAATTGTCCATAATGGAAAACCAAATTGTATAAATTCCTCGGCTCATTGTTTAACCTTCCATGCTTGAGAGCAAATCTCAAATGTGTGTTCAGATGCACGTTTACCAGATCGATCATTGCTTCCTGATGCAACTCAACTGCTCTCTGACCTATACGGTTCAACTGTTCAACACAGAGGGTTGATAACTCAAACTTACCTGATTCGAGAAAACTGTTATATGCATTGCCTATGACGCGAAAAATTTTTTGTTCGTAAAAAGTCTGGTTTTCTTCAATATCCCCGAGCTGCCCTTTCATGGTCCTGAATGAAATATCATCACTGATGGCATCACTGATGGTGAAGTATGAATCGGGAAATTGCTGTTTAAATTCAAGGTAACTGATCAACTGCCTGCCGATTCCCTCAATGATTTGCCCCTTCGGCTCCTTATAAGGAACAAAAACCAGCAAATCAATGAGTTGGTTCACAGTTTCAAACAGGTGTCCCTGTATTTTATTTCTCCTTCGCCGACTTATTCTACCTTCTCTTCCTATCCGTGCCAGTTTCATAAAAATAGCGTCAGCGCTTCCCAACAGGTTTTCAATAACCCGCCCGGTTTTTGTCGAAAAGAGGATTGACAAGATGAAAGGGAAGCCTACAACCATGAAAAGGGGAAGAAAAACATGGAAATTGAGAATCAGGCTGGGCCTGACATCCATATTCAGTTCAAACTGGAGTTTGACGGTGATGGCATGAAGGAAAAAGGCAACTGTCAACCAGACAAAAAGTAGACTGGGCCAATGATCCATGTAGAGGTCAATCAGTTTGGGGACTTTTTCCGCGGCAAAACTGATCACAATGGACAGACTGCCCAGGATAAGAGTGAACAGCCCGACCCAGAGGATGGGAGCAAATCCAACATCCATCCGGCCCCACAGCACTTCCGTGCCGAGACCAGAGAGGTATTCTTCGTAAGGGGGGAAAACGAGGAACCTGAAGAGAATATCGGCTACCAGCAGTCCTAAGAAAACCACCAGTCCTGCCTGAAGGGATCGGGGATTGGTAAGAAGAGACCGAAGAATGCGCGGAATAGTCAAAAACAGATCAACAGGGCTCCGCATGTCCCCTTTATCCTCAACTCTGCGTAAAACGCATCTGTTTGCTCAATCCGTGTCTTCCGGAGTTGAAGGTATTTCTGCTTTTTTGTGGGTCAACCTGATCTTCCCCTCATTGGTTTCAAGAATCGCCTGAAATGTTGGTTTATGTTGAAAGGCAGCTTTACTCGGTTCATCGAGTTCATAAAGCGATTTTGCACGCTGTGCCGTCACTAGGACTTTTTCAAACAGATTGATTTTATCGGAGGTGCGGTGTTCTTCCATAAGTTTGAGATAATCTTGTTTCATATTATATGCCTAAGTGTGAGTGTTTTACGCTAACAATAAATGTCTAAACATTTATACAAAAAATTAATAAGGAAAGCAGGAGTTTAATTTAGAAAGAAAGCAATTGCGTTTCAGCTGATTCCCGGAAAACAGATTGTGGAGTTTGTTCAACAAGCTGTGTCAAGTATTTCCTGGAAGTTTCTATGTCTCCGCTGGATTCAGCAAGCCTGGCTTTTGTGTACCATTTCAAGTCATTCCATTCCGATCCTGTCATTTGATCCAACTGAGCTGCGGCCAACGGCAATTCATCACGCTGTTCATGTATTGCGGATAGGTTGATGTGTGCGATGTTTTTAAGCATAGGACTGGAATCAGGATGTGTCAGAACTTTTTGAAAAGCAGCCTCGGCTTCCGAATCACGCGATGATGCAAAAAGAGCCTGCCCCTGATTGATCCATCCAAATACGCCCAGCGGGGAATCGCCCTCTTTCTCCAGGAACTCTGCAAGTGAATTTATGCCAAGCGAATTCCGTTCCTTTCTGGTCAAGTTCGGATTATTGAATTCCTTGCGCGCCGCATAGAACAAATTTGCCTGCTCAACCCTTCTCATCTCCACATATTCGAACGTTCCCCAGATAACCAGAATCGCCACTCCCAGTACGGTCGCTCCTCCCAGAAACCAATTTCTCTTTTTATAAACCCGGTCGACAAGAGAATAGAGCTTTTTCTGGAAACGGTCCTGCTGCAGCAGTTCCTTGCGGCTCATTTTTTCAACATCCGTCATTGTGCTTGTCCTTCAGGGTGCACCACAATAACAGAAGCAGAGCACATGATTTTTGCATATAATACCAATGAATGATCGACATGGAGTTCAAAATTATATATTTCAGTTTATTTAAAAGTAACAATTTCTTCAAGGAATTTGTCTTGCAGCCATGAGTATCAACCAGTTCTTCAGCTGGCCGGCATCCCTTCCGGGAATAGTTTCTCCAGCTTGTCGCTCGGTCCCGAAGATATTCAAGCTACCGGCTTTCATGCCAAGATCAGTGGTCTTTTTCTTGCTTGGCATTTCTTCTCTCAGCCACCTCAAATCTTTTTCAACATCCTAGACTCACTTTCCAGAGTAATGAGCCTTTCAACACGGAGATTAACCGGGTTCTCCGACAACAACTCAAGGAGCATCTTTCTATGGAAGAAAAATGCACTGGTCCAATTCTGCATGATTTTTCTCCTCTATTGCCTGGTCATAGTTCCGGACACTCAAGCCCAGTCCGGATTTTTTCAGGAAGACACCTTCAATTTCAACAACGAACGTTTAAGCGGATTCAGTGAAGACGGCAGAGTGAAGGTGCTGCTTTTGACCCTGCTGCCAAAGGGCATGACTGAAACAGCGGCAGAGGAAATCGCCCGTGCTTTGCAGTTGAACCTTTTCAATACCAATCACTTCACTGTGGTTGGACCGTCAGAATGGAATGCTCAAATTGAGGATCGTGATCCTACTCTCGCGGACTGCCATGATGTTGCCTGCGGGGTGTTGATCGGGAAATTGTTCAATGCGGACAAAGTGCTGGTGGGAAATATCCGCACCCAGGAAGTGATGAGTGATGAAAGACAAACTGAACTGAGATTTGTACTCACCCTGAGAATGGTGGATGTCATTACAAACATTACTGATTTCACGGACACGGTTGAGTTTGATGACTTGAACATGCATGATCAGCTTTTTGAACTTGCAACCAGGATTTCTGAAAACACCCTGCTTCGCGGATTCGTAGTCACAGTCAAAAAACCTAACATCACAATTGATTTAGGCAGGGCGCATGGGTTGAGTAACGGCAGGAAAGTGGTCATCTTCCGTCAGATTTCAACTACCGCCAACCTGGAGGGACAACCCCTCGAACTGGCTACGGAAAGTATTGCAATTGCCGAAATTGTGAGGGTCAACGATCTTACTTCCGAAGCAATCATCACGCAGCAAACCTCAGTTGTTGAAGAAGGCGATCAAGTACAAACCTACATCGATATCACCAAACAAGTGCTTTTGATTACCAAAACACGAAGGGAGCTGGATACTCAGAAGAGATTGAAACCAAGGACCCGGCCCCTGAAACTGGAACCTCAATTGGTTAAGGAAGCCTCCGGAAAAGAACGCTGGTCCAAACGGATGCTTGCAGCAAAGGCAAAGGAAGATCAGTGGCTGTACATCACCGCGGGAGGAGGGGCGGCCACCCTGCTACTACTCAGTGGGAACTTTAACCTGCTGAGCGGCACTCTGGGGACACTCATGCCCTGGATTGCGGGATCCGGAACGGTCTACAGCGGAATAAATTATATGCATTTTCGTGATCTCGTCAGCGAAATCACGGTAGAAGGCAGAAACCGCGGGTTTTTATCTGTAACCCCAATGATGCAGGAAAACATTCCTCACGGACTCCGCATTGTTTGGAAAGGTGCTTTTTAAAACGCACTCCACTCTGTTTATCAGCTTTCCTACTATTCGTCTCTTAACAATTACCTTAAAAAGTGACGGATTCTTAGTCAATTTGTTTATACGGGTGTCATTTTTTTAGGCGGAAACCAGTCCATGTGGAAAACATGTCTTCCAGATAAATAATATAAACTGTAAAATCAATGCCTTATAAATTTTTTTCTGAATGTTTATTGGCACAAGGATTGCTGATGAATGTGCATGCGGAATTCGACACGTAAACTTCAGTTCATGCACCCCTAACAGCAAGGAGTAATATGAAAAAGGTGGAAGCCATCATCAAACCGTTTAAACTGGATGAGGTCAAAGACGGACTCTCAAGCGCAGGCATCAATGGACTGACGATTTCCGAAGTGAAAGGATTCGGCCGGCAAAAAGGACATACAGAATTATATCGCGGAGCAGAATATGAGATTGATTTTCTCCCCAAAATCAAGGTAGAAGTTATAGTTCCAGATGCGCAGCTGGACCAAGTGCTAGATTTGATTCTGGAGAAATCCCGTACAGGAAAGATTGGTGATGGCAAGATATTTGTTTACGATTTGGGGAAAGTGGTCCGCATCCGTACAGGAGAAACAGGAGAAAACGCCGTTTGATTTCCTTTGGAGGAGCCATGTCCGCAACTGACTCCTCCCCTTGGACCCACCTCTTTGCCCTGCAAACCTTCACCGAGGTGAGCCGCATCATCACCTCATCCAAAAACGCCGACGAAACACTGACGCGCACTGCAGGAATGATCGCCGAGCGGATGCAAGTCGATGCGTGCTCGATCTACATTTTCGATTCCAGTCAAAACCTCCTGATCCTCAAGGCAACCCATGGGCTGAACCCATTAACCGTAGAGGAGGTCCGCATGCCTCCGAAGGAAGGGCTGGTCGGTTTGGTGCTTGAAAAACGCGAGCCTTTTCAGGATGCAAGCATGCAGGAACACCCGAGGTTCAAGCCTTTTCCAAAAACCAACGAAGCCAATTTCTCGACTTTTCTCGGAGTGCCGCTGGTTGAACATCGTAAATCCTTTGGCGTGCTGGTAGTACACACGGTTGAATCCAGGGAATTCCGCACTCATGAAGTAGAATTGCTGACGGCAATCGGCAGCCAGATTTCCAGTCTTGTTTCCAAAGCCCTGCTTCTCAAGCAACTGGATCACGCGGCAAAACGACATCCAGCCCAGTCGCCAAACACAACGCCGTCCAGTTTCACCTTGTCCGGGAATGCGGTGGCGCCGGGGATTGCCCTGGGTAAAGCGGTGCGGATGCATCCCACAACTCCGGAAGAGCCCCCGAGGGAGAGCACGCAGACTCCTGAGGAAGAGCTTCGCGATTTCCACACCGCCCTGGAGCACACTATCAACGACACCATGGAACTGGTGGAAAAGATCACCGGTGATGTAGGGCCCGACGAAGCGTCGATCTTCCATGTGCACCTGATGTTTTTGGAAGACCATACTTTCCAGGAAAAGATTGAACACTATATCCATCAGGGAAATTCTGTCAGTTGGTCTATCTACCAAACAATTGAAGAATATCTGCAGGCCTTTGATGAAATCCAGGATCCGTATCTCAGGGAAAAAGGTGCGGACTTGAAGGACGTAGGTTATCGCCTTCTGCATTATCTGGGGCATGAACTGCTTTCAGAAACGGAAAAGGAAGGTATCCTCGTCATCGCGCAACTGCTGCCGGGCGACATGGCCAGGTTGGACACCACGCGTATCAAGGGTATTGTCACTGCCAGCGGAGGGGTAGTGTCGCACGCTGCTATCCTTGCACGGTCCCTGATGGTCCCGGCCATCTGTGTTGACGAAACTCTGATGGTGAAAATCCATGAAGGTGATATGATCGCCCTTGATGGAAAATCCGGGAATGCCGTGATCCATCCAGGTGATGAGATGATGGACACTTTCAAACGAAGGGTGTTGCTGGAACAGCAACACCAGGAGCATCTGGATCAGCTCAGGGAGATACCCTGCCAAACGCAGGATAAAGTCCGGGTAAAAATGCTGGCTAACGTGGCCCTGGAAAACGATTTGCACCAGCTTATCCGGCACGGCGCTGAAGGCATCGGTCTTTACCGCACGGAGATTTATTTTCTCTCCTTGGACCGGTTTCCGGAGGTGGAGGAACAAGTAGAAGTCTATCATAAAGTGATTCACCATGTGCCCCGGGATCAACCGGTGATGATACGTACACTAGATTTGGGCGCCGACAAAGCCGCGAATTACATGGGGTATCAATATGAAGACAACCCGTTTTTGGGCTGCCGGGCTCTGCGTAGACAACTCAAAAAACCCCTTGTCTTGAAGAACCAGATAAAGGCGATACTTCTTGCTTCAAAAGGCCGTAATGACGTGCATCTGATTTTTCCGATGGTCACGGAAGTCCGGGAGATACAGCAGGCAAAGTCAATCATGCGGGAATGCCGGGATGAGTTGAAAATCGCCGGTCACAGCGTAAGCAATCTGCGGGTGGGCATGATGTTTGAGGTGCCTGCGGCTTATTTGATATGCGGCCGGTTTATGCCTGAAATCGATTTCTGCGCAATCGGCAGCAACGATCTGACACAGTATGTGCTTGCTGTGGACCGCACCAATACACAGATTTCCCACCTCTATGATCCTTTGCATCCGGCCGTGCTGCAGCTGATTGCGCGTCTGATTGAAACAGCAAACAAGCATCAAAAACCGATTGAGCTGTGCGGAGAAATGGCGTCAGATCCTGATGGTTGTCTTATACTGCTAGGACTGGGGTTGCGCACCTTCAGCATGAATGTATCGTTGATTCCGGTGGTAAAGGAACGGATTTCCACCATCAGTTTGATTGACGCAGAAAAACTAGCAGCCGAAGCGTTAAATGCATCTTCTGCATTGGATGTCCGGAACCTGATTCGAGCACATTTTGGAGAACCGATTATGAACCGCCCCTTTTCACAAACGGCGGTAACAGCATGAAAACCGTTTCCTCAAAATTCATCCACCTGATTTATGGGAATCAACAGCTTTTGGTGGATGAAGCAATTAAGAAACTCACCGAAGTTGTCCTTGAGGAACGCGCCCGCGAGTGGTGTTTTGAACGGTACGATTTTAGGGACCTTCTCAATGAAAATGGGGAGTCCGGAAAGACGAAGTTCGATGATTTCATGCTCAGCTGCGAAACTCCCTCTATGTTTTCCGACCGGAAACTGTTCCGGTTTGATCATGCCGAACTCCTGAAACAGTCTGCCAAAAAAGACTCCCAATCACTTCCCGCTTTGTTTTATCAGGCAATCAGCGGTTTCCTCGATTCGCCTCCGCGGCAGTGCTGGTTTCTGTTCACCAGCCAGGCGATGCGTGAACAGCAGTTCAGCAGACCTTTTTTCCGCCGCATCAGAGAAAAAGGGACGGTCCAGAAGTTTGTCGCATATGAAGACCACTCCCCGTGGCGCTGGGTGCAAAACCGGGGACGTGAAAAAGGAATGACCCTCAGTGCAGAGGATGCTCAAACACTGGTGGCCTTGGTGGGAACCGAGCTTTACGACCTGGAGCAGGAACTGGATAAATTGAAACTTGGGATCGGTGGTGAAGGTGGATTCTCAGAGGATACGCTCCGAAAGTTTGTCCGCGGGCACAAGCATTTTTCTGTGTTCCGCATGACTGATTCACTGGCGCACAAACAATTGAAGAGTGCACTGGAAATCCTGGATCAGCAGTTGCTGGAATCACCAAGGGAGCATGTGCGTATTTTTGCGATGATTGTTCTTCAGTTCCGTAGGATGTTATCCATCCATTACTTCCTGCAGCAAAACATCACTGAAGCTTCGCTTCCGGGAAAAATCGGGCTTCCTCCTTTTTTGGCAAAGCAGGCATTGCAGCAATCCCGGAATTTCAAAAGCGCCGAACTTGAACGAATCATGATCGAATTGGCTAGACTTGACCTGGAGGTGAAATTTCACGGCAAACTGGCCGGGCATATAATGACCGACTTGTTTCAACGTATTTGCGCCGGAGGGTTCCGATAAGCCCGGGAACCGCCATTGATGAAATTCGGTATTCTTCAAGCATTATCCTGAACGCTTCAATCCCCTGCTTCAGCAGCACAAACAATGGTCACTTGGCGGGGGCTGTAGATGCCCAGCGTGAGCAGGGTCCAGGTGTATTGCAAGCCGGTAGTATGCGTGTGAATCTCGAAAACCCTGCCACCCGAACACAAATCGTATACCTCAAAATGCTGCTCTTCAGACAACCCCCAGAACCAGAACACGACCTCTTTAGTGAACGTTTTCTGTGCAGGAAATGCCTGGGGATACTGTACGCGAACACTGCAGCCGGCAATATGCCCCACAATTAGCAGCATTATCACGATCCGGCAGAGTTTCGATCTTATCAGTGAAAATAGAACCACCGACGCTTCTCGGAGCTGGTGCCCCCTGAATTCACACTTGCCTTTCATCGAGAGCAACCATAATCTGATTCCAAATTAGCCTTGGAGGATTACTGAAATGCATCATGGGAACCTACTTTTTGTCTTATTTTGGATCATGCCAAAATATCGAATCCAGCAGTTCATTTCCACGATAAAGCAATTTCCCTGAAAAAAACCCCGGTTCAAATATTTTCTGAGTAAATAATTTGTCACCTTCCCACATCGGCAGCTCCGGCAAACGGGCTTTGGGTACCCACTCGAGTAGTCCTTCCGGGCAATTATCCGTGATTTCCCCGTGGAAGCAAACGGCATGAAACACGAAAACCTGCCATTCATCCCCGAACGGGGAATCTCCCAAATCCGGAAAGGTCAGCACGGATTTATACGTCAATCCGGAAACCGTAAGCCCGGTTTCCTCCCTGAATTCTCGTACGGCGCTTTCCCGTGGCGCCTCATTTTTTTCAATTTTCCCCCCGGGCGCAAGCCAGAGCCCCTTGTGTTCATCGTTCTTAACACGATGAATCATCAGTACGTGATCATCATGTTCAAGGTAAACCAATACTCCAAGTTTCATATCTTATCGCCTGTGAATTTCTTATTTGCCTGTCAGTTTCCGCCGCCTGGAAACGGGGATGAATTGACTCAGGATTACGATAGATGCTCGAACTATTTACCGGCTGGGTACTCTTTCAGTTTACAGTTACCCCTCACCCCAATCCTCTCACGTGGGGAAATTGAGACAGAAAAGCGATGGTGGAAGGAAGACCACCAACCGTCAACTGCAAACCATTCATGCCCCTGACAGCAACATGCAGATCGATCAAAACGAATTCAAACATTTGCTTAAACGAATCAACAGCGAAGATCAATCTCCCGGAGATTCAATGGCCGATCCATCAGTGACTCCATATGAATTCGGTAAACAAAACCAGATTGTCCGTGGACGCTTGCCCGCCCTTGAATCGGTTTATGATCGGTTTGCACGCATGCTGGGACAGACCTTGACGATGCACATGAGACGTTCTGTCACAGTTTCGCGACGTGCAACCGAACATGTACAATTCAAAGATTATCTTGACGATATCCGCCCGCCCGCGGTTTTAACTGTCTACGCTCTTGCTCCTTTGCGCGGTCATGCACTGATGACCCTCGAACAACGCCTGGTTCATGTCCTGATTGATCTGATGTTTGGGGGAAGCGGGATGCTGCAGGTTTCACCTCAGAAAAGGGAATTCACAGGTATTGAAACCCGTATGATTTCCAAAGTTCTGCGCAGCTCATTGCGGGACCTGGAAGAGGCCTGGAAGAGAATTTCTCCGTTGCAGGCGCGTTTCGAAAGGATGGAGACTCATCCTAAATTCACCTCCATTGTCTCCGATGATGAAACCGTGGTAGTAACCACCTTTGATGTGATGATCAATCGCGCGCCAATGACGCTGAGTTTGTGTGTTCCCTATTTGATGCTGGACCCCATTCGTTCCAAACTGGAAGGGAGTTATTCCCTTGAATATACGGAAGTCAACAAGCTTAATGTTTCCCGCATTGCTGAAAACCTGATCAAATCGAAAATGCTATTGAAGGTGCAGCTGGGGGAGACTCGCATAACTCTGAAGAAGTTTCTCAACCTCAAGGTTGGGGATCATCTAGTGCTTGAACAAGACAAAGATGATCCACTTCAGGTGATGGTAGAAAATGTTTTGAAATTCAAAGGCTTCCAGGGAGCTTATAAAGGCAGAAATGCCGTTAAGATTCAGAACCTGGTACACCGTCCGCAACGATTCCTGGATGCATTGGACCTCCCTGAGAAAAACAGCCCCCACTGAATAAGGGAATTAACGCCCGACCCGCCTTAACGGGGACAAGCTTTAAGATTATTTAACCCCCAAGTTGACTCTTTCCCGCAGTTCCTTGCCTGTACGGAACACAGGCAGTTTTTTCGGGTGCACTTTCACATGGTCCCCGGTCCGGGGGTTTCGCCCGGTATAGCCGTCATACTCCTTCAGGGTGAACGAGCCGAATCCACGGATTTCCACCTTGTCATTGTTTCCCAGTGCCCGTTTTATGCTGTCAAAAAAAATCCGGACAATCTGGTCTGTATCACGCTTATGATAACCAGTTTGTTCCGCCAACCTCTCAATCAACTGTGACATGTTCATGAAGTTCCAATCCCTTTTGATGAATAATTACTTAGGTTGTTCAGCCATTCAGGCTGAAGTGTTTATGCAGGATCCAATGCATGTGTTTGTGACGTTTGCCACATGCCTTTACCCCCCGCAGGCTTCACTTTCAAGCAATGCAGAATCAATCCCACGGATTAAGTATCAAACAGACTTTCCCGGTCATGAAAAAGAGAGCTAATTGCTTGGCTGCGTTGTTCCGGATGTTTAATCCTGCACCCCACAAGCCGAAACACCTTTCTGAATTACTTGAATGCTCCTAAAAATCCTGACACACCGCAAAATAAATGAACACCGAAAAAGTACAAGCGATTCCTGCAGTTCAACTTGCCTGAATCTGCAATTCCCGTCGATAGTGGTCAAACAGGGTTGATTTGGAAAGCATACCCAAAAACCTGCTTTCATCCACCACCGGAAGTGACCATGCATCAGACGATTCAAATTTGTCGAGGGCCCTGCTGATTGGTTCATCAAGGCGGATAACCGGGAGCGGACGCATGATAGACTCCATTGTCACCAGTTCATACATAGTTTTTTCAAAGAGGTAGGGACGAACATCGTCAAGAAAAACCACTCCTTCGCATTCCCCGGTTTGAGGATCAATGACAGGGAAATAATTCCGGCGTGCCTGTTTGAACACCGGAATAAATTCTTTCAGCAGCATGCCTGGAGAAAGGGTGTCAAAATCACGATCAAGAATGTCCTTAATATTTAGATAATGCAACAGATACCGGTCGGTGCCCCTGCGGATGAGACTGCCCTGGGCTATCAAATCATGGGTGTAAACCGAACCGGCCTCGAAAAATGAACTGATCACCATCGCGCTGCTGGCGGTCAGCATCAACGGTAGAATCATCGAATAACCACGGGTTGATTCCATCACCAGGAAAATCCCTGTCAGAGGGCCGTGCATCACACCAGTAACCATCCCCGCCATACCTGCCAATGCAAAGGCTGAGTCATCGGCAAGCTGTCCCAATGGTAAAAGTCCCAGCATTTTCCCATAGGCCAGACCAACCCCGCTGCCGATTACCAGACTGGGGGCAAACACGCCGCCTACACCCCCGCTGCCGAGGGTGATCCCGCATGCGATAAATTTCAGGAACACAAATACCAGCACGAATAACAGTGTGGGTTGCAGCGCTCCGCTTAAAAAGTCCTGTGTCGTGGAATATCCTTCCGCAAGCACTTCCGGCATAAGCCATCCAACTGTGCCGACGAGCAACCCTCCAACCACCGCACGCACCCAATGGGTTTCAATCATCCGTTTGAAGAGATGTTCCCAAAAAATCAGACTGCGCGTGAAGGCTATCGAAACCAAGCCCGTCAGCACTCCCAGCCCCAGGCAGGCAACAAGTGAGGCCGGGGAAAACCCGGCAATTTCCTGAAAAAACGCGATTTTATTGCCCATTATCACCCTGCTGATTTCCGTTGCGGAAACAGCGGACACAATGGTCGGGAGAACAGTCAGTATGCTCCACTCACCAACGATGATTTCCAGCGTGAATATCAGCCCGGTCAGGGGAGCGTTGAAAATTCCGGCAACTGCCCCTGCCACACCATACCCGACAAGCAGTTTCTTGCGTCGCTCATTCATTTCCAGCCAGCGGCCGGACATTGAACCGATGGCCCCGCCGACGCACACGATCGGACCCTCCAGTCCCGTCGAACCCCCGCTGCCCACGGTCAGCAGGCTCCCGAGAAACCTGGAGAAAATCATGCGCCGCTGAAGGAACTCTGATCCGATTGTCATCGCCTTGATGACATCTGATACGCCGTGCCCGGAAAAATCTTTCATCATCGAACGTATCATGTAGACTGCGGCACCCGCGCCGATCGCCGGCAGGATTATCCCACGCCATCCCAGGTCCAAGGCAGTAAGCGTGTGTCGCAACCAGTGGACGCTCCAGTTCAGGGCAACTGCCAGCATCCCCGCGGCCACCCCGATCAAAAGTGCGGCGGTCATCATAACCACCGCCTCTCTGGCTGAAACCGCCTGGAATTGGGCAAGCAGCTGACGGTCTCCTGATGGAAGCCCCCTGGCAATAAAACTATTCAGACGCTTGCGCCAGATCTTTTTGAAACTGCTCAAGCAATTCCTCCAAACTGGGGTGATCCCTTAAAAAGGATTCAGAATAAGGTTGGTTCAAAATGCGCGCAAGTTGTGACAACAGCTGCAAATGCTGAGAGGTGTCAGTACTCAAAAGGACAAATACAGTGTAAACCATCTGACTGTCCGGACTTTTGAAATCCAATGGTTTATCCAGGAAAAAAACACCTACCATCGAACCGGACAGTCCGGTTTTCATGGGAATGCGAGGATGGGGGACGGCAATTCCCTGCCCGATTCCGGTAGATGAGAGTTCCTCTCGCTGGAGCAGTTGGCTGGCCACGGACTCCTTGATTTCTTCCGGAATAGGCAGCATCGTTGCTGCTTGACGAAAAAAAATCTCCAGCGTCGATGTACAGTCGGGATGATGAACGCCTCCGTTTCTCAATGCTTCAATCAGGTTTGATCCGCTTTTTTTGTCGGGTTTTATTCTCCTGCTTTTCTTCAGCCCTGTTTTTTCAACCCGTATCTGTTTTGCTTCCGCCCAGGAGAGCAGGGTTGCACGATTGAAATAAAACTTCCCGCGCCGTTCCAGACAGGGCAGGTCTCCCTGACGAATCCAGCGCAGTATTGTTGCTTCCGGAACGTGAAGCAACTGCTGCACATCTGAAACTGTTAACCACTTAGCCATCTGATGAGAAACTCTGGGAAGGGGAAAACAATCCGTTTAAAATTCTTCCGATTAAATTAACACGATCCCTATTGGGAGTGAAGCAATCGCCTCACTAAAAATTAGAATATGAGATTCTATTATATCATTACATTTAAAGGAGAACCTGCATCGATGACAGTAGTGATTAATAAATACCTAACTTGAGCGATTCATAACAAAAAAAGCTCCCAACCTTTGGATTAAAGT
>CAYFLK010000061.1:0-16895 GCA_964344035.1 uncultured Pseudomonadota bacterium
AACATATCTTAGCTGTGTTGCTGGATAATCAACACTTAACTCGAACAGAGCCTAATGATTTTGAACAGCTCGACTCCCGCACCAATCACTTCGCCGACTTCCATCGTTTTAGAAACCACGATCCCTTCAATTTTAGAACGGACATAGGTTTCGTCCAGAGAATCCTGCCGGCTAACAACTTCCTGTTCAGAAAGCTGCAGGGAATACTTTGTATTTTCAGTGGCGAGTTTAGTGCGCTGAAGGTCCTGTTCCGCCCGAAGCACAGCAAGTTTTGCATTTTCAGCGGCCAGTTTTGCATTCACAACTGCCAGTTCCGCACCCTTGACATCCTGTTCCGCACGGGTCAATGCGATCTTTGAGTTTTCTCTGGCAAGTTCAATCCCGCCTTTTTCTTGCTGAGTCCGATTAAGCGCAATTTTTGCGTTCTCTATGGCCAGTTCAACCCCGCTTTTTTCCTGCAGTGCACGCGAGAGGGCGATTTTTGCGTTTTCTACAGCGATCCCGATTCCCTGCTTTTCCTGTTGAGCACGCATAAGCGCTATTTTTGCGTTTTCCACGGCAATCTCAATTCCCTGCATTTCCTGCTTAGTGCGCATCAGAGTCAGCTTAGAGTTTTGAACGGCCAGCAAACCACGGTCTTTTTGGAGTTGAACGGCATCCAGCTGCGACTTTGTGGATGAACCCTGTTCAAACAATGTCTGCTCATCCTTCAAGCGACGCAGGATATCTTTTAAATTCGTTTCCTGGTCCTTTAAATTATTTCTGCTCATTTCAATCTGAGCTTCAGTCAGCTTAACTTGACGCTCGCGGTCCTTAAGGTTGTTGCGGCTGGTCTGCACCTGCAGTTCGGAGAGTTGCAGTTGCCGCTCCCGGTCTTTCACATTGTTGCGGCTGGTCTGTACCTGCAGTTTTGTGAGAAGAACCTGTCTTTCCCTATCTTTTAGATTGTTGATGGCTGTTTCCAACTGTTTTCGCGCTGTTTCCAATTGTATTTCTGAAAGCGTGATTTGCTGAAGACTGTTGGTAAGGTTATTCCGGTTTATTTTTACCTGCAATTCTGCAACTTCAAGCTGCTGTTTTTGCTTATCGTTTTTCAAAGTAAGAAGTAACTGATCCCTGGAAACCGGCTGGTTTTCCTTGACGGTAATTCCTGTGATTCTGCCACCTACACTGGATTGCACCCGCAAAGTGTCGGCTGGTTGAATCACCCCAATCAGTGAGACAGGAATCCGGGCACCCCAGAGTTTTGTGTCAGTGGACTGCGCCTGTATGGGTTCTGAAAGTGCGGATGCAGTGAAACACAGCCCTATCAGCATCAAACCACCGAATGACTTTCTGTCAACAATCATGGTGAACTCCAAAAAAAAGGTTTTCTATGACCGGATTGATTGCCAAACGCTGAGAACCCGGGAACAATGATATGTAATATGCCCCCGCAAATCACCTCGCTTTCATTGAGAAGATATTACACAGGTTGCATGTGGAAGCTTAGGAAGTCAAAATTCCCGAACATACATATTGGACCGGGTCATTGATTAACTGCAAGTCGTGTTTTCAACCGAAAAACCGTCAGGAATAATGCTGACTAAACCGAAGCTGATGCTGATTAACCGAGCAGTCCGACACTGAAGTCACGAAGAGAATAACAGTTGTTGGAAACGCGGGGTGAAGGTAAGTCTAATTGAAATGCGTAAAACTCAATTTCACATTATTTCAAAAATCAGCATGATGCGGCTGTTGTTTAGATTTTGGAGTTCTAAATCCGTGGCGTGTATTTCTAGAGGGATATTTCTCTGTTTTATCAGGTCACACTCCGGCTGGTTTGAGTCGCAACTCAAAAAGTTGAGGCAGCACTACTCCGCAGATGACAAGCATTGCACCAGCAATCTTAACCGGTGGCATGGATTCCTCAAGCAGAAGCGCAGCCCAGAAAAACCCGATCGGAACCACGAGCACCGAGCTGAGACTTACGTATGAAACGGACAAATGCCGCAGAGCAAGATTGTATAATAAAAACGGCAGCCCCAGTGACGCTCCCAAATACAGTGTCGTCAGCAGACTCTCCGTTGAAGGAATCCCGTTTGCAAACTGCCATCTCCCTGAAACCGCCAGCACCGCCAGAATTATGATCGAAGAAACAGTCATTTGCGTAAGTGTAAACTGCAAAACAGCCATTCCATCCCTCATAAACTTACGCACCATCAATTGACAAACGGAGGTGATGATGAAGACATGAAGTAAAATCAGGTTGCCATTCAGGCGCCCGTTCAAATCAAGACTCTCAGAGGAAAGGAATAATGCCACCCCGGAAAGGGCGACTAGAGAACCAAAAAACACTGAAACACTCAAATGCTCTTTCAAAATAAGGCGACCCAGCAGTGCTTGAGTGAAAGGCTGCATCGCTACCACAAGCACCGCGTTAGCGGCGCTGATGTAGTTGAGCGCCCAAACAAACAGAATCGCGTTAAGCCCGGGTTCCAGCGCCCCAGCAAGATACGGCAGCCACCCATTATCCTTGAAACGAAACTGTTCCCTGCGCAATTTGACTATCGCGTAGATGATGGATGTAGCCAGAAGGAGCCGTATGGCTGCAATTTGAATGGTATCGAGGTCATTCAAGGCCACTTTCATCGACACCGGATTGATGGACCAGAACATGACCGCGGAAAACAAATAGACCTGGGCGGAGGTTTTCATTGATGTTTTCAGCTTATAATATGATTAGATAATCTTATCAATTATCGATTCAGAACGGTGTCCGGTAATTTCTTGCTTGTCATTTATAATTGACTAAAATAAATAAGTTTTTTACATTCATCAAATGATTTGTTTTCATCATTCTGATAAAATAATTTTATGATTGATAGACACAATCCGCCGCCGCTGAACGCCCTCCGTGTTTTTGAGGCGGTTGCGCGTCATCTGAGTTTCACCAATGCAGCGCGCGAACTGCACATCACACAGGCGGCGGTAAGCCACCAGATAAAGTCACTTGAGGAGCAATTAGGAACGGAACTCTTCCTCCGGGTCAAGCGCAGGGTTTTGCTGTCGGAGTCAGGCCAGATTCTGCTGCCGGCGGTCGTCTCCGCTTTTACCGGAATATCTAACGCACTGGAAGCTGTGCAGGAACAGGACGCGGAACAAACGCTCTCGGTCAGCGTCACCCCCCAATTTGCCTCAAACTGGCTGGCTCACCGGATCGGCACATTTTATAAACGTTACCCTGAGATCAATCTGCATTTGCAGATTTCCATTCAGGAACCTGATTTCCTGCATGGTAAAACGGACCTTGGGGTATACTGGGGAAATGGTAAATGGAACAGCCTGGAAAGCGAGCTGCTGATCATGCTGGAATACACCCCGGTCTGCAACCCGGAATTGCTCACCCGGCAAACCCCGCTTTCGACGCCTGCGGACCTTGCCAATTTTTCTTTGCTGCATGAATACGGGTACGGGATGTGGAAGGACTGGCTTTTAAAGGCTGGAGTCCCAGCAGTGAAGTACAAACGCGGATCCATATTCGAAGACACCAACTTGCTGATTCATGCAGCCATCGACGGCAAAGGAGTTGCGCTTTGCGGTCTGGAAATGGTACAGGAACACCTGGAAGCCGGAAGACTGGTGCGTCTTTTCGATTGTTCTTTGAAAAGCGAATCAGGTTATTTTGTAGTTTTCCCTGAAGAAGCGCTGCAGAAACCGGTGGTCGTGCTTTTCAAGGAATGGCTGATGGAAGAGACCCGCCGAACCTGCTTCCTCAACAAAACCACTGCAGCATCAGTAGCAGTTTAACAGGAGGCGCTATGATCCATGACGTTTTCATCACCTGCGCGCTAACCGGCGCCGGCGCGACCACACACAAAAGCCCGCTCATCCCCATCACCCCCAAACAGATTGCCGACAGTGGAATCGAGGCGGCAAAAGCCGGTGCGGCGATTGTCCACATCCATGTGAGAAACCCTGAAACCGGAGCGGCTTCCAGGGACCCGGCACTCTACAGGGAAGTGGTGGAACGCATAAAAGACTCAGGAGAGGATGTGGTGTTGAACCTCACTTCGGGTATGGGTGGCGACCTGGTAATCGGCTCAGCGGAAAAGCCGCTGCCGCTCAACATGGAACAAACCGATATGGCCGGAGCGGAAGAGCGCCTGCTTCACGTGGAGGAACTGCAACCTGAAATCTGCACCCTCGATTGCGGGACAATGAATTTCGCCGAAGGGGATTACGTGATGACCAACACCCCATCCATGCTGCGCGCCATGGCAAAACGCATCCAGCAATTTGGGGTGCGCCCGGAGATTGAGGTTTTTGATACCGGACATCTTGTGCTGGCAAAACAGCTGATCAAGGAGGGACTGATTGACGAACCAGCAATGTTTCAGCTCTGCATGGGTATTCCTTACGGAGCGCCCGATGATCCCGGCACGCTGCTGGCCTTCGCCAACAACCTGCCTGACGGCGCGGTGTTTTCAACATTCTCGATCGGCAGAATGGGACTGCCTTACGTGGCGATGGCCGTATTGGCTGGAGGCAATGTCAGGGTCGGCCTTGAGGACAACATTTACCTCAGCAGAGGAGTGCCGGCAACAAACGCACAACTGGTTGAACGTGCCGTAACAATTCTGGAAGCCATGAACTGCAGGGTGCTTGGGCCAAAGGATGTACGGAAACAGCTGAAACTGAGCGGATGGAACTAACTATGCGACAGTCGCTTAAAATTCATCAGGCCGCTGTCATCGGCGGGGGAGTAATCGGAGGAGGGTGGGCTGCTCGGCTTGCCCTGCACAGTGTGAACGTCAATATATATGATCCTCATCCTGAAACCGAACACCGTTGCAGAGAAATGCTCGCCAATGCGGAACACGCCTGGTCCAGACTAACGATGGCGCCGTTAGCTCCTCAAGGTACTGTTTGTTTCACAGGTTCCATCCGGGAAACAGTATCAGCCGTGCAGTTCATCCAGGAATGTGTTCCGGAAGACTTGGCGCTGAAAAAACGCCTTCTCGGAAAGATTGACGAATCTGCTCCGACCGATGCGATAATCGCTTCATCCACCTCGGGGCTGCGGCCTACAGAACTTCAGTCAGAAATGTCCCGCCCCGAACGATTCCTCGTAGCACATCCCTTCAACCCGGTGTATCTGCTGCCGCTGGTCGAATTATGCGCGGGCATGGGCACCGACCCCGTAACACTCGACCTTGCATCAGGAATATTGACCGAATTGGGGATGCGTCCGCTCACTGTACGCGGGGAAATTGACGGATTTCTCGCGGACCGGCTACTTGAAGCCCTGTGGAGAGAGTCGCTCTGGCTGATCCATGACGACGCAGCCACTGCCGAAGAAATTGACGACGCAATCCGTTATGGCGCGGGACTGCGCTGGGCCCTGATGGGCCCCTTTCTTACATACCGCATGGCCGGCGGGGAAGAAGGCATACGTCATTTCATGAAACAGTTTGCCCCGGCGTTGAAATGGCCCTGGACCAAACTGATGGACATCCCTGAAATAACCGATGAATTTCTGGACAAGATCAGTGGTCAATCCGATCAACAAGCCGAAGGCAGGTCCATCGGGGAGCTGGAGAGAATCCGCGATGACGGGCTGATTGCCATCATGCAAGGATTAAAAACCATGGATTGGGGCGCCGGATCAGTTTTAAAAAACCATGAGAAGCGAATCTACGAACGTTTTCATGCGGATCAAACTGAAACTGCGCCCGACCTCTCAAAACCACTGCGGCTTCATCAGGGGCAGGTCCCTGCTGAATGGCTGGATTATAACGGGCACATGACCGAAAGCCGCTATCTCCAGGTTTTCGGAAACGCAACTGATGCTTTCCTCGGCCTCATCGGTTTGAATTCCGGCTACCTTGCATCACAAAGGTCTTTTTACACGGTCGAAACACACATCCGCCATCTCAACGAAGCCGGCGTGGAAACAATTTACCATGTCGCCACCCAACTGTTGGGGCAAGATGAAAAAAGGCTCCACCTCTGGCATGAAATGTATCGCAGCATAGATCGGCAATTGCTTGCCACCGGGGAACACATGCTGCTGCATGTGAATACCAGTGCCGGGAAATCCTGTACGATGGGGTCTGAAATGCTAGGGAAAGTCAGTAGGATTGCCCTCAATCACGCAAAGCTGCCTGTACCTGAGGCAGCCGGACGATCCATTCGTGTTCTTGCATAAATTCAACCTTGATGATGCGCCTGCGCATTAAAAAAAAGCATTGACATGCTTTTATATTACCATTATTCTAGAATTTATGAATTTTTATAGAAGAAAGAGGGATGAAAGATATTACACCTTTAGAGTCCAATAAATCGTCAGGCCAGGGAATGGGGCTCGAGGAAGCAGCCGGGGTTCTGGCGCAGTTGGGCAACCCCGTGCGTTTGCAAGTTGTACGCACATTGGTTCAGGCGGGTCATGGAGGAATCCCGGTGGGAAGAATCCAGGAAGCTCTGGGGATACCCGCATCCACCCTTTCCCATCATCTCAATCATCTCAAGAACTCGGGGCTGATAAGGCAACAGCGTGAAAGAACGACACTCTGGTGCATAATGAACTATGACCTGCTGAACGAAGTGATGGCTTATTTGATGAAAGAATGCTGCGCCGGTTTTGCCTTACAGGCAGAATCAATGAAAGATTCAGCAAACGGGAATCACACACTTGAATTGACACAGGAGGCCTGATGACGGTTTTTGGAATTTCGCTTAAAAACACACAACTGCAGTGGTTTCCGCTGGGCCTGTTCCGGGACAGGGTTGTACAGGCACTGGTTTTGAGTTGGCTGGGATTGTCCTTGTGGGATACTAAACAGGCTGCCGAGAGTTTGCTGTTCACCCTGGACAGCCTTTTCAAAATAGGGCCGTACCTATTGTTATCCATCGTGCTGGCGGCTTTTGCCAAGGCCAGCAGCGCGGACGGGCTGATCGCCGGGGCATTCAGGGGCAAGGAGACGAAAATGGTTTTTCTGGCCGCGCTCATAGGCGGACTTTCCCCTTTCTGCTCCTGCGGCGTGATCCCCTTGATCGCTGCGCTTCTGGCGATGGGAGTGCCGCTTCCACCGGTGATGGCATTCTGGCTTGCCTCCCCATTGATGGACCCCTCAATGTTTTTTCTCACCGCCGGAACGCTAGGGATGCCTTTCGCGCTGTTCAAGACTTTTGCCGCGGTCTCGGTGGGCCTGCTCGGCGGTTACGGCACTTTGGCGTTGATGCGTGGCGGCGCCTTCTCCTCTCCCCTGCGTGAAGGGGTTGGTGATGGGGGATGCGGGGGAGCAACTGTGCGCAACCCTAAAGAGATCGTCTGGCGTTTCTGGGGCTCAAACGACAGGCGAATCCTGTTCGGCAAAAACGCGCTGGACAACCTGTTTTTTCTGGGGAAATGGATGACTTTGGCCTTCTTTCTTGAAAGCCTGATGCTGACCTACATCCCCGCGGAGCAGGTCAGCCGACTGATCGGGGGAGAGGACTGGCTGACACTGCTCAGCGCGACCCTAGTGGGAGTTCCCGCATACCTTAACGGATACGCAGCGCTTCCTCTGGTTGGCGGTTTGATCGAACAAGGCATGGCCCCAGGTGCGGGCATGGCCTTCCTGCTTGCCGGAGGCGTCAGTTCAATACCTGCCGCGGTGGCGGTCTGGGCCTTGGCCCGGTCGCCGGTCTTCCTGGCATATCTTACATTCGCCTTTGTCGGGGCCTTTTCCCTGGGATCGTTATACGGTTTCCTCATTTGAACAACAGCGGGTTAAGAAACGTGATCATTTCCCCTGGTCACTGATTCAGATTTCCGCGCCGATCCCCTTGAGGATGATGCGGATTGTCTGCCGTTTTGCCTCTGCGAACTGTTCTTCCGACAAATCCTTGTTCCGGTTCAGGGTTTTGATCTGGTGTTCGAAATCCGCGAAATGCTGGGTCACTGCCCAGATCATGTACATCAAAAAACGTGGATTTAACGGCTGTATCTTTCCGGCATCCGACCACTCGTCGATACGGGCCGCACGGGTTTCCAGCCATGAAGCCAGCGTGGTTTCCAGTTCCTGCTGAATGACCGGTGCGCCTCTGATGATTTCAGTGGCCCAGATCTTCGATTCCTTAGGACGTTTTCTCGACAACTCCATCTTCGTTTCGATGTAACGTGTGAGCGCCTCAACCGGGTCCTCGTATACCTCAAAAGTGTCAGCCGCGTCCATCCATGCACGGAAGATATCGTCCAACACCTTCCGGTAGAGGATTTCCTTGGTGGGAAAATAATAATGCAGGTTTGCTTTCGGGATTCCCGCCTCTTCCGCGATCCTGCCCGTTGTCGCCCCGCGGTATCCGTAACGGGCAAAAACATCTACTGCCGCCTTGAGAATGCGCTGTTCGTTTGCTTCCCGGATCTGGTTCTTCTGTCGTGCTTTTTTGGCCGCTTTCATTTCCTTCCCTGCCTTCTCCTGAATTCCATTTATCCGGACCTGTAAAAAAAACTTGATTTGTTGCCGTCAAATGTTTAAACAATCTTGACCGTTTGGTCAAGATTATTTGGAACTCCGGAACAAAGCTGTTTCGGCAGAGCAGGCAGGATACACCAGCCGATTGAACCCATTTATAAAAGAGGATGCAATGAAAGTACGTGCAGGACTGATCCAGATGTCGTTGAAAGGTGAAACTACGATGACTCCGGAAAAAATCAGGGACGCGATGACCGAAGCGCACATCCCGTACATTGAAGAAGCGGGACAGAAAGGGGTGCAGGTGCTTTGCATGCAGGAGGTTTTCACACAACCCTATTTCTGCCCGAGCCAGGACGCTAAGTGGTATGCTGCCGTCGAGAAAATCCCTGATGGTCCGACTACCAGGCTGATGCAGGAATACGCGAAGAAATACAACATGGTCATTGTCTCCCCGATTTATGAAGAAGAAATGACCGGCGTTTATTACAACACCGCGGCAGTGATCGACGCTGATGGTGAATACCTCGGCAAATACCGCAAAACCCACATACCACATGTTGCCGGATTTTATGAAAAGTTTTTTTTCAAACCCGGAAACCTCGGCTTCCCGGTATTCGAAACCGCCTACTGCAACCTGGGGGTTTACATTTGTTATGACCGGCATTTCCCGGAAGGATGGCGCGCCCTCGCTCTCAACGGAGCGGAATACATCGTCAATCCTTCTGCCACTGTCGCCGGCCTTTCCCAATACCTCTGGGAACTGGAGCAGCCCGCATCAGCAGTGGCAAACGGCTGTTACATCGGCGCGATCAACCGTGTCGGCACCGAGGAACCCTGGAACATCGGCAAGTTTTACGGATCCAGTTACATCGTAAACCCGCGCGGAAAACTGGAAGCACAACTGGGAGAAGACGGCGACGGGCTGCTTGTCCATGACATGGACATGGACATGGTGAGGGAAATCCGCAACCTCTGGCAGTTTTTCCGTGACCGCAGACCGGAAAATTATGAAGACCTGGTAGAATTGCGCTGAGGGTTTTTCATACTTGAATAATAGAGAAACTGCCCGGAGACTTTCATGACCAGCACCGTCGATATCAAACCGGCAAGGCTTTCCGCATCAGAGCTGGAACGGAATTTTGCCGACATCCACCCTCCCATGGACGAGCGGGAGGCATTGGCCGAGGCGCATCGCTGCCTTTTCTGCTATGACGCTCCATGCGTTGAGGCCTGTCCCACAAAAATCGACATCCCCGGTTTCATCCGTAAAATCACAACCGCGAACTTAAAAGGGTCGGCACGAGATATCCTCTCGCAAAACATCATGGGCGGTATGTGCGCCCGGGTCTGCCCCACGGAAGTGCTTTGCGAGGGAGCCTGTGTGCGCAAAACCCAGGATCACAAACCGATCCGCATCGGCGCGCTGCAACGGTATTCCACCGACTGGCTGTTCCGCAAAGAAGAACAGATCTTTCAGCGAGGACGGGAGACGGGGAAGCGGATTGCTGTTGTCGGCGGGGGGCCGGCCGGCCTTGCCTGCACCCACCGGCTGGCAAGGTTTGGGCACCAGGTCGTGATTTTTGAAGCACGAAGCAAGCTGAGCGGCCTGAATGAATACGGAATTGCCGCCTATAAAACAGTGGCCGGGTTCGCTCAGCGGGAAACAGCATACATCCTTGGTTTGGGCGGTATTGAAACCCGCATGAACACCCGATTCGGAAAAGAAGTGGTTCTCGCCCAGCTGCGCCGGGAATTCGATGCCGTGTTTCTTGGCATCGGACTCGGTGCAGTAAATGAACTGGACCTCGGTGAATCTCGGCCCCAAGGGGTCCATTATGCAATTGAATTCATCGAGCAACTCCGCCAAACGGAAAACCCGGCATCTCTGCCGGTGGGACGAAAAGTTCTCGCCATCGGCGGAGGCAGCACGGCCATCGATATTGCAGTGCAAAGCAAACGGCTCGGTGCTGAGGACGTTACTCTTGTCTACCGCCGTGGTCCGAAACAAATGGGGGCCACAGAGGTGGAACGTGAATTTGCCCAGTTAAACGACGTTCGCGTCCGGAATTGGCTGCAGCCGCGCGAATGGATAACTGATCAGGGCCACGTTCGCGGAATGGTGTTTGAGTATACCCGCCTGAACGGTGCTGGAAAACTGGTTGGGAAAGGGGAATTTCTGGAACTGGAAGCGGACGTGGTGTTTCTCGCGTTGGGACAGAAACTGAACAGCGTGGATTTCGGCACGGAAGAAGACTTACAAATTAACAAAGGAAGAATTGAAGTCGATACCTCCGGGGCAACAGGAATTCCCGGCATCTGGGCCGGAGGCGATTGCACAGTTGCGGGGAAAGACCTTACCGTGCATGCCGTTGAGCAGGGAACAACCGCGGCCGTTTCAATTCACGAGTGGCTGCAAGCAAAATAATCTAACAGCGTTTCACAGGACAGATCATGGCAGACTTGAGTTGCAGCGTGGCGGGGATTCCATCACCGAATCCGTTCTGGGTGGCATCGGCTCCTCCGTCGGATAAATATTACAATGTCGAGCGGGCGTTTAAGGCCGGATGGGGCGGCGTAGTCTGGAAAACACTTGGGTTGGACCCGCCCATCGTCAATACCGCATCGCGTTACGGAGGACTGGACCTCAACGGGCAGCGAATGGCGGGATTCAACAATATTGAACTTATCAGCGACCGACCGCTTGACATCAATCTTGAAGAAATCAAGCAAATCAAGCGTGAATGGCCCGACCGCGCAGTGGTTGTCTCCCTGATGGTCCCCTGCAATCAGAATGACTGGGAGTTCATGCTGAGGAAGATAGAAGACACCGGCGCGGACGGCGTTGAACTTAACTTCGGCTGCCCCCACGGGATGTCCGAACGCGATATGGGGTCAGCCGTGGGACAGGTCCCGGAATACGTGGAGATGGTCACCCGCTGGGTGAAAGAAAGCTCCCACCTTCCCTGCTTGGTGAAACTGACTCCGAACATTACCGATATCCGCTATCCCGCGCGCGCCGCCCAGGCCGGTGGAGCCGACGGAGTTTCTTTGATAAACACTATCAGTTCCATAATCTCCGTCAACCTTGATACTATGTGCCCGGAACCGAGTGTTGACGGAAAGGCGACTCATGGCGGTTACTGCGGGCCGGCGGTCAAGCCCATCGCCATGAACATGACCGCTGAAATAGCGCGTGATCCGGAAACTCAAAACTTGCCAATCTCGGCGATTGGCGGTATTTCCAATTGGAAGGATGCGGCTGAATTCATCTCGTTGGGGGCACAAGGAGTTCAGGTCTGCACCGCGATCATGCACTACGGTTTCCGAATCGTTGATGACATGATCGAAGGGTTGAGCAACTGGATGGACGAGAAAGGATACCCCGGCATTGAGGATTTCCGCGGCAGGGCGGTGCGGAAGGTCACCGATTGGCAGTTTCTCAACCTCAACTATGACATCAAGGCAAGGATTGACGAATCCTTGTGCATCGAATGCGGGCTCTGCCACATCGCCTGTGAAGACGCTTCCCACCAGGCGATCCGGCAGGAAAAAGTCAATGGTGGCAGGCATTTCAAAATAATCGATTCCGAATGTGTTGGTTGTAACCTGTGCATGCTCGTCTGCCCCGTACCGAACTGCATCACCATGGCCAGAGTGGACCCCGGCACTGTCTATCAGAACTGGACCACCCACCCCAACAACCCAATGCGAATTTCTGAAACCGAATAACCGGCATTTTAACTTGAACCCGTGAACAACGGCAGTTTGACTCAAAATGGCAGGAATGATCGAAAGCTGAACCCTTTGGGCTCGGCCTGAGAATGAACACAAAGAAACACCCAAACAAGGAGAGAATATGGGAATTCTGATCAAAGGCGGGACCGTGGTAAACTCGGACCAAAGTTTCAGGGCGGATGTCTACTGTGAAGATGGTGTCATCAAAGCAGTAAGTGAAGACATCAACGATTCAGGCGCCACCAACACGGAAACAGTTGACGCCGGAGGCTGCCTGGTCATGCCCGGAGGCATTGACCCGCACACGCACATGCAGCTTCCGTTCATGGGCACAGTGGCCTCCGATGATTTTTTCTCCGGGACCACTGCCGGATTGGTCGGGGGCACCACCATGATCATCGATTTTGTCATTCCCAACCCGCAAGAACCTGTGATGGAAGCGTACCATAAATGGCGCGGATGGGCGGAGAAATCCGCAGCGGATTACAGCTTCCATGTTGCCATCACTTGGTGGGATGAGACTGTGCATGAAGCAATGGGCACGCTTTGCCGTGAGTATGGAGTGAACAGCTTCAAACACTTCATGGCCTACAAAGGTGCAATTATGGCGGAAGACGAGACGTTGGTGAACAGTTTCACCCGCGCGCGTGAACTTGGCGCCTTGTGCACCGTGCACGCGGAAAGCGGAGAACTGGTGGCGCACCTGCAGCAGGAAATGCTTAAGCGCGGCATCACCGGACCGGAAGGACACCCCCTCTCGCGTCCACCGGAGGTCGAGGGTGAGGCGGCAAACCGCATCATCCGCTTCGCTCAAGTGCTGGAAACCCCGGTGTATATCGTACACACTTCATGCGCTCATTCCCTGAACGAGATCGCGCGGGCGCGCCGCGAGGGACAGCGGGTGTTCGGAGAAGTGCTGACCGGTCACCTGATTGTAGACGACAGCGTATACCGCCACCCGGATTTCGAATATGCCGCCGCACACGTGATGAGCCCTCCGTTCAGACCGAAAGGCAACAAGGAAGCCCTCTGGCGCGGGCTGCAGTCGGGAGACTTGCAGACCACTGCCACAGACCACTGCTGCTTCTGCGCTGACCAGAAAGCGATGGGCAAGGACGATTTCACAAAAATCCCCAACGGCACCGGAGGAGTTGAAGACCGCATGCACGTGCTTTGGACCAACGGGGTAAACAACGGGCGCCTGACGCAGAACGAGTTTGTCAGTGCAACATCCGCCAACGCGGCCAAGATTTTTAATATATACCCGCGCAAAGGGCACATCAGCGTGGGAAGCGATGCCGACCTGGTGGTCTGGGACCCGGAAAGAACCCGCAACATTTCAGCGAAAACCCATCACCAGAACGTTGATTTCAACATCTTCGAGGGGATGGAAGTGAAAGGCATAAATGTCGTCACCGTCAGTCAGGGGAAAGTGGTCTACCTGGACGGAGACGTACGAACCGAAAGGGGCACAGGACGTTACATCGAACGGCCCTGCTTTGCATCATATTATGATGCGGTAGAAAAACGAAGCTCAGCGCTGGCGCCTGCCGCTGTAGAACGAAACTGAAACACGGACATGCAGTCAGGCAGGGCACAATGTAGATTAAGCGCTGCCGGGCTGCAGGGAGGAAAACCGAAACAAACATACCCGCCCAATTCCGCCATTTTTTATCACAAACCACTGAAACAAACATTTGCAGGAAATTTCCAGCTTAACCCCCGGTACAGGGATTGAGGCTGATTCGAGCAATACAGTAAAAGAACATGCGGTCATGGCGCGGGATCTGGACATGGTTTTTCAGACCGCGGATGGTCCGGTTCACGCTCTTTCAGGCATCAACCTTGAAATTCACAAGGGTGATTTCATCTCCCTCATCGGTCCATCCGGCTGCGGTAAAACCACCCTTCTGAGAGTGATTGCCGACCTGGAACAGCCGACAGGCGGCACCATAAAAGTTAACGGCGTCACCCCTGAGCAGGCAAGGCTTAGCCGTGCTTATGGTTACGTTTTTCAGTCCCCGGCCCTGTATCCATGGCGAACTGTTGAAGGAAACCTCAAATTGCCCCTGGAAATTATGGGGGTCCCCGCGGATGAACAGAAACGCAGGGCACGAGAAACCTTGGCGATGGTCAATCTCATGGGTTTCGAAATGAAATTTCCCTGGCAGCTTTCTGGAGGAATGCAGCAGCGTGTTTCAATCGCCAGGGCTCTTACATTCAACCCGGATTTGATGCTGATGGACGAACCCTTCGGGGCGCTGGATGAAATCGTGAGGGACCAATTGAACGAGCATTTTTTGCGTCTCTGGGAGAAAACTGGGAAAACCGTGGTGTTTGTCACTCACTCAATTCCGGAAGCCGCGTACCTTTCCACACGCATAATCGTCATGTCCCCCAGGCCGGGGGAAATCATCGACAGCATCAAAAGCGATTTGCCCGCGGACCGCGGTCTCGAGGTCCGTGATACCCCGGAATTTCTGAATCTCTCCCACCGGATTCGGGAGGGACTGCGCGCTGGTCACAGCTATGATTGACAAATTCGTAAATAGTAAACGTTGGGGTCTCGTGATGATGTCGCGATTCCGGACTTCTACTTTTTTGTCGGTTTCAACGGTAGTGGTAGTGATCCTGATCGCATGGTACATCGGGGCGGTTTACCTGAATGCTCCCTTATTGAAAGATCGATACCAGCGGCAAAATACGCAATGGACTTTAACCAAGCTGGTTGATGATGCCTGGTCCATGGATCGTCCGATACTGCCCGCGCCGCATCAGATTGCCGCGGACATGAACAAATCGATTTTCGGCCGCAAAGTTACTTCCAAGCGCAGCCTTGTTTATCACAGCTGGGTCACTATTTCTTCAACACTGGTCGGGTTTGCTTTTGGGGCGACCCTCGGCATCCTCCTTGCGGTCGGAATTGTACACATACCAACTCTGGACAAAAGCGTGATGCCCTGGGTGATTGCCTCCCAAACAATTCCGATTCTTGCCATCGCGCCGATGATTATTGTCGTCTTCGGCGCCATCGGCTTGACCGGCCTGCTGCCTAAGGCCAGCATTTCAGCCTATCTCTGTTTTTTCCCCGTGACAATCGGCATGGTGAAGGGTTTACGTTCCCCCGATCCGATCCATCTTGACCTGATGAAAACATATCACGCGTCACGTAATCAGACATTCCGCAAATTACGCTGGCCGGCATCCACCCCGTTTCTTTTTGCCAGTTTCAAGGTATCGATTGCTATCAGCCTAGTCGGCGCCATTGTCGGGGAGTTACCCGCGGGCGCTCGGGCGGGACTGGGAGCAAGGTTGCTCACCGGGTCTTATTATGGTCAAACTGTGCAGATCTGGAGCGCCCTGATCGTCGCGTCCCTGCTTGCCGGGACGCTGGTGTTCCTGATGTCCGTTTTGGAGCGCGCGATTGTGAAATCGATGGGCGGCCGGCTGGTATGAATCCCGGGATGGCAAGGGCGGAAAACAGCAATGGCAAATCGCATATGTTCAAACCAGGCATGGTGTTTCTCTTGCTGTTTACGCTACAGGCTATGTTTTCGGGAGACTGGATGTATACAACGAATTGGGTTCTACTCCTCACGTTCATCCCGGTCGTTTTTACATTTCTCGATTTATTAAAGATATCCCCCCGGGATCAGGCAGTTTCCAGCATCATTTTGTTTGTGGGGACACTAAGCGGATGCGCCGCCACCTTGATCTTGGTACATCGCTTCCCTGATGAAATCACGGGTTGGGGAATGTGGCTTTATGTGATGGGGATGCTGCTGCTGATCTGGGAGATCATGGGGATGTGGTCTGCAATGGACAACCGTCTGTGGCCAATCACGGGAATGACGGTAAACCTGCTTGTACCCCTGCTCTTTGGTTCGGCATTGATCTATCTTTGGGAAATACTCACACTCGGTTTCGCTGTCCCACAGGTGCTGCTGCCCTCGCCTTCTTTGATTGCCCTTGCGTTCGCCCACTCAACGTCAATGCTCTGGGCTGATTTTCAACAGACCTTCCTGAAAGCGGTGCTGTCGGGATACCTGATGGGCTGCGGACTTGGATTCGCGGTGGCGGTGATGGTCGACCGCGTCCCTTTTCTGCAACACGGACTGCTTCCCCTCGGCAACCTGGTCAGCGCCCTGCCGATTGTCGGCATCGCTCCCATCATGGTCATGTGGTTCGGCTTCGACTGGCAGTCCAAGGCCGCGTTGGTAGTTATCATGACTTTCTTTCCCATGCTGGTGAACACCATCACCGGACTGGCTTCAACAGGTCGCATCGAACGGGACCTGATGCATTCCTATGCCGCGGGTTATTGGCAGAACCTGTTGCTGCTCCGGCTGCACAACGCACTTCCGTTTATTTTCAATGCGCTCAAGATCAATTCCACATTGGCCCTCATCGGGGCAATTGTGGCAGAGTTTTTCGGTACCCCGATTGTGGGAATGGGATTCCGCATTTCCACCGAGGTGGGCCGTATGAATGTTGACATCGTGTGGGCAACCATCACGGTGGCAGCACTGGCGGGTTCGCTGTTCTATGCGTTGATCGCTCTTTGCGAACGACGTTTTACCGGGTGGCACCCGTCTTTTCGCAACCGCTAGGACACGGTTCTGGAACGTTTCCCTGTTCCCGGCCCTGCTGTCCCGGCTTACATCAACATCAGCAGGAGAATCGAATGAAAAAAATCCTGATATTTTCGGTGCTTGGCCT
>CAYFLK010000061.1:16938-25342 GCA_964344035.1 uncultured Pseudomonadota bacterium
CCGTTCAAGCCGCGGACAAGGTCACCTTGCAGCTGAAATGGGTGACCCAAGCCCAGTTCGCCGGCTACTTCGTGGCCAAGGACAAAGGCTTCTATGATGAAGTCGGACTTGATGTCACCATCAAACCGGGAGGTCCGGACATCGCCCCCCCGCAGGTGATTGCCGGTGGAGGCGCCGATGTGATCATCGACTGGATGCCCTCCGCGCTCGCATCCCGTGAAAAAGGCTTGCCCCTGGTCAATATCGCCCAGGTCTTCAAGCGTTCCGGAATGATGCTCACCTGCCGTAATGACAGCGGCATCAAATCTCCCGGTGATTTCCGCGGGAAAACCCTCGGGGTCTGGTTTTATGGTAATGAATACCCCTTTCTCAGCTGGATGAGTCAACTGGGGATCCCCACCAAGGGAGGTTCAAACGGAGTGACGGTACTGAAACAGGGTTTCAACGTCGATCCGATCCTGCAGAAACAGGCGCATTGCATCTCCACGATGACCTACAACGAGTACTGGCAGGTTGTCGATGCGGGGCTCAGTCCCGCGGACCTGACTGTCTACAAGTATGAAGATCAGGGAGTCGCCACGCTGGAGGATGGATTGTACGTGCTGGAAGACAAGCTGAATGATGCGGCATTTGTCAACAAAATCGCCCGTTTTCTCCTGGCTTCCGTGAAAGGCTGGGAGTATGCCGGGCAGAATCCGGACGCAGCCGCGGACATTGTCCTCGAAAACGACGATACAGGGGCGCAGACCGAGAAACACCAGCGCCGAATGATGCGCGAAATCAACAAGCTGGTTTCGGCCGCCGATCAAAATCTCGGCATTGGTTACCTCGAACCCGCGGACTATCAGCGGACCGTCAAAATCCTGCTTGCTTCCGATTCGACCCCGGTGATATCGAAATCCCCGAAAGGTGCCTGGACGCACCGAATTTATGAAGCAATGACCAATCTCTAATTACGACTTGGAGGGAGCCACTCAAGGCTCCCCCTGACTCATGCCTTTCACCCGCTTACAACTCTTCGTCCGTACTAAATACTGACCTGCTGCAAACAATAATCAGCTGAGTGCGGAGTTTGCGGCTTGCATGACCATCCGCTCCCTGTTGCTTGTTGCTGAAGAGGGCATTCAATGGTCAGGAAACCTGTTCCGCGGCTTTTATTCCATTGTTTCCCAGGAGGGTGTATTCAATCATACGCATCCACTGCGGAGGATAGGGGACTTTGAAGGCAACAGTGTCTTCCACCTGATCATCCATTCGAAAATCGATTTTCATCACGGATTGATGCAGGTCAACTCCCTTGTGCTGATAACCATGGTGAATCCGCGTGATGGAATCACCGGTTATGGTTATTTCCAGCTTTTCTGAGTGACTGCGAAAAAAAAGGCGGTCTGAAAAGAGAATCAGAAACCCCCTGCAACGTCTCGGGATTCCATCATCGGATGCTCTGCCATAATAGCCGATGCCAAAACTTATGGCATGAACCCGTTCATTTCCAAATCGTTTCTTGATCCACTGGCGTTCTCTCCATCGGCGCCACGCAATGTAGGCGATGATGCCGAAAAAGATTATGGCTATGATAAGCCACTGCTGATCTACCAGGTTTGCTTGCATCCTTCTGGGCGCCCCTTATGTAAGAAAGAACATATTTGAGGCTTTGTTCAATGGCATTTTCAAACAAATCACTGGATTTCAGAGAGATAGAAAGCCAGTTTCTTCTTTGCCATCTTGTGCCTGAAACCATGAGTGCTGCCCATGGCATGTAAAATTTCATCGGCAATCTCCTGGTCCTTCATCCCGCTCTTTTTCAATGCCTCGATTTTGCTGCTGTTCATTTCAATCAAATACCGGAATCCTTCCCGGTCCTTGTTATAAAAAACGATGAACCCCAGCACAAACACCACGAATGAGGAAAAGAGGGCGACATATACATCTGAGGAGGGATCGGGGAAAAACGGACGCAGCATGCTTTCGGGGTTCCCCGCATTGAGGATGGTATACATTGCCACCATCCCCGTGGCCAGAATCAGTGCGTAAAGTAGGTATTGGACGGGTTTAATCACAAGCCGGGGATCATGCAATGTTTCAAGTGCGGGCGCGCGTTAACGTCCAAGGTTCACCTTGATTTACCCACCTTGATTTAGATGTGAATCCGGACGGGGAAACCGTGGAGTTTCCCCGTATAAATAGGTTCAGATAGAAGGTTTAGACAGGTCTCATTTCACCTTCCGCCATGGCGGACCATTCAGATTCAGCCTTTTCCCATGCTTCTTCTGATGCATCTTTTTCCCACACTTCCAGCCTCCGTTCAGCGGTTGTAGCACCGGGCAGGAGGTTATCCAGCACGATGCCGGTAATCGCGGTGACAGCCATGCCGGTGGTCAGGATGGCCTGGAATATGTTCCCGACGACTTCCCAAAACTGGCCATAATCCGCCCATGCTATCGGTACCGCATTAGCAGAGAGCATTGGATTGAAATGGTAGGGCACAGACAACCCGGCAAAAAACGAGATGCCGATGATGAACAAGTTTCGTGAATTGTTCAGATTGACCATCTGCAGGTTGGACAGCCCGACCGAAGCGATCATGCCGAAGAGTCCGACAAACATGGCGCCCACCACCGGTTGTGGAAGGGTTGCCAATATGGCGCCGAACTTACCTACAATAGGAATTATCAGCATCACTACTGCGCCCATGCGCACCACCCTCCTGCTGGCCACCTTGGTCAGCCCGATCGATCCGATGTTCTCGGAATAAGTAGTGGTGCCGTTGCACGTCTGCAGGATCCCGGCTACGAGGCATCCCAGACCTTCAGCGCCAAGCCCCCTGGAAATCATGCGGCCGGTTGGAACCGGCGCCTCTGAAATACGGGCGCAGGCATAATAATCCCCGATCGATTCAATCATTGAGGCAAGGTAACCCGCCAGCATGCCGAATGCCCCTGCCCACAGCGTGGTGCTGGCAAAATCAGGGAGCCCCCACTTGAATGGAACCATGGGCATGAAACTGAACCATGCCGCGCTGGCGATCAGATCGGTCTTCAGATAGGCCGCGTTTGTCGGCGGAATGAGTCCGGTTACCGTTCCAAGCAGGGCGACTATCCATCCGGTGGCAATGGCGAGCAGCACCGGAAACAGCATGAAGAAATTTGATTTATAGGACAACACCTGGGAATAAACAATCAATGCCAGGAGGGTGATGATGGAAATGATCCAGTTCCCCGCCATCCATGGCGCCCCGATGTTGAACAGCGCCAAGCCGATCATCGCAATGGTCGGTCCAATCACAATCGGGCTGATCAGTTTTTTCACATGTCCCATGATGCCCGTGTACCCGAGCACTATTTCCACCACCGAAGCAATCATGATGGCGCCGGCAACTTCCTGGATCTGAATCTGCCACAGCGGAAGATCTCCTGTTGCCCCTTTCGCGGCAACCATGCCGATGATGGCAAAGGTTGGGCCTAAAAAGGAAAAGGTCCCACCCTGGATCACCGGCAACCGGTTTCCTAATGGAGATTGCTGAATCAGCGTGCAAATCCCCGAGGTGAAAAAAATGGTTGAAATCAGCAATGCCATCTGTTCCGGGGGCAGCTTCATGGCACCCCCAACAATGAACGGAATCAACACCGTGGCCCCGAACATGGTCAGGTATTGCTGAATCCCCAGCAGAATGGCAGTAGGCCATTCCGGTTTGCTTCCTATCGGATACACGATCCAGTGATCATGCGTCCCAGTCGCGCTTTCACTCATATTTTCCTTTCCTGATGTTGAAAAACCCCAAACAGAAACCTGTTTCAGGGGAAGAAGTGGATGGGAATTGACGAAAATCAGGTCTCGTCAATAAGAGGAAAACAGGAAAACGCAGAGTTGCGCCGTCAGTGGAAGGATCCGTGCTGTGATGAAAAAACAGAGACCAAACCCCCGACACTTGAACTCTGCAAGAGTCAGCATACACAGAACTTTGATTTTGTCAATAAAAAACGTGATTCCTTTATATGACCTCCACAAAGAAAATCAGTCTTTCGACATAAGCATAAGTTATTATGTATATACCTCGCCTGCCTGATCACAGTCAGCATTGGCAGAGCACATTTGAGCTTTGTCTAAAACAAACAACGAGATTTGCAAGGGGGGGAGGAAGGAATCAGCGCAGTGATGTCAATGAAGCTGTATCAAGGGCTCGGAGCAAGCCCTCAATTCATATTGAATCCTCATTGCCCAACGCCACTGCTAACAGGCCTAACGAATAAGGTTAGATTGTGGTTCGTCCCTCACACAATCTAACCTTATTCGTTAGGCTATTTTTTGTAAGTGATGGAAATCCGCAATCGATTCAAGTTCCTTACCCTCATTGGCCTGTGCTCTATAAAGATCCCACCGAATTTGCAGATTAAGCCAGAAATCAGCAGAAACACCGAAAAACTTTGAGAGCCGCAAAGCTGTACTAGGAGAAACGCCACGCTTTTGATTGACCAGTTCATTAACGCGTTGATAGGGGACATGGATAGCATTTGCCAATTCACGTTGACTTATATGCATTGGCTCAAGAAATTCTTCTCGGAGCATTTCTCCTGGATGAGCTGGCTGCCTGTGTGTTGGGATACGAACCATTATACGCCTCTAATGATAATCTGTTACTTCTACGTTAAATGGACCTGATTTCCCCACTTAAAACAAATTAGATACTGTTCATTTATCCGGATACTGTATTCAGTTTTTCTATCTCCTGACAGGCTTTCAAAACGATTTCCGGGAGGCACATTTAACTCCCCTAAAAATTGAACAGAAACAAGTTGATCTAATTTTCGTGATGCTATTTTCCAAAGTGATTGTGGGCAAATATTTCTGGCTGCCTTGGAGTTGATACCATAGAAGATGTCTTCTGTTGCTTGATCCTTGAACGACTCAATCATTATAACATGATAGCATGGTATACATGATATTCAAGTGCTGTTGCGTTAATTTTGTTGGCCTAACGGTTAAACTCACTGGTTTCTAGGGAGCGCAGTGGAGTAAAAATCCAGTGAAGTGATTTGTTACGTGATTCACTTTTCGCTCTCAAGTATCTTCTTCATATTCTCTCCTTCTTCCTTCATATGCTTCATGACACTTGAAAGACCACGCTCAACCTTTTTCTTTGCTATAAGCCTGAGCAGTAGTGGAATTCGAGTATGTACAGTAGCAGTGAAAACGCAACTGGCATCCTTGGACTCTACAGAAAAGGTATACTTCGGGGCATACCTCCTGCGAAATCTAGAAACGGGGACATATTCAATCTCTCTGTTAGGCACTACCCTCGTGACAATGAACGTCAACTTGTGCAATTCACCATCAATATATTCTTCTGCATAGATGACAGAACCCTTTTGCCATGGAGATCCTTTCAGCCAGCGTAGAGCAACATGGTCATCGGAATGCCATGCACGATAACTTTCATCATCAACTAGGTTAGAGAAAAACCCAAAAATTTTTTCCGATGTTGTTCTGATCTCTGTTGATTGTTTCAGAATCACGTCTTCCAGCATTCTCATTTTCATTTCCTCACATAACCCCGAGTTGAGGGGCGGATTTTCCGGATAATCGAATCCGGGGGAGGGGTATTATCAGGAAAAGATGCCTCTCGAACGACTCGTTATCGGGGTGCAGGACACACTGGATTTGCCCCCCATTTATACACGTGTCAGCTCATGGCACTAAATGACTGGTCGAGCAGATCCAGCGCGAGGTCGATATGATCTTCAGTTGCCGTGAGGGACGGGGAAATGCGGACGACGTTTCCATACATGCCTCCTTTGCCAAGCAGCAGCCCGCGCTGTTTTGATTCCTCGAAAAGCTCCATCACCGCTTCCGGCGCCGGTTCCCTCGTTGACCGGTCCTTGACCAGTTCCAGTCCCTGCATCAACCCCCGGCCGCGGACATCGCCTATCACCTGGTATTTTTCCCGCAACATCTCCAGCCCGTCCCGGAAGCGGCTGCCGACTGACGCCACATGCACCGGGTCACCTTCTTCTTCAAGCGCCTCGATGGTGGCAAGGGAAGCCACGGTGGAAACAGGGTTTCCTCCAAAGGTGGAAAGAAGCAGGCCTTTACCTTCCAGTTCCTTCGAGATCGCTTCGGTGGTAATGGTGCACCCCATCGGAAAACCGTTGGCGATGCCCTTGGCCATGGTCATGATTTCGGGATCAACGCCGGAATGTTCAATGCCGAACCATTTGCCGCCGGTTCGTCCGAACCCGGTCTGAACTTCATCGGAGATGAAAAGTCCTCCGTGGTCCCGGATGATTTCCGCCACAATCGAGAAATATTCCGGGGGCGGAGTGATGAAACCACCCACACCTTGAATCGGTTCAACCAGCATCCCGGCGACGCGTCCGCTGGTGCATGATTTGATCAGTTCCTCCACATCCTGGGCGCAAGCGACATCACACGAGGGGTAGTTCTTTTTCATCGGGCAGCGGTAACAATAGGGGTTGATCGCGTGTTTGATGCCAGGGACGATATTTGCTTCAAAACGCCACGCGGAATGCGCGGTCAGTGTTTTCCCTACAGCGGAATTTCCGCTGTAGCCGTGACGCATGGCGATGATGTCGTAGTTTCCGGTGTACGCCCTGGCGGTCATCAGAGCAAGTTCATCCGCTTCAGTCCCGGAATTTGTGAAATACGACGTGCTCAAATTCCCGGGAGTGATCTCCGCCAGCTTTTCGCCGAGGTCGGAATGGTTTTGATGCGGATAGAGGGTGGAAGTGTGGATCAGTTTGCCGACCTGTTCGCGCACTCTTTCCACTACCTTCGGGTGATTGTGACCGACGCTGGTGGTGAGGATCCCGCCGAAAAAATCCAGGTAGCGGTTGCCTTCCACATCCCAGACATGCAGCCCTTCGCCGTGATCGAGTGGAAGAGGTTCCCGGTAATAAAGCAGGTGTGATGACCACAGATGTTTGCGGTGCTTTTCTAAAATCGCTTCGGTTCGTTTACCCATTTTTGGTTCCGGTAAAAGGTTGAAGTTGAAATTTGTTTCAGGCTTACAAATAGACGGAGAAAATATAAAGCTTAATCTACCACAGACATCTACGAGTTTGGAGTAAAACAATGCGCTTCCCTTCAAACCATAAATCCCGATATGCCGCATCCGGATCCTCCTTATGTTCCAGGAATTGATATTTAGCACTTCAAAACACAAACCTGCCAACTGGCGATGTTCGTCCTTGATGTACGTCTATCTTTCAACAGACATACTGTTTGAGAATTTGTTGTGGAAGGAAAGGAAAACTTGAGAATCCTGATCAAGACAATAAATTATCACTCTCGAATGTTGTGTCTCAACCTCCCTAACTCAGTACCTGAAAATGCACTTGTCAAGATTTCCGCGCCTTCATTTCGCGCATTTGCCGACTCCCCTGGAGCCTCTTGAAAATTTAAGCAAACTGCTCGGCGGCCCCAATCTATTTGTCAAACGGGACGACTGCACCGGGCTGGCCACCGGAGGCAACAAAACCCGCAAACTCGAATTTTTGATGGGCGAAGCACGACAAAAGAAAGCAGACACTGTAATCACTCATGGTGCGACACAGTCCAACCATGTCCGGCAAACAGCCGCTATTACCACAAAGTTGGGACTGCGTTGCGAGGTATTACTGGAACACCGGACCGGGTGCGACGATCCGGAATACCTGGAAAGCGGGAATGTTTTGCTCGACCGGCTTTTCGGGGCAAACATCCGCACGGTTCCCGTCGGAACAAACATGGACGCGGCGATGCAAGAAGTGGCCGAGGAAGTGCGGAACAGCGGTGGAAAGCCCTACATAATCCCGGGAGGCGGCTCGAACCCGGTCGGCGCGCTCGGTTATGTAAACTGCGCGATGGAGCTGTTGGGACAGGCCAATGAACACAGCTTGCGGATTGACCATTTGATAACCGCAACCGGCAGCGCGGGAACGCAAGCCGGACTCTGCACCGGCATGGAAGGTACACGGAGCGGAATTCCGGTATTGGGGATTTGCGTCAGCATCTCAGGAGAAGCACAGGAAGGAAAGGTATTTGCGTTGGCGGAAAAAACGGCGGATTTTCTCGGTGTTTCCGGATGTGTCACCAGGGAGTCAGTGGCTGCCAACGGAGACTACGTCGGCCCGGGTTACGGCTTACCGACGGCAGGCATGATTGAAGCGGTGGAATTGCTGGCCCGTGTAGAAGGTATTTTGCTGGACCCGGTGTATTCCGGAAAAGGAATGGCAGGTTTAATTGACCTCATCCGCAAAGGTTATTTCCGTGAAAATGAGAATGTGGTCTTTTTGCACACGGGCGGTTCCGCCGGGCTATTTGGCTACCGCAAAACATTGACCGGTTCTTTATAAAAGGCTCTGTTCGAGTTAAGTGTTGATTATCCAGCAACACAGCTAAGATATGT